>NZ_JACBXD010000084.1 GCF_013870525.1 Amycolatopsis pittospori
GCGCACGGCGGCACGGTGTCCGCGGAACCCGTTGTGGGCGGCGGTCTTTCCGTGACGGTGCACCTGCCCGCTGTGCCCTGACCCCTCGGCGGGGTTACCGTTCAGGGTATGCGGCTGAACAACGGAACGTCCCTGCCCCAGCTCGGTTTCGGGGTGTACAAGATCGGCGACGACGAGGTCGTCCGCGCGGTCCACACCGCCCTCGAGGCCGGCTACCGCGCCATCGACACGGCGACGTTGTACGCCAACGAACGCGGTGTCGGGGAGGCCGTCCGCACCAGTGGACTCCCCCGTGAGGAGCTGTTCGTCACCACGAAACTGTGGAACACCGAGCACGGCTACGACTCGGCGTTGCGTGCCTTCGACACCAGCATGGGCGAACTCGGGCTGGACTACGTCGACCTGTACCTGATCCACTGGCCGCTGCCTTCGCAGGATAAGTACGTGGAAACGTGGCGAGCGCTGGAAAAGATCGCCTCCGATGGCCGGGCGAAGGCGATCGGCGTGTCGAACTTCCAGATCCCGCATCTGGAGCGGCTGATCGAGGAGACCGACGTCGTCCCGGCGGTGAACCAGATCGAATGCCACCCGTGGCTGCAGCAGCCCTTGCTGCGGGAGTTCCACGAGAAGCACGAGATCATCACCGAGGCATGGAGCCCGCTCGCGCGCGGCGGCGAACTGCTTGCCGACGAGAAGATCACCACCATCGCCCGGAAACACGGCAAGACGCCGGCGCAGATCGTGTTGCGGTGGCATGTCGAGATGGACCACATGGTGATCCCGAAATCCGTCACGGCCGAGCGGATCGCGGAGAACATCGACGTCTTCGACTTCGCGCTCGACGCGCACGACGTCGCCGCGATCGCGACGCTGGAGCAGGGGAAGCGGCTGGGACCGGACCCGGACACCCTCTCGTGAGTTCCCCACCCCGCGCATTTAGTCCTCTAGTTGCGGTATTTGCGCGTGCATGTACCGCAACTAGTCCTCTACTTGCGGTGGTCTGCCAGCGCTAGGCCCGCCCGCAGGACACCCGCGGCGTGCAGAAGTGCTTGCCGCGCCGAGGGGTCGACGCCCACCCGGCTCGCGAAGCCGTGCAGCTGCCCGGGGTGCCGCCGATGGATCACCGGGACACCGGCGTCGGCCAGTTTCCGGGCGTAGGCCTCACCTTCGTCGCGGAGCGGGTCGAAGCCCGACGTCGCGATGTAGGTGGCTGGCAGGCCCGCGACGTGTTCGTCGTACAGCACGGAAGCGCGCGGGTCGCGATAGAGCGTTTCGTCCGAGAGGTACCGGTCGCGGTACCAAGCACGTTCTTCGGTGTCGAGCCGGAAACCGAGGCCGAACAGCTCGTGGGACGGATGCGTGCCGAACGCGTCGGTCGCCGGGTTCAGCAGGAGGCTGAACGCGGGCCGCGCGACCTCGCCGCGGGCGCCCGCGTGCGCGACGACGGCGGCGAGGTTGCCGCCGGAACTGTCCCCGCCGACCGCGATCCGTGCCGGGTCGAGGCCATAGCTGTCGGCGTTCGCGTGTACGTGGGCGAAGGCGGCGATGCCGTCCTCGACGGCGGCGGGGAACGGGTGCTCCGGGGCCAGCCGGTAGTCGACCGAGACCACCCGCAGCCCGGCCTCTTCGGCGAGGTAGCGGCACGCTCCCTCATGCGTTTCGATCCCGCCGAGCACGTAGCCGCCGCCGTGGAAGAACAACAGCGCCGGACCCGGCGAAGCCGCCCCGGCCGGTTCGTAGAGGCGAATCCGCATCGGCCCGGCGGGGCCGGTGAAGACGTGATCCGACTGGCGGATGTCCCCGCCGATACCCGCCCCGGCCAGTTCCCCGGCCTGGTTCAGCTCGGCGCGAGCCCGTTCGACGCTCCCGTTGCGGTGCGGATAGTCGAACGGCGCCAGTTTGGACATCTTGATGAGCACCTGCGAACTGGTCGCCAGCCGCTGCCCGTCCAGGCGGACGGGGCGGCCGGCGACCAGGCGCAGCAGGGGTTCCGGAAGACCGAGCAGGAACCGGAGGGCGGCCATGAGTGAACGCACGAGCAGTCGCCTGCTCAGTGAAAGCATGGGCGAACCCTACGCCTGACGGACGTCCACGAAGATCGGATTGCCGTAGAACCACAGGTCCTCGAACGGGTTGGCTTGCCCGATGACGTCCGCGCTCGGCTCGATACCGCCGGGCACGTGCTTCTTGCCGTCCGTGCCTCGGGGCCGTACGAAGAACGGCTCACGCACGTTGCGGAAGGTGTGCCGGAAGGCCACCGTCCGCCCGGGCGCCCACCGCGGCTCGAAGGAGCGCACCACCCGGGTGCCCGGAGCCGTCTGGGTGTCACGGTCGGCCGCGGGGCCGGTGACCGGTCCCGAGACGAGGTCGAGCCGCGCTAGCCGGGGGATCGCGCCGCCGCCGTTCGGCCGGGCCGCGAGCTTCGCCGAGACGACGACCGTGACGTCGTCCCCGCGCCGGACGCGGAGCCTGCCGCCCATGGTCGCCGAGTTCCAGCCGCTGTACGCGCCGAATTCCAGTTCCTGCGCGAGCCCGCCGTGGACCACCCAGACGCGTCCCGCGCGCAGCCCCTCCAGCACGCCTTCGTGACTCTTGCGGGTCACGCCGACGACTGTCCGGCTGAACTCGGCCGGAGCGAAGTCCGCGTACGGAGGCAGAGTCTGTGGGACGCCGGTGTCGATCGGATCCGGGTAGGCGCCGTGCTCGTCGTAGTAGCCGTCAGGGACGCCCGGCCGGACGAGGGTGTCGCCGCGGTTGTAATGCGAGTCGGAGTTGCTGGTGATCCACCACGGCTTTCCCTCGGCCAGCAGCGAATCCCACAGCCCGCCGACGGTCGCGGTGCTCCAGTCGAAACCGCCGTAGGTGCGGTAGGCCGACTCCGGGAAGCCCGGCCACGAGTTCGAGCCGGGGGAGTTGCCGTACCCGCCGCGCGCGCCACCGCCGCTTCCGAGTGGTTTCGGGAAGCCGTCGGCCTGCGCTCCCGGCGCGCCTTCCATGCCGATGACGATGCCGGGCGAGGCGTCGCGCAGCGCGCGGATCTCGTGCGGGGCGACGCGGCCGTTGCGCAGCGGATGGTTGATCACGACGACCGGTGCGTGGATCCGCCGCGCCCGTTCTTCGGCGGCGAGCCAGCGGATCGCCGCGACGGCCAGCGCCTCGTTCGACGGCGTGCCGGATTCGGTACCGGTCAGCCGCCAGTCGAAGGCCCGCTCGAACTCGCGCAGTTTCGCCGCCTGGTCCGCGCCAGCCTGGAAGAACAGCGTCGCGTGTTCGGCGCCCGGCACGTTCCATTCCATGCCCTGCCACAGCAGGAGGTCGCGGTGTTCGCGCCGCGCCGCCCGGATCGCGGCGTTCGTCCGTTCCACCGACGACTTCTCGTGCGTGGCGTGGCCGTGGTCGGTGATCACCGCCCAGTCGGCGCCGTGCGCCCGCGCGTCACGGGCGATTCCGTCCACCGTGTACATCGCGTCATAGGAGTACTGGGTGTGGATGTGGTGATCGCCCACCAGCCATCGGTAGCGGTCCCGGCCGAAGAGCCGGCTGACATCGATGTCGAGATCGACGTCCAGATCGAGGGCTTCCGCCGGGGCCGTGGCGGCGAGTGGGACGCTCGCCGCCACCGCGGACACCAGACCCGCCCGCTTGAGGAATCCGCGGCGGTCGACGCCGGGTTTTTCGCTGTTCACCGGCGGCACGCTAAAGAGCTTCGCTGAACGGGCGGTGTCCGAGCGGCCAACGGACGGCGCCGCGTGACGAACGTCGCTGCGGAGGGAACCCGGCTCCCCCGAGGATGGCAGGGGAGCCGGGCCTTACCCGTTAGAAGTCCCGGTTGGCCGGGGTGACGCCGAAGTCGCGGTTGTCCACTCCGGTGATCCGGACGCTGCCGGTCTCGTCGCCGGTGATGCGGACGCTGTCGTCAGCGCTCGCCACACCCGCTCCGAGCATCAACCCCAGAACCGCCGCGCCGGCCCCCAGGCCCACGCGCACGACGATGTTCTTCATCGATATTCCTCCCAGTGTTGTTCTTCCCCAGTACCTGGACATCCAGGCTTAGCGCGAGTGTTCCGGAAATCGCAGTCAAGCGCTACAAAGTCCACGTAATACGCAAAAAGGCCACCGTCGGCGATCGAAAGCTCGCCGACGGTGGCCTTTTACCGGCGTCAGGAGAGCGGCACGCTCGCCACACCCGGAGCCAGGAACGGCTTGCCGTTGACCTTCTCGGACACCCCGGCCCGGTCCAGGTACGGCGTGATGCCGCCGAGCCAGAACGGCCAGCCGGCACCGAGGATCAGGCACAGATCGATGTCCTGCGCCTCGGCGACCACACCCTCGTCGAGCATGATGCGGATCTCCTCGGTGATCGCGGCCAGCGCGCGGTCACGCACCTGCTCCGACGTCGACGGCGAGTCACCGCGCTGCCAGAGTTCGTCCACCTCGGGGTCGACGGTCGCGTTGCCGTGAGCGTCCCACTGCCAGACACCCTTCTTGCCCGCCTTGACGAAGCGGTCGAGGTTCTCGCTGACGGTGAACCGGTCCGGGAACGCCTCGTGCAGGGTCTCCCCGACGTGCAGGGCGATCGCCGGGCCGACCAGCTGCATCAGCGTCAGCGGCGTCATCGGCAGGCCCAGAGGTTCGAGCGCCTTGTCCGCGACGTCGAACGGCGTACCCTCGTCGACGGTCACCAGGACCTCGCCGAGGAAGCGCAGCAGCAGCCGGTTGACCACGAACGCGGACGCGTCCTTGACCAGCACGCTCGACTTCTTGAGCTGCTTGCCGACGGAGAACGCGGTGGCCAGCGCGGCGTCGTCGGTCTTCTCCGCCCGGACGATCTCCAGCAGCGGCATGACCGCGACCGGGTTGAAGAAGTGGAACCCGACCACGCGTTCGGGGTGCTTCAGCTGCGACGCCATCGCGGTGATCGACAGCGACGAGGTGTTCGTCGCCAGGATCGCCTCGGGGGAGACGTACTGCTCCAGGTCGGCGAAGACCTTCTGCTTGACGCCCAGTTCCTCGAAGACGGCCTCGATGACGAAGTCCGCGTCGGCGAAGGCGGACTTGTCGAGCGAGCCGGTGACGAGCGCCTTCAGCCGGTTCGCGCCGTCCGGCGAAACCCGCTTCTTGGCCAGCAGCTTGTCGATCTCACCGTGCACATAGGACACACCCTTGTCGACCCGTTCCTGGTCGACGTCGGTGAGCACCACCGGCACCTTGAGACGGCGGACGAACAGCAGCGCCATCTGGCTGGCCATCAGGCCGGCGCCGACGATGCCGACCTTGTTCACCTTGCGCGCCAACGACTTGTCCGGCGCGCCCGCCGGGCGCTTGGCCCGCTTGTTGACCAGGTTGAACGAGTACAGCCCGGCGCGCAGCGTGTCATCCATGAGCAGCTCGGCGAGTCCGTCGGTCTCGGCCGCGTAGCCGCGGTCCAGATCGTTCTCGCGAGCCAGCTCCAACAGCTCGACGGCCTTGGTCGCGCCCGGGGACGCGCCCTTCGTTCGTCCGTCCACAATGGCCTTCGCGCGGCCGATCGCGGCGTCCCAGCCCGCTCCGCGGTCGATCTCGCGGCGGGCGGGGGTGATCTCGCCGTTGACGACCTTCGCCAGCCACAGCAGCGACTGCTCCAGGTAGTCGGCCGAACCGAAGACCTCGTCGACGATGCCGAGCTCCGCCGCCTGCGCGACCTTGAGCATCTTGTTCTGCGCCAAGGCGTTCTCGATGATCACGGTGACCGCGGCGTCCGGGCCGATGAGGTTCGGCAGCAGCTGCGTGCCGCCCCAGCCCGGGAACAGGCCGAGGAAGACCTCGGGGAACGCGATCGCGGCCGTGTTCTCGGAAAGCGTGCGGTAGTGGCAGGAGAGCGCGAGTTCGAGCCCGCCGCCCATCACCGCGCCGTTGATGAAACCGAAGGTCGGGATCTCGGTTTCGGTGAGACGGCGGAACACGTCGTGCCCGGTCTGCGCGATCTCCCGCGCCAGCGCCGGATCCGCGACCGCTTCGACACCGGAAAGATCGGCGCCGACGGCGAAGATGAACGGCTTGCCGGTGACCGCGATCGCGGCGGGCTCGGCCGCGAAGGCGGCGTCGATCGCGGCGTCGAGGCTCACCAGGCCCTGCGGGCCGAAGGTGTTCGGCCGGGTGTGGTCGTGGCCGTTGTCCAAGGTGATCAGCGCGACCGGCTTGTCGAGCCCGGGCACCTTCACCAGACGCGTGACGGCGTTGGTGACGACCTCGTCGGGGAAAGCGGCTTTCGCCTGCTCAGCAGTGAAAGTCATGTTACTTGGCCCCCTCGAACGCCGGGTTCTCCCAGATCACGGTGCCACCCATGCCGATGCCGATGCACATGGTGGTCAGGCCGTAGCGCACGTCGGGGCGCTCGGCGAACTGACGCGAAAGCTGCGTCATCAGCCGGACGCCGGAGGACGCGAGCGGATGCCCGCAGGCGATCGCGCCACCCCACTGGTTCACCCGCGGATCGTCGTCGGCGATACCGAAGTGGTCGAGGAAAGCCAGCACCTGAACGGCGAACGCCTCGTTGATCTCGAAGAGGCCGATGTCGTCGATCGACAGGCCGGTGCGCTTGAACAGCTTCTCGGTGGCGGGCACCGGGCCGATGCCCATGACCTCCGGCTCGACGCCGGCGAAGGAGTAGCCGACGAGCCGCATGCCGATCGGCAGGCCGAGTTCGCGGGCGGTGTCCTCGTCGGCGAGCAGGGCCGCAGTGGCGCCGTCGTTGAGACCGGCCGCGTTGCCCGCGGTGATCCGGCCGTGCGGGCGGAACGGCGTCTTCAGCCCGGCGAGCTGCTCGACCGTGGTGCCCGGGCGGGGCGGCTCGTCCTCGGTCGCGAGACCCCAGCCGAGTTCTTTGGACCGCGTGGCGACCGGGACCAGCTCGGGGCCGATCTTGCCGGTCTTCACGGCTTCGGCGTACTTCTCCTGGCTGCGCGCGGCGAAGGCGTCGGTGCGCTGCTTGGTGATCGCCGGGAACCGGTCGTGCAGGTTCTCCGCGGTCTGGCCCATCACGAGCGCGGTCGGGTCGACGAGCTTGTCGGCGATGATGCGCGGGTTCGGGTCGACACCCTCGCCCATCGGGTGGCGGCCCATGTGTTCGACGCCGCCGGCGATGGCGATGTCATAGGCGCCGAAACCGATGCCGCTCGCGGTGGTGGTGACCGCGGTCATCGCGCCCGCGCACATGCGGTCCAGCGCGAAACCGGGTACCGACTTCGGCAGGCCCGCCAGCAGCGCGGCGGTGCGGCCGATGGTCAGGCCCTGGTCGCCGATCTGGGTGGTGGCGGCGATCGCCACCTCGTCGACGCGCTCCGGCGGCAGTTCCGGATGCCGCCGCAGCAGTTCACGGATGGCGTTGACGACGAGGTCGTCGGCGCGGGTGCCGGCGTACATACCCTTTTCGCCTGCCTTGCCGAAGGGCGTTCGCACCCCTTCGACGAAGGCGACATTGCGTACCGTCCGCGCGTTCGGCGCGAGCGGTGTTGCTCCTTCGGCCACGAATACTCCTGAAGTAGAGGTAGTCCTGACCGCACCCTAGCCCTGGTTACCCGTCGGTAACCAGGATGGTGGCCCGGTCGAGTGGGGGAAGGCACACTCCCGGGTTCATCGGGGGTGCCGGGGTCGGCCGCTTGGCCGATCCGGAGATGGTCAGGAAGTTGCTATGTTCGAAGTGATCAGGGGGAGGGATCACGATGACATCGCCGGGGCCGGCCGTCACCCGTCGTGCGCTTCTGGGGATGGCGGTACTCGTGCCGCTGGCCGCGTGCACTCGCGGAACCCCGCCCGCGACTCCGTCCACTTCCACACCGCCGCCTCCGCCACCGCCTCCGTCGACGACCCGGCAGTTCCACGACCGTTTGCTGGAACTGGAGCGGAAGTACGACGCCCGACTCGGCGTGTACGCGCTCGACACCGGTGGCGGCGAAGTGGTCGAACACCGCGCGGATGAGCGGTTCGCGTTCTGTTCGACGTTCAAAGGAGTCGCCGCGGCCGCCGTCCTGCAACGGAATCCGTTGTCACACCTGGAAACCCGCGTCACGTATTCGCGGGGAGACCTGATGAAGCACGCACCGGTCACCGGGCAGCACGTGGCGACCGGGATGACGATCCGCCAGCTGTGCGACGCCGCCGTCCGGTTCAGCGACGGCACCGCGGGCAACCTGCTGCTGCGGGATCTCGGCGGGCCCGCGCAGCTCACGGCGTTCACCCGCAGCCTCGGCGACACCGTGACGCAGATGGACCGGATCGAACCGGCGATCACCGAAGCGACGCCTGGCGATCCGCGGGACACCACGACACCGCGGGCGTTCGGCGCCGACTATCAGAAGATCGTGCTGGGCGACGCGCTCCCGGAGGACAAGCGCGACTTCCTCCGGGATCTGTTGCGGCGCAACACCACCGGCGCCGAGCGGATCCGGGCCGGCCTGCCGCCCGGCTGGAGCGTCGCCGACAAGACCGGGACCGGCGACTACGGCACGATGAACGACATCGCCGTCGTCTGGCCGCCGGACCGGGCGCCGATCGTCGTGGCGATCATGTCCAGCAAAGCGGCGAAGGACGCGCCCTACGATCAGGCGCTGCTCGCGGAAGCGGCCGAGTACGTGGTCGAGAAGCTGGCTTAGGAACCGGTCGCGCTGGGAAGCAGTGCCGGGCAGCCGCCGGTCGCGTAGGCCGGGTCGTACTCGAAGTGCCACTTCTCGTTGTCGTACCGGCGGCACCAGCCGAGCGCGCCGCCGTTCTTCTCCACCCAGGCGGCCGAGGCCAGCGGCTGGATGTCGACGGCGATCCCCTTGACGTGCATGGACGTCTCCGGTGTCAGCACGTACCGCTTGGCCAGTTCCTCGGTGCCGAACCGCTTGACGGCACTGTCGAACTCACGCTGCTGCTGGGCCCGGCTGCGTTTGCTGTCGTTCACGCACAACTGGACGTTCTGCTGCTTCGCCTTGGCGCTCAAGGTGTTCCAGGCTTCGAGGACGTCCGGACGCAGGCCGACGGGTTTCTCGTCGACGTAACGCTGATCGAGGGGACACTTCGGACCGGTCTCGGGACCGGGGACCTCCTCGAGGATCGCGAGCGCCTGCCCGTTCACGGGTTTGAAGGTGAACGGCAGACCGCCGGTGGCACCCAGTGACACCATCGCGATCCCGACGAGCCCCAGCGCCACGAGCACGCTGATTGCCGTCCGACGGCTGCTCGCGACTGTGGTGGGCACCACTCCGAAGTTACCTTGCGCCGGGCGGGCCGCCAGGGTTTGTGACGTTGTTCCCAGAATGCCGGGTTCGGCCAACCAAACCGGAAAGCCGCTGGTGGGGAGCCGGACAGGATGGGGCGGTGACGAAGGCTGGGTCGCGGGGCCCGCCCCTTGGTCTGGCGCCGGCCTTCGGTCGTGACAGGGATCGTCGTGCAGGGCTGAGCCACCTCGGCTAGCTTGCTAGCATCGGCGCATGGGTGACGAGGACGTCAAGCAGTTCAATGTGTACCTGCCGGTGGGGCTGATCAAGCAGGTCAAGTACCGCGCCATCGATTCGGGCTCGTCCCTTTCGGCGCTCGTCGCAGACGCCCTCCGCGCTTACCTTGCCGAAGAGGGCAAAGACTCGTGAGTGGCGATTCGGGTTCTAACCCGAATCGCCACTCACGACCAGGGCGCTACCGCGACGCCAGATACCCGAGCCACCCACCGAATCGCGTGATGTCCTCGGCTCCTTCGACGGCGCCCGGTTCGCAGACGAACCCGGACACCTCACTCCCGTCGGCGAGCCGTACCTTCCCGATCGCCAGCGGTGCGGGGACGCCCGCCACGAACTCGCCGAAGCCGGCGAGGGGCAGGTCCCAGACCTCGGCCTCGATCGGTTCGCCGCCCGAGGCGACCCGGACGAGGCCGGGTTTGGGCGGCACGGTGTCCAGCGCGAACAACCGGTACTCCGCCGCCGTCGGTCCCGCCGAGACGAACCGGCCTCCGCGCGAGGTCAGTTCGTGGTTCAGCGGCTGTCCGCGCAGATGTGCGCCGACGACGGCGATCAGCGTCCGGTGCGGCACCAGGCGGGCGACGTCGGCGAGGATCCGGTCGGCGTACGCGGGCCCGACCAGCATCACGCCGAACGGCAGTCCGCCGACGGTTCCGGCCGGGACGGCCAAAGACGACAGGCCCAGCAGGTTCGTCGAGTTCGTGAACCGGCCCAGCCGGGCGTTCACGCCCAGCGGGTCGGCCTCGACCTCGGCGATCGTCGGGTGCTCGGTCGTCGTGGGCAGCAGGATGCAGTCCACAGTGGATAGAACGGCCGACGCTTCCCGCTCCAAGTCGCCGAGGGTCGCGAGGTCGGTGAACAGCCGGTGCGCCGGGATGTCCTTGGCCGCCTCGATGATCTGCCGGACGGCCGGATCGACAGCGTCCGGATGAGCGTCGAGGAACTCGCCGACCGCCGAATACCGTTCGGCCACGAACGCGCCCTCGTACAGGAGCCGCGCCGCCGCCAGGAAGGCCGATATGTCGACAGGGACCAATTCGGCACCCGCCTCGCGGAACGACTCGGCCGCGGCGGCGAACGCTTCGGCCCAGCCATCCTGCAAAGGACCACCCAGCCCCGCCGGGACGCCGATCCGAAAAGGACGGTGGACGACAGGAAGGTCCCGCGCTTCGCTCAGGCACGCGAAGGCCGTCGAAGCCTCGTCGACCGTCCGCGCGAACACCGTCACGCAGTCGATGCTCGCGCAAGCGGGGACGACGCCGGCCGTCGGCAGCAATCCCCGCGTCGGCTTCAGCCCGACGATCCCGTTGTACGCCGCCGGAACCCGGCCCGAACCGGCGGTGTCGGTGCCCAGCGCGAGATCCACGATCCCGAGCGCCACCGCGACGGCCGAACCCGAACTCGACCCGCCCGAAACGTACGCCGGGTCGATCGCGTTGCGGACAGCGCCGTGCGGACTGCGTGTGCCGACCAGTCCGGTCGCGAACTGGTCCAGGTTGGTCGTGCCCAGGATCAGCGCCCCGGCCTCGCGCAGCCGCGCCACCACCGGCGCGTCCTCGTCCGGCAGGTAGGCGTATTCGGGACACGCCGCCGTCGTCGGGAGGCCGGCGACGTCGATGTTCCCCTTGACCGCGGCGAGTTTCCCGTACAGCGGCAAGGATTCCCCGGCCGCGCGACGGGCTTCCAGCTTCTCCGCGTCCGCGTGCACGTCGGCCTCAGGGCGCAGGTCGATCCAGATCTCGGGCCGGTCGACCCGGGCGATCCGGTGGTACGCGGCACGAACCCGCTCCAGCACGCTCATCCCGCACTCCTTCCCAGAACCACCAGCGGCGTGCCGGGGGCGACCTGATCGCCGGGGGAGACGAGCACCTCGACGACCTCCCCGGCGGCGGGCGCGGGGATCCGCGCCTCGGTCTTCATCGCTTCGAGGATCACGAGCGTCTCCGCCGCGTCGACCTTCTTGCCGGGCTCGACGTCCACCCGCCATACGGTCGCGGCGAACGGCGCTTCGACGACGTGCCCGCCGGGCGGGGCTTCGACCTTCGTGGTCGGGACCTTCGCCCCGGCCGGTTCCGGTCGCGGATCGAACTCGCCCGCGGCCGCCCACGCCTGCCGCTCCGCCTCGAAGGCCGTGCTCTGCTTCGTCCTGAACTCGGCGATGTCGGCGGCGTTGTCGGCCAGGAACCGCTCGTGGTCCGCGAGCGCGAATTCGCCGTCACGGATGTCGAGTTCCAGCTCGCCCGCGGAGCTTTGCGCCCGCAGGTCCAGCAGTTCCTCGGCGGACACCGGGTACCAGGAGATCCGGTCGAAGAACCGCAGCAGCCACGGGGAACCCGGTTCGAACGAGCCACGCTGCCGCCAGCCGCTCCACACCTGCACGGTCCGCCCGACGAACTGGTACCCGCCGGGGCCTTCCATCCCGTAGATGCAGAGATACGAGCCGCCGATGCCGACGGAGTTCTCCGCCGTCCAGGTGCGCGCGGGGTTGTACTTCGTGGTGACCAGCCGGTGTCTCGGGTCCAGCGGCGTGGCCACCGGCGCGCCGAGGTAGACGTCGCCGAGTCCCAGCACGAGGTACTCCGCGTCGAACACCGTCCGGTAGACGTCGTCCACACTGGACAGACCGTTGACCCGCCGGATGAACTCGATGTTCCACGGGCACCACGGCGCGTCGTCGCGCACACCGGCCATGTACCGCTCGATCGCCTCACGCGTCGCCGGGTCGTCCCAGGACAACGGCAGCCGGACGGTCCGGCTCGGCACCACCAGGTCGCCGGTGCGCGGCAGGTCGTGCTCCACCTCCTGGACGAGGCCGAGCAGGTTCTTCACCGGCAGCACGTCCGGATCGACGTGGACCTGCAGCGAGCGGATGCCCGGCGTCAGGTCGACGACGCCGCCGAGTCCTTCCGCGGCCAGCCTGTCGGCCAGGGCGTGGACCCGCATCCGCAGGGCCAGGTCGAGTTTCATCGGCCCGTACTCGATGAGCAGGTTGTCGTCCCCGCTGCGCCGGTAGGTGACCTCCGGGTTCTCCTCCGATGTGGACAGACGGCCGAGGATGCCGCCATCGTCGATCGGCTTCCGGCTCGCCTTGACCGCGGTACCGGGTGCCGTCCGCAGCGTGACCGCGTGTTCGGCGGTGATCGGCACGAACCGCACGGTGTCGCCCGGCCGCAACTGGCCGAGTTTCCAGCGCTGCCCGGTCACCACGGTGGCCGGGCAGACGAAGCCGCCGAGGCTCGGCCCGTCCGGGCCCAGCAGGATCGGCAGGTCGCCGGTGTAGTCGACGGCACCGATCGCGTACGGCGTGTCGTGGATGTTCGACGGGTGCAGACCCGCCTCGCCGCCGTCCTCCCGTGCCCAGCGCGGCCGTGGCCCCACGAGCCGGACGCCGGTGCGCGCGGAGTTGAAGTGCACTTCCCAGTCGGTGGCGTAGAACGTCTCCACGTCGTCCGGGGTGAAGAACTCCGGCGCCGCGTGCGGCCCTTCGGACGCGCCGATCTCCCAGTGCGTCGCGAAAACCGGCCGTTCGGCCTCGGGAACCGGGCCGGTGGAGCCCTTCTCCGGCAGCGGCCCGGGGGAGAGGACGTCACCGGTCGCGAGCGCCCGCCCGCCGTGCCCGCCGAAACCGCCCAGGGTGAAGGTCGCCGCGCTGCCCAGGAACGCCGGCACGTCGATCCCGCCGCGGACGAGGACGTACGCGCGCAACCCGGCCGAACCGGTGCCGACGTCGAGCACGCCGCCGGCGGGCACCTCGACCGGTGTCCACTGGGGAACGGTTTCGCCATCGACGGTCACCGGCGACGGAGATCCCGTGACGCAAACGATTGCGGCGTCGGTGAACCGCAGCGAGACACCGTCCACAGTGCACTCAAGCCCGGGCGCGCCTTCGGGATTGCCCAGCGCACGGTTGCCCAGGCGCAGTGAGAGGTCGTCCATCGGCCCGCTCGGCGGGACGCCCACGTGCCAGAACCCCAGCCGCCCCGGCCATTCCTGGACGGTGGTCATCGTGCCGCCTCGCAGGACCTCGATCCGCGGTTCGGGGTCGGTGATCGTGTCGAGCGTGGCGGTGTCGTGTGCGACGTCGTGCAGCCGAGGATCCGCGACGACCGCGCGCAGCTGCCCGAGATTCGTGCGGACGCCGTCCACCCGGCTCCCCGCGAGCGCGGTGTCCAGCGCGGCCAGCGCCTCGGCCCGGCCCGCGCCGACGGTGATCACCTTGGCCAGCAAGGGGTCGTAATGCGTGGTCACCTTGGTGCCCGCCTCGACCCAGGTGTCGACGCGGACGTCGGCGGGGAAGTCGGCGCGGGTCAGGAGTCCGGCGCTCGGCCGGTGCCCGGCGGCCGGGTCTTCGGCGTAGACACGGGCTTCGATCGCGTGTCCGCGCGGCTGCAGGGTGTCGGCGAACATCCCGGTGTCCCCGTCGGCCAGCCGGAGCATCCACGCGACCAGGTCGATCCCGTAGACCGCCTCGGTGACCGGATGCTCGACCTGCAGCCGCGTGTTCACTTCGAGGAACGCGGCCTCCTCGCGGACCGGGTCGTAGATGAACTCGACCGTGCCCGCGGACCGGTAGCGCACCGACGCACAGAGGCCGACGGCCGCGGAGACCAGTTTCTCGCGCACCGCTTCGGACAGACCCGGCGCGGGGCACTCTTCGAGCACCTTCTGGTTGCGCCGCTGCAGTGTGCAGTCCCGGGTGCCCAGCGCCAGCACCTCACCCGCGCCGTCGCCGAACACCTGGACCTCGACGTGCCGCGCGCTGGTCACCAGACGTTCCAGGAACACGCCCGACGTCGAGAAACTCTTCGCCGCGATGCTCTGGACCGCGTCCCAGGCGTCCCTCAGCTCCTCGGCCGAAGCGCAGGCCCGCATGCCGATCCCGCCGCCACCGCCGGTGGCCTTGAGCATCACCGGGTAGCCGATCTCGGCGGCCGCCGCTTCGGCGTCGGCGAGGGTGTCCAGCAGTCCGGTACCCGGCAGCAGCGGAACCCCGGCCTCGACGGCCTTGTCGCGCGCGGTGTGCTTGCTGCCGAACACCTCCAGGTGCTCGGCGGCCGGACCGGCGAACCGGATTCCGGCTGCCTCCGCCGCCCTGGCGAAAGCCGCGTCTTCGGACAGGAACCCGTAGCCGGGATGAATCGTGTCCGCGCCGGTCTTCAGCGCGGCTTCGATGATCGCGTCGCCGAGGAGATAGCTCTCCCTGGCGGGCGCGGGGCCGAGCCGGACGGCTTCGTCGGCAAGCCGTACGTGTGCGGCCGTGCGGTCGGCGTCCGAATACACGGCGACCGTCGGGATGCCCATCTCCTTGGCGGTCCGCAGGATCCGGACCGCGATCTCCCCCCGGTTGGCGACGAGCAGTTTCACACGTCACCGCCGGTGACGATCATTCTGACCGGGGTCGGGTCGAAACCGTTGCAGGGATTGTTGATCTGCGGACAGTTCGACACCAGGACCAGGACGTCGGTCTCGGCGCGCAGTTTGACTTCGAGCCCAGGCGCGGAAATGCCGTCGACGATGCCGAGCGTGCCGTCCTGTTCGACCGGCACGTTCATGTACCAGTTGACGTTGCTGACCAGATCCCGTTTCGACAGGCCCCATTTCGCGCCCTCGGTCAGGAAGTTCTCGACGCAGGCGTGCTGATACCTCGTGTGCTGGCCGTAACGGAGGCTGTTCGACTCCTTGCTGCAGGCGCCGCCGATGGTGTCGTGCCGTCCGCAGGTGTCCTCGACGACGGTGAGCAGCGGCGAGCCCTCGCCGGTGCGCAGCACGCTGCCGGTGGTGAGGAAGATGTTGCGCTGCGCGGCGATGGTGGTGGCCGCGCTGTATCTCTTGGACGTGTCGGCCGCTTCGTAGCAGAGGAAGTCGACGGCCTGGTTGCCGCCGAGGTCGATGATGGACAGCGTTTCGCCCTCGCGGAGCACGGTCGAGTACGGCGCCCGCGCGGCGACCTCGGTGTCGGAGACGATCGTCGTGGTCATGCGATTCCCCTGGCGGTGAGGTAGTCGGCGGTGTTCTCGAAGGCCCGCTGCGCTTCGGGTGAGGCGGTCCATTCAGGACTGTCCGGAGTGGACGGGTCACCGCGCTGCGCGAGGACCCGCAACGGGGTGACCGTGTAGTCCGGGCGCGGATCGAGCGGATGTGCCACGTTGGCGATCAGGACGACGACCGGGAGTTCGGTGCGCAGGACCACGGATTTGCCGGCCCCGGCGGAGCCGGTGAAGGTCAGCGCGCCGTCGGTCTCCACATGGACGCCCTGGAAGAAGGACAGGCTCGGCGGAAGGTCGCGTGGGGTGAGACCGTGTTTGGCGGCGGCCAGCGTGAACAGCGCGTTCCCGGACGGCGAACCGCCCTGCGGGCTGCCGTCGCCGTAGCGCTCGGCGTTACCCTCCACAGTGGACGTACCGCACAGGGCGTCGTGCTCGCCGCTTTCGTCGGTGACGACGGTCGCGAGGACCCGCGCCTGATCGGACAGCAGTGCGATCGACTCGCCGAGGTAGGCGTTCCACTGGACCTTCACCGTGTCCGCGACGTTCAGCCGTTCCCACGGCTGGTCGGCGTTGAACAGCAGCAGATGCGCGCAGGCGTCGCCGTCGACGTCGGTCAGCCGCAGTTCCGTGCCGCGGGCGAGCACCTTGTGCGTGTAGCCGCCGCCGGCGACCGTCTCGGCCCAGACCAGTTTCGCCGGGTCGACCTCCGGCGGGGGATCCGGCCAGGTGGACGCCGGGATGGCGGGCATCGCCTCGGCCACCGTGCCGGCTTGGGCGCGCGCGTGGTCTCGGGCGCCGTACGTGGTCGATGTCGTGCTCATGGAACCTTCCTTCAGGTCGCGGGGACGGGAACCGTGGTGAGCGCGGAGCGGCGGCGCCAGCAGAGATAGCCGGTGAGCAGCGCGGCGCCGACGAACTCGATCGGGAACAACAGGGCCCAGGCGGAGCCGGTGCCCGCCAGGTCGTAGATCTCGGCTCGTGGCCAAGCGATGTTGACGATCATCATCGCGCCGTACCCTACTGCCGCGACGTTGACCGGAATAGCCCATCGCCCCAGGGAGAAATGGCCGGGTTCGGCGGTGAAACGGCCTTGACGGCGGCGCCGCAGAAGCGGTCCGGTCACCAGGAGGTAGGCGAGATAGACCACGACCACCGACGTGCCGGTGATGGTGCTGAAGATGGTCGGGTTGCCGAGGTTCAGCAGCAGGAGCCCGATGGCGAGCACGCCGGACAGGACGGCGGGCGCGATCGGCGTCCCGGTGCGGGCGTTGACCGCGGAAAGCCGTTTGGCGGCTGGAAGCGCGCCGTCGCGGGCCATCGCGTAGATCAGCCGGACGGTGCCGGTCTGGATGGTCAGGGTGCAGACGACGACGGCGATCGCGACGTCGGCGAGGAAGACGCGGCCGAGGGTGTCGCCGAAGACGGCCGTGATCACGTACGGCAGGCCTTTCCCGGCCAGTTGCCCGTCGGTCAGGCTCGGCGCGGCCATCAGCGCGGTGATGACGACGGCGAGCCCGCCGACCCCGGAGATCAGGAGCGCGCGGAGCACGGCGCGCGGGGCGGTGCGGCGGGCGTCCTTGGTCTCCTCGGCGACCGAGGCGGCGGTGTCGAATCCGTAGAGGACGTAGGCGGCCATGAGCGCGGAGGCGAGCACGCCACCTGCTCCCGGGCTTTCGCCCGCCGGCGCGAGCACGACCTGCGGGCCGCGGACGGCGAACAGCGCGAGCCCGATGATCAGGACGAGGACGCCGACGAGTTCGGCCGCGACCCCGACGTCGTTGATCCGTGCCATGAGCCGCACCCCGCCCGCGTTGACCGCCGTGGTGAAGACGATCAGCAGGGCACCGAGGAGGACGGCGTTGGTGGCGCCGGTCGGGGACGTGATCGCCGGATCCCCGCCGACGAGCTGGAAGCCGCTCCAGACCGAGGGGAGGACGACCTGAAGCGCGATGGCGGCGCCGGCGAGCGCGACGACGCAGCCCACCAGCATCATCCAGCCCGCGAGCCAGCCCGCGAATCCGGGAGAGAGGTGTTTCGCCCACTGGTAAACGGATCCGGCCAGCGGGAATCGGGCCGCGAGTTCGGCGAAGTTCAGTGCGACGAGCAATTGGCCGATGATCACCAGTGGCCAGGTCCAGAAGAACAGCGTGTCACCGAGGGAATAGCCGAAGGCGAACAGCTGGAACACCGTGGTCAGGATGGAAACGAAGGAGAAACCGGCGGCGAAGGCGGAGAAACCGCCCAGCGTCCGGCGGAGTTCTTGGCGGTAACCGAAGGCGGAGAGGTCTTCGGAGGGCATTTGCGGGGACTCCCGTCGTGAAGGCCGGATTTCGATCGGCTGACCGAAATTAAGCGCGTGCGGGGTCCTTCCCATCTCCGCCGGGTAAGCGCGGTGTTAACAGATACCGGATTCGGTAACCTGAGCCGACCGCCGGACGTAACAAAGATCGCCGCGAAGAAATGGCAGGATCGGATAGATGACCAAAACAACCGGGGTCGGCAGACCCAGGGCCAGCGGAGCGGCGGCGAGCAAGCGCGAGGCGCGGCTCGCGGTCTTGGACGCGGCGGGGGAGCTGTTCACCGGCGCCGGGTACGCGGCGACGACCACCCGGGCCATCGCCGAACGCGCCGGGTTGCGCCAGGCGTCGCTCTACTACCACTTTCCGTCCAAAGAGGACATTCTCGCGGCGCTGCTGGAGGACACCGTCCGGCCGTCGCTGGAGGTGGCGGGCGGTCTTTCGGTCGTGCACGCGCCGGTCGGGACGCGGCTGTGGGCGCTGGCCTACGCGGACATCCATCTGCTCGGCAGCGCGCGGCACAACCTCGGCGCCCTGTACCTGCTGCCGGAGATCTCCTCACCGAGGCTGGGCCGCTTCCGGGCCGAACGCGCGGAGCTCAAACAGGTCTACGGCGCCCTCGTCGCGGCGGCCGGCGTGCCCGGCGATCTCCTGGGCATCCGGACCGACCTCGTCTTCGGGCTCGTCGAGAGCATCGCGATCGTCCGGCGCGACCGGCCGGAGCTGGACGTCGAGGCGCACGCCGTCGAAGGTGCCGACAGTGTGCTGAGGCTCGCCGGGCTCGGGGAACCGGACGCCGAATTGCGCACGTCCGCGCGGGGGTTGCTGGAGGAGTGAGGGAGTAGCCGCCCTCCCGCTGGCTCTTCGCACCACGCTGCGTGTCGCATGTCGTGAGTGGCGAAGCGTCCTTCGCGTACCGGGTGAGGCGGCGTCGAGAAGGCGGCTCGGTGACGTGATCCGGCGGACGGCACGCGTGATCCGAGGGACGGCACGTGTGATCCGGCGGACGGCACGCGTGATCCGAGGGACGGCACGCGTGGTTGAGGAGACTTCCGTCAGGCGGCGGCGGTCGCGTGCAGGGCCTTGCTCAGCGCCGCCACGGTCAGCTCGATCTGCCACGGCCGGGCGCCGCCGTCGCCGAGGACCTTGGCGACGGCGTCCTCGCTCAGATCGGCGGGCGGACGCCAGCAGGTGCGGCGGACGAGTTCCGGCAGCAGCAGGTTCTCGACCGGCAGTTTGCGGTCCTCCGCGATCGTGGCCAGGGCCGCGCGGGCGGCCGCGAGCCGGGCGGCGGCGTCGGGATCCTTGTCGGACCAGCGGTTCACCGGCGGCGGGCCGTCGGTCTGCTGGGCCGGGGTCGGCAGTTCGTCGGCCGGGAGGGCGCGAGCCGTCTGCAGATGACGCAGCCAGCTCGCGGTGTACTTGCGCTGGACCCGGCCGCTGAACACCGGCAGCGATTGCAGCTGCTCGACGGTCTTCGGATCCGCGGTGACGGCGTTGATGATCGCGCTGTCGGGCAGGATCCGGCTCGGCGCGCGGTCACGTTTGCGGGCGAGTTCGTCCCGCGCCTGCCACAGTTCGCGGACCGCGGCGAGGCCGCGGGCGCTGCGGATCTTGTGCACTCCGGACGTCCGGCGCCACGGCTCGGCCCGAGGGGCGGGCGGCGGCGCGTTGCGGACGGCTTCGAACTCCTGGCGCGCCCATTCGAGCTTGCCCTGGTCGGTGAGATCCTGTTCGAGCTTCTCGCGCAGTTCGTTGAGCAGCTCGACGTCGAGGGCGGCGTAGTTCAGCCAGTCGACGGGGAGCGGACGCTTGGACCAGTCGGCTGCGCTGTGCCCCTTCTCCAGCTGGTAACCGAGGAGGAGCTCGACGAGAGTGCCGAGGGCGACGCGTTCGTACCCGGCGAGACGTCCGGCGAGTTCGGTGTCGAAGAGGCTCTTCGGGTGCAGGTCGAGTTCGGCCAGGCACGGAAGGTCCTGCGAGGCCGCGTGCAGCACCCATTCGGCGTCGTTGAGTACCTCCGCGAGGGGGCCGAGCTGACCCTCGAGCGGAATGGGGTCGATGAGGAAGGAGCCGGCACCTTCGCGGCGCAGCTGCACCAGATAGGCCTTCGGCCAGTACCGGTAGCCGGACGCCCGTTCGGTGTCCACGGCGATGGCCCCGCTGCCGCCCGCGATCTTCGCGCAGGCTTCGGCGAGGGCTGTCGCGTCGGCGATCACCGGTGGAGTTCCTTCGGCGGGCTCACGTAACAGAACCGGAGCACTGGTGTCATCAGTGCCGGTCATAGAGTCCGCCTGCGGTTCTCCGGGTCGGTCGCCTTCCATAGGTGAAGACCCTACGGGACGAGCGGGCCGCGCCTGGTCCGCCCGCCCCGCAGGGCAGTTCGCCTTTGTCAGCGGATCACGCCGGCACGCATGGCCAGCGCCACCATCTGAGCCCGGTCACCCGTGCCGAGCTTGCGCCCGATGCGGGAGAGGTGAGACTTCACGGTGAGAGCGGAGAGGCTGAGTTCCTCGCCGATCTCCTTGTTGGACTGGCCATCGGCCACGAGCTGCAGCACCTCGACCTCGCGCGCCGAAAGCTCGCGCGGGGTGTTGTCGGTGCCGGCGACCCGGGTTCCGGTGGCCAAGACCGGTGCGACGCTCGGGTCCGCGTAGACGCCGCCCTCGAGCACCCTGCGGACGCCGTCGGTCACAACGACCGGCGAAGCCGACTTGAGCAGGTATGCCTGGGCGCCGGCCTGGAACGCCGACCTGACCGCGTACGGGTCGTCCGATGAAGCGAGCACCACTACTCGAGGCCAGCCGTGGCTACGGAGTTCCGTAACCAGCTCGATGCCGCTGCCATCAGGCAGTCCGAGATCAAGGATCGCCAGGTCACAAGGCCCAGTGGCCTGTGCTCGCGCCCTTGCCTCGGCCACCGTGGCGGCCTCGTGGACGGTGCCCGCACCCATCTGTGCGAGTCTTGCTGAGATTGCCTCCCTCAACAGCGGGTGGTCATCGACCACCAACACGGAAAAAAAGCTCTTCCCGCGGATGCGGAACCATGCTCGCCGGCAATGAACCGGCTGGCGTGGATCGGACGGCCTGAGAAATGCCGACGGTAGCCACGTCACTACCTCCCTGGAGTCGGTCGTGCCCCCCGACCGGCACCGGGACTTTCGGCCGTTTAGCCGCGCCAGCTTTAGACCGAAAGTGGTGTCGTCGAAGGCACTGTAGCCGCACTGAGGCCTTCACGGGGGGATCGAATGGGTATCTATCTCAAACGAGTAGTTACTCAGGGAGTTCGTTGTAACACGATCGGGCTAGTACACAGCCGGTGGCTAACACATCGCCGAAAGAACACGATGCACTTCAGTTACCGGGGTTCAACCGACTGTGCAGATGGCCCGTGCACCTGCCGGTGAGTCTGCCCGGTACCCCTGGAGACCAGTGCTTCGGGTCGCGAAAACCCCCTCCGGCATGGGGCTTGATCAACTTCCCGGAGGTCCAAGATCGCTTCGCTCAGTGATGGTGATGGTGACGCTCCGCATGCGTCGCAAAGCGTTTCGAGGGTCGATTTCGGACAACTTGATCTTGTCGCTCACCGTGACACTCTGCGTAGCACGAACGGGGTGGTCCAGACCTCTGAACGGCCGCCTCCGCGCTGGTCGGCCCCGGTCTAGCCCATATGGCCGCGAAGGCGGCCTCGGCGGCGTACAGACGCTCTCAGCGCCTCGCGTCTGGAGTAAGTGTCGGCGCTTCGGAGGCTCTCGCGGGTCGATCGGAGTACGTGAAGGAACCCTTCGTTGCGATAGGCGCAATGAAGGGGTCCTTCACGTACTTGGCCGCGGATCCGGCGAGGGGAGCAAGGGACCTTTAGTATCGCTAGCTTTCCTAGCGGCGCTAGATCACCTCGGGGCACAAAATAACCCGAATGCTATGTCTCGATCAGTGGGAAGTCGGCGTGTCGAGTGGGCTCACCTCCCCCTGACGCCAGAGCGGCGGTCCGTGAAGGCCTCCTTCCCTACGCTCAAGGTAGGGAAGGAGGCCTTCACGGACCTGGGTACAGGGTGAGGCTGCGTGAAGGGGCCCTTCACACAGCGGTGCTGTGGCTGATGTTGCCGCTGAGGTCAGTGTGATCCCCGACGTGCGAAGCGAAGCGCGCCGAGCCGGGGTTCAGGACGACTGGCGCTGCCCGAAGAGGGTCACGCCCACCGGAGGCAGTCCGACGACACTCGCCATGACCTGACAGAAGGCCTGCCCGTGCGGCCGCAGTGCCGCGTCGATCGGCGTCCAGGACGCCCGCAACTCCAGATCGTCTGTACGCGCGGGGCCGGAGATGTCGCCGAAGCGGGCCGAAGACGTCTCGGTGACGGTGCCGCCCAGCGCCGTCCACTCCGCGCCCGAACTCTCCAGCGCGTCGGTCAGCCAGGACCAGCCCACCGCGGGAAGGAAGGGGTCGGTCGCCAGTTCCCGGTCGAGTTCCGCGCGCACGTACATGACGAGCCGCATGACGCCGTCCCAGCCGTCCTGCCCGTCCGGATCGTGCAGCAGCACCAGCCGTCCGGACGCCAGCACGTCCGCCGGGCCTTCGACCTCGCAGCTCACCGCGTACGACCACGGTGCCAGGCGCTGCGGAGGACGCATCGTCTCCAGCTGCACTTCGGGACGGGGCTGGACGGATTGCAACGCCGCGACGGCTTCACGGAAGAGGTCGGGTACTGACGTCATCGCGGTCACCAGCCGACTGTAAGACGCGATAGTCCGGTTCGGGGCGCAGACGCGCCGAGAGTAAGGCCTCGGAGCGCCCATGGCACCATGAACCGTGATGTCTCCTTCAGCTGCTTCTCCCGCGCAGACCGTCCCTGCGGCCCGGCGCGCCCTGCCCGGCGCGCCGTTCCTGGCCGCCGCGCGCGGCGAACACCCGGCCCGCACCCCCGTGTGGTTCATGCGCCAGGCGGGCCGGTCGCTGCCCGAGTACCGGGCACTGCGCGAGGGCACCTCGATGTTCGACGCGTGCTTCGACCCCGAGATGCTCGCGGAGATCACGCTCCAGCCGATCCGCCGTCACGGCGTCGACGCGGCCATCCTCTTCAGCGACATCGTCGTCCCGCTCAAGGCCGCGGGCCTCGACATCGACATCGTCGCGGGCACCGGCCCGGTCGTCGCCGAGCCGATCCGCGACGCCGCGGGCGTGCGTGCGCTGCCGGTGCTGGACCCGGAGCAGGTCGAGCGGGTCGCCGACGGCGTCCGGCTGCTGGTCGCGTCGCTGGGCGAGACGCCGCTGATCGGGTTCGCCGGCGCGCCGTTCACCCTCGCCTCCTATCTCATCGAGGGCGGGCCGAGTCGCAACCACGAGCACACCAAGGCGCTCATGCACTCCGAGCCGGAGCTGTGGCACGAGCTCGCCGGACGGCTCGCGGACATGGCGATCACCTTTCTGTCCGCGCAGCTCGACGCCGGGGCCGACGCGATCCAGCTGTTCGACTCGTGGGCGGGCGCGCTCTCGGAGCGGGACTACCGCGAGTTCGTCCTGCCGCATTCGGCGAAGGTGCTGTCCGCGGTCGCCGCGTACGGCGTGCCGCGGATCCACTTCGGCGTCGGCACCGGCGAGCTGCTGGTGGCCATGCGCGACGCGGGTGCCGACGTCGTCGGCGTCGACTGGCGCATCCCGCTCGACGAAGCCGTCCGGCGGCTCGGCGGCGGTGTCGTCCAGGGCAACCTCGACCCGGCGCTGCTGCACGCGTCCTGGCCGGTGCTCGAAGCGGAGGTCCGGCGCATCCACGCCGAGGGCCGCGCGGCGGACGGCCACATCTTCAACCTCGGCCACGGCGTGCTGCCCGGTGTCGACCCCGACGTACTGACGCGTGTGGTCGGGCTGGTGCACGAGCTCCAGCCGTGAAGACCGTCGCCGTCGTCGGTGGCGGGATCTCGGGGCTGACCGCGGCCTATCGCCTGCGGACGCTGCTCGGTGACGACGCCCGGATCGTCGTCTTCGAGGCGACGGACTCCCTCGGCGGGAAACTCCGCACGATCGAACTCGCCGGGGAGCGCTACGACGTCGGCGCGGAGGCCTTCCTCGCCCGCCGTCCCGAGGCGCTCGCCCTCGTCCGCGAGGTCGGGCTCGGCGACAGCCTCGTCCATCCCACCAAGGCCCGCGCGAAGATCCACGCCGGCGGTTCCGTGCTCGGCCTGCCGCCGGGCACGATCATGGGGGTTCCCGCGTCGGCGGACGCGGTCGCCGGGGTGCTTTCCGAAAAGGGCCGCGCCCTGGTCGAGGCGGAGTCGTCGCTGGCACCGGTGGAACTCCCGGCCGGGGACGTGCCGCTCGGCCCGTTGTTGCGGGAGCGGTTCGGTGACGAGCTGGTGGACCGGCTCGTCGATCCGCTGCTCGGCGGGGTTTACGCCGGGGGAGCGGACGGCCTGGGCTTGCGCGCGACGATGCCCGGTCTGGCGTCGGCGGTCGATCGGGGTGCGCGTTCTCTTACCGAGGGTGCGGCGTCGCTGATGCCCGCGTCACCGAGTACTGCGCCGGTCTTCGGAACCCTGCTGGGCGGACTCGGCACCTTGATCCAGCGGCTGGCGGAACTGTCGCGCGCGGAGATCCGGACCGGGACCACGGTGACGTCCCTGAACCGGACCGCGTCCGGTTGGGAGGTCGACGATCTCGACGCCGACGCGGTCCTGCTCGCGGTTCCGGCACCGTCGGCACGGCGACTGCTGGACGGTGTCGCGGGTGTGGCGTCGTCGGCGTTCGCCGAGGTCGAGCTGGCATCGATGGCGGTGATCGCGCTGGCGTTGCCTCCGGGCACCGTGCTGCCGGAGTCCTCCGGCGTGCTGATCGGAGCGGGGGAGCGGGACGCGGCCGGGAAGCTTTTCGCGGCGAAGGCGTTCACCTTCTCGTCGCGGAAATGGGCGCAGTACGGCGACGGCCCGGTGCTGGTGCGTGGTTCGGTCGGCCGGTTCGGCGAACCCGACGCCCTGCACGCGGATGACGACGAACTCGTGCGTGTCGTCCGAGACGATCTCGCCCGGCTGACCGGCGTCACCGCGGTGCCGATCGAAACCCGGGTGACCCGCTGGGGCGGCGGGCTTCCGCAATACGGCACCGGTCACCTCGAACTCGTCGAGCGGATCGAACGTGCCGTCGCGGACGTTCCGGGGCTCGCTGTGGCGGGTGCGACGTTGCACGGTGTCGGGCTCCCGGCCTGTATCGCCACCGCCGACGCGGCCGCCCGCCGCATCGCCGGGATCACACCGACCCACGAAGGCTCCTGAGCACCGGCAGTGCCAAGATGGCGGTATGGCGCGGCTGAACTACAACGAGCTCAATGACACCATCCGCTACACCGCCTGGTCGGTCTTCCGGGCCGAGCAGGGCAAGCTCGGTGAGGACCGCGCGCAGGCGACAGCGGAGACCACCGAGTACCTCGACGCGCTGGAGGCCAAGGGCGTCGTGGTCCGCGGGCTCTACGACCTTTCCGGGCTGCGCGCCGACGCCGACTACATGGTCTGGTGGCACGCCGAGGAGATCGAGCAGGTCCAGGCGGCCTACAGCGGTTTCCGGCACACGCCGCTCGGCCGCGCCTCGGTGCCGGTGTGGAGCCAGGTCGCGCTGCACCGTCCGGCGGAGTTCAACAAGAGCCACATCCCGGCGTTCCTCGCCGGTGAAGAGGCCCGCAAGTTCATCTGCGTCTACCCGTTCGTGCGCTCCTACGAGTGGTACCTGCTGCCGGACGACGAGCGCCGCAAGATGCTCGCCGACCACGGCAAGGAGGCCCGCGACTACCCGGACGTCCGTGCCAACACGGTCGCGTCGTTCGCGCTGGGCGACTACGAGTGGATCCTCGCGTTCGAGGCCGACGAGCTGCACCGCATCGTCGACCTGATGCGTCACCTGCGCGGCACCGAGGCCCGCCTTCACGTGCGCGAAGAGATCCCGTTCTACACCGGGACGAAGGTGGCACCCGCCGAGCTGATCGCCCTGCTGCCCTAGTGAGCGCATCAGTGGACGCCCGCGTCTGGACCACGCTCACCGGCGAAACCCTCGCCGAAGACGCCGTCGAGGTCACCGGCCCTGAGTCCGTGCTTCCCGGCACCTTCCGCGTCGAGGAAGCGGCGACGACGAGCATCGCCGCGGCGACACTGGCCGCCGGGGAACTGTTGCGGGTGCGGGGGATCGAGCCCGGCCGTGTCTCGGTCGACACCCGGCACGCGGCGGCGTCGTTCCACAGCGAGCAGTACATCCGCGTCGACGGGGAGCCGGTGCCGTTCAGCGCACCGCTGTCCGGCGACTACCGCGCGAACGACGGCTGGGTGCGGCTGCACTGCAACTATCCGCGCCATGTGTCGGCCGTGTGCTGGGGTCTCGGCGTGCCCGCGACGCGCGCGGCGTTCGAGAAGGTCGTCGCGGCCAAGTCGAAGTTCGAGGTCGAATCGGCGGTGGTCGGTGCCGGCGGTGCCGCGGCCGTGCTGCGCACCCGCGAGGAATGGCTGGCGCACAAGCAAGGACAGGCGTCGTCCGCGTTGCCGATCGCCGAGATCCGGCCGCTGGGACCGTCGGAACCCCGGCGGCTCTTCGACTCCGACCGGCCGATGGGCGGTGTGCGGGTCCTGGAACTCACGCACGTCATCGCCGGCCCGGTCGCCGGCCGGGTGCTCGCCGCGCACGGCGCGACCGTACTGCACGTCGGTTCGGCGAACCTCCCGACCGTCCCGCCGCTGGCGGTCGACACCGGGATGGGCAAGCGTTCGGCGTACGTCGACCTGGAGTCCGAGGCGGGCCGCGCGCGGCTGCGGAAGCTGGTCGCCCGCGCCGACGTCGTCCTCCAGGGATTCCGGCCGGGGTCGTTGGTGGCCAAGGGTTTCTCACCCGAAGCGCTCGCCGAACTCCACCCCGGGATCGTGGTCGCGGACCTGTCGGCCTACGGCTGGGAAGGGCCGTGGGCGCGCAGGCGTGGCTTCGACAGCCTCGTGCAGATGGCTTCGGGGATCGCCGACGAAGGCGGGAAGGCCGCCGGGATCGACGGCCCGGGACCGCTGCCGGTACAGGCACTCGACCACGCGACCGGCTGGCTCACCGCGGCGGCGATCATGACCGCGCTGCGCCGGGCGATGACCGAAGGCGGGAGCTGGCACGTCCGGACCTCGCTCGCCGGGACCGCACACTGGCTGGATTCGTTGGGGCGCAAGGAATCCGGCCCCACCGGGTTCGACGGCTCCGAATGGCTGGAGGACGCCGACGGTCAGCTCGGGCGGCTGACCCGGGTCAGGATGCCGGGCGTGCTGCCGGGTGCGAATCCACAGTGGACAGAGGCGACGCATGTGCCGGGCAGCGATCCGGCCTCGTGGAACAACACGGGCGTCTGACCCGATCGTGAGTGACCGGGGTCCGTGAAGGCCTCCTTGAGGGACCCAGAGTCCCTCAAGGAGGCCTTCACGGACTTCCAGGCCGTCCGCCGGGGAGTCGTAGCCGGCTCAGCAGCCCGCGCTTCGGCTTCGGCACTTCGCCACGCTCGACGAGCCACGCGCCGAAGGCGTCCGCATAAGCCCGCGCGCGGATCGCGTCGGTCTTCGGATGGCTCGTCGCGTACTCGCGGAACAGCGCGGCGAACCGTTCGCCGAGGGCTTCCGCGAGGTCGGGCCGCAGGTAGGCGGCGAGCCTGCTTTGCTTGTTCCGCAAGACGTCGGCTTCGATGCGGAGCCTGTCCGCGTCGAAGCCCGCCGGGGCGTCACCGCCGGCGAGGAGTGCCTTGAGCAACTCGGTCTGTTGTTCGGCGAGCCGCTCGCGGGGGGAACTCACGGCGAGACCGCTTCCCGTAGCGCGGCCAGTTCCGCCGCCAGTTCGCTGTCGGGCGGATAGTCGTCGTCGCGTTCCAGCAGGACACCGGGCGGCTCGGTGCGCCGCCGCAGTTCGCGCAGCAGGTCCAGTACCTCCGGGACCACCGGATGCGCGTGCGTGTCGTGGTAGACGCCGTCGCGTTCGATGCCGCCGGCCATATGCGCGTACGCCAGCCGCTCCCAGGGGATTTCGTCGAGGAATCGTTCGGGATCGGTGCCGAGGTTGCGGGCGTTGGCGTACAGGTTCGCGACGTCGATGATCAGCAGGCAGCCGGTCCGCTCCGTCAGTTCCCGCAGGAACTCCGACTCGGAGAACTCCGCGTCCGGCCATTCCAATACCGCCGCGATGTTCTCCAGCGCGAACGGCGCGTCCACAATGGACTGCGTCAGTCTGACGTTGTCCACCAGGACGTCGAGCGCCTCCCGGGTGCGGGGGAGCGGCATCAGGTGACCGGAGTCGAGACCGCCCGCGCGCACGAAGCACACGTGGTCGCTGGCCATCGGCGCGCCGAGTTCGCGGGTGACCTCCGCGAGGTGCTCGACGCGTGCGGTGTCCAAGGGCTCGGCTCCGCCCAGAGACAGCGAGACCGCATGCGGCAGGACCGGGATTCCCTTGTCCTGCAAGGAGACCAGGGTTTCGGGGAGATGCCCGGCGTGCAGGTTCTCCGCGACGACCTCGACCCAGTCGACGCCGGGCAGCCGCGCGATCGACAGGTCCAGCTCTTCCCGCCAGCCGATCCCGATCCCGAGGCGCTCCGGCCGGTCAGCCACCGCAACCCCCGCCACCACCGCAGGAGCTGCCACCGCCGCCGCACGAGCTTCCGCTGCTGCACGTGGAACCACCGCCGCCGCCCGACGAGCCACCGCCGAAACCGCCCGAGATCGGAGGCGGGATCAGCGCCGCGCTCAGTTCTTCGTCCGGATAGAAGGCGAGCCCGCCGAGCGCGACCGCGACGGCGGCGCCACCCAGCATCGCGCCGCCTGCCGCGCCGCCCATGGCGGGCGCGTTGGGGATGCCGCGTTTGCGCTCCCGCGCGAGGTCGGCGTTGGCCCGGCCCAGGATCCGGTTCCCGTCACTGGTCGGGCGCGGGCCCGACCGCTTGTTCTTGACGGCCCGCGCGACCAGCGTCGCGAACGTGGCCGCGATCAGCAGCGGGATCAGGAAGCCGACCGGGCGGTCCGCGGAGATCCCGGCGATCAGGCGCACCACGCCGAGGACGAGGACCGCGAGGTACAGGAAGAACACGACCCGGCGGATCTGCGGTGCCCGGTTGGCGACGACCAGCCCACGCGCTTCCAGATTCTGGGCGAGCGCCTGCATCGGCCCGGACATCCGCAGTCGGTCGCGGATCCCGCGGGTCGTGGAGTTGTGGCCCGGTTTGGCGGCCTTGGCGACGGCCCGCTCGATGGCGTCGGCGGGCTCGGGGCCGGCCAGCTGCAGCTTCTTCGAGCTGCTGACCCGGAGCGTGCCGCGGTCGACCAGTGCCGCGATGGCCGCGTCGACCACGCGATCCGGGCCACCTGCGAGATAGGCGAGTTCGTAGACGGTCGGCTGCGGTCCGCTCACGGCGGCGCGTGGCGCCTTGCGGCCCAGCTTGACCGCGATGGTCCACAAGAGACCGATGACCAGCGGCAGCACGATCAGTGCGGCGTAGATCGCCAGGAAAGTGGGTCCGGGGATGCCCCAGGTGTCTTCCATCGCACGGGCCTTTCACGAGCAGGTGCACTTACCGTAGTCGGACGCTTTTCCGTCCGGTCGTGGTTCCGTGATTCGAACAGCCGGAGTGGGCTTCCGTGACGGCAGTTGGACCGTCAGCCACCGCAGCTTCCACCGCCGCCTCCGCTGTCACCGCCGCCGTCACCGCCGCCGGCCGAACCGCCGGAACAGGAGTGGCCGCCGCCTCCCCAGGTGCCGATCCCGCAGGCCGACATACCGGCGGCGGGGAAGACGAGATTCCGGGACAACGCGGTGGCGAAGCCGGCGTCGGGATACGCGGCGAGCCCGGTGAGGGCGACCACGCCGGCGGCGCCGGTGACGAGACTCCGGTCCCGCCGGGCTTCGGCCAGCGCCCGGCGTCCGGCGGCGGTCGTCCTGCCCCGGTACCGCTTACGGCCGAACAACGCGGAGACGACCGTGCCGGCGACCACAGCGAAGAGCAGCGTGATCAGGAGACCGACGGGACGATCCAGTGCGAGGCCGTTGACCAGCCGGAGCACGCCGACGACCAGCAGGAGCACATACGCGCCGAGCGCGACGAGCCATCCTGTCCGACGGCGTCCTTCCCGGACGAAAAGGCCGCGCCGGGCCAAGTCCTGGTGAAGCGCCCGCATCGCCGGGCCGCGGCCGAGCACTTGGCGCAGGTGCCGCCCCTGCTCCCGAGGCAAGTAGCGGACCAGCTCCCTGCCGATCGGATCGACCGGTTCGAGCGGGGTCCGGTAGAGCCTGCCCGATCCGGCGATCCGGACCTGCTCGCGTTCCAGCAGGGCGGCGATGACGGTGTCGGTGACGCGATCGGCGCCACCCGCCAGCGCGGCGACGTGCTGAACGCTCGGCAGCCTGCCGCCATCACGGAATCCGCGGCGCAGCCACAGCGCGTACAACCCGGCGAGGGCGAAGGGTACGACGGCGCACGCGGCGTACAGCCACGCGAAATCCGGTCCCGAGATGCCCCAGGGATCAGCCACCGCAACCACCTCCGCCACCGCCACCGCCACCGCCACCGCAGGATGAACCGCCGCCACACGAGGAGCCGACGGCGTAGGAAGCGCCGCCCCCGCCTGTGCTCCCCACCGCAGTGGACGTGCCGCCGCCGGTCCTGACCAGCGTGTTCGCGAGAACCGGGTCGGGGAAGGCCCTGAAGCCGTACAGGGCCACCCGTCCTTGCGCGCTCCTGGCCAGGTCACGGTCCCAGTCGCCATAGCGGAGGGCCAGCTCGCCCGCTGTGGTCGCGCGACCGGAGCGGTCCGGCCACTGCAGCCATCCGGTGAGGGCGACGGCCGCGAGCACGGCGCCCAGCAGCACGACGAGGATGTCGTACGGCCGATTCAGCCGCACGGCGTTCGCCAGCCGCGCCACTCCCAGGGCGAAAAGGGCCAAGTACGCGGCCATCGCGCACAGCCAGGTCGCGCGGCGGTGCTTTTCGCTGACCAGCAGACCTCGCCGCCGCAGGTCGGCGTGCAAACCCAGGACGACTTCGTGCCGTGCCATCCGGGAGCGCAGGGCGCGAATGCCGAGTCCGGCGCCGTGGACTTGCGACACGACCGCGCGCTCGAAGGGATCGGCCGGAGCCGGCTTGACCGGGTACAGGTTCCCGCGGCCGTCGAGCCGGAGGCCCTGCCGCCGGATCAGGCCGGCGACGGCGGTGTCGATGACCCTCGGGGTGCCGCCCGCCAGTGCGGCCAGGTGGTAGAGGCCCGGTACCCGCCTGACACCGGTGTCGCGGCTTAGCCACAGGATGTTCAGCCAGGCCAGCGCGATGGGCAGGACGGCGAAGATGCCGTAGAACCAAGCGAAACCCGGTCCGGAAATACCCCAGGGGTCGTTCATATGACACCGCCCTCCCCGACGCTGCTCTGTTCATGGAGAACGCGTCGAGAAGGGCGGTGGTTCGCTTCGGTTGGTTACGACTCGGGAACGAGCGTCAGGGAGATCGAGTTGATGCAGTACCGCTGATCCGTCGGCGTGGCGTAGCCCTCGCCTTCGAAGACGTGCCCGAGGTGGCTGTGGCACGACTTGCACAGCACCTCGATCCGGCGCATCCCCATCGCGGTGTCCTCGCGAAGGAGGACGGCGTCGGTGTCGGCCGGGTCGTAGAACGACGGCCAGCCGCAATGGCTCTCGAATTTGGTGTCGCTGCGGAACAGCTCGGCGCCACAGGCCCGGCACTGGTAGACGCCGGTGGTCGCGGTGTCGGTGTACTCCCCGGTGAAGGGGCGCTCGGTGCCCGCCTGGCGGAGCACGGCGTACTCGTCGGGGCTGAGCTGTTCCCGCCATTCCTGCTCGGACTTGACCACGCGCGGCGTGGCTCCGACAACGGGTTTCATGCCTTTCACCGGTTCCACGTTACCCCGCGAGCCAGGTGAGGGCCCGGCCGATGATGTCCCATGCGGTGACCATCACGCCGAGCACGATCAGGATCACGACCAGTGCCGAAACCCACCAGCGCAGACCGCCGAGCCGGTTGCTGGATTCGGCGAAATCGGAGACACCGTCGATACACGCTTCCACGGTGAAGTTCGGGCCGCACCGTTCGATGCGGTCCAGATGCTCGGCGAAGGCTCGGGCTTCGGGGTCGTACGGGTCGAGGCCTACCAGGTCCTCATCGAAACGAGGGTGCTGGCCAGGTCCGAAAGGTCCGCTATCGGCCATACGAGCCACAGTAAGCCAAGTCCGGCGTTTGGCACACCACCGGCGAGTGTGTTGTCGGTCTTGCCGTTATCCCTGGCTACCCTGCGCGCCGCGGGTGTCACCGGCGATCAGCAGCTGGCCGCCGCTGTCGAGGACGCGGACGGTTTTCGACTCGGAGCTTCCACCCTTGAAGCTGAGGTTGATCGAGATGTCGACCGAACCGTCGGGGTTGTTGCCCTTGCCCGCGTTGGCGCCCTTGTAACCGCTGAGTTCGTTCGCGGCCCAGTACTCCTGGAACTTGGCCTGGTCGCCGTAGAAGGCTTGGGCGTCCGGGGTGAGCATCGCCCAGCCTTCGGGGGTGCCGGCCTTGCCATAGAAATCGACGACGCGGCGACCGCCGGCGCCCCAATCGACCTTGCCGCCGCTGGGCGGCGCGGACGACGAGGGCGCGCTGCTCTTGGAACCACTCTTCGACGGCGTCGCCGGAGCGGAGGTCTGCGGGTTGGCACCGGCGTTGTCGCCACCCTGGTTGTTGTTCGCGCCGTTGCCGGAGTTCAGCACCAGGAAAACGATCACGGCGATCACGACGACGGCGGCGCCGGCGCCCGCGAACAGGACGGC
>NZ_JACBXD010000085.1 GCF_013870525.1 Amycolatopsis pittospori
CGCCGTGGCCGAGCATCAGCACCGCGATGCCCTCCTCGGCGCAGTGCAGCTCGGCCCGGGCGGGGCCGTACGCGGTGTCGATCTCCAGCTTCGTCATGAGCTCGGCAGGTCGAAGAGCGCGCTGTCGGCGGCGGGTTCGACCCGGTCCAGCAGCTCGGGTCCGTTGTTGCGGACGTTGTTGACCAGGCTGGACACCGGCCGCAGCTCGATCGTGTCGACCAGGTCCTCGGCGGGCGGGACGAGCAGGTCGGTGACGTCGGACCGGTCGGGGTCGAGCCAGGTGTCCCACTTGTCACGCGGCATCAGCAGTGGCATGCGGTGGTGGATGTCGGCGAGCCTGCCGACCGAGTCCGTGGTGATCACCGAAAAGGTGATCAGCGGGTCCGCGTCCCTGTCGTCCTTCGGCCGCCAGGTCTCCCAGATACCGGCGAAGGCGAGCGACGCGTCGTCCGGCCCGGTCATGAAGAAGGGCTGCTTCTCCTTGCCGTCCCGGCGCCACTCGTACCAGCCGTCGGCCGGGACCAGGCACCGCCGCGAGGACACCGCCTTCTTGAAGGACGGCTTCTCCTTGGCGGTCTCGGCACGCGTGTTGATCATCTTCGAGCCGACACCGGGGTCCTTCGCCCAGAACGGCACGAGGCCCCAGCGCATCATCCGCAGCGACCGGACGGCGGGTTCGTCCTCCAGCACCGCGCCGTCGGCGTCCCGCGGATGCCGTTGCACCACGGTGGCGACGTCCTTGGTCGGGGCGACGTTGTGATCGGTCCGGATCCGGCCCTCGGTCAGGTCCACCGCGGCGAACTCGTCGATCAGCGCGGCGGGGTCCTTGGTCGCGGCATAACGCCCGCACATGCGAAAACCTCCTCTTCGAGAAGTCATCGTTACACGCTCGCCAGGCGATGGCGAGCGGCATGGGATCATTCTTCCGCGGTGTTCGAAGAGCAGGAGGCGGTTTGGCGGGCAAGGACTGGCGCAGGCTGGACGAATCCGATGTGCGGATCCGTCCCGGCAAGGGCACCAGGCCGCGCAGCAAACGCCGGCCCGAGCATGCCGACGCCTCCACCGCGATGGTCATCGGGAAGGACCGCGGCCGCTGGACCTGCGCGATCGACTCCGATCCGGAGCGGGTCGTCACCGCGATGCGGGCCCGGGAGATGGGCCGCGTCTCGGTCGTCGTCGGTGACACCGTCGGCATCGTCGGCGATGTGAGCGGCAAACCGGACACGCTCGCCCGGATCATCCGGGTGGACGACCGCTCCAGTGTGCTCCGCCGGACCGCGGACGACACCGATCCCTACGAACGGGTGGTCGTCGCCAACGCCGAGCAGTTGCTGATCGTGACCGCGCTGGCCGATCCCCCGCCGCGTCCGGGATTCATCGACCGCTGCCTGGTCGCCTGCTACGCCGGCGGCCTCGAACCGGTCCTCTGCCTGACGAAGGCCGACCTCGCGAGCCCGGACGAACTCCTCGCCGGCTACGCGGGCCTCGACATCCCGGCCGTGGTCACCCGGCACGACGAACATCCGGAAGAACTGACCGGACGGCTCGAGAACCGGGTCACCGCGCTGGTCGGGCATTCCGGGGTCGGGAAGTCCACTTTGGTCAACCGCCTGGTGCCGGACGCCGGGCTGGCGACCGGCGTGGTCAGCGCGGTCGGCAAGGGCAGGCATACGTCGGTGGCGGCGGTCGCGCTCCCGCTGCCCGGCGGCGGCTGGGTGATCGACACCCCCGGCATCCGCTCGTTCGGCCTCGCGCACGTGACCGCCGACGACATCGTGCTCGCTTTCGAGGAGTTCGCCGCGGCGGCCGAAGAGTGCCCCTCGGCCTGCGGGCACCTCGGACCGCCCTCGGACCCGGACTGCGCGCTGGACGATGTCGTCACGGAGGGTCATGCCAGTCCGGAACGATTGGTCTCTTTGCGCCGCCTTTTGGGTTCCCGAGCTGGGCACGATGACGAGCGGTAACTAATTTCGGCCTAGAGCGATACCCCGTTCGGATCAGATCGACTTTTCTGGGGGTTTCACTTGAAGCGCGTGACCACACTCGCCGCCATCACCCTGAGCGCCGTCCTGGCCCTCACGATCACGGGCTGCGGCGCCCGGCAGGCAGAGACGACCGGCGGCAAGGGCGGCGAGCTCGCGCTGGCCACCCCGTTCACCGACGCGCTCGGCCTCGTCGAAGCCGCGAAGGCGGGGACTCGGAAGACCAAGTCCTCCAAGTCGACCATCGACACCGCCATCGGGGGATCCAGGGTCAAGGGCACCATCGTGGCGCTCTACGACGGTGTCGATTCGAAGCTCACCGCGAATATGTCCAGCGACGGTGAACAGGTCGAGATGCGCCTGGTCGACCGGGTGCTGTTCATCAAGATGGGGCCGGCCGAGCAGGCCGACCTCAAGACCGACAAACCCTGGGCGAAGATCGAGCTGGAGAGCGAGAACCCCCGGGCGAAGGCCGCCGGTAAGGCCTTGACGAAGTCGTTCGAGATGGGCGACCCGGCGAAGCAGCTGGAGCTGGTCGAAAAGACCGGTCGCATCATCTCCTCGGAGCAGACCCGGCTTAACGGCGTCCCGGTGAACCACTACTTCGTCGAATTCGACGCCAGGAAGCAACTGAACCTGTTCCTCGGCGAGATGGGCGAGCTGCCCGCCGACAAGCGGGCGGAGATCGAGCGGCGGTTCGAAGGCAAGGACCTGCGGATCCCCGCCGAGCTCTGGCTGAACGCCGAGCAGCTTCCGCTCAAGATGACCATCGACATGACCGGGTTCATGAAGGCGATGGGCGCGCCCGCCGACGTCGACGCCAAGTCGACGTACGACTACAGCGACTGGGGCACGGATGTCCCGGTCAGTGTCCCCCCGGCCGGCGAGGTCGCCGACTACATCGCGCTGCTGGAGAAGGCGGGCCGCTAGGTATGTGAAGGCCCCCGACAATCGGACGGTGGAAATTCACGCGCCAGGCACTACGGTGGTGGTACAGACCATTCACCCGAGGGAGTCCTATGCGTGCCACCGGATTCGCCGCCGTCTGTACCGCCCTCCTGCTGCTGAGCGGCTGTTCAGCGGAGGAGAAACCGGCGGCACCACCGGCGGCCGACGCGGCGCAGCTGGCCTCGGCCGCCGGCGCGGGCACGCAGAAGGCCCGGTCGTCGAAGATCGCGCTGGAGACCACCGCCGAGGACGGCCGCAAGGTCGTGGTGACCAGTTCCGGGCTCTACGAAGGCCCGAACAGCAAGTTCTCGATGGTCGCGGAGGTCGCCGGGGAGAAGCGGGACCTGATCTTCGCGGACGGAGTCCTCTACTACCACCTGTCCGACGCGCAGGTGCAGGAACTCAAGACCGGCAAGGAATGGGTCAAGATCACCGCCGACGGCAAGGACGCGCTCTCGGCGGCCAACGGCAAGCTGATGACGGACGTCGTCGAGACGCTGGATCCGACGCGCACGCTCGACAAGATCTCGAAGTCCGGCAAGGTCACCAAGACCGAACAGGGTGAAGTGAACGGGACGGCCGCCACGCGCTACGTCCTCGACGTCGGCGGCGCCCCGGCCGAGGTGTGGGTCGACGCCGAGCAGCGCCCGGTGCAGGTCGTCTGGGGCAAGGCCACGGTCAAGTACGACAGCTGGGCGTCGGACGTGGTGATCATCGCGCCGCCGCCCGAAGCGGTCGGCGACAGCCGCTGAGCCGTTCCCCCGATCGGGTCCGGGGCCCCGGCTGTGTTTCGCTTGTGTGCCTTCACCAGTAGACACAGCCGAGGACGGTTCCATGCGGAGAACGGCCCTGCCCGCCGTCGTACTCGTACTCGGCGCGTTCCTCGGCGGATGTGACAGCGAGACCGTGTCGTTCGCCGACGCCCGTGCGCTCGCCGACGGGGTCACGACGGCCGTCGACGGCCAAGCGACGAAGTTCGCCTCGGACGTCGCGGCGGGTGCGATGCGCTCGAAGAGCCAGGGCCAGGCCAGGGTCGCGAAAGCGGGTACCGCGCTGGTCATGACCACGGACTTCGTCGGCGAGCCGCTCGAACTCCGCCTGGTCGACAAGATCGTCTACGCGAAGGTCCCCGACAGCTCCCGCGAGGACGTCCCCGGCGGCAAGCCGTGGGTGAAGGTCTCCGCCGACGGCACCGATCCGTTCTCGCAGGTCCTCGGCGGCAGTATCGACCAGCTGGCCAAGCAGAGCGATCCTGGTCGCACGCTCGACCAGATCCGTCGGGCCGGCACGCTCACCGGGTCCGACCACGCCGACCTCGACGGTGTCTCCACCGAGCACTACCGGCTGGACCTCGACATGGCCGCGCTGGGCGGCGACCTGCCCGCCGGGTTGTCGGCCGAGGCCGTCGGGGAACTGGGCGGCAGACTCGGGAAGCTCCCCATGGAGATCTGGCTCGACGACACGCACCGGCCGCTGCGGATCGTGCTCGACCTCGCGCCGGTCCTCGCCGCGTCGGGTGTCCCGGACAGCGCGCAGGCCAGGACCACCACGAGCTACACCGAATGGGGAACGCAGGCCGACATCCAGGCGCCGCCCGCGGATCAGATCGGCGAGATCCCGGCGGGCTGACGCCGTCACGTTCGCGGAGCCCGTCTCGTCCAGGTCGTGAAGGCGATCAGGAGGGACGAACAGATGCGCGTGATGGTGATCGGGGCGACGGGTGTGCTGGGACGGCCGCTGGTGCGGAGGATGCTGGCCGGCGGGCACGAGGTGAGCGGGCTGGCGCGGGGCGAGGATCGCGTCGCGGCCGTGCGCGTGACAGGCGCGAAGCCGGTGACGGGCTCGCTGTTCGACGTCGATTCCCTGGCCGGTGCGCTGCGCGGGCACGACGCGGTGCTGAACGTCGCGACCCGGATCCCGGACGCTCGGCACGCCATGACGCTGTCCGGCTGGGCGGAGAACGACCGTGTGCGGATCGACGGCAGCCGGACGCTCGCGGCCGCGGTGCGGCGGGTCGACGAACTCGGAATCGTGGTGCAGGAAGGGATTTCGTTCGTCTACGCCGACGGCGGCGACCGCGAACTGGACGAGGACGCGCCTCTCGAACTTCGCGGCAACATCGCCTCTTCGACGGTGGCACACGCGAACATCGCCGAACTGGCCGAGGAAGGGCGCACCGCGATCCGGCTGCGGCTCGGGCTGCTGGTCTCCGACGACGCGATGACCACGGCGATGCTGGCGGCCGCGCGACGCGGTTCGCCGCTGATCATCGGCAGCCGGACCGACTGGACCGCGGCCATCCATCCGGACGACGCGGCGGCGGGCGCGATCGCCGCGCTGCGGGCACCAAGCGGCGTCTACAACCTGGCGGCGGATCCGACGCGGAAGCAGGACCTCGGCGAGGCGATGGCGACCGCGGCCGGGGTCAAACGCGCGCGGGCGCTACCGAAGTGGCTGGCGAACCGGCTGAGCCTGATGTCGGTTCTGGCGCGTTCGCAGCGCGTCGTCTCGACCCGGCTCACCGACGCGACCGGCTGGCGTCCCGAACGCCCCACCCCCGACCCGTCCTGGTTCTAGCCCCCCTCGCGTTTAGTCCTCTGGATGCGGTACTTGCGCGTGCAAGTACCGCATCCAGAGGACTAAACGCGAGGGGGGCTACAGGAGTTCGAGCAGGAAAGGGAGTTCCTGGGGCGCGTACCAGGCGAGTTCGTGGTCTTCGGCGTCGCCGAGGGTGAACTCCGCGTCCGGATCGCCCAGGTCGGCCTGGTCGATCACCGCGGCGGCGGCCAGCACGGACTCCGCGGCCTCGGCGGCGTCGACGTGGATGGCGGCGATCTCGGCGATCTTCACCGGTCCGGACAGCCGGACGACGGCGGCGTCGAGGTCCGCGCGCAGCGTGGCGCCTTCGACGTCGGCGGAGATCACCACGCGCCGGGGTTCGGGCTTCTCCTCGGCCGCGATCAGCCGGAGCGACGCCCTGGCCGCGTCGAGCAGCGCCGCGTATTCCAGTTCCTCGTCGGACCCGCTGGCGTAGGACTCCCGCAGCGCCGGGGTCAGCGCGAAGCCCGTGCCGCTCCGCGCCCGGAACTCACCGGCGGTCTCGAGATCACGGAGCATCGCGATCGTCCCGGGTAGATAGACCCTCACCAGTGCGCACCCTTCAGTTCTTCCAACGATTCCTCGATCATCCCGGCGAGAAGGTCCACATCGGACACGGCCTTGCGGTCGCCGTTCAGTCCGAAGTAGACACCGCCGTGGTACGAGGTGACCCCGATCGCCAGCGCCTGATTGCGCACCAGCGGCATGACCGGGAACATCTCCACCATCTTCGCCTGTCCCGCGTAGAGCGGCACCTGCGGGCCCGGCGAGTTCGTGATCAGCACGTTGAAGATGCGGCCCGACATCGACCCGGCGGCCCGAGCGCCCAGCGAATGCAGCGTCGCGGGCGCGAAGCCGCCGACCGTCAGCAGTCCGCGCGCGGCGACCGACCGGCCGGAATCGAGATGGTCCGCCATCGCGTGGCCGATGTGCTGCAGCCGCAGGACCGCGTTCGGCTCGCCGACCGGGAGGTCGACCAGGTAGGCGTCGACCTGGTTCCCGAGCAGCGCCGGCGTCGAATACTCGGCCGTCTCGGCGTCGCGGACGGCCATCGGCACCAGCGCGCGCAGCGTGGTCGTCGCGGTCAGGTTCGACCCACGCGAGAGCAGCCATTCCCGCAGCGCCCCGGAGATCGCCGCCAGCACGACGTCGTTGACCGTTCCGCCGTGCTCGGCCCGGACCTTGCGGAAGTCCTCCAGCCGCGTGCGGACCACCGCGAACATGCGGCCGCCGGAGGTGCGGACGTTGAGCGGACCGGACGGCGCCGGATTCACCATGGTCTTCAGCGCCGACGCGACATCGCCGACCGTCTCGGTCACCTTGCCCGCGATCGCGGCGGCGTCGTGCGCCATGGAGCGGACGTTCTCCACGATCTCCGTCGGCCGTTGCACGGTCTCGGCGACGGCGTCGAGGATCAGCTGGGTGCGACTGGGTTCGCGGCGCGGATGCCAGTTGTCGTCGAACGGTTCCGGCTCCTGCGGGGTGGCGTCGAGGATCAGCTGGCCGAGGTCGATGGTGCCGATGCCGTCCACAACGGACTGATGCGTCTTGGTCACCAGCGCGACGCGGTCCCCCGCGAGCCCCTCGACGAAGTACGCCTCCCATAGCGGCCTTCCCGGGTCGAGCCGCCGGGACATCAGCCGCGCCACGAGGTCGAACAGCTGCCCGTCGGAGCCCGGCTGCGGCAGCGCGGACCGGCGGACGTGGTAGTTGAGGTCGAAATCGACGTCGTCGACCCAGACCGGCCGGGCGAGATGGCCCGGGACCTCCAGCACGCGTTGGCGGTATCTCGGCAGGTAGGCGAGGCGCTGACCGATCAGGTCCAGCAGCTGCTCGTAGGTGAAGCCGTCGCGCGGTCGTTCGAAGATCGCCACGCCGCCGACGTGCATCGGGGTCGAGTGGTCTTCCACGTACAGGAACGAGGCGTCCAGCGCGGAGAGGCGGTCGGGCATGGGCCGATCCTTACATAGTGGGACACTCGCCGGTGTGGGTGATGAGTCGGCGATCTCGCCGAAGGACCGGTTCCTGACGGTTTACGGGCGGAAACCGGTGCTCGAGGCATTGGACGACGCGGCGCTCGAGGTGGACAAGGTGATTCTCGCCGACACCGTGCGCGGGCCGAACGCCGCCGAGATCCAGCGTGCGGCCAAGGCCGCCGGGGTCCCGGTGCAGCGCGCGAGCGCGCACCGGGTCAAGGTGCTGGCGGGCAACGGCAAGCAGGACCAGGGTGTGCTGGCGGACGTCGTCGCCCCGCGGATGCGGTCGCTGCACGCGGCGCTGTCCGAGGGCAAACCGCCGTCGCGGGTGTTGCTGCTCGACGGCATCACCACCCCGGCCAACGTCGGGATGATCCTGCGCACGGCGACCGCCGCCGGGCTGGAGGGCGTCGTGGTGCCGCGGCGAGGGGTCGCCGCGCTCGATCCGATGGTGGTCAAGGCCTCCGCCGGGGTCGCGTTCCGCGCGCCCGTACTGCGCTGCGGCAGCGCGCGCGAGGCCGCCGAGATGCTCACCGAAGCCGGGTACGGGATCTACGCGCTGGGCGCGTCGGCGACCAGTTCGGTGTTCGACGTCGAGTTGCCACAGCGTGCGGCGTTCGTGCTGGGCGGGGAGACGAACGGCGTCGGCGAAGAGGTCGGCGAGCTGGTGACGGAGTGGGTGTCGATCCCGATGCCGGGCGAGGTCGAATCGCTCAACGTCTCCGCGGCGGCCGCCGTGCTGTCCTTCGAGCTGGTCCGGCGTTCTACCCGGGGGTAAAGCGAAGGTGCGCCTCGTTCGGCGCCGGCCCCGCGCTGTACCGACCACCCCGGTCGCGCTGCCTCTCAGCTCGCGAAAAGGGCGTTGAGCTCGGTCAGGGTCTCTTCGACCGACGTGTGGTGCACGCCCGCCATCCCGGCCGCGACCGCGGCACGGACGTTGTGCGCGGCGTCGTCGACGAAGACGCACCGGTCGGCGGGCAGGCCGAGCAAGCCTGCGGTGAGCAGGTAGACCTCGCGTTCGGGTTTGGCCACGCCGACCTCGCCGGAGAACACGAGTGCGTCGAAGAACGGGTCCAGCTGCTGTTTGGCCTCGTCCGACGCCCCGGGAGCGTTCGAAAGCAGAGCCGTCCGGATGCCGCGTTCCCTCGCGGACAGCAGATACGCGTACAGCTCGTTCGCGTCCGAATCCGTCAGCACCCCGACGTAGTCGATGACCAGCCCTTTCAGCATCGCCTCACCGTACCGGCGGAGTCCACAAGCGATACCCGCCGGTTTCATCCTCTCGGGGGGTTCGTGTCGTCGACGCCCCGGTCGCCGGTCCCTTAGTTGCTGGGCGCGGCCGAGGGGCCGCGGAGGGGGACGACCTGATGACGAAGTACGTGCTGAGACGGCTGAACCCGTACGAACCGCCCTGCCGGCTCTCGGCAAGGCGTAGCCGGACGGTGCACCGCGTGCCGCCGCCGGACAACCAGCTCGTGCTGGACCTGCCGCTGATCGACGGCGGGTTCACGCAGGCGCCGCGGCCCGGCCCCGACACGTTGGACCGCCGGCAGGTCGGCAGGCTGGTGACGACGATCCTCGAGGCCTGCGACGGACGCCGTCCGGCCGTCCAGGTCGAGCCGATCCTCGACCCGGCGCTCCACGGCGTGCTGCTCGGCCGCGGCCGTCCACGGCCGCCGAGCGGCTACCGGCCGAAGTCGATCCACCTGTGTCATCCGGCGGACGGGGTCATCGAGGCCTGCGCGACCGTCGAGCGGAACACCCGGTTCCTCGCCTTGGTCGCGCGGTTCGAGCGGACGCCGAACGGCTGGGTGTGCACCCGTTTCCACCTGCTGAAGCCGTCGCGACGCGTTTCCGCGCTCCGCCTGGTGGCGTGAGAACGACGAAGGGGCCTTCACCGCCGCATGCGGTGAAGGCCCCTTCGGCTGCTCTTAGCGACGCGGGCCCTTCTTGCCCTTCTTCTGGGCGGCGCGCTGCGCGGCGCGACGCTCCCGGCGGGTCCCGCTCTGGTCACCGTCGCTGTCGCCACCGTCCGAATGCGACTCGACGCCGCCGTCCTCGGACGGGCCCGACAGGGTCAGCCCGGACTGCGAACCGCCGCCGAGTCCCTTGCCCCGCAAGGCGGAAGGCACGGACTCGGTGTCGGTCGCCGGTGCCTGCGGCGGCGCAGGACGCGAGTGGCGCCCGTCACCGTTGGCGGCCTGGCCGTTCCCGGACGAGACGCCGGCGGGAAGCGCAGACGCCGACTCCGGCGACGGCGCGGCGGGCTCGGCCTGCTCGACCTGGAGGTTGAAGAGGAAGCCGACGGCCTCTTCCTTCAGCGACTCCAGCATCGCGCGGAACATGTCGTAGCCCTCGCGCTGGTACTCGATCACCGGGTCGCGCTGGGCCAGGGCCCGCATGCCGATGCCCTCCTTGAGATAGTCCATCTCGTAGAGGTGCTCGCGCCACTTGCGGTCGAGCACGGTCAGCATCACCTGACGCTCCAGGCTGCGCATCGCGCCTTCGCCGACCTTGCCGTCGATCTCGGCTTCGCGCTCGTCGTACGCGCGGTGAGCGTCGTCGAGCAGCGCCTCACGCAGCCCGTCGGCGTCCAGGTCGTCGTCCGCGGTGAGGTCGTCCCAGGTGACCTTGACCGGGTACAGCGTCTTGAGCGCCGTCCACAGCTTCTCGTGGTCCCAGTCCTCGGCGTAGCCCGAAGAGGTCTCTTCGGTGACGTACGCGTTGATGACGTCGACCAGCATGTGCTCGATCTGCTCGCGAAGATCCTCGCCCTCGAGGACGCGCAGGCGTTCGGCGTAGATCACCTTGCGCTGCTCGTTCATGACCTCGTCGTACTTGAGGACGTTCTTGCGGATCTCCATGTTCTGCTGCTCGACCTGCGTCTGCGCGCTCTTGATCGCCTTGGAGACCATCTTGTGCTCGATCGGCACGTCGTCCGGCAGCCGCATGGTGGTCATGACCCGCTCGACCATCGTGGCGTTGAAGCGGCGCATGAGCTCGTCGCCGAGCGACAGGTAGAACCGGGACTCGCCCGGGTCGCCCTGACGGCCGGAACGACCACGGAGCTGGTTGTCGATCCGGCGGGACTCGTGCCGCTCGGTGCCGAGCACGTACAGCCCGCCCGCCTCGCGGACTTCCTCGGCCTCGGCCTTCGTGTCGGCCTGGACCTCTTCGAGCACCTTCGGCCAAGCGGCCTCGTACTCCTCGGAGTGCTCCACCGGGTCGAGGCCGCGGTCGCGCAGCACCTCGTCGGCGATGATGTCCGGGTTGCCGCCGAGCACGATGTCGGTACCGCGGCCCGCCATGTTGGTGGCGACCGTGACCGCGCCCTTGCGACCCGCGCGGGCGACGATCAGCGCCTCCCGGTCGTGGTGCTTGGCGTTGAGGACCTCGTGCGGGACACCCAGCTTGAGCAGCAGCTTCGACAGGTGCTCGGACTTCTCGACACTCGTGGTGCCGACCAGCACCGGCTGGCCGTTCTCGTGCCGCTCGGCGATGTCCTCGGCGACGGCCTCGAACTTGGCCTGCTCGGTCTTGTAGATGAGGTCGGCCTGGTCGGCGCGGACCATCGGCTTGTTGGTCGGGATCGGCACCACACCCAGCTTGTAGGTCTGGTGGAACTCGGCCGCCTCGGTCTCCGCGGTACCGGTCATCCCCGCCAGCTTGTCGTACAGCCGGAAGTAGTTCTGCAGCGTGATCGTGGCGAGAGTCTGGTTCTCGGCCTTGATCTCGACGCCTTCCTTGGCCTCGATCGCCTGGTGCATGCCCTCGTTGTAGCGGCGGCCGTGCAGGATGCGGCCGGTGAACTCGTCGACGATGAGGACTTCGCCGTCGCGGACGATGTAGTCCTTGTCGCGCTTGTAGAGCTCTTTGACCTTCAGCGCGTTGTTCAGGTAGCCGACCAGCGGCGTGTTCGCGGCCTCGTAGAGGTTGTCGATGCCGAGCTGGTCCTCGACGAAGGCGACACCCTTCTCGGTGACACCGACGGTGCGCTTGCGGATGTCCACCTCGTAGTGGATGTCCGCCTTCATCAGCGGGGTCATCCGGGCGAACTCGACGTACCAGCGCGAGGACTGGTCGGCCGGGCCGGAGATGATCAGCGGCGTCCTGGCCTCGTCGATGAGGATGGAGTCGACCTCGTCGACGATCGCGAAGTTGTGGCCGCGCTGTACGCAGTCCTCGAGGCTCCACGCCATGTTGTCGCGGAGGTAGTCGAAGCCGAACTCGTTGTTCGTGCCGTGCGTGATGTCGGCGGCGTACTGCTGGCGGCGGACCTCGGGCGTCTGGTCGGCCAGGATGATGCCGACCTCGAGGCCGAGGAAGCGGTGGATACGGCCCATCCACTCGGCGTCACGTTTGGCGAGGTAGTCGTTCACCGTGATGACGTGCACGCCCTTGCCGGACAGCGCGTTCAGGTACGCCGGAAGCACCTGGGTCAGGGTCTTGCCCTCACCGGTCTTCATCTCGGACACCTGGCCGAGGTGCAGCGCCGCGCCACCCATCACCTGGACGTCGTAGGGCCGCTGGCCGAGCACACGCCAGGCCGCTTCCCTCGCCACCGCGAACGCCTCCGGCAGGAGGTCGTCGAGTGACTCGCCGTCCGCGTTCCGCTTACGGAACTCGTCGGTCTTGGCCCGCAGCGCGGTGTCCGAAAGTTCCTTGACGTCGTCTTCGAGGGTGTTGATGTGATCGGCGATGTTGCGCAGCCGCTTCACCATCTTGCCCTCGCCCGCGCGGAGCAGGCGGTTCAGCACCATCCGGTCGACCTCACTAGCTGATTGTGATCGCACCCGAGCCGATCCCGGGCAGTCTCGTATGCGGCGGCGCCGGGTTGCGCACCGCCGTCCGACCCCCATCGTAGGGAACACCTCGGTGTTCGCGCACGCACCGTCCGTCGGGAACCTCGGGGCCGGACGCGCCGGCGGCCCGCACACGAACTCGTGCGGGCCGCCGACGGAACGCTATGACGTTGTGGGTCCGGCTAACTCAGCCGGATGACGCCGTAGTCGAAGCCTCGCCTTCGGTAGACGACACTCGGGCACCCGGCGTCGGAGTCGTTGAACAGGTAGAAGTCGTGGCCGACCAGTTCCATCTCGTAGAGAGCCTGGTCCACCGTCATGGGATCCGCGTCGTGTTTCTTCTCGCGGACGACGCGACCGGGCTGGTGTTCGGTCACCCCGTCATCCCAGCGCTGCTGCTGGGGCATCTCGAAGTCCTCACCGCTCTCGACAGCGAAACCGTTGGCCATGGGTTCGGCCTCGGGCGCTTCGAGCACAGCGGTGCCCGCCAGATGTCGGGTGTCGGTGGTCATGCCACCGGCGGCCGCCACCGAAGTCGCCTCTGCGACGGATTCCGGGCGGCTGCGGCCATAGTGCACGCGCCGGCGGTCGTGTGTCTTCCGCAACCGGTTCTCGAGTTTGTTCAGTGCGGAATCCAGCGCTGCGTAGAAGTCGCCTGCACACGCTTCGGCGCGTACGGCGGGGCCGCGGCCCTTGCCGGTGATTTCGACGCGCTGGCAGTTCTTCGACTGCCGGCGATTGGGCTCGTGGAAGAGCTCCACGTCGTAACGGATGACCTTCTTGTCGTAGCGCTCTAGCCGGGCCAGCTTTTCGCTGACGAGTGCCCGATAGTGGTCGGGCACCTCCACGTTGCGGCCCTTAACGACGATGTCCATACACGACCTCCCTCGCTGAAATGACTGCGAGCTGTAGATGTGTTCACTAGGGCGCCGGTAAAGCGGGGACGAAGCCCGGATCGCGGGCGATGAGAGAACTCGGGATACGGCCACGACGTCTCGTGTCGGATGTCCGAGCGCGGACTCAGCGCGGCTCCGGCGCCAGGGACATGGGCTGGTCACCTCCCTGCCTGCCGGGATTGCTGATAGCGCTGCACGTTAGCTGCATCACGCCGCGAGCAACAGCCCCCGAGCCGGGGGATATCAGGACGTGAGACCTCGTCACCGCACGCGACGGTGACGGTGTGGCCAGCGGGACAATCCGGCCTGTCGGGCGTCGTCCCCGTGATTTGTTTTCACGCGGACGGCGCAAGCCTTCGGACAGGGAAAAGCCGAGGGTGACGCTGCCCGGGGAATCCGCCGCCACCCCGGTGGAGTGGCGGGGCATCGGTGTGTTCCCCGGAAGCTGCCTCATATCCCGTCAACGCCCTTGTACCCATTCCCGTTCCCGATCATTCATCACTCTTGTAGGTGACCTGTCGATCACCCGGCGGCGGACAGTGCGACAACTGCGGAAACGTGAATTCCGCTTGCATCCAAAATTCGCGTACAAGCGGCGGCAGTGGCTCCGGTTGTGATGACGTCGTCAAGAAGAATGACCTTTGCCGGCCATACTCCCGGGACCGGCCGGATGCGCCCGTCGAGGTTCACGGCCCGCTCGGCGCGGGTGAGTCTCGCGGCGTCGCGGACCCCGGCCCTGAGCCGGAGCGCCGGGGCGACCATGGCCGGTTTTCCCTTGCCCACCAGCACTTTCACACATTCCTCGGCCAGCCGCTGGACATGCGGGCCACCCCGGACTCGCGAGGCATGGCGCCTCGAGGGGACCGGGACGAGGCAGAACGTTTCCGGTCTTCGGGGCAGTTCCGGCAGGGCTTCGGCGACGGCTCGCCCCAAGGACGGCGCGAGGTCGCGGCGGCCCCGTTCTTTGTAGGCGAGGATCAGGCGCCGGGCTTCGTCGGCGTAGCGGGCCAGGGCGTAGACGGGTACAAGACCGGCGGTCGGGGCGCGGGTGATCTCGCTGAGCGAACCCCAAGCCGTCTGACAGGTCGGGCAGCACGGGGCACCGGGTGCGCCGCAGGACGCGCAACGGGCGGGGATGAGGAGGTCCAGGACCTTGAGGTGTCGGGTCATGGCGGTGAGTGTGGGCCGGGGTTCCGACAGTTTCGGCGCCCCGATGTCCCTCACCGTGTCATGAGAGGTCCCCTTAGGACACTTTTCGTCCGAAGGGGACCTCTCATGACGCCAGTTTCGAAGAAGGCACCGGACTCCCTCGCCCCTCACCCGTACCGCAGCCGAGGAGAAGGGTCCAAGTCCGTGAAGGCCTCCTTGAGGGACCCAGAGTCCTTCAAGGAGGCCTTCACGGACTTGCGGCCACGGACTACAGGGCTAGCGGCGCTAGGAAAACTAGCGATACTAAAGGTCCCCTGCTCCCCTCGCTACCAAGCTCAGCCCGGATAGAAGGGGTCCGCGTCGGTCACGGTGTGCGCCTGCGGCCGCCAGACCTCGCCCAGCTCCGAGGCGACCCAGAGCCCGCCGGCGTCGGCGACCAGGTTCGGACTGCCCGGCGCCGCGGTGACGCCGTGCACCGGCGGGGTGAGGTTCGAGCTGTTGAAGGTGTCCATGCGCTGCCCGTCCAGCGGCACCTTGACCACCGGCAGCGAGGTCGACGACGTCGCGACGATCAGGTGGTCCTGCGTCGCCCAGTCGACGTCGACGACGTCCTTGAGGTCGCGTTCCTGCAGTTTCCGCGGCGAACGCAGCACCACGGAGTCCGCGGTCCGCACGATCGAGGCGATCACCAGCTGGCCGTTGACCACCGCCGCGAGCCGCGAGCCGTCCCGGGAAAGGCGCAGTTCGGTGATCTGGCCGAGTCCGGTGAGCGCGGTCGCGTCGACGGCGGCCTTGACCCAGCGGCCGTCGCCCGCCAGGGCGACCCGGGCGACCGTGTTGTGGTCGACGACCGTCCACACCTCGCCCGACATCCCGCCGCCGGCGGCGACCGGCCGCCAGGTCGGGCGGCTCAGGCTGCCGCCGAACAGGTCCACCGAGCCGAGATCGCGCCCCAGGTCGCCGACGCGCAGCCATTGCCTGCCGTCGCGTTCCTCGACGACGGCGAGCCGTTTGCCGTCGACGGACTGCGCGGCGCTGACGACCTTGTACCCGCCGTTGCCCGCCGGTCCCCCGACCGGCTGGCCGTCGGCGAGCGCCCGTACCCGCCCGTTCACGGTCATCAGGCCGGTCAGTTCGGAGCTCGGCGCGACGCCGACGTTGTACGCGGGCAGTTCGCTGGCGCGCCAGTATTCCTGGCCCGGCACCAACGCGGTGCCGTCGGCCAGGAGCCGGATCCGGCTCAGCGTCACCGTCTGCAGGGAAAGGACGATCTGCGCGGCGATGAGGTTCCGGTCGGCGAGGCTGATCCCGCCGACTTCGGACAAGGCGACGTCGAGTGTGCCGTCGTCGGTGCTGCGCACGTTGGTCTCGGTGGTGACCTGGTCGCCGAGCAGGTCCTTGACCGCGCCCTTCAGCCCTTCCGACGGCCCCTGCAGCACGAGGTCCATCACCCGGCCCGGCAGTCCCGACTGCGGTTTCGCCGCGACGTACCGGAGGTCGGGCACGAAGGCGCCGGAATCGGGCGAGTAGAAGCTGATCGGCACCCGGAAGTAGTTGACCGAGAAGTCCTCGTCGGTGATGGCGAGCTCCTGCGGCGGGTTCACGATCCGCCACTGGCCGTTCGGCTGCTTCCGCAGTTTGAGCTGCTGCGAGTACTCGTCCTTCTGCGGGATGAACGCACTGTCGGGGCTGAGCACGCCGAGTTTGAACCCGCGGACGTTCACGATCTGCTCGTCCGGGTCCGTCTGCGGCGTCGAGGTGTCGTAAACGGTGCCGAAGGTGTCGTCGATGATCGTCAACCCCGGCGACGGCTTCCAGGTGCGCCGGGCTTCGTCGTCGAGGTACACCCGCGCGTCGGCGTTCGCCGTACCCGGCACCGAGGACGCGCGTACGAACTGGCGCGCCACGGTCAGCGAGTCGATCCCGGCCTCGGGTTCGGGCACGTCCACCGGCGCCTGCGGGGGTTTGTCCCCGGGCACGACGGCGGGCTGCGTTTCGAGCGGGATGTTCGCGCAGCCCGCGACCAGCAGCAACACCGACAGCAGTAGCAGCAGCCGCTTCACCGGCCCACCTCCTCGGGCTCGGCGAGGATCGCGTCGGGCGCCGGCCGGACTTCGAGCAGCCCGGACGAGCCGTGCGTTTCGGTCCCCTTGTACTCGGGCGGCGGCAGGACCAGCGGGCTCTCACCCATCGGCGTGTCCTGCTCCCGAGGCAGCGCGAGCCGGAAACAGGCGCCGTGGCCGGTCTCGCCCCACGCGTCGAGCACGCCACCGTGCAGCCGTGCGTCCTCCTGGCTGATCGCGAGGCCGAGCCCGGTGCCGCCGGTCCGGCGGTTACGGGACGGGTCGGCGCGCCAGAACCGGTTGAACACCAATTCGGCCTCGCCGGGCCGGAGCCCGACGCCATGGTCGCGCACCGTGATGGCGACCGTGGTCTCGTTGACCGCCAGGGTCAGCACCACCGGCTTCCCTTCACTGTGGTCGACCGCGTTGGCCAGCAGATTGCGCAGGATCCGCTCGACACGGCGGGCGTCGACCTCGGCGGCCGCCTCCTCGTCGGGCAGCACCAGCTCGACCGAGCTGCCCGCGTTGCCGGCGATCACGCGGACCTGTTCGACGGCCCTGGTCGCGATCGGCCGGACGTCGATCAGCTCGGCGGACAGCTCTTCGACACCCGCGTCGAGCCTGCTGATCTCCAGCAGGTCTCCGAGCAGGGCTTCGAACCGGTCGAGCTCGTCGACCAGCAGTTCCGTGGAGCGGGCGAGCCCGGCCGGGAACTGCTCGCGCGACGCGTGCAGCACGTCGGCGGCCATCCGGACGGTGGTCAGCGGGGTACGCAGTTCGTGCGAGACGTCGGAGGTGAACCGTCTCTGGAGCCCGCCGAAGTCTTCGAGCTGGCGGATCTGCCGCTGGATGCTCGCGGCCATCTCGTTGTAGGACACGGCGAGTTTGGCCAGATCGTCCTCGCCGAGGACGGCGAGCCGCTGATCGAGATCGCCGCCGGCGAACTGTTCGGCCGCCGCGGCCGCCTGTCTGACCGGCCGGACGACCTGACGGGTGACCAGGTTCGTGATCCCGGCCAGCAGCAGAAGCAGCACGAGACCGCCGACGAGCAGCGTGTTCTGCACGGTCGAGACGGTGGTCTGCTCGCTGGTCAGCGGATACAGCAGATAAAGCTGAAGGGGGTTGATCATGGTGGTCACCGGGGCGCCGACGATGAGATACGTCGTCTTGCCGCCGTCCGGTTCGGTGACCGTGTGGATCAGGTGGCTGAGCTGTTCGGTCTCCACGAACTGGCGCAGGCGCACCGGCACCTTTTCATAGGGACCGGAATGCACCGGTTCCCTCGCCTGGTCGCGGCCGCCCGCGGCCAGCACCGGTTCGAAGGTTCCCGCGGCCGACCCCGCGCCGTCCTGCGACGTGCTCGCGCTCGCGATCTTCTTCAGCGCGTTGGCGAACCGCGCGCTCATCGCCTCGGAGGTCTCCGCGCCGACGCCGACCAGTTCACCGGCCGCGGTCTCGACGACCGCCTTGGTCTGCGCGATCGCCGCGCTCTGCTTGGTCTCGACCAGCCGTTCGGTGATCTGGTTCTGCAGCACCATGCCCAGCACGAACACCACGGCCGAAGACAGCGCGAGGGTGGACACGGTGACGCGGAACTGCAGCGAATGCCGCCACAGCTCGTTGAACGAGACCGCCTTACGGCGCACGAAAACCACGACGCGCCGGATTTGGCGCGCCGTGGCTCGGGCGAACGAAAATAAGCGTCCTCTCATGGGGTGATCACGGCGGGCCGGCCTTGTACCCGACACCGCGAACGGTCAACACCACCTCGGGGTGTTCCGGGTCCCTCTCGACCTTCGACCGCAGACGCTGGACGTGCACGTTCACCAGGCGGGTGTCGGCGGCGTGGCGGTAACCCCACACCTGTTCGAGCAGCACCTCGCGGGTGAACACCTGCCGCGGCTTGCGGGCGAGCGCGACCAGCAGGTCGAACTCGAGCGGGGTCAGCGGGATGGCCTTGCCCTCGCGCGTCACCTCGTGGCCGGGGACGTCGATCGCCAGGTCGCCGATCGTCAGCGATTCGGCGGGCTCGGCCTCGGTGCGGCGCATCCGGGCACGGACGCGGGCCACGAGTTCCTTCGGCTTGAACGGCTTGACCACATAGTCGTCCGCACCCGACTCGAGCCCGAGGACGATGTCGACGGTGTCGCTCTTGGCGGTGAGCATCACGATCGGCACGCCGGATTCGGCCCGGATCGCCTTGCAGACGTCGATGCCGTTCATCCCGGGCAGCATGAGGTCGAGGAGGACCAAGTCCGGTTTCAGCTCACGTAGCGCGGGCAGCGCCCGAGAGCCGTCGGCTACGACGGCTGTGTCGAACCCCTCCCCACGCAGCACGATGGTGAGCATCTCCGCGAGAGCAGGGTCGTCATCGACGACCAGAACGCGTGCCTTCATAAACCTATGTTCGCACTAGTTTCCTCGCGCGGGCGCGCGACCCGGCGATGTGACCACCAGAAAGATCATCGAATCGGGCAAATTGCTCCATCCGAGTAGGGCCGTCGTCCTCTAGAGGGACCGCCGGAGCCTGGTGAAGGGGCGCGGTGAGTCCATGGCGAACACCCCGGTCAGGGCGTCATCGCGATGATAGGTCGCGACGAAACGCTTCGAAGCGACATCGCCTTCGACGATCCGCACGTCTTCCGTGGCCACTCCGGCGAACTGGATCCGGCGCCCGTACTGATCGGACCAAAAGTAACCGTGTCGTGCGAAATGCGTGACGGTCGAACCGGCGAGGAGGTTCGCGACCGCGACACCGGCCTGTTCGTTCGCGGCCGTCCAGTGTTCGGCGCGGATCCGCCTGCCGCGCAGACGGCAGCGGTACCGCGCGACGTCACCCACCGCGATCACTCGGGGATTCGCTGTGACACAGCCGGAATCGACGAGGACCCCGTCGTCGACGGCGAGTCCGGAGCCGGTGAGCCATTCGGTGACCGGTCGCGCGCCCACTCCGGCGACGACCAGATCCGCCGGGATCTCACGACCGTCCGCGAGTTTCACGGAGGTGACGCGATCGGTGCCACCGAAGCCGGCGACGGCGACTCCGGTCATCAACCGGACGTCGCTTTCGGCGTGCAGTCCACCGCAGACCGCGCCCATTTCCGGGCCGACGACGGATGCGAGCGGCACGGGCATCGCCTCGATCACGGTCACTTCGTGGCCGAGCAGGCGGCAGGCGGACGCGACCTCCGCGCCGATGAAACCGGCGCCGATGACGACCACCGATCCGGGACCGGCGGCGAGATCCCGTTTCAGGGCGATGGCGTCGTCGAGTGTCCGCAGGGTGTGGACACCCTTCAGATCCCTTGCCGCGCCCAAGGTTCTGGCCACCGCGCCGGTCGCGATCACGTAGCCGTCGGCGACGATCGTGGTGCCGTCTTCGAGCGTCACGCCGTCGCCGGTGAGCCCTTCCGCACGGATGCCGATTCGCCATTCGGCGTCCAGCGCGTCGAGGTCCGGCTGATCCGCCAGCGCGAGATCGGCCGTGGAAACCTTGCCCAGCAAGAAATCCTTCGACAACGGCGGACGGTCGTACGGCGGTTCCGCACCGATCATCACCAGCCGTCCGCCGAAACCCTGAGCACGCAGCTCCTGCGCCGAACGGAGTCCGGCGAGCGACGTCCCGACGACGGCGACGGTTCTCAAGCCACTTCCTGTCGTGCCTCGATGTCCACATAGATCACACCGTCGGCCACGACGACCGGATAGGTACGGACGGCGTTCTTCGCGGGCAGGCAGTTCGGGGCTCCGGTCCGCAGGTCGAACCGCGCGGCGTGCAGCGGGCATTCGACGAAGCAGCCCTCGATCCAGCCGTCGGCGAGCGACGCGTCCTGGTGGCTGCAGGTGTCGTCCAGGGCGTAGTACCCGCCCTCGGCGTGGAAGACCGAGACGGGCACCGGCGCTTCGAGGCGGAGGGCTTCGCCTTCGGGCAGGTCGGAGACGGAACAGGCACGGATCATCGGGGCCTCCGGGGAAAGGACCAGACGGTTGATGTTGCGTATTACGAGACGGAACGTGCTCTGCGCAACAATCACCCCCGAGGGTGCCGTGCGTCAAGGGATTCGCCCACTCAGCCGAGCGGATCCGGGCGAAACGGCTACTGTTGCGTCATGCGGAACCAGGACCCGGGGAACGCAACACCCAGTCAGGTGCAGTCGGTCGACCGCGCGATCAGCGTGCTGGAACTGCTGGCGCGCAACGGGGAAACGGGGATCACCGACATCGCCGCCGAGCTCGGTGTGCACAAGTCGACGGCGTCACGCCTGCTGAGCGTCCTGGAGAACCGCGGTCTGGTGGAGCAGCTCGGCGAACGCGGCAAATACGCGATCGGCTTCGGCGTCGTCCGGCTCGCCGGCGCCGCCACCGGCCGCATGGACCTGGCGAAACTGGGCAGGCAGACGTGCCAGGGCCTGGCCGAGACACTCGGCGAGACGGTCAACATCGCGATCGCCGACGACGGCGTCGCGATCAACATCAGCCAGGCCCGCGGTTCGGCCGCGATCAGCACGCAGAACTGGACCGGCCAGCGCACGCCGCTGCACGCGACCTCCAGCGGGAAGATCTTGCTCGCGTACATGAACGACGTCGAGCGCAAACGCTTGCTCCGGCGGAAACTCGAACAGTTCACCCCGCGGACCACGATCGACCCGGACGAACTGACCGTCGAGCTGGACCGCGTCGTCGAGGACGGGTACGCGGCCTGTTTCGAGGAGCTCGAACTGGGGATGCACGCCGTCGCGGTGCCGGTGCTCGGCCCCGGCGGCGAGGTCGTCGCGGCGATGAGCGCGTCCGGGCCGTCGTACCGGCTCTCGAAGCAGCGCGTGCGGCAGATCGTCCGGCCGCTGGCCGACGCCTCCGCGGACCTCTCGTCCCAGCTGGGGTACTTCGCGGAGTGACGTGAGCGGCCCTGTCACGGCCGTACCAAGCGCTATGAACGGCCCGTTCCTTGCGAAATTTGCAAGTAACGGGCCGTTCATAGCGCGCGCCAGTTGAAGAGGGCGACCTTTTCGGTCTCTTGACAGCGCGCCGCACGTGCCGCACTTTGTTGCTGAAGACGGAACAACGTGCCCCATCCGCAACAGCGCCTGTCACCCCGATGCCCTCGTGTCCTTTGTGGACCCAGGGCGGACAGGAGGTTCCCTCGCCATGGCCCCCAGACCCCGCGTGGTCGTGATCGGCGCCGGCATCGTCGGCTGCGCGATCGCCGACGAACTGACCGAACGCGGCTGGACCGACCTCACCGTGCTGGAGCAGGGCGACCTGTTCACCACCGGCGGGTCCAGTTCGCACGCCCCCGGCCTGGTCTTCCAGACCAACGGCTGCCGCACGATGACCGGGTTCGCCCGGTACACCGTCGCCAAATACGGCTCGCTCGACCTCGACGGGCAGCAATGCTTCCAGCCCGTCGGAGGGTTGGAGGTGGCCACGACTCCCGAGCGGCTGGCCGACCTCCGCCGCCGTCATGGCTGGGCGACCGCGTCGGGTGTCGAAAGCAGGCTGATCGAGCCGGACGAATGCGCCGCGCTGCACCCGATGCTCGATCCGGCCAAGGTGCTCGGCGGGTTCCACATCCCTTCCGACGGCCTGGCCAGACCGCTGGCGGCGGCCGAGGCGCAGGCCCGCCGCGCGATCGGCCGCGGCGCGAAGTTCCTCGCGCACCAGAAGGTCGTCGGCGTCGAGAGCGCGGGAGGGCGGGTCACCGGTGTCACCACCGAGACCGGGACCTTCCGCGCGGACATCGTGCTCTCGTGCGCCGGCATGTGGGGTCCTCTCCTCGGCGAACTGGTCGGCCTCGCGATCCCGCTGGTCCCGATGGCGCATCAGTACGCGCGGACCACTCCCCTCCCGGGACCGGCCGAAAAGACGACCCGGCCGATCCTCCGCCACCAGGACGCCGACCTCTACTTCCGCGAGCACGGCGACCGGATCGGCATCGGCGCCTACGGGCACCGGCCGATGCCGTTGCCCGCCGAGGAGATCGGCACCGGTGAGGGGATGCCGTCCGAACTCGCGTTCACCCCCGCGGACTTCGAGGACTCCTGGGCCGCCGCCGTCGACCTGCTGCCGTCGCTGGGCGAGGCCAAGGTCGAAGAGGGCATCAACGGTCTCTTCTCATTCACCCCGGACGGGATGCCGCTGCTGGGCGAGCATCCGGACCTCGACGGGTTCTGGGTCGCCGAAGCCGTCTGGATCACCCACTCGGCCGGCGTCGCGCGGACGATGGCGCGGTGGCTGGTCGACGGCCAGCCGGACGCGGACCTGCACGGCTGTGACCTCGCCCGGTTCGAGAAGGTGCAACTGGCTCCGGACTACGTGATGGCGCGCAGTTGCCAGAGCTTCGTCGAGGTGTACGACGTCGTCCATCCCTTGCAGCCCATGGAGGAGCCGCGGCCGCTGCGGACCAGCCCGTTCTACGAGCGGCAGGCCGGACTCGGCGCGTTCTTCCTCGAAGCGGGCGGCTGGGAGCGTCCGCACTGGTACGAGGCGAACGCGAACCTGCCCGAGGTGGAGACCATCCCCGCCCGCAACGACTGGGCGGCGCGGTACTGGTCCCCGATCGGAGGTGCCGAAGCGCTGGTCGCGCGGCAACGGGTCGCGATGTTCGACATGACGTCGCTGAAACGCGTGGAGGTCACCGGCCCCGGCGCGCTGCCGTTCCTGCAGACCATGACCACGAACCAGCTCGACAAGAAACCGGGTTCCGTCACCTACACCCTGCTGCTCGACGAGGACGGCGGCGTGCGCAGCGACCTGACCGTGGCCCGGCTCGGCGCCGAACGGTTCCAGGTCGGCGTCAACGGCGCCATCGACGTCGACTGGCTGCGCAGGCATCTGCCCCGCGACGGCGCCGCGCAGATCCACGAGACCACGCCGGGAACCTGCTGTATCGGCCTGTGGGGGCCGCTCGCCAGGGCCGTCCTGCAGCCACTGTCCACAACGGACTTCTCCCATAGGGCGATGGGCTACTTCAAGACGAAGCAGGCCTACATCGGACAGGTCCCGGTCACCGCGATGCGACTGTCCTATGTGGGCGAACTCGGCTGGGAGCTGTACACGAGCGCCGACCTCGGCCGGAAGCTGTGGGACACGCTCTGGGAGGCCGGGCAGGCGCACGGCGTCATCGCCGCCGGCCGGGACGCCTTCTCCAGTATGCGGCTGGAAAAGGGCTACCGGCTGTGGGGCACGGACGTCACCGCGGAGCACGACCCCTACGAGGCCAGCCTCGGCTTCGCCGTCCGGATGGACAAGGGCTACTTCATCGGCCGGGACGCGCTGGCAGGCCGTTCGGAGGACACCGTCACCAGGAAGCTGACGTGTCTCACCATCGACGATCCGTACTCCGTGGTGCTAGGCAAGGAACCGGTGTACGCCGGCGGACGTCCGGTGGGCTACGTCACCAGTGCCGCGTACGGCTACACGGTCGGCAAGAACATCGCGTACGCCTGGCTTCCGGCGGAGGTGTCGGTGCCGGGCAGGCCGCTGGAGATCGAGTACTTCGGCGAGCGGATCCCCGCCGTCGTGGCCCGCGAACCGCTGTTCGACGCCGACATGACCCGGATCAGGAGTGCCGCATGAGCCACTACGACGTCATCGTCATCGGTCTCGGCGGGATGGGCAGCGCGGCCGCGTACCGGCTCGCCCGGCGGGGACAGCGCGTGCTCGGCATCGACCAGTTCGCTCCGGTGCACAACCTCGGGTCCAGCCACGGCGGCTCGCGGGTCACGCGGCAGTCGTACTTCGAGGACCCCGCGTATGTGCCGCTCCTGCTGCGGGCGCACGAACTGTGGGACGGGATCGAACGCGACTCCGGGCGGAAGATCTTCACCCGGTGCGGCGGGATCATGCTCGGCACGCCGGACTCGCGGACGGTGTCGGGCAGCCTGCTGAGCGCCCGGGAATGGGATCTGCCGCACGAACTGCTGGACGCGCCGGAGATCCGCCGCCGCTTCCCGACGATGAACCCGGACGACGACGAAATCGCACTGTACGAGGAGAACGCCGGCTTCGTCGTGCCGGAAGGAAGTGTGGCGGCGCATCTGCAACTCGCCGCGCGGGCCGGGGCGGAACTGCGTCACGAGGAGAAAGTCCTTTCGTGGCAGCAGACGTCCACTGGTGTCCGGGTCGGGACGTCGCAGAACTTCTACACGGCGGGACGACTGGTGATCTGCCCCGGCGCCTGGGCACCGGCGCTGCTCGCCGAACTCGGCATCGAGTTCACCATCGAACGCCAGGTCCAGTACTGGTTCGCGCCGTCGGGCGGGGCGGAACCCTTCCACGCCGAACGGCATCCGATCTACGTCTGGGAAGGCGAGAACGGCCGCCAGTTCTACGGTTTCCCCTCACACGACGACGCCGGGAGCGTGAAGGTCGCCTTCTTCCGCGGCGGCGAGACGTGCACGCCGGAGACCATCGACCGGACGGTGCACGCCGAAGAGATCGACGAGATGTCGGAGTTCGTCGGCCGGAAGATGCCGGCGCTGCCCGGCGGGTTCCTGCGCGCGGCCACCTGTATGTACACGAACACCCCCGACGAGCATTTCGTCATCGCCCGCCATCCGGCGTACGAACGCGTCGTCGTCGCCTGCGGTTTCTCCGGGCACGGCTTCAAATTCGTACCGGTGGTCGGCGAGGTGCTCGCCGACCTGGTGGTGGACGGCGCCACCGCGCATCCGATCGCCCTGTTCGACCCCGCCCGGCTGACGGGAGTGCCGAGTTGACCCGGACCGAGCGGCCGCCGACGACGTCGAGCCTGATCCCGACGCTCGGCGGCCGGTACTACACCGACCCCGGGATCTTCGCGGCCGAACAGGAGAAACTCTTCGAGCGGATGTGGTTCTGCGCCGTCCGTTCGGCGGATCTGCCGTCCGCGGGCGACTACCGGACCGTCCGAATCGGACGGGAGAGCGTGATCGTCAGCCGAGGACGCGACGGCGGGCTGCGCGCGTTCCTGAACATCTGCCGTCACCGCGGCGCGCGGGTGTGCCCCGAGGAATCCGGGACGGTGAAACGCGCGTTCCAGTGTTCGTACCACGCGTGGACCTACGGACTCGACGGGAAGCTGATCGCGGCACCGAATCTGGCGAATCTGCCGGACATCGACCGCACCGCGTACGGGCTGCACACCGTGCACCTGCGGGAATGGCTGGGTTACGCGTGGGTCTGCCTCGCCGAGGACCCGCCGTCGTTCGAGACCGACGTCGAAGGCGCGGTGCGGGAACGGCTCGGCGACCTCGAGTCGATAAAGCGGTACGGACTCGACGGGCTTTCGGTCGGGCGCCGGATCACCTACGACGTCAAGGCGAACTGGAAGCTGATCGTCGAGAACTTCATGGAGTGCTACCACTGCGCGACGATCCATCCCGAGCTGACCGAGGTGCTGCCGGAGTTCGCCGACGGCTACGCGGCGCAGTACTACGTCGGGCACGGCGCCGAGTTCGGCGAGGGCGTCGACGGGTTCACGACCGACGGCGGTTCGGGCTTCGAACGGCTGGACGGCGTCGCGAGCGAACAGGACAGGCGGTACTACGCGATCACCATCCGGCCGCAGGTGTTCGTGAACCTGGTGCCGGACCACGTGATCTTCCACCGGATGTACCCGCTGGCGCCGGACCGCACGGTCGTCGAATGCGATTGGCTGTATTCGGCCGAGGTCGTGACGTCGGGCCGGGACGTGTCGCGCTCGGTCGAGTTGTTCCACCGCGTCAACGAGCAGGACTTCGACGCCTGCGAACGCTGCCAGCCCGCGATGGCGTCCCGCGCCTACGCCGGCGGCGGCGTGCTCATGCCGACCGAACACCACATCGGCGAGTTCCACGACTGGCTACTCGCGCGTTTAGAGGACTGAATGCGGTACTTGCACGCGCAACGACCGCATTCAGAGGACTAAGTGCGGAGAAGTTCGGTAGCCAGAGCAGCGGCATCGACACCGGCGACGCCGTCGAGGACGTGCCAAGGGGCGAGCCAGCCCGTCGCGGCGAGCTCGTCGTAGACCACCGAGCACCGCTTCTGGAGCGCGTCGTCGGTCTCGAAGGAGTCCCGTGCGCGGTCGGCGTCGTTCTCCGCGCGGCGCTGGGCGCGTTCGGCGGCGACGTCGGCGGTGACCCGAAGTAGCAGATGCGCGGCGGGAACCGGCAGACCGAACCGGTCGATCTCCAGTTCCCGGAGCCACCGCACGAACTCGCCGTCCGCGCCCTGGTGCAGCCGGGCGGCGCCGTACGCGGCGTTCGACGCGACGTACCTGTCGAGCAGCACGACGTCGTGATCGGTGAGGCGGGCTCGGATCTCGTCGGCCGCTCCCCGGCGGTCGAGCGCGTAGAGCATCGCCATGCCGTAGACGGAATCGGCGAGATCGCCGTGCCCGCGGTGCAGTGCTTCCTTCACGAGGTCGGCGTGCACGCTTTCGCCGTAACGCGGGAACGCGATGGACGTGACGCTCGCCCCGGCGGCGTTCAACGCGCCGGTCAACGCGTCGGCGAGCGTGCGCTTGCCGGCGCCGTCCAAACCTTCGATCACCACGAGTCGTCCCACGCGCCCAGATTAGGCGGGTTGGTCGACCGGCGGGCCAGACGGGTCAGCTCACGTCCGGCCCACCGGTCCGCTAGGGGATGCGCCGCTTCGAATGCAGGAAGAAGCCGGCGATACCGATGAGGAGCAAACCGCCGAAGATCAGCAGCGGGACGAAGCCGGTGTCCTGCGCGTCGGGCGCGGGGCCGCCGTCGCCGCGAGGCATCACCTGGGCGTTGTAGCCGCCGGCCTTGCCTTCTTGGGCGTAGGGCGAGCCGGCGAGCATCGCGCCGTACCGGCCGGAGACCTCTTTCTGGTACTCCGCGAGAGTGGCCGAAGCACCGGCCGCGAAACCACTGGCGCCCGAGTCGAGCAGGGTCACCCGCCCGTCCCGCAGCGCGTACCAGGCGTCCACCTGGGGTTCGTGGAGCAGCGTCGCGCCGACGGGCAGCCGCCGGGCCAGCTCGCTCTCCCGGTCACCGGACGCGATGTTGCCGACGCGCCAGGCGCCGTCGTCACCGCGAACCGACCAGACGGTCGCGCTCTGACCGTCGGAGGCGGTCACCGGGACCGCGACGTAGGCGAGTTGCCCGGCGACCGCTCCGTCCCCTGCGACGAAATCCCTCGAAAGCTCGTAAACCGGGAAGGATTCGTCCACGACGCTGACGGACGGCGCTTGGCGCGAACCACCCGTCTGTGTGAAGAAGCGGCCGAGTTCGGCACGCAGCGTGGGGTCCTTGGCAGCCGCCTTCGCGGCCGCGAGGTCTTCGTTCGACAGCTGATCCGCGCGCGCTCCGGGCGCCGACATCAGCAGGGTGATCGCCACCAGCCCGGCGAGGCCGAGGATCCGCCGCGCGCTCATCGCCGGATCCCGGTGAGCGTGTCGGTCCAGGTGAAGGACCGGTTGCCGGCGTAGAAGTCGTAGGTCGACCAGTTGTAGCGGTTACCGGTGGGCAGTGGATCCCCCCACGAGACCCACTTCCGGCCGGCGTCGCCGATATCGGAGCCGTAGAGCACGTGCATGTGGCCGCCGCCCGACGCCCAGCCGACCCGCGTCTGCACCGGACGACCGGAACCGGCCTGCGCCTGAACGGCCGAGAACGCGATGCGCCCCTTGACGTGATTCCCCGGGGCCGAGAAGCCGAGCTTGCCGAAGGCGCGCCTGACGTCGCCCAGGGTGCCGGGCCGGTCGGCGCAGTCCCGGCGTCGCTCGCCGTGGGCGATCCGGCAGAATTCGTTCTGGCCGACGGTCACACCGTGGTGTGCCGCGATGGTGTTCCCGGAAGCCACCCAGCACCACTGGGACTTCTCCTGCACCTGCATGGCGATGGGGTCGACGGAATTCCGGTGGGCCTGCGGCTGGGGCAGCGCGCTCGCCGGGGTCTGGATCGCCAGCCACGCCGCGAGACTCGCGGCGCCGGCGGCGCAAACCCTCCTCGAGAACACAGGCACGACGGGCCTCCTGGTCACCATGGCGAACCAATGTGGTCACAACGGTGAACAGAAGGTTCACGCAGAGCAAGATGGGCACTCGGCGGAACGGACCGTTCCGGGGCGTTTCCACACCCCGGAACGGTCACTCTTCCGGGGTCAACCACCCCGAACGGGGGACGTAGTGTTCACAGTGCGCTGCTACCGTGAACGTTCCGCGGCGTTCACGCTCAGCGCACACACTGGTCTGGTGAAAGGACGAGCGGTGACACGAGACGGCGCTGATGCGCTCTCGGCGGGAAAGCTCGCCTCGAGCGAGGACACCCCGGCGATCATCGACGGCACGCGCCGCCAACCGCTCGAAACGCTGCCCAAGGAGCTCGTCGAGGCCCTTCGCAGCGGCGAGTTCCACCACGCGTTGCGCCAAGCGATCGCTTACCGCGGCCTCTCGCTGGCGCGGCTCCGCGCTCACCTCGGCCTGCGCGGAGTCCAAATTGGACAATCGACGCTGAGCTACTGGCAGCGCGGATTGCGCCAGCCGGAGGTACCCAAGGCGCTTCCGGCCGTCCGCGCGCTGGAATCGGTACTGCAGCTGCCCGCGGACGCGCTCGTGGTGCTGATCGGACCGCGGACGGCGCGGACGCGCGGGCACCAGATGGCCGCGTCGTTCCACGACATCCGCTCCGGCGACATGGGTTCGATCGTCGACCAGCTGCTGGCGGAACTGGGCGCCTATCCGTCGTCCAACCGCTACAACGCCGACCTCGAAATGCTCGCGGTGCACGACACGATCACCTTCGACGCCCAGCATCGGCAGGTCGCCCTGCACACCCGGCTGGTGTGCCGGGCGCGGCGGCACGGCCCGGACCGGTACGTCACCGTCTACAACGGCGACCCCGGCTGCGACATCGGCGACGTCGAGCTGATCACCGCCGAGGGCTGCCGCGTCGGGCGCATCCGGCGCAACGCCGGGGCCGAGACGATGGCCACCGAACTGCTCTTCGACCGGAAACTCGCCGAGGGCGAGATCCACGTGTTCTGCTTCGAGGTCCGCGACGCTTCCGGCGCCGTGTCGCCCGGCTACTTCCGGATGCTGCGGGACCAATGCGCGAGTTACCTGGTGCAGCTGCAATTCGCGCTCGGTGAACTACCCGCCCGCTGCACCCGGCAGTTCCGGACCCGCGACGACGCGATACCCGTCGAGTCCGAAGAACTGCCGTGCGACATGGGGGGCGTGACGAGCGGCTACTTCAGCGACGCCGGGCCGGGGCTGGCCGGCATCGAGGTCGAGTGGCGCTAGGCGCGACGTGCCGTCCGCCTGATCACGCGTGCCGTCCACCGGATCACAAGTCCGTGAAGGCCTCCTTCCCTACCCTGACAGTAGGGAAGGAGGCCTTCACGGACTTCCAAGGGAAAAAACGCCTCAGCGCTCAGTACCGGTAGTGGTCCGTCTTGAAGGGACCTTCGACGTCCACGTCGATGTACTCCGCCTGCTCCTTGGTCAGCTTCGTGAGCTCACCGCCGAGCGCGTCGAGGTGGATCTTCGCGACCTTCTCGTCGAGCTTCTTCGGAAGGCGGAAGACCTCCTTGTCGTACTCCTCGTGCTTGGTGAACAGCTCGATCTGGGCGATCACCTGGTTCGAGAAGCTGTTCGACATCACGAACGACGGGTGCCCGGTGGCGTTGCCCAGGTTCAGCAGGCGGCCCTCGGACAGCACGATGATGCTCTTGCCATCAGGGCTCTGCTCATCCCCGGGGGCGGCCCCCGGACCCCCGGCAGGGAAGACCCACTCGTCGACCTGCGGCTTGATGTTGATCCGCCGGATGCCCGGGTAGCGCTGGAGACCCGCCATGTCGAGCTCGTTGTCGAAGTGGCCGATGTTGCCCAGGATCGCCTGGTGCTTCATCCGCGCCATGTGCTCGACGAGCACGACGTCCTTGTTGCCGGTGGTCGTGATGATGATGTCGGCCTCGCCGAGGACGTTCTCCAGCTTCTTGACCTGGTAGCCGTCCATCGCCGCCTGCAGCGCGCAGATCGGGTCGATCTCGGTGACGATCACCCGCGCGCCCTGGCCGCGCAGCGATTCCGCGGCGCCCTTGCCGACGTCGCCGTAGCCACAGACGACCGCGACCTTGCCGCCGATGAGGACGTCGGTGCCGCGGTTGATGCCGTCGATCAGCGAATGCCGGATGCCGTAGCGGTTGTCGAACTTCGACTTGGTGACCGCGTCGTTGACGTTGATCGCCGGGAACAGCAGCTCACCGGCGGCGGCGAGCTGGTAGAGCCGCAGCACGCCGGTGGTGGTCTCCTCGGTGACACCTCGGATGCCCTCGCCGATCTTGGTCCACTTGCCGGTGTCCGCCGCGACCGAAGCGCTCAGGAGTTCGAGGAACACGCGGAACTCGTCCGAGGTGTTCTCGTCCGGCGAAGGTACGACACCGGACTTCTCGTACTCGGTGCCCTTGTGCACCAGCATGGTGGCGTCGCCGCCGTCGTCGAGGATCATGTTCGGACCCTCACCGTCCCAGGTGAGCATCCGCTCGGTGCACCACCAGTACTCCTCCAGCGACTCGCCCTTCCAGGCGAACACCGGCACGCCCTTGGGCTCCTCGGTGGTCCCGTGCGGGCCGACGACGATCGCCGCGGCGGCGTGGTCCTGGGTGGAGAAGATGTTGCAGGAGGCCCAGCGCACCTCGGCACCCAGTGCGACGAGGGTTTCGATCAGCACCGCGGTCTGTACCGTCATGTGCAGCGAGCCCGAGACCCGGGCTCCCCGCAAGGGATAAACCTCGGCGTACTCGCGGCGCAGCGCCATCAGGCCAGGCATCTCGTGCTCGGCGAGGCGGATCTCCTTGCGGCCGAACTCGGCGGCCTCGAGATCGGCGACGGCGAACTCGATGCCGTTGCGGGTGTCGTGCCGCTTGGCAACGCTTTCGGGGGTCATATGCGCGCTTCCTCCAAGGTTGGATGACAACGGAACAGTACCGTTGTCGGCTCAAAGCCCACTGAAACGGTTTGGAGGCCTTCGCCGTGGTCATGCCGGGTCCCGATACCCGCGTCGTCGAAATACGCGTACCCGGGTTAGTGGGCACGAGCGGTGAAAGCCTGCTGGATTCGACGTCGGTCGTCGACGTCGCGGGCGACGGGATCGGCAGGCTGATCCGGCCGTCGGACCGGCTGCGCCGTCCCGCTCCGGGTCCGGTGCTGCCCGCGCTCGGCCGTTCGATCCCGCGCATCCTCGAAGGCTACCTATGGAGCGGGATGACCTCCGGGGGCGCCGCGAAGGCGACCTGGGCGCTGCTGTTCCCGTTCTCGCTGGCGAACGTCGCGCACTGGATGCTGCCGCCGGTGCCGGAGGGCAAACGGTTCGCGAGGGTGCTCGGCACCGTCTGCCGCGGCCTGCTCCGGGTCGCCTCGCTGCTGCTGACGATGCTGCTCATCAGTCAGCTCGCGGTGGTCTCGCTCGACCTCTTCGCCGCGCAGTGCCTCGCGCCCGGATCGTCCTGCCTGTCCGGCGCGCCCTCGTTCCTCCGTGATTTCGCGCCGCTGCGGACGGCGATCGGGGTGGTGCCGCTGCTGGCGCTGATCTTCGTCCTCGACCGGATCCCGTCGTCGGACTGGCGATCGCGGAACCGGCTGCACCGCGCGCACAGTTCGGCCCCGCTGCAACCACAGGACATGCCGCGGACGCCGGGTCTGCGCACGCTGCACACCGTCGCCGCGTTGACCTGTGTCGCGCTTCCCTTGCTCGGCGGCCCTTTCCGGATGCCGACGAGGACCTTCGATCTCGTCGTGTGGATCTGCGCGCTCGCGCTCGTCCTCGCCGCGCTGGTGGCTTCGACGGTCGGTTTCTCGGCCGGGCCGGTGATCCGCGGCGGGGTGATCGCGCTGGCGGTCGCGCTCGTCGGGATCGCCGTCGTCCGCCGGACGCCCCTGCCCGCGGGACTGCCGGGCGGTGGTCTCGGCGGTGCCGACGGGACCGTCGAAGCGCTCGGTGCGGCGATGGTCGCGGTGACCGTGCTGTTCGCGCTCGTGCTCATCCCGGCGGCGTTGCTGGGCCGCTCGACGTGGAAGCATCTGCCGCAACGGCTGCGGCCCTGGCT
>NZ_JACBXD010000086.1 GCF_013870525.1 Amycolatopsis pittospori
ACTGAACGTTGCGAAAGTGGCTTTCGCAACACCTCCCGTGAGAACAGGGCGCCGAGTAGCGATACGCCTCAAGAGAGCGCGAATCGCCACTCACGACGTTCGAGGTCATCCCGGAAAGTGGGAAGAGTCGCCCGGCCTGTGGACGTCGTCCGCCGCGTATGCCATGATGCGTCCGTGACCTCCTGCACCATCATTATCGCCGAGCGCGCCGGATAACAGCTCCACAAGAGCCCCCGGCGCGCAACCTCTCGCACCCATGCGGGAGGTTTTTTTGTTGCCTGAACCAGCTTTGCCGCCATCACAAGGAGTTTCCCGTGACTCGCAAGGAGCCCGCCGATACACCGCTCGGCGACGCTTTCCACCTGTACGACACGACGCTGCGCGATGGCGCGCAGCGTGAGGGGATCTCCTACTCCGTCACGGACAAACTGGCGGTGGCGAGGCTGCTCGACGATCTCGGGGTCGGGTTCATCGAAGGCGGATGGCCGGGCGCGCTGCCCAAGGACACGGAATTCTTCGCCCGCGCGGCTTCGGGCGAGCTGAAACTGCGGCACGCCGCGCTCGTCGCGTTCGGCGCGACGCGCAAGGCGGGCACCACCGCGGACCAGGACAAGCAGGTGCGGGCCCTGCTCGATTCGCAGGCGCCGGTGATCACGCTGGTGGCCAAATCGGACCTCCGCCACATCGAACGCGCGCTGCGGGTCGATGTCGACGAAGCCTGCGCGATGGTGCGGGACACCGTCGCGTTCCTCGTCGGCGAAGGACGTCGCGTCTTCCTTGACGCGGAACACTTTTTCGACGGCTACGCGTTCTCCTCGGACACCGCCCTCAAGGTGCTCGACGCGGGGATGAGCGCCGGCGCCGACGTCGCCGTGCTGTGCGACACCAACGGCGGCCAGCTGCCGCTCGGCCTCGCGGAAACCGTCCGCGAGGTCAAGGAAAGGACCGGATTCCGGCTCGGAATCCACTGTCAGGACGACACTTCCTGCGCGGTGGCGAACTCCGTCGCCGCCGTGCAGGCCGGCGTGACGCACGTCCAGTGCACCGCCAATGGTTACGGCGAACGGGCGGGTAACGCCGATCTGTTCGCCGTGACGGGAAATCTGGTGACCAAGCTCGGAATGGAGGTCCTCCCGACCGGAGGTGCCGCCGAGCTCACCCGGGTCTCCCATGCTCTTGCCGAAATCGCCAACCTCGCCCCCTACACCCACCAGGCTTACGTAGGGGCGTCGGCTTTCGCTCACAAGGCGGGACTGCACGCGAGCGCGATCAAGGTGGATCCGTTGCTGTACAACCACATCGATCCGTCTTCTGTCGGCAATGACATGCGGGTACTGGTCACCGAGATGGCCGGCAGGGCCAGCCTGGAGCTCAAGGGACGTGAGCTCGGGGTCGACCTTGCCGGCCAGCCCGAGGCGCTTACGAGCGCCGTACGCAAGGTGAAGCAACTCGAATCCGAGGGCTGGTCCTTCGAAGCCGCGGACGCCTCACTGGAACTGTTGCTGCGGCGGGAAGTCGACGGCCCGCAGAGCGACGTCCTCGACGAACCGCCGTTCGAACTCGAGTCGTACCGGGTCGTGCTGGACCACCGGTCCGACGGCGAGGTCGTCTCCGAGGCGACGGTGAAGGTGCACGTCGCCGGGCAGCGCGTGATCGCCACCGCCGAGGGCAACGGCCCCGTGCACGCGCTCGACGCCGCCCTGCGCGAGGCGCTCAGCCCACATCTGTCCTGGTTGGACAGTGTCGAACTGGCCGACTACAAGGTGCGCATCCTGCCCGGCCACCCCGGAACCGACGCCGTCACGCGCGTGCTCGTCGAGACCAGCGACGGCGAGCGGGAATGGACGACGGTCGGGGTGCACGGCAACATCGTCGAGGCGAGCTGGCTCGCGCTCTGCGACGCGCTCGTGCACAAGTCCCTCTCCGAGGCTTGAGGAAACCCTGGCGCAGTCTGCCATCGGAGGGCGACGGTAGGTGAAAATCCGCCTGACGGCGGTGTTTGGCGATCACGCTCCGCCGCTAACCTGAACGATGGCCTGCAAGGGGACAGGTACCGTCTCGCCTGCGACCGGTCGAGGGTGCCTGCCGAGGATCGGGGGCACGGATGGTGTCACGGGACGACCGGCTGTTGAAAGAAACCGATTTCGCGCGGTTGAAGTGGGTGAAGAGCTCGTACAGCGACTCGCAAGGGACCGCGCAATGCGTTGAGGTTTTCGCCACGGGCGACGCGGTCATAGTCCGTGATTCGAAATATCCTCCTTCGATCCTCGTGTTCGAGCCTGCTGCGTGGGCGGCCTTCCTTGCCGGCCCGCTTGATCGCTGAACCTTCACGCCGCTCGTGTCTTTTGTCCGCCGTCCCGAGTTCGTCGAGGCTTCGTCCTGCGTGCTTCCAGTAGGAGGCTGTGGAAGTCGGCAGAGTGAAGCCTGCCCTAACGACAGCTCCCCCTCTGCTAGCGTCGTAATGACGTAAGTCATACTGGATGCTATCGTTCTGCTATGTGGCAGAACTCCAGAGGGGAGGACTGTGGATCATGAGGGCTCAAACTCCGGTGAACAGCCAGAGGCGCCTGCTGGCTGCCATACGGGAGGCCCGCGATGTCCTGAGGCTGACACAGAAAGAGGTCGCAGAAGCTCTTGACTGGTCGGTATCGAAGCTGATTCGCATCGAGAACGGCTCGGTAGGTCTCTCCATTACCGACTTGAAGGCGCTGCTGCTGCACTACGGCATCACTGACCGTGATCGAGTCGAGAGCTACGTGCAGTTGGCAAAAGAGAGCAAGCTTCCCGGATGGTGGGATGAGTACCGGCGAGTCTTCCGGCCGGAGTTCGTCCGTTTTCTGGGGCTAGAGGCATCCGCTGTGCTCATCCGCCAGTTTCAGCTCCTCGTTGTGCCCGGGTTGCTACAGGTCCCGGAATACGTCCGATCGCTCATGTCGGCTGGTGAGAACACCGCGGAAGCGGTCGAGCGAGGTATTGAAGTGCGTCTTACCCGACAGGGGCGCCTGCAAGATCAGGAGTTCGAGCATTTCTTCATCCTGGACGAGTCGGTCCTGTACCGGCAGGTAACTGACGCTGAAGGCTGGCGCACCCAACTCAACCACCTGCGCGAGGTGGCTGAGCAGCCCAACGTCACTTTGCAGATCCTCCCGTTCAGGGCAGGGGTTGTCCACGGAATGAAGAGCTCTTTCCAACTTCTGGAGCTGTCTGACCAGCTGAACGACTACTTCCTGACGATCGAGCAGCCAGCTGGCGACGTCTACTTCGACGAGGCGGCCGGTGCGGACAATGGCTCGGAGTATATGAAAATCTTTTTCGGTCTTGAGGAGGCCGCGTTACCGCCTGAAGAGACCTCGAGAGTGATCGATAAGGCGCTTGCGAGACTGGAGGAAGAATGAGATAGCCCGGACGTAAAAGAGCGGCTCCTGCTGCCACAGAAGCCGCCCAAGTGGCGCTACCCCCAGGACTCACCGTGCCGCGAGGCGTGGACGTATTGCCGGGCTCCAGCATACGACCTCATCGCCTCCGGACGCTGCCCCCGTCCCGGTGGCCGTGGTGTTCACCTGTCCGAGCACGCTCGCTCACGCGGACAGGTGTCGAACATCGTGGTGACAGCGGACAAGGACAGTGATTCTACTTTGTTCGAGGAAGTGGCCGCGCGCCACTCGTGCCGGGAGGAACCCGATGAAAGTATGTTTGAGCTACGCCCACGATCAGGAGGGCAGGAAGGGTGCAAAAGCACTCGCAAGTGCCCTGACGGCTTGTGGGTTCGACGTTGTGTGGGACGACCGTCTACCTGAGGCCAACCCTACGTCCTTGCCGGAATGGATCGCCACTGAGTTCTCGACCCACCCGGTTCTTTGCTTGTTGACCCCCGATTATGTGCGTCGCTTCGGCAACGGTGACAATACGTCGGCTCGCAAGGGGGTGCTTTTCGAGAGTCGCCTGCTTTTGCAGCGGATCTACGATCACACCAGTCGGACTGAATGCCCGGTGATCCCCATTGCGATTTCTGCCCTTCCTGTGGACCTCGCCCCGGTGGTCTTGAAGAACCTGATCGTTTCGCGGTTCGACCCGGAAACAGGTGAAGGGCTCGCCGCGATCGAAGGCAGGCTTCATTCCTTGCCTTCACTGTCTACGCGGCCGAAGGAATCGTCGAAGGTGAGCAAAGGAGTGGTGCTCGCCCGTAAGCTGGAAGCCATCGCCCCTTCCTCGTCGGACGCGCTCACTTTGGTGACAGAGTGGCTCAATACGGTTCCGAGCCTGCCTCATGAGGATGTCGCCCGGGCACTTCCTGCGGTCGAAATTATCGTGAAAGCAACCGGCGATGTCTCAGCAATGGAGCGAGTGGCTGATTGCTGCTTGCAGGCCATGTCGGATAGTGGACCGTTGATCGGTGAAGTCGGGGATCGGGCTTGGCTCCTCCTTCATTGCCGGGCGTGGCAGCTGCACCGTCGACACGAACTCGTTGAAGCGGTGTCTGTCGTCGCCGAAGGAATTCGGCTCGCGGAGGAGGCCGAGAAGGAGAGGCTGGAGCTAATCGCCTACGGAAAGCGTCTGCAGGCGAAGTTGCACTGCGAGCTGGCCGAGATCACAGATTCGGAGACTCGAAAGCATCACCTTCGCCGGGCCGTGGATTGCGGCCAGGCGGCGAGTGATCTGTACGAGGTCATCGACGCAGGTAGCTCGGAGTGCGGCGCCGCTCGCGTTACTCTCGCTCAGGTTTGGTACACCGACTACCGGTTGAGCCGTCGGCGCTTGGCGCTCAACCGAGCCAATAAGCTGGCTGATCAGGCCGTCGGCTACCTCGCCAAAGACCGCAGCTGTGAGTACCACGATCTGCTCATCCTGCGTGCCAGGATCTCAATCACGCGCGGCAATTTTCCCAGGGCGAAGGAAATGGTGAACAAAGCGCTTGTGTCGATGGCCACGCACGCTGAGGACGGAGCCTCGTTCGCCGAGCTCCTCGGCTTGGCGCACCTGGCGCGTGCGGAGTTATCGTCGCAGGAAGGCGGTGATGATTCTTCTGTGAGCACACGAAAGGACATCGGCCTGGCCTTAGAGTACTTCGAGAAGTCGGCACTGCTCTATGCTTCCGCGACCTGTCGATGGCGGCTGGCGAAGCTGGCGCCGGCGACGGCCGGGGTGGAACGGGCCGACATCCGGATCTGTGAGCGCTTGTTCGCAGACTCTCGGATCCGCATGCGCGGGCTAGAAGAACGGAGTCGCCAGATCAGGGAATACGTAGGCGGACGCTGGACCCGGCGCGCCGAATGGAAGGAGATCGAGCGCAAGCTGCGCAGTCAGACCTGACTCAGGAACGGAGTCTGGCCAACCAACACCGAACTCGTTCTGCGTCAGAGCGCCGGTGCTGGGCAACGTAAAGTTCGTAGGTCCGTTGGAAGTGCTCGGTCGCCTCGTCGAACCTGCCCATGGAGATTTGCGTTTTTGCGAGGTGTTCGGTCACCTCTGCAGCGAAAAACCTGTTGCCCTGCCTCAGGCTGAGTTCCAGTGCGCGCCGATACCAGTGTTCTGCCTTCTGCGGGAGGCCCGCGCCACAAGCAATGGTGCCGAGGTTGTCGAAGGTGACCGCCACACCACTGCCGTTGGCATGGTTTTCGTGAAGGGCGAGCGCGGTGGTCGCATATTCATGGGCTCGTTCATGGTCGCCCAGTTCCGCGTACTGTCGCGCGACCGTGTTGAGCGCGTGGGCTTCGCCGACCTGGTTCCCAGCCCGGCGATACAGTTCGAGCGCCTGTTCGGAGTGCCACAGGCTGTTCCGTCGATCTCCGCCGCGTGCGTGCGCGCGTGCGAGATCGTGGTGCGTATGCGCCTGTTCCTCGGGCCCCGCCGCCGAAGCGAGGGCGAGGGAAAGCCAGGTGAGCGCGTCGGAGAGCTGACCGGCCCGAGTGCACGCCCGGCCCAGTTGTCGTTGCGCGAGTACACGCATCACCGGCGACCCGAGGTGTTCCGCCGCGTCGACACCGAGTTTCGAGGTTTCGACGTTGTCGTGGATCGAACCCTGTCGATACTGATAGGTGTCCAAGGCACGGGCGAACCACCAAACCCGCTCCGGCAGGTCTTCCTCGGCGGCGAGCCGCTGCACGGCGGGCAGGGTTCGGTGTTCGGCGGCGAACCAGTCCATCGCGGCCGCTTCACCGGCGAATTCGAGCGGTTTGACACCGCTCACCGGAATCGGGGGGTCGAGCCGGGCGCGGTGCGGATACAGCAGGCGATCCGCGCGCAAGGCGGTGTGGAGGTAGAAGTCCACGGTCCGCCGCTTCGCCGAGACGAGCTCGGCCGTCGGCTCGACGCGTTCGGCGAGTTCGCCCGCGTATCTGTGCACGAGGTCGTGCATCCGGTAGCGCTTCGGCCGGTGTTGGCGCACGAGGCTTTTGAGGTCCAGGGACCGCAAGAGGGCGGTCGTGCGAGAGGTGCCCGATGCCAGCAGGCTCGCGACGGCCGCCTCGTCGAACTCGGGTAACGGGAGGAGACCGAGCAGCCGGAAGCCACCTGCCTCGTCGAGCCCCAGTCCGCGGTACGACCAGGAAAGGACGGTACGCAGATCGGCCGACCCGTCGCCGGCGTCGAAGGTGTCCAGATGACCGCCGGAGCTTCTGAGTTCGTCGGCCGTCACGGACAGCGGAAGGTCCGGCCTGCTCGCCGAGCGTGCGGCGATCAGTGACACGGCCAGCGGCAGGCCCGCCGAGTAGGCCAACAGGACCTCCACCGCTTCCGGTTCGGCCAGGACCCGGTCCTTGCCGACCTGGTAGGCCAGCAGGTCGCGGGCTTCCTGTGCCGACAGCGCTTCGAGCCGGACCGACGTCGCGCCGCGAAGCCGGAGACCGGCCATGTTCGTTCTGCTGGTCACCAGGACGGCGCAGGAACGGGTACCGGGTAGCAGCGGCGCCACCTGGGCGAGGTCCGCGGCGTTGTCGAGCACGATGAGCGTCCGCTTGCCGGCCAGCACACTGCGATAGAGCGCCGCGGCGGATCCCTCGTCCGTGGGGAGGGCGGCGGGCGCCACTCCGAAGGCGCCGAGGAAGGAGTGCAGCACCGACAGGGTGGACGGCGGCTCGGACGACCTGTCGAAGCCACCCAAATCGGTGTAGAGCTGCCCGTCGGGGAACCGGTCGAGGTGCTGGTGCGCCCAGTGCAGCGCGAGTGTCGATTTCCCCACACCGCCCGGCCCTTCGAGGACCACCACGGACGCGGGATCCGCTCGCGGCCCGAGTGTCTCGGTCAGGATGGCGGTCTCGTCCTCCCGGCCGACCAGCCAAGGCGGTGGGAAGGGCAGCTGGCGCGGGACGACCATCGGATTCGGGGGATACGCGTCGGCATTCATCTCGCGGCCTTCCCCTCGCCCGCCGTGCATCGGCCTGACCTTCGATGGTCGCGCTTGCCCGCTGGGCACACAGCACCTGGACGGGTGCACTTTCGGTGGCTTTCGGTGTATCCGCGCGGAGCCGGTCGTGATCGGCACACGTAAGGTGGACGGCGTGCGTCTAGCCCGTATTGCTCATCCCGGTGGTGTCGCGTTCGCTTCGGTCGAAGGGGACGGCGACGACGCCCAGGTACTGGAAATCGCCGAGCACCCCTTCGGCAACCCCAACTTCACCGGCAAGCGCTGGCCGCTCGCCGATGTCCGGCTGCTCGCGCCGATCCTTCCGTCGAAGGTGATCGCGGTCGGTCGCAACTACGCCAAGCACGCCGCCGAGTTCGGCAACGAGGTCCCGACGGACCCGATGCTGTTCATCAAACCGTCGACCACGGTGATCGGCCCGAACGCGCCCATCCGCGTGCCCGACGGCATCGGCCGGGTCGACTTCGAGGGCGAGCTGGCCATCGTCATCGGCCAGCCGGTGAAGAACGTGCCCGCCGCCCGCGCGGCGAGCGCGATCCTCGGCTACACGGTGGCGAACGACGTCAGCGCGCGTGACCTGCAGAAGGCAGACGGCCAGTGGGGCCGGGCGAAGGGATTCGACACCTTCTGCCCGCTCGGCCCGTGGATCGAGACCTCGATCGACGCCGCCGACCTCGCGCTCAAGTCCGAGGTGGACGGTGTGCTCAAACAGGACGGCCGGACGTCGGACCTGGTGCACAAGATCCCCGAGCTGGTCGAGTTCGTGTCCGGCGTGATGACCCTGCTTCCCGGCGACGTCATCCTGACCGGCACCCCCGAGGGCGTCGGCCCGATCGACGACGGCCAGTCCGTTTCGATCACCATCGACGGCATCGGCACCCTGACGAACCCGGTGCAATCCGTCTGAAGCGCGCTATGAACGACCCGTTACTTGCAAAATTTGCAAGTAACGGGTCGTTCATAGCGCCTCGGGGAGGGCTAACCGTCGGCCGGCTCCATCGCCCGGCGCGCGAACGCCGGGGCGTGCTCGGGCCGCAGGCCGAGGCCGAGTAGCCGCGCGGGGAAGTAGGACAGCGCGGGGAAGCGCTTGAACAGTTTCACCATCGGCTCGGGCGGGCCGTTGCGCCTGCCCTCCATGACCGGCCGCAGGACGTTCTTGTGCAACATCCGTTGCAGCCCCTGCACCAGCATCGTCGGCGCGAGACGGCGTTTGCGGACCTTCTCCAGTTCCGCTTCCGTGGGCTTGCCGCGGCGCAGCGGTTCGGCGAGCAGGGTGGCGGCCGCGACGGCGTCCTGCACCGCGAGGTTGACGCCGACCCCGCCGACCGGTGACATCGCGTGGGCCGCGTCACCGATGCAGAGCAGTCCGTCGAGGTGCCATTTCCGCAGCAGGTTGAGTTTGACGTCGAGGAACTTGATGTCGTCGGTCGTCTTCAGCTCGTCCACACGATCGGCGAGCTCGGGCAGGACCGCGGCCACGTTCTCCCGGAACGCTTCGATGCCCTTGGCGCGCAGGTCGTCGCCCTTGGGGCTGAGATAGGCGATCTGGAAGTAGCCCTTGCGCGGCAGCGGAACGGCGAACCGGCGATCCCGCATCTTCGGGGTCAGCCTGCCCTCGAGTTCCCCGTCGCGTCGCGAGATCCGGAACCACCACGCGTCGAACGGGGTGTCGTACTCCTTCGGCACCAGCCCGGCCTCGCGCCTGGCCAGCGACCAGCGGCCGTCGGCCGCGATCACCAGGTCCGCGCGCAGTTCGCCGTTCTTCCCGTCGGCGTCGCGGTAGCGGACCCCGCTCACCCGGCCCTGCTCGATGATCAGCCCGGTCATCTCGGTGCTCTGCCGCAGGGTGAACGTGGGTTCCTTCGCGCCGGCGTCGGCGAGCAGGTCCAGGAAGTCCCACTGCGGGACCATCGCGATGTAGGGATGCGCCACCTTCAGCCTGGTCAGGTCGGCCAAACGCATCATCGTTCCGTCTTCGGTCGGGAAGCCGGCGTAGGAGATCTCGCTGTGCGGCAGGCTCAGGAACCTGTGGCCGAGCCCCAGCTCGTCGAGCAGGGTCAGCGTCGACGGGTGCACCGTGTCGCCGCGGAAGTCCCTCAGGAAGTCCTTGTGCTTCTCCAGCACCGTCACCTCGACCCCGGCCCTGGCCAGCAGCAATCCGGCGACCATGCCCGCGGGGCCACCGCCGACGACCACGCAGTTCGTGCGTTCGTTCATCCGTCCCACCCCTTCGAAACCCTTATTCATCACCTGTTGAATAAGCTCAGCATGCACCTACCCGATCGACCCGTCAAGCGCCATCCGGACGCATCCGCCGTTCGGGCGGGCGGCTCGTCTGCCGTGGCATACGCGCGGTGACCGGGCGGAGTGCATATGTCCAAAAAGGACTCAAGCTTCGCGACGCGGTCCTCGAAGGACAGTGGGGTGGCGGACGTTCTCGCGCGGAATCGGGCGCATGCTCTTGTGGACGGTCGCTGTGTCAAGCCCCGCAAGGCTTTTGCCGCCGTCACGGGGTGTGCGGTGCCGCGAATCGGGAAAGTCGCCGAACAGTGATTTTTCACTCGGTCGCCGCCGCCCGGCGTTGCCGGGTAACTAAAACACCTCATCTCACCAACTGGGAGTAGAGAGCCGGGGCCGAAACAGAGCAGCTTTAATCACCTCATCGGCAGAGTCGCGATCGCGCTGAGTGCCCTAGCCTCACTTGGTGGATTTCGCTCTCGTGCCCCGGACCCCGTCACGAACCACTCCGGCCGTTCCGGACGGAGCCCCTTGGGAGCCCCCGGAGTTGCGGTTGGTGTGCCTCGACATCGACGACACGTTGATCGACTGCACGGCGGCGATCCGGCTCAGTCTGCGCTCGCTCACCGGGCGGAACGATCTCTGGCCGTTGTGGGATCTCATCACCGAAGAACACGTCGCGCTGGTGGTCGCGGGTGAAATCGATTACGCCACCATGCATCACCGGCGTACCGAATGCTTCCTCGCGGAGATCGGCATTCTCGCCGACGCCGATCAGGTCACCGGCTTCGAAAGACGCCGCCGTGAAATCCTCACCCGTTCGTGGCAATTGTTCGACGATGTCCTCCCGTGTCTGGAATGGCTGCGCGCCGCCGGTGTCCTCATCGCGGCCGTCACCAATGCTTCCGGCACGCATCAGCGCAGGAAGATCGCCGATCTCGGGCTCGCCCGGTTCTTCGACCACGTGGCCATCGCGGGTGAACTCGGAGTAGCCAAACCGGATCCGGTGATGTTCCACTCCGTCTGTCTCGGCCTCGGCTGCGACCCGGCGCAGACCGTCCATGTCGGCGACAAGCTCGACACCGACGCCATCGGCGCGCGCGACGCCGGTCTCGGCGCCGTCTGGCTCGACCGGGACGGCATCGCCGAACGCGCCCCCGCGGGCGTGCACACCATCGCCGGCCTCGACGAGCTTCCTGAGCTGCTCGTTTCCGAGTTCGGCAAGCTCGGCGTCCCCTCGCAGCGCGCTTCGGAGACCCCCGCTTTCACGGTGCGGAACAGCGTGCTCTAGTATTTCTTCTCGTGCGGTGCTGAGCCGAGCAAGATCGGAACGGCACTTCACTGGGGTATGGTGTAATTGGCAGCACGACTGGTTCTGGTCCAGTTAGTCTAGGTTCGAGTCCTGGTACCCCAGCTGGAGAACTCTCCGGAGTGAAACACAGAGTGACCCCCCTGCGAAGGCGGGAAACCCGGTCTGGTAAGTTTCTCCACAGCAACACAGCAGGTCAACAACTAAAAACCTCCTCTCAGGGGAGGAAAATTCCTAGCCCCCGTCGTCTAGCGGCCTAGGACGCCGGCCTCTCACGCCGGTAGCGTGGGTTCGAATCCCATCGGGGGTACGTAAAGCTTCCACCCGAGAAGTCCCGACCGTAGTGGTCGGGACTTCTTGCGTTTCGGTGGAGTTCGGCGCTGATCTTTTTGCCGCTACAGCGGTTTTCGGTACCTGACCGACCGGCATGTCGTAGTTCTGCCGGCGTCCACAATGGCCGGCACGGGTAGACGAGCCGGTTGTGTTCTGTGTCACCGGCCATGCGCCTTCCGTGGCTGGGAAGTGCCCACTTACGGCGCTCGCCGCACCGAACGAGACCTCCTGCCCGCAGCCTGACGGAGGCGCGCTCGGGTCGGAACTGGAGTTCCAGGTCGCCGACGAGGCCGGAGGAATTCGTACGCGCCGGACTCGGGACGCTGACCGTCTACAGTGGAACCCTTGACGTCCTGCTCGCCGACGCGCGGCGGTCGCGCTTCAGGAGGCCGATCGTGCCGTCGAGGAGATCGGGCACCTCATCGAGCGTCCGTGAACCGTGTCGCCGGGCCTGGCGGAGGGCGTAACCCGAAGGAGCTGCCCAGAACCGATCGGCGTGCCTCGGTGAGCACCGCGTGGACCGCGTCTTCGTCGGCCAGGGAAGGTTCGGCTGTCGTGCCCGCCGCGACGATCACCGTGGCGACGTCGTGCAGTTTGACGTTGGTGTTCTGGGAGATCGCCCGCAGCGCGGCGAACGCCTCGGCGGCGGACCAGCCGCGCAGCAGCATGAACATGCCCTTCGCCTGCTCGATCACGGGCTGCGTCGCGAGCGCTTCGCGCAGCTGGTCCCGTTCGATCGAAGGGTCCTCCACGTCCTTGTGTGTCGTCACGGAACATATTTCACCGCAAGGACGACCTGGCTCGCCACAGGACCTTCCGCGCTCGTCTGACTGCCGTGTGCGATTCCCGCGAACGTCGTATCGGCGTCGGTAACCCGTTGGGTTCGGCTGCGTGCCCGGGACGAGCTGCTGAGCACCGCCGTCGTCCCGGCGGTCTAGTCGTCGGGTCCGCGCAAGGTCAGGACGACCCGGAGTACGTGTTCGACCGCGGCTGGGAACGCCGCTCCGCGCAATTCGCCTCGGCTGACGAGGGTGCGTCCGGCGAAGTCCAGCATCCGGTCCTCACCCAGCCTCCGGACGGTCAGCGTGGCCACCTCCTCGAGGTCGAGGCCGGGATTGTCCAGACGTGTCAGCGCGAACTCGACGAGGAGTTGCTCGTCCGTCACTTCACCACCTCCTCGTACGTTCGAGATTAGCTCGGACGAGGGCGTAGCCGTATTCGAGGAGTAAGGCGACGTGATTCGGGAATCGGCGGCGTGGGCGCTCACCGATCGCGGCGTCCGGATCGGCTGCGTCGCCTCGGGGCCGGTGTGGACACCCCTGCCCGGCAGCCGTCACCCGATCCGGTACGAGACGGCCCTGGGACCCTGCACACCTCCGGCCACCGGGTATCCGAGGACAAAGGGAGGAGAATCAGATGCCCGACAACGAGCTACCCGGATTCCTCATCATCGGTCTGATCTTCGTCGTCGCGGACGGCCAGATCCTCTACCGCGGCGCCCGCCGCTACCTGCGGGGACGAGGCGGCGGAGAGGGGAGCGGTCCGACGGCCTGGATGGTGGTGACCGTCTTCCACCTGGTCTCCATCGGCGTGCTGGCCCTGCTCTCGGTCGTGGCCCCCGATTGGTCGGGCTCGACGGCCGCGCTGGTGGGCAGGCTGGGCGTCTTTCTCCTGCTGATGGCCCTGGCCCATGTGCTCACCCTGTCCGTGCTCGCCCGCCAGCGACAGGACGACGTCGTCGAGGCCCATTTCCACGAGCGAGGGACCGGAAGGCCGCGGTCATCGACGGGGCCGGAGGCCGAAGTCAGGGGCAAGCAGACACCGGCCGACGCTGTCTGGCAGCCGTCCGTCACCCCGGTTCCCGGGCAGGAGGGGCGTCACCCACAGGTGAGCCCGGATCTCGGGAGCCAAGGGCCCTACCGGGCCTGAGGACCGACGCCCTTCACGAATAACGAGGTTCCAGGCCGGGGTCGCCGTCCTTTTCGCCGGTGGTGACGGTGCGGACGAAGCGGGCCGCGACCTCGTGGAGCTTGGTGTTGGTGTGCTGGGACTCGGTGACGAGCCGCTCGAAGGCGTCCTCGGCCGAGATCCGGTGGACGACCATGAGGATGCCCTTGGCCTGCTCGATCACCCCCCTGGTGCGCATGGCTTCCTGAAGTTGGACGGTGAGCTCGCGGGCATCGCGGTCACGCCGGGCACTGCGGAGCCCGAAGGAGACCATCCGGGTGTACAGGCCCAGAAGCTTCGAGTCGCTGTCGTGGAACCCGTGATCACCGAAGCCGAACAGGTTCATCGCACCCGAGAGCCGGTCGTCCACGTGCAACGGCGCGGCCAGATAGCTCCCGACCCCGAGCTTGCGAGCCGACGCGGTGAAATCGGGCCACATCTCCTGGGCGGACTCCACCGACAGCCGGACGATCTTTCCGCTGCGCGCCGCCTGCAGGCAGGGACCGTCGCCCACGGTGTACTGGATGCGGTCGATCTCCACGGCGCGTTCGTCGGTATCGGCGGCGGTCTCGGCATGGCCGGTGTGGATGGCGGTGATGCTGGCCATGTCGGCTCCCGGCACGACGCGCACTGCCTCCGCGCAGACGGCGTCCAGGATCTCCTTGTCGTCGGACTCGGTTTCCAACGCCTGCGTCAGCGCCGTCATGGCGGTGGACAGCTCGTCGAACTGTCTGTCGAAGGGCGACTCGTCCGTCATCGTGTCTCGCTCCGTCTCCCTGGTCCGGTGAACCGGGCTGCCCGCGTCCACCCGCTTGGGCTCAACGGATCGGGATCGATGGTACCTGCCACATCCGGTGCGGAATCGGTGACGGAAGTGTGGTTTACCTCCCGCGAAATCCGGCAACCAGCGAGAGGGTCGTCATTTCGCCCGAGGTGGCGACCTGCCCTGCCGGTCCAGCAGCGGGCCGGCAGGGCTCCCCGACCTCGCGAGGGCGCGGTCGTGGTGGTTCAGGACTTCTTGCGAGGTGCACGCTTGCGCTTGGCGGGAGCTTCTTCGGAGACCGGTTCGGCAGGAGCCGCCTCGGCGCCGTCGAACGCTTCGTAGATTTCGTTGGGGATGCGGCCGCGTTCCGCGATGGCGTAGCCGTTCGCCGACGCCCAGGCGCGGACCTGCTGGTTGCGCTCGCGGTCGGTGGGCTTCGCCGCGCCACCGGCCACGGTGGACTGTCCGGTCGCGACCCTCACCTTGCGTCCGCCGACCCGCCTGCCTGCTTCGACGAAGCGCTCGAGCTGTTCGCGCAGGGCGTCGGCGTTGTCATCGGAAAGATCGATCTCGTACGTGACGCCGTCGAGCGCGAAGGGCACTGTCTGGGTGGCCTCGCCACCGTCGATGTCGTCGACGATCTGGACGGATACCTTTTGTGCCATCGATAATGCCTTCCGCTAGGTCGTGCCACGCCACCTAGGATTGGCGCAGTGTCAACAAGTCTAGGCGTAGTGGCCGTCGTGTGATCGGCGGGACGACGTCCGCCCGGGGAACGACCGGGCCTTATCGGCCGGCTTTCCCTTCCAGCGTACGGCGCCGGGCGGCCACCTCGTCGGGGTCGTCCCCGAAAACCAGTAATTGCAAGGTGCTTCGCCTGATCGGATTGTCCGTGTGGCCGGTGTCATGACCGGCCACGATGAGCAGACCACCGGCGGCCAATGCCGGGCGTATCTCGGCGAGCAGGTCGGTGAGTGCGCCGGCGACGGTCAGTTTCACGGATTCGGCGGGGCGGTCGAGGGCGTCGGGGTGGACGGACTGCATCGCCAGTAAGGGGATCGAGCCACTGGTGATCCGGAAGTTCAGGTCGAGCACGACCTGTTGGCCGTCCTGGGTTTGGGCGCAGTCGAGGCTGCACAGGCCGCGGTAGCCGACATCGGCCGCGCGCTGGGTGATCGCCAGGCATTCGGCGAGCAGTTCGGCGGGAGGAGTGGTGACGGCACCGAATCTGCCACCGGCATAGACGCCGATCGCGTCGATGCGTTGTTCGGTCACAGCCAGCAGACGGGCCCGCCCGTCCACTCCCACGTAGAACTGCAGGCCCCAGTTGCGCAGGATCCGCAGATACTCCTCGACGACGAACTCGTCGAGCACATCGGTGAACGCCGGCAGCGTGATCGGCTCGTGAGCCCGGTGCAGATAGACATCGAGGCTGCCGCCGTGCGCGTCGTTGGTCGCGGCCTTGAGCACCCACGACTTCTCCGACGGCGCCGCCTCCGCGAGTTGACCGCGGGTCACGACGCTGCGGTGCGCTTGGAAACGTGGATCGACCAAGGTGGTGATGCTGGCTTTGTTGTTCAGGTAGCCGACGAGTTGCGCGCTCTTGAGCGCGCGTTCGTCCGGGCACAGCGTGGTCGACTGCGGGTATTCCATCGACATCAGCAGACCGTCGGATATCGCTTCGGTCACGCGCGCGGTGAATTCCCTTTCGTTTCGGAACTCGCGCAGGTCCGTGCCGACCGGCAGGCCGCTGTCACGCAGGTGTGCCAGCAGATCCGGGTCCGTGCCACCGGCGCTGCAGATCACAGGGGTGTCCGCCGCGACGGTGATCGGTCGCGCGGAGACCACGTCGCGGCTGTGGCGGTGCCTGTTCACCGGTCCGGTGGCGGCCGGTTCGGGGCGCGCGCAGACGGCGATGCCGGGACCGTATACATCGGTGAGAGAACGAGGAACGCCGACGGCGTGCGGCAGAACGACTGGAACAGTGATGGAGGGTCTCCTGTGGAGTGAGGCGGACCGGCCAGAACCGGCTGTGGCGTACGAGGAGAACCGAGAAGGGACGACAGCGTGGGCGATCGACTGCCGCGAGCAGCGGCAGGATCTTGCCACGAGCGGCGCGATCGACAGTGTCACGCCTGCTGCCTGGTCCCCATGCTACGTCTTGACCTGGTGTATCGGGCAGGTACGCGGGCTCGATCCGGTTCCAGCCGGGTTCAGGCGACCTCGACGGCGCAGGTGGAGTCGCCCCGTGTTCCGGACATCTTGTGCTCGATGATCTGCCGCTACCGATGGTCAGCTGTTCGCCGCCCGGTGATCGAGGTACTCGATGCTGCATCCGTCCAGCCGCCGCGCGGCGTCCGACGCGTGGGCCGAGCAGAGCGAGCCGGTCACGCCGTCACGATCGGTGGCGATCGCCGCGGCCGGTTCCGCGCAGGGGGTGTGCAGCCGGTCGTAGTTCCAGGTGTTGCCGCAACCTGGGGCGGTGCACCGGGCCCGGTCTCCGAGCGAGTGCAAGGTGACGCCGTGGACGGGACAGATACCCCAGGGGACGTCGCAGAGATGAGGATCGCGGGACACCCGGACGCGGGTCAGGTACTCGGCGGTCCGGGCGATCTCGCCGGTGTAGCCGGCCAGATCGTCGGTGGCTTTGCTCATCGGCTGGGCGAGGCGTTGCACGTGGTCGTCGTCCGCGGCCTGCAGGCGGGCGGCCATCTCCGCGGTCCGCTCCGCGAGGGCGTCGGCGTCGGCGGCCAAGGCCCGGAGTTCGGCTGGGACAGGTTCCGGCGTCGTCGGCTCAGGCATCGTCGTCCTCGTTGGGCGGTGGAGTAGCGGGTGTGCGGGGGGTAAGAACGAGGAGAGGCTCAGAACCAGTGGGCGCGGCCGCCGACCTTGCGTCCCGTGCCACCGAGGATCGCGAGAACCACGCCCACGACGGCGAGTACGGCGCCGATCGTGGTCAGCACGGGAATGCCGACGATCAGGCCGATCACGAGAATGATGACTCCGAGCACGATCATGGTGACTCACTTTCCTGGTGCGGTCGGAATCCGCCGCCGCGATGGGGACTGGTGCCCGGAGTGCCCACCCCGGAGCCACGTCAAACACCGCCGCCCCGTTTTCCCTTCCATACTGGGAAGTTTCGGATGCTCCGTCGGAACCGGTGCGCCGCATCCCAGGGTTTGGGGCGGCCGTTCGTGGGTAACAGCTCTTCAGTCGTCGTGAAGTGCCGTCGGAGGAAAAGCCGTGTTGTTTCGCAGGAAAGCAGTCGTGCCCGTTGGTGATGTCGAGCGGGCGGTGGCCGTTCTGGTCGCTCGGGGTGTCAGCCGTGAGCGGGCCGGCGGGGAACTGAGGGAGATGGCGCGTCGTCGGCACATCTCGCTGTCACGCTGCGCGGCCTTGGTGGCGTCGACCGGCCGCGTACCGCGTCCGACGTGATTCCGCCCTCCCGAGAAGGGAGGCCGTGAGCGCGAGGATCTCCCGGATGATCAGCGCGAACGACGCGGAGGCCGGGACCCGCACCTTCGGAAACTGGAGGCCTTGGATCTACGATCGTCGTGGTGATGAGAGGGGATCACGTGGAATCTCTGTGGACGACACTGGGCGTCGTGGCCGTGGTGGTCATCGTCGTCTTGGTTCTGGTCGCGCTGTTCCTCGTGGTCAAGCTGGTGCGGAAACACCGTCAGGTCCATCAGCCGGACACGCCGGTGCCGACCAAGGCCGCCTACTGGATTTCCCTCGCCTACACGGTGTTCCCGTTCGACCTGTTGCCCGACCCGGTGTACTTCGACGACATCGTGGTCCTGACCAGCGGGCTGGTCTTCGTCAGCAGGTCGCTCACCAAGAAGACGCGCGACGACCGCGGGGCGGAGTGAAGTCCGGCCTGTTCGCCGGCCACTGTGCTGTTCGCCGGGGATTTCAGGGAACATCGACGAGTGTGCGCAGCAGTGTCGAAAGACCGTCGGGTGCCCGGCCGTCCAGCCGGGCGCTCGTCATCACTTTCGCCTCGTCGGCGTAGGCCAGCCGGAATCCGGCGTGGGCGAGGCGGCGCCAGAGGTCGTGGTCTTCGGCGGTCCGCATCGGGAGGAAGCCGCCGACAGCACGGTAGGCGCTCGCCCTGATCGAGAGGTTGGCTCCGTAGACGTTCCCGTGGCCCGCGGGGCTCCGCACGTCCGCCAGCAGGGCCTCGTAGCGCGGCTGCGCGGCCGCCGTCAACGGGGAGCCGAGTTCCGCCGTCCCGGCCACGGCGTCCCAGCCCGCGTCCGCCCTCCGGACATGCCGGGCCGCCCAATCGCGGTCCACGACGGTGTCCGCGTCCGTACTCAGCAGCAGGGTCCGCGCCGACGCGTGATGGTCCAGGCCATGAAGCAGGTGCCGTGCGCCCAACGCCCGGATCGCTCCGATCGTCAGATCGCGGGTGTTGACGAGGACTTCGGCGCCCGCGCCCCTGGCCGCCTCGGCGGTGTCGTCACGGCAGCGGTCGGCCACCACGCAGACACGTCGTTCCAGCTCCGGAGGGAGTTCGCGCAGAGCGGCGGCCAGCGCGCGGAGGCAGGCCGGCAGGCTGGATTCCTCGTCGCGCGCCGGGATCAGCACGCCAACGGACGTGATCAACGGCGTTCCAGGACGTCGACGAGAAAGTCGTCCTCGCTGTGCGTCACCAGGCTCCGCAGACCCGGATGCGCCCGAAGTCTTTCGTGGACCTCCAAGCCGTGATGGGGAGCGTCCGGAGCCTGCGGGCGCCAGTGCACGGCCAGTACCTGGCCGTCCGGTCCCAGCGACGCCACGGTGCGGTCCAGCGTCGCCGTCAGGTCTGCCTCGCTCAGGTAGTAGAGGATTTCGCTGAGCACCACCAGATCCGCCGGGCCCCGGACATCGCCCGGGAGCGAACCCACGGACAACTCCACAGTGGACAGAGAGCGCAGGCGTTCCCGCGCGACCGACAGGGCGGCCGGTACCGGGTCGAACGCGTGGACCCGGTCGCATCGGCGGGCGAGCTCCAGGGTCAGCGCGCCCGTGCCGCAAGCGGGTTCGACGGCGAAGTCGTATCGTTCGCGTGGCAGCGCGGCAAGGGCGACCATCCTTTTGCGACGTTCGTACCAGCTGTCCATCGTCCAGGGATCGGGTTCGCGGTAGAGCGTCTCGAATCTGCTCACCGGCGTCGACGTCGTCCTCGGCTGATGGAAGAGGATCTCCCTGTCGCGTGCGAAGTGTTCCAGTACTTCCGGTGTCAGGATCGGCTCCTCGCCGCTCGGGCCGGGTTCCAGCTGCGAACGGAAGACCTGGACGGCTTTCGCCTTGACCGCCGCGCTCGCCTCGTCCAGCCGGACTTCGGCGGCCCGCGACCAAGGGATCGCCGGATCGTCCGGTGCCACCCTGTGCCACAGCCAGATCGGATAGGCCCACCGGTGCGCGCCCAGTGGCGCGGCGCGGAACGCGGCCCGGCCAGCCACCTGGTGGTCCGGATGGGGATCTTCCGGCCAGGGGGCCAGACAGAGTTCGCTGTCCGCGGCGACGGCGCGGACGACGTCGGTCAGTGCGCTCTCGTGGTCGACCAGCGCCGAGTCGGGAAGGCCTGCCCAGACCGGTTCCACATCGTCCATTCCCTGGCATCGCAGTGCTTCCAGGAGTTCCCCACGTCGGCGCGCGCCGAGCTCCCGGCGCTGGGCGGCCGAAGAATCGGGGAACGCGGCCTCCCCGTCCGTGGCGACGACCAGCCGGATCTCGGCGCCACGGGCGTGCAGCCGCTGGATGAGCCCGGAAACACCCAGCGTCTCGTCGTCCGGATGCGCGGCGACGACGCAGACACGGCGCACATCCTCGGCCGGGAACAGGGGGAGCGGAGCCAAGTCGTGCCAGCCGTCTTCGGCGTGGAAGGGGCCCGTGGTCACCGCCGCCCGTCCTTCAGCAGTTCGACGCCCAGCGCCGCGAGGTCGCGGGCACCGTGATGCTGCCGGACGTAGACCATCAGATCGGCCAGCTGCTGGGGTAACCGTCGCTCGCGGCAGAGCGCGGTCGGCCCGGTGATCTCCGGCGCGACGTCCAGGACCTGCCGGGCCGCGTGCTCGACGGCGGCGCGGCAGAATCCGGTCAGCAGTGGCAGATCCTCTTCGGGTTCGGTGTCGACGACCTCCGCCGTCCGCACGAGCAGCGCGTCGGCCTGATGGATCGCGGTGTGCAACGCACCGAGATGGGCGTGCTGGTGGTCGTCCGCCGCGCCGCGAGCGAGCAGGTACGCCGTCACCGAGTCCATGACGGCCGCGCAGCCACCGAGCCACACCGCGGCGACGCCCGCGCCACCGAGCGCGAACCCCGGCCGGGACACGTACCAGCCCGGCTCGCCGACGATATGGGCCGCGGTCACCGGGACCCCGTCGAACCGGATGTCGCCGCTGTCGGAGGCGTCCATCCCGATCGCCTGCCACGTTTCCGGCAGCGCCCGCACGCCCGGCTCGTCCAGGCCGACCTCCAGCAGGATCGGCGGCCCGTCCTCGAAATCAGCCACCACCAAGGCACGGTCGAGGACCTGCGCCCCGGAGCAGAAGCGGACGGTCCCGGTGAGAGCACCGCCGACGACCGCCGCGCCGGTACCGCCCGAGCGGGCCGCCCAGACGCCGTACAGCGCTTCCGGCACGGGCTCACGGCCGGCTTCGGCCAAGATCGCGAGGGCGTCGGCGTGGCCTTCGGCGAGCCGTCCGAGCACCAGGTCGCGGCGGCCGAGTCCGGCGAGCGTCGTCCAGCGGCCCCACGTGTCGCCCTGACCGGGCCGCGGCAGATCGAGAACGCCGTTCGCCATGAGCAACCGCAGGGTGGCGGTGACGGTCTCGACGGATCGCGGACCCGACAAGGGCTCCGGTGCGGTCGGTTCGAGCAAGGTCTTCATCAAGGCGCGATTCCTCAGTCGTTCATCACTCGTTCGGCCCGCTCCCACGCGCGGTGCAGGCCCACTGCCTTCACCAGCTCCGAGGAGAACGGTTTGGCGACCTCGTCGGCGAGCACGATTCCCGGCGCGTCGACGTCGATCCCGGCGTCGGCGAGTACTTGGAGTCCGTCGCCCCAGGCACCGATGGCCTTGCAGTGACGGAACATCTCCTGCAACAGCACGGTCAGCTTGATGTCGTGCAGGCCGGCCGTACCGCCGGCGACCACCACCGCGTCGAACTCGATGGACCGGGCGGTGAGGAAGGTCCTCTCCACCGGCTGCTGCCCGCGTCCCCGTTTCAGCGTTCCGCCGACCGGCGCGAGAACCCGCAGGACCGCGCCCTGGGCCTCCACGGTCCGGCGGAGTTTGCCGATCCCGCCGAGATCGGCGCCGTGAGTCGCCACGACGCCGATGACGCGGCCCGCGATCGGACCCGGCCCCGAGGGGATCTGCGACAGCGCGGCGGACGGGGTGACGTCTTCGGCGGGAGAACCTTCCGGGGCGGGCAACCCGAGACCGCCCGCGACCGCCGCGCACAGCTCGGCGTCGACCCGGGCGAGCGACTCGAGGACCCGTGCCTGGATCGTCTCCGAGAAGCACTTTCCGAGTTCGAACGTGAACGCTTCGATCACATGGACCTTTTCGATCCCGGACAGGCTCTTCCAGAACAGCGTGGCCTGCGAGAAGTGATCGTCGAACGACACGGGGTTGGCCCTGATCTTGGGCCCCGCGACCTCGATGGGCCGGTGGACGTAGGCGCCCTCGGCTTCCGTGGCCGGTGCCGGCAGGGCGTCGTCGACACTGTTGGGCAGATACGGGGCCTGCCCATGGTGGATGAGGGTCTGGTGCATCCCGTCGCGCAGGTTGTCGTTCACCGCCACGTGCGGGCAGTTGATCGGGAGCTGCGTGAAGTTGGGGCCGCCGAGCCGGGTGAGCTGAGTGTCCAGATAGGAGAACAGCCTCGCCTGCATCAGCGGGTCGTCGGTCACCTCGATACCCGGCACCAGATTGCCGGTGTGGAAGGCGACCTGTTCGGTTTCGGCGAAGTAGTTGGTCGGGTTCCGGTCCAGGGTGAGCCTGCCGACCAGCTGGACCTCGGCGAGTTCCTCCGGGACGAGTTTGGTCGGATCGAGCAGGTCGATGCCCTCGAACATCTCGTCGTCGGAGTCCGGCATGATCTGCAGGCCCAGCTCGTATTCCAACGGGGCCCCGGCGTCGATGCCGTCCGCCATGTCCCGGCGGTGGAAGTCGGGATCGGCACCCGCGGCGATCTGGGCCTCCTCCCAGACCAGGGAGTGCACCCCGGCCACCGGTTTCCAATGGAACTTCACCAGGCTGGTCTCGCCCTGGGCGTCGACCAACCGGAAGGTGTGCACCCCGAAGCCCTCCATGGTCCGATAGGAGCGCGGGATTCCGCGATCGGACATGGCCCACATGACGTGATGCGTCGCCTCGGTGTGCAGGGAGACGAAGTCCCAGAATGTGTCGTGCGCGGTCTGCGCCTGCGGGATCTCCCGGTCCGGATGCGGCTTGCCCGCGTGGATGACGTCGGGGAACTTGATGCCGTCCTGGATGAAGAAGACCGGCATGTTGTTGCCGACCAGATCGAAGTTCCCCTCGTCGGTGTAGAACTTCACCGCGAATCCGCGGACGTCCCGGACGGTATCCGCGGATCCCCGCGACCCCAGCACCGTCGAGAAGCGGACGAAAACGGGAGTCTCCCGGCCCTTCTCCAGAAAACCGGCCTTGGTCACCGACGAGGCGTTTCCATAGGCGCGGAAAGTGCCGTGCGCGGCCGCGCCCCGCGCGTGGACCACCCGCTCCGGAATGCGTTCGTGGTCGAAATGGGTGATCTTTTCGCGAAGGTGGAAATCCTCCATCAAGGACGGTCCTCGCGGGCCCGCCTTCAACGAATGGTCGGTGTCCGGCAGCCGGACCCCCTGAGCCGTCGTCAGGTAGTTCCCGCGCTGCCCCTCACCCGACCGGCCGACCGTCGCGTTCGTTTCGCCTTCGGCCGATGCTGTCCGCTCGCGCTGACGTTTCGGGGGCATGATTCTCCTTGCCGAGAGTGATGGTCCGCCGCGAATACCCCGCCCTGGCCGGTTCTAAGCGACGCCGCCGATGACGCGTTCGTGTTCGCCATCCCAGGTGTGCGCGGCCCCGGTCGGGGGTAGTCACCCGGTGACGCATCCGGATCATCGGAAAGGGAACCGACGTGAGCCTGAACGACGACGACATTTCCACCACCTCGGACAAGGAAAACGAAGGACCGGCCGACTCCGGCGCGGGCCAGGGCACCCCGGGTGAGCACGATGGCGGTGCCGACGGCGGTGCCGAAGGTCCGGCCGATTCCGGTGCCGGTGAGGGCACCGCCTGCCAGCATGACGGCGGAGCCGACGGCGGCGCGGACAGTGGCGCGAGCTGAGCCGAGTGAACCGGCCACCGGTTCCGGGAAAGGCGGTGAAAGCCTCCTGGCACCGGTGGCCGGCAGCGTTCCGAAGGGCGTCTTGGCCCGATTGGTCGGTTCCGGCGTCGAGGAGTTCTCCACCCGGTATTGGGGCCGAGAACCGTTGCTGCGGCGTACCGGTGGCGGCTTCGATGATCTGCTCGATCTCGACGGCGTCGACGAACTGCTGTCCCGTCGTGGCTTGCGTACGCCGTTCCTGCGGCTGGCGCGTGACGGAGCGGTGGTCGATTCCCGATCGTTCACCGGTGGCGGCGGGGTCGGCGCCGAAATCGCGGATCAGGTCCGCGACGACCGGGTCGCCGCTCTCTTCGCCGAAGGCAGCACCATCGTGCTGCAGGCCTTGCACCGCACCTGGCCCGGCATCATCGACTTCACCACGCGTCTCACCGACGAACTGGGGCACCCCGCACAGGCGAACGCCTACGTCACGCCGCCGTCGTCGCAGGGCTTTTCCGCCCACTACGACGTGCACGACGTCTTCGTCCTTCAGCTCGCGGGCCGCAAGCACTGGAAGGTCCACGCGCCCGTCCACCCGGCACCGCTGCGCGATCAGCCTTGGAGCGAACACGCCGACGCGGTCGCCGCCCGGGCTCGCGACGCACCGGTCATCGACGAGGTCCTGGAACCCGGTGACGTGATGTACCTGCCTCGCGGCTGGCTTCATTCGGCGACCGCGCTCGGCGACGTTTCCGCGCATCTGACCGTCGGCGTCCACGTCGTCACCAGGTTCGCCGTGGTGGAAGCGCTTGCCACCCTCGTCGGCTCCGACGAACGGCTGCGCGCGTCTCTGCCGTTGGGGGTCGACCTCGCCGATCCGGATCACCTGGGCGGCCACCTCGAATCCGTCAGGGAAGACCTCATCGCCGCGCTGCGGGCAGTGCCGAGCGAAGACATCGCGCGGCACGTTCGCGACAAGGTGTGGAAAGGAAATCTGCCGGAGCCACTGCCTCCGATCGCCGCGGCCACCTTCGCGCTGAACCTCGGCGACGGAGACTCGGTACGCCGCCGCGACGGCCTGCGTTTCCGCACGCGGGACACGGACGACGGCCGGATCGTCCTCGAACTCCCGGACCGGCACCTCTCGCTACCCGAGTCGACGTCGACGGCCCTCTCGGCGGTGCTCGACGGGAGGACCTGGTGCGTGGGGAAGATCCCGGGGCTGGACACGCCCGATCAGCTCGTGCTGGTGCGCCGCCTGCTCCGGGAAGGCGTGCTGATGGCCGCGGGCACATGACCGCGATACCGGCCGGCCGGTGCGCGGACCTGGCCGAGGCCGCGGGCGATCCCGGCGAAGGCACCGCCCCACCGGCGGAGCGGTGGCTGCTGATCGAGCATCCAGGCCCGTGGGGGCGGGTCGCGCTCAAGGAGTCCGGTCTCGATCCGGGTGCGGTCGCTTCGCTGACCTCCTGGGCGGCACGGGTCGACGGGCGGATCGCTTTGGTGCGCCGGGCCGGCCGCCGCCCCGGGGCACGGGACCGGCCCTCCCGCTGGTTCCGGATCGACGCCCGCCCCGGCCACGAAGGGATCCGCACCGGAGAATTCACCGACGCCGCCGAACTCTCCCGCGTCCCGGACACGCCGGGACACGTGATGTCAGGGCCCCTTGTGCTCGTCTGCGTCCATGGCAGGCACGACACGTGTTGCGCGGTCCGCGGCCGTTCGCTCGCGGCCGCACTCGCCGAGGAATTCCCCGACGCCACTTGGGAATGCAGTCACCTCGGCGGCTGTCGTTTCGCTCCCTCGATGGTGGTGCTGCCGCACGGTTTCACCTTCGGCGGTGTCCGACCGGACGAGGCGGGCGACGTCGTCCATCGCTATCTGCGTGGCACGGTCGGTACGGAGTTCCTCCGCGGCAGGTCCTCGCTCAGCCAGCTCGTCCAAGCGGCCCAGCAGCACGCCCGCGCGGCCACCGGCGCCACCGGAATCGACGCGCTCCGGCTGGTCGAGGACGTTCGCGACAGCGGTCCCGCCCGGCGGGTGCGATTCGCCGAACCCGACTGCACGGTGTACCTGCGCGAACGCCATGTCCCGGCGGACCGCCGGCTCACCTGTGCCTCCGAACCCGTGAGCGCGATCAGGGTTTTCGAGCTGCTGGGCCTGGAGTATCCGGGTTCCCGCTCTTAGGTCGGGTCCCGCGGGAGGGTTGCCCAGGAGATGTCCTGCCGGTCTCTTGGCGGCTGGTCCCGCAGGAGGGTTGCGAAAGCCACTTTCGCAACCCTCAACGTTGCGAAAGTGGCTTTCGCAACGTCGTGTCCCTGGTGCATAGCTGGGCCGGAAAGGCCTGCGGTCGCTGACCACGCCGAGATGGTCGAGACGATCGGGTCGGTGCTCGGCAGAACCCTGCGCTATGAAGAGGTTCCGGCCGACGTCGCCGCGAAAGGCATGGTCATGAGGGGCTTCCCCGAGCCTTTCGTCGGCGCGTTGATGAACAGGTATCGGCGGTTGGCGGGCCTGCCGGGTCTGGTCACCGACGGGGTGGCCGAAGTGCTCGGACGTCCGCCGAGGAGTTACGCGGACTGGGTCGCCGACAACGTCGCGGCGTTCCGGAACTGACGCGCCTCAGAGGACGATGACCCGGCGTCCGCGGGTGTGGCCGGCGTGGCTGTCGCGATGCGCCGCGGCGGCGTCGGCGAGTGCGTACGACTTTTCGACCGGGATGTGAAGCCTTCCCCGTGCGATCAGGTCGGCGGCTTCGGCGAGCGCGTCCGGCACGCTCCCGGCCACGCCGGAGAAGCGGACGCCGAGGACCGGCGCGTCGAGATCGGCGATCGAGACCACCTTCCGTGGATCGCCGGTCAGCTCGACGAGTTCGCAGATCACGCCCGAGCCGGCCAGGTCGAGAGCCGCGTCGACCTGGCCGAGCCGCCGGACCCGCTCGGTCCAGCCCTCGCCGTACGTCGTGGCGATGGCACCCAGATCGCGCAGGTAGTCCTGGTTCGCGGCGCCGGCCGTGCCGATCACCTTGATGCCCCGTTCGCGGGCGATCTGCAGCACCGCCGAGCCGACTCCGCCGGACGCGCCGCTGACCAGCAGCGTCTGTCCGGGCAGGACGCCGACCTCGCGGATGACGCGCAGCGCGGTCTCCACCACGGACGGATATCCGGCGGCTTCCTCGAACGTCAGTCCCTCGGGCATCCGGGCCCAGGCCGACAGCACGGCGAATTCGGCATAGGTGCTCGAACCTTCGCCGAACACCGGGTCGCCGATCGCGATCCCTTCGACGCCCTCGCCGATTTCGTCCACCACTCCCGCGGCGTCCAGTCCCACGCCGGAGGGCAACTCGGTCGGATGGGCTCCCAGGATCTGGCCCTCCCGGATCCTCCAGTCGACGGGGTTCACGCCCGCCGCCCGTACTGCGACACGTACCTGACCGGGGCCCGCGTGGGGCTCCTCGGCGTCCAGGAGCTGAAGGACGTCCGGGCCGCCGAACTCGGCGAAGCTCACTTTCTTCATGGGATCGACCGTAGCACTAACGGTTAGTGTTTTGAAACAGCTACGGTTTTGCATCTGATAGCGTTGCGCGATGACCGTGCCGACCGGACGCCGTGAGCGCAAGAAGGCCGCGACCCGCGAGAAGATCGCCGAGACCGCCCGACGGCTCTTCCTGGAACGCGGGTACGACGAAGTGGGCATCCGCGACGTCGCCGCCGAGGCCGACGTCGCCGTCACCACGCTCTTTTCGCACTTCGCCTCGAAAGAGGCCCTGGTGTTCGAGCGGGACGGGGAGTTCGAGCAGAACCTCACGCGGGCGGTCACCGATCGGGCGCCGGGTGAGTCGCTCATCCCCGCGCTGCGCCGCGAAATCCACGTCATGGTGCGACATTGCGCGGCGGACGCCGCCGCCCCGCTCTGGCGGATGATCGACGCGTCGCCCGCGCTGCGGGAATACGACGAGGTGATGAGGCTGCGCCACGCGGAGTCGCTGGCGAAGGCCATCGCCGACGACCTCGGCCTGGCTCGGCCCACGACGGCTTGCCGGACGATCGCGCGCTTCGTGGTCGGCGCCCATTCGCTGGCCCGGGAGGCGCCCGAGCCGGCGACCGCGGTCGACGAGATCTTCGAGATGATCGATGCGGCCTGGGGAGTCGCCGTCGCGGGCTAGAGTGGCTGCGAGCTGCCGGCCGTTGGACAGGGGGACTGTATGGCGCCGCAGGTCGGCGAAGAATTCGGGGGATTCCGGATCGACGGGATCATCGGCCGCGGCGGAATGGGCGTCGTCTATCGCGCGTGGCAGCACCGCATGCGGCGGCCGGTGGCACTGAAGGTCCTGCCGCCCCAGTACGCCGAGGACCCGGTCTACCGCGAGCGATTCGGCCGTGAGGCCGCGGCGCTGGCCCGGCTCGATTCGCCGCACGTCGTCGCCGTCTTCGACCACGGCGAGGTGGACGGCTGCCTGTACCTGGCGATGCAGCTGGTCGACGGCCCTGATCTGTCGAAGGTGCTCGAAACCGGTCCGATGGATCCGGGGCGGGCGCTGGCGGTGGTGGATCAGGTGGTCTCCGCACTCGGCGACGCCCACGCGATCGGCGTCGTGCACCGGGATGTCAAGGCCGCCAACGTGTTGCTGCGCCCGCGCGCCGAGCATCACGACGAGGACTTCGTCTACCTGTGCGATTTCGGCATCGCGCGGTCCGCCGAGATCGACCGCACTTCGGAGACCAGCGGGGTCATCGGCACCGTCGGCTACATGGCGCCCGAACGCCTGCACGGCGAGTCCGCCACCGCCGCTTCGGACGTCTACGCCGTGGGCTGTCTGCTGTGGGTGGTCCTGACCGGCGAACTGCCCTACCGCGGGAGCCAGCCCGAGGTGATCGTCGCGCACGACCGGGCGCCGATCCCACAGCTCGTGGTCGGGGATCCCCGCACCGGGGCGGTCAACGTCCTGCTGAAGTCGTTGCTGGCCAAGGATCCCCGCAACCGGCCGACCGTGCGTGAGGTGCGCGACCGGATCCGGGAGATCCGTGCCGACGTGCCGGGTTCCGCCGTTGCCGCGGTTCCGGCCGGACCGCCTCGCCACCGCCGTCCCGGTTTGGTGGCGGGTGTCCTGGGCGCCATCGCGCTGGTGATCGCGATCGCCGTCGCGGCGGTTTTCCTGCTGAACCCAGGGGTTCCCGCCGCCGACCGCGTCACCCGCAGCACGCCCGCCGGACTCGCCTGCGCGCCGGTGGCGGTGGCCGACGAGGGGGTGCGGGCACAGGTCGTCTGCCGGACCGGCGGCGAGACCGGGGAACTCCGGATCGCCGCGCTCGACGACGTCGAGGCGGCCACCGCCTACCTGCGCACCGGGGCCGGGACGGACCCGGCCGGGCTCACCGTCGGCAAATGCCCCGGTGACCTGCCCGCCAAGCAATCCTGGTCGAGGGACGGACACCGGGGCACGCTCGTGTGCGCGGTGCTCGGCACGACCACCCGGTACGCCTGGACCGACGAGGAGCACGCGACCGTGTCGGTGCTCGACGGCCGGGTCGGCACGCCCTATCCCGCCGATCTCCGCGCCGTCGAGGACTTCTTCGCCGCGCTACGGTTCGCCTGATTCACTGGGGAGTGCCGCGCTGCCAGCGTTCCAAGAGCGCGTCCGGGGACGAACCGGGTGCGCCGAAGAACCAGCCGTAGACCAGTTTCCTGTCGTCGTCGAAGTAGATGGCCGGGCTGCGATCGTCCGAGGTGACGAACCGGATGAACTGGCCGACGATCGGGCCGCCGAGGCGGTTCCAGGTCCGCACGTCGAGGGTTCCGGGCACCACGCTGCCCTCCGCCGAGTTCTCCGTGCGGAGGGCGATCAGCGCGTCGTGGTCGGACGCCGTGCTGAACACCAGCATCGCGCCGTCGGGCAACGGGCATTTGACCGTCTCGGCCGTACCCGTGGTGGCGGGTACCGCCTTGCAGTTCGGGGATCGCTCGTTGAGCACGTGCGACTGCGCGAACTCCCACAGCGTGCCGGACGAGAAGGCGGCCCCCGGTACCTCCGGCCGTTCGAGCACACCGAACCGCCGCGCGTCGTAGAACCCGGCCAGCGCCGGGAGCCCGGTCTTCGGCGCGGTCAGCGTCGCGCTGACCGGACGAGGACTGTCGACGTCCCAGTAGATCGTCGATTCCCCGGAGGGCAGTTCACGCATCGCGAACGCCGCGCCCGAACCGAGAGTGCTCGCCGAACGGACCGCGCCGGCGGTGTCCGCGAGTTTCCGGGACTCGGTGAGCCTGCCCGGCACGTCGTAGGTGACCAACGTGAGCGCGTAAAGCCCTGCGTCGCAGGCGACTCGTTCGGTCTCACCGGGTTTCGCGGGCTGTTGCGCGCAGCGGACGGCGCCGTCGAGCAGACGGGCGCCGAGCGCGCGGTAACGGCCGGCGACCTGGTCGAGCGCGTACCGGTCGGGTGGCGGCGCGGCGGTCTCCTCCTTGTTCCGCAAGAAGAACACCATCCCGGCGGCCACGACCGCGATCACCAGGACCACGGCTCCGCCGATGAGCCATCGACGGCGTGCGCGTGACGGCATCCGCCGTGTCGGGGGCTTTTGGTCGCCATCCCAGGTGAGCCGGTTCTCCGCGAGCGTCGGATTCAGCGGTGGCCCGGTCGTTTCGGGATCGGTGGCGGCCGCGACGAGGGCGTCGATTTCGGCCGGACTGAGGGAGACCCCGGAGTGCTTCAACGCGGACCGGAGGGCCACGGGATCGGTGAGCGCGTGTCGTCCGAAACGGCGTACGACTTCGGCGAGGCGAGGATCGTCTTCCATCACGCGTCCGGATCCGCCCAGAACTTGCGGAGCACCTGCTGATCGCCGGTGCTCGCCTGCATGTAGACGGCGACCCCGGTGGCGTCCTCGTCGAAATAGAGCCGGGCGTAGCCGTTTTCCGGCTCCAGGAAACGGATCCGCGTGCCGTTGCCCGGACGCTGCGTGCCCACCGGGATGCCCGCGCGGACGCCTGGCTGCCCTTGCACGTACTCCCAGCGCAGTGTCCGGATCGAGCCGGGCCGCGCGCCGTCGTTGTCGGTCTGCAGCACCGTGCGTAGTTTGTCGAGCTGCTTGGGGAAGAAGAGCACGCGGAAACTGGCGATCACGCCGGAACCCAGTTCGCAGGTGACGCTTTCCCGGACACTGACGATGGATTTCGCGGGCTCGCAGCGAACGTCGGGGTGATCGAGGTAGGGCTTGGCAGCGGCCAGCAGATCCGGATCCTTGAAGGCCGCGCCCGGGTTCGCCGAGGTCGGGGCGGGTACCGATGTCGGCGTCGCGGAAGGTTCCGCGGCGGGCGCCGAACCCAGGCCTTCCGTCGAGGACACCGACGGTGGCGTCGGTGCGTCGTCGGCCTTCGGCTCACCGTCCCTGCCGAGGGCGAGCGCCACCCCGGTCGCGGCGACGGCCGCCACCAAGACGACCGCGCCGGCGATCACGGCGATCCGCTTGCCCCGCTCCGGCTTTCCGGTGGACAGCACCGTGGTCGCGCCGTCGTCCAGCGCGGTGGTGGGCTCGTCGGTGTCCCTCGGCAGGTACCCCAGGGCTGTGCCGAGTTGCCTGCACGCCCAGTCGTCGCCGGATGCCTCTGTCGCCGCCTGAAGCGCCTCCGCCGGGCTGCCGCCTTCTTCGAGGACGGTGCGCATCCGTTCGGCCGCACCGGCGCCCGCCGCGGCGGCGAGCGCGCTGATCTCGGCGGCAGGGGGTGGCTCGGGCAGGCTGCGCAGCGCGCCGGTGAGGACGATCGGGTCGGACAGCGCGGAGCGTCCGTGCCGGTCCACCACTTCTTCGAGCGCGGTCACTGTGGTCATGTCGGTCAGTCAAGCCCATCGCGCTTCAAGTTCGCTTCATCCCGCGGGACGAACCTGGGATGATCGCCGATGTGGCGGTGGAGGTGCGGTTGCTGGGGCCGGTCGAACTGATCGTCGACGGGCTGACGGCCACGCCCGGAGGACCGAGGCCGCGGGCGGTGCTCGCCGTACTGGCCGCATCCGGCGGAGCGCCGGTGAGCGCCGGCAAGCTGGCTGAGTCGGTCTATTCCGACACCGGCAAACCCGCTTCTCGCACCACCGTCCAGGTCCATGTGCACAATCTGCGGCAAACCCTTGGCACGCACGGGGAATCATTGCGGCACGGGCCCGCCGGATACCAGCTTCTCGGCGTCCACGCCGACATCCGCCGGGCGGAGGACGAGATCGGCCGGGCGAGGGCCGCCGAACAGGCTCGCGACACCGGCGGCGCCGCGGCCGGGTACCGGCGGGCACTCGCACTGTGGCGGGGCCCGTTCTGCGCCGACCTGCCCGATCACGCCGCTCTCGACCCCGCCCGGAATCTCTACGCGGAGATGCGCTGGGAGGCGTTGGAAGCGCGGATCGCCGCCGACCTGCGCGCGGGCGGGGTACCCGGGCTGGTGCGGGAACTCGAGGAACTCGTCGCCGATCATCCGTTGCGGGAACGCTTCTGGGGTCAGCTCATGGTCGCGCTGTACCAGGAAGGACGTCAGGCCGAGGCGCTGGAGCGGTTCCGGCAGGCGCGGCGGGTACTGGCCGAGGAAGCGGGTGTCGATCCGGGGCCGGCGCTACGGGAACTGGAACGCGCGG
>NZ_JACBXD010000087.1 GCF_013870525.1 Amycolatopsis pittospori
CCGCCCGCAGCGTCCGGGCAGCCGCCCGCGTCGCAGCTACGACAGCTGACTCGCGTGATTTGACGACAGGCCCGGCGGACTCCCGCCGGGCCTGTCGTCCGTTCAAGCACGAATGTCGTCCGTCTGATCACGCGTGCCGTCCGCCCAAGCACGCGTGCCGTCCTGTGGGGACCACCACGTCCATCGGGAAACGGCGGGTGGGACACTGCGAGACGTGACTTCTCCCGGCCCCGCTCCCCAGAACCTCCCTCCCGACCAGGTCTTCGACTGGCTCGACGTGGAGGCGGAGAAGCGGGCCGAGGCCGGGCTGGTGCGCAAGCTGCGTATCCGGCAGGCGCAGAGCCCGGAACTGGACCTCGCGGGCAACGACTACCTCGGCCTCGCCCGCGACAAGCGTGTCGCCGGGGCGGCAGCGGCGGCCGCGTTGCGCTGGGGCGCCGGATCGACCGGCTCGCGGCTCGTCAGCGGCACCACCGAGGTCCACGCCGAACTCGAGCATGAGCTCGCCCGGTTCTGCGGGACGCAGGCCGCGCTGGTGTTCTCGTCCGGTTTCACCGCGAACCTCGGCGCCGTCACGGCACTGTCCGGAGCGGATTCCGCGATCGTGACGGACAAGTACATCCACGCCTCGCTGATCGAAGGCTGCCGCCTGTCCCGTTCGGACATCGCCGCGGTCGCGCACAGCACGCCGAGCGCGGTCGAGCACGCCCTCTCGACCCGTCGCAAGCCCCGCGCGCTCGTCGTCACCGATTCCGTCTTCTCCGTCGACGGCGACATCGCGCCGCTGGAGGAGCTCGCCGGCGTCTGCCGGAAGCACGGCGCGGCGCTGCTCGTCGACGACGCTCACGGCTTCGGCGTCCTCGGCGAAGGTGGCCGCGGTGCCGTCCACGCCGCGGGCCTTTCCGGCGCGCCTGACGTCGTCACCACCATCACGCTGTCGAAATCCCTTGGCGCACAAGGTGGAGCGGTGCTCGGACCGCGTCGCGTGATCAAGCATCTCGTGGACACCGCGCGCAGTTTCATCTTCGACACCGCGCTCGCGCCCGCCACGGCCGCCGCCGCACTGGCGGCTCTCGGCGCGCTGAAGGCCGAGCCGGAACTCGCCACCAAGGTGACCGAGGTCGCCGGAAACCTGTCCATGCAACTGAAAGCGGCGGGCTTCCGGGTCAGTCTCCCGGACGCCGCGGTGATCTCCGTACAGGCTCCGTCGGCCGAAGCCGCCGTCGCTTGGGCGGCCGCGTGCGCGGATCAGGGTGTGCGCGTCGGTTGCTTCCGTCCGCCGTCCGTGCCCGACGGAATCTCCCGGCTGCGCCTGACCGCTCGCGCCGACCTCACCGAGGCCGACGTGGACCGCGCGGTCGGGGTGATCACGGCCGCGGCTCCTCCCGGCGCCACATCGTGATGTGCGGGATGCCGTCCTCTTCGAACTCGTCGCCTTCGGCCACGAAGCCGTACTTGGCATAGAAGTTCTTCGCGTACGTCTGCGCGTCGAGCACGCACGGCGAGTCGCCGATGCCCGCGAGCGCGGTTTCCATCAGCCGTCCCGCCAGCCCCTTGCCGCGTGAACGCGCGGACGTGCACACGCGGCCGATGCGGAAGGTGCCGCCGGCGTCCTGCAGTACGCGCAGATACGAGTCGACGCCGACGGAACCGCCGATCCAGAGGTGTCGTGTGCCGGGCAGGAGGTCGCGCCCGTCGATCTCGGGATAGGCGGCCTTCTGCTCGACGACGAACACGTCCACGCGCAGGCGGAGGATGTCGTGCAGCTGTGCGGCGGTGATCTCGTCACCGGCGACGGACAGCGGGAACGACGTGGTCTCGGTGATCGGGGTGTCGGTGCTCACGCCCACTTGTTAGCACATCGGGCGTGAAGAAGGCATCGATCAGCCGATCAGCTTGCGCTGGTTTTGCTGGGAGATCTCGTTCGCGTAGTGCGAGACGCGCGTGTAGACGCCCGGTTTGCCCGGCCTCGCGCAGCCTTCGCCGAACGAAACGATCCCGATCAGCGTGTCGCCCACGACCAGCGGACCACCGGAATCGCCCTGGCAGGCGTCGATCCCGCCTTCGGGGTAGCCGGCGCACACCATGTCACTCGGGTCGTAACCCGAGTACGCGGTGCGGCAGGTCTTGTCGCTGACGACCGGGACGTCCGCGCTGCGCAGGTAGTCCGAGCGCGCGCCGCCGTCGGCGACCCGGCCCCAACCGAGCACAGTCGCCTTCGTCCCTTCGCGATACTTCTCGACGTCGCTGGATCCGGCGACCTTCGCGGGCCGGTACGGCAGCTGCCCGCTGACCGTCATCACCGCGATGTCGTCGCCCTTGCCGGGGTCGCCGCTGTAGTCGGGGCTGACCCAGATACGGGAAACGCGCAGCTCGACGCCGTCCCGCGAGCGCTTGTCCTGCCGTCCCGCCACCACACGGACGTCGGCACGTTTGACCGCCACCGCGCAGTGAGCCGCCGTCGCGACGGTCGTGGAACTGACGATCACCGCACCGCAGTACTGGTTACCGCCGCGATCGGCCAAGTAGACCGCGTAGGGGTAGTCCGAGACCGAAGCCTTACCGCCACCGACGATCCTCGGCTCGGCGGCCTTGTCCGGTCCGCTCACCGCGCTGTCTTCGGCCGACGCGCTGTTGACCGCGACCGGGACCATGACGGCCGTCGCGAGTACCGCTCCGACGGCGAGCAGCAGGGTGCGGCGTGACTTCTTGGGCATGTTCTATCCCTTCACCGGGGCGTACGTACTGCCACGAAGGCAGGGGCCGGGGCGCCGCGGCACTGGGCAGCCGTCAAACCAGGGAAGTCGTTCGACTCCAGCGCGTACACAAGCGATCGCGAATACCCTAATCGGAGAAAGCCCGATGCGGTGTCACTGAAACGGGTGGACCTGTGCTCACCGAACGCATCTGTCACGCTGGAGCTCGTGCGAGCGACGGCGACGATTCTGGCGGCCACGGCCTTCGTCCTGCTGTCGTGTTCGAGTCCTTCTCCGGAACCACCCGCCCCGCCACCGTCCACTTCGGCCATCAGCGGCATTCCGGTGACCACACCACCGAAAACGCCGCCCCCGGCGCCCGCGTGGCAAGTCGGCGCGAAGCCGCTTCCCTTGCGCAGTGACGGTTTCGGGCAGATCCTCCCCACTCCTCCCGTGCTGGCCGACAGATCCCTGCCGACCGCGGATCTGCTTCCGCCGCCCGCCGGGAACCGGTTCGCGGGCACGGTGAATCCCGTACCCGCCGACGTTCTCGGCCGCAGCACGTGGCAGGCGGGCTGCCCGGTCAAGGCCACCGAACTGCGCTACCTGACGTTGTCGTTCTGGGGTTTCGACGGCCGCGCGCACACCGGCGAAATGCTCGTGAACGCTTCGGTGGCCAACGGGGTCGTCACCGTATTCGGGCGGTTGTTCGCCGCGAGGTTCCCGATCGAGGAAATGCGCGTGACCTCTCCGCCGGAGCTCACCGCTCCCCCAACGGGTGACGGCAACAACACCAATGCCTTCGTCTGCCGTCCGGCTCGCGGGCAGACGAACTGGTCCGCGCACGCCTACGGTCTCGCGATCGACGTCAACCCGTTCTGCAACCCGTACACCAAGGGCGACCTCGTCCTCCCCGAACTCGCGTCCGCGTACCTCGACCGAGGCGACCGGCGGCCCGGGATGATCACGCCCGGAGACGCGACCGTGGCCGCCTTCTCCGCGATCGGCTGGACCTGGGGCGGCACGTGGACGACCCCGAAGGACCGGATGCATTTCAGCGCGAACGGGCACTGACCGGGAACAACCTGTCTCCGTGACAAGTTGGCTAGAGTCGGAACCACCCGCTCCCGCCGTAAAGGAAGACACGTGCCCCACTACGACCTGGTGATCGTCGGTACCGGATCGGGTAACTCGATCCTCGACCCGCGTTTCGCGGACTTGAACACGGCGATCGTGGAGAAGGGCACGTTCGGCGGCACCTGCCTGAACGTGGGCTGCATCCCGACGAAGATGTTCGTGCACGCCGCGAACGTCGCGGCCACCCCCGCGTCGTCGGCGAAGTTCGGTGTCGACGAGGAACTGACCGGGGTCCGCTGGCGCGACATCCGCGACCGGATCTTCGGCCGGATCGACCCGATCGCCGCGGGCGGGCGCGAGTACCGCGTGAAGCACGAAGACAACAAGAACGTCACCGTGTACGAGGCCGAGGGCCGTTTCACCGGGCATAAGGAACTGCAGGTCAGCTACCCCGACGGCCGCCCGGCCGAGACGATCACCGCCGACCGGTTCGTGCTGGCCGCGGGCGGGCGCCCGGTGATCCCGGACGTCCCCGGCCTCTCCGAGACCGGCTACCACACCTCCGACACCGTGATGCGGCTCGACGAACTGCCGTCGAGCATCGTGATCCTCGGCGGCGGCTACATCGCGGCCGAGTTCGCCCACGTCTTCGCCTCGTTCGGGGTGAACGTGACCGTGGTCAACCGCTCCGGCGCGCTGCTGCGTTCCGAGGACGACGACGTCAGTGCCCGGTTCACCGAACTGGCCGCGCAGCGTTTCGACGTGCGGCTCGACCGGAAGACCGTCCGCGCGCGCAAAACCGCGGCGGGGGTCGCGCTGGACCTCGAAGGCCCGCAAGGCGCCGAGACCGTCGAGGCCGACGTCCTGCTGGTCGCCACCGGCCGGACACCGAACTCCGACCTGCTCGACGTCGCCGCCACCGGGGTGACCACCGGCGAGCGCGGGCACGTCCTCGTCGACGAGTACCAGCAGACCGTGGTCGACGGCATCTACGCGCTCGGCGACATCTCTTCGGTCTTCGAACTCAAGCACGTGGCGAACCACGAACAGCGCGTCGTGCAGCACAACCTGCTGCACCCGGACGAGCGGATCGAAGCCGACCACCGGTTCGTCCCGCACGCGGTGTTCACCTCGCCGCAGGTCGCTTCGGTCGGGCTGACCGAACGCGAGGCTCGCGAGCGCGGCGTCTCGTACGTGACCTCGCACCAGGACTACGCCGGCATCGCCTACGGCTGGGCGATGGAGGACACCACCGGCTTCGCGAAACTGCTCGCCGACCCGGCCACCGGACAGCTGCTGGGCGCGCACATCATCGGCCCGCAGGCGTCGTCGGTGATCCAGCCGCTGATCCAGGCGATGAGCTTCGGTCTCGACGCGAAGAGCATGGCGCGCGGGCAGTACTGGATCCACCCGGCGATGCCGGAACTGGTCGAGAACGCGCTGCTGAACCTGCCGCTGGACTGACCGCTCCCGCCCTCTCCGCGTGCTATGAACGGCCCGTTACTTGCAAAATTTGCAAGTAACGGGCCGTTCATAGCGTCTCCGGCGCCTCAGACGACGCGTTCGCAGTTGCGGGCCCCGTTCCGCTCCGTGAGCTCACCCACGGCGTTCATCGCGTTGTCCGAGACCACCATCAGGGCGAGCGAGCCGGCCCCCTCCCCCGAGAACCGCTCGCCCGCCTCGACGTAGCGGCGGACGGCCACCAAGAACTCCTCGCGCGCCGATGCCGCCCCTCCGGGCACCGTGCGGACCCCCGTCGCCCCCTTGAGGACGTCCTTGGCGTCGTCCACCTTCGTCGCGATGTAGTGCCGCCATTTGCGCTGCTCCACCGCGACGTCCCCCTTCGGGTCCGGCCAGTAGCGCTCGATCTCCGCGCTGCTCTCCGCCCCCACCCGCACGCAGACGCGGTCCACGGCGCGGTAGAACTCGACCGGCGACGTCGCCGGGGCGGCCCGCTGCGGCGCCACCGCGATGCAGATCGCGGCGAAGCACGCCAAGACCGTCCCGACCGCCAGTTCCTCCACCACGCCGACCCCCAGAACCGAGTTTTTGAACAGGTTCAACTCGCTCAGGTTAGAGCTCCGCCCGGCAGGGGGTCAAGAAGTTTTTTGAACGCGTTCAGACGAACCGGCGACGGCCGGCGAGGGCACCGAAGGTCATCTGCGCGGCGAAGACCACGAGCATCATGATCCAAGGCACGGTCCAGCCCCGGGTGAGGTCGTGGAGCAGGCCGAACAGGAAGGGCCCGACGGCCGCCATCAGATAGCCGATGCCCTGCGCCATCCCGGAGAGCCGCGCGGTGTCCTCGCCGGTGCGCGCCCGCAGCGCGATCACGGTCAGCGCCAGCGAGAAGACGGACATCCCGAGCCCGATCAGAAGGCTCCAGAGCAGCGGCGAGGCGGCCGGGGCGAGCATCATGCCGACCATCCCGGCGAAGCCGAAGACACCCAGCCCGACGATCCACGGGCTCTGGCTGCGGTGCCGCGCTGCCATCGGCGCGACGACGAGGCTGATCGGGACGGCGATGAGCGAGATCAGGCCGAGCAGCAGCCCGGAGTCCCCCTTGCTCACCCCCGCGTCGATCAACACTTCCGGCAGCCAGCCCATCACGACGTAGGCCAAAAAGGCCTGAGTTCCGAAGAATAGGGTGACCATCCACGCAAGGGGGCTACGCAGGAGCGATCGCCCGCTACCCTGCTTGCCTGCCTCGGCAACGGATGCACGACCCGCACCGCGGGCTGCGAGAATCCACACGAGGAGTGCGAGCACCGCCAGTACGGACCAGGCGCCCAGACCTTGGCGCCAGCCGCCGAACGCGTTCTCCAGGGGAGGGGTGAGCGCTGACCCCAGGGCGCCTCCGCCCTGGAGAGCGGCGGTGTACACGCCTGTCATCAGTCCGACACGCGCCGGGAAGGAGTCCTTGATGACGACTGGGATCAGCACGTTCGCCAGGGCGATCCCGGCCGTGGCGACCAGGGTTCCGCCGAGCACCACATACGGTCCGTCGAGCACCCGAAGCACCAGGCCGACGGCCAGGATCGAGAGAGCGGACGCGATGGCCGCGCCGACGCCGAACCGGCGGGCCAGGGTGGGAGCGGCGAGACCGGCGGCGGCGAAGCAGAGGCCCGGCAGCGTCGTGAGGACGCCCGCCCAGGTCGCCGTGGCACCCAGGTCGTCGCGCATATCGCCGAGGATCGGGCCGACGCTGGTGATCGCCGGCCGCAGGTTCAGCGCCACCAGGATGACGGCGACACCGAGCAGGACGCCGCCGGTGATCACTCCCGGCCGCCACTCCGTTTCGATCGAGCCTTCGAGTTCGAGACGCTCGTCGAACGGGGACACGGATTCCTGGGAGTCGACACGCACGTCGGCTAGTATCACATACATAGGATGATTGGATGAAGGGATAACGCTGTGCCATTGGCCACCACGCGCCGTGCCGGCCTGGTCGATCAGGTCATAGAGCAGCTGCGTGACGCCGTCACGCAGGGAGAATGGCCCATCGGGCAGCGGATTCCGACCGAGCCCGAGTTGGCGGGTCAGCTCGGCGTCGGACGCAACACCGTCCGCGAAGCCGTGCGCGCGCTGGCGCACACGGGACTGCTTGAGGTCCGGCAGGGCGACGGCACGTACGTGCGCGCGACGAGCGAGGTTTCCGGCGCGATCCGGCGGCTGTGCGGCTCGGAGCTGCGCGAGGTGCTGCAGGTGCGGCGCATCCTCGAAGTCGAGGGAGCCCGGCTCGCGGCGAAGTCACGGACCGAAGAGGAAGTGGCCGGGCTCCGCTCGCTGCTCGAACGGCGCAACGAGGAACTGCGGGAACGCCACTGGGAGGACTTCGCCCGGCTCGACGCGGAATTCCACTTCGCCGTCGTCCAAAGTGGACATAACACCTTGCTGACCGAGATGTACCGGGGGCTCACCGAGGTGATCACGGCCAGCGTGGCCGCGACGTCGAACGTGACGCCGGGGCGCGAGTACCTGCCGGAGATCGGCCACGAAGGGCTCGCCGACGCCATCGCCGACGGCGACGCGGACCGGGCCGCCTCCGAGGCCTGTGGCTTCCTCGACGAACTGCTCGCCAGGGTGGAGCAGGACGAGAGCTAGACGCAACGGCTCGCCGTCCGCTCGCGAAGTCCGTGAAGGCCTCCTTGAGGGACCCTGGGTCCCTCAAGGAGGCCTTCACGGACCACGAGGCGCCAGGCTCCCGATCAGCAGACCCCCACTGCCACCGCCGAGGTGATGTTGCCGGTGCCACTGGGTTTCAGCGGGTCGAGGAAGGTGGTGCCGACACCCACGCAGCGGTAAAAGTCGCCTTGGGGAACTCGAATTCGCAGTTCCACGTTGGCGTTGTGGCAGTTCACATACCAGGTCTCGTTTTCCATCGCGCCGATTGCCTCCGACCAGAAGCCACAGTGGCCGCGTGGCGGAGCGGCCTGCGCGGGGGCGGCGGTCGCCAACAACGGTGTGACGGCCAGTGCGGTGACGACGCCGATTTTCGCCAGGGTGCCGCGAATACGATTTGTCTTCATGAGTCCCTCCAGAGCTATCTGAGGGGATCGTAAAAGGGGCCTCGGTTCTCCGAGAGGTGATTCAGGCAAGGCTGAAACCCGCCCGCGTCGTGAGTGGCGATGGGGGCCGGCACCCGAATCGCCACTCACGAGGTCGTCAGGGCAGCGTGAGGATTTCCGCGCCGTTCTCGGTCACCACGAGGGTGTGCTCGAACTGCGCGGTCCACTTCTTGTCCTTGGTGGTGACGGTCCAGTCGTCGTCCCAGATGTCGTAATCGATGGTGCCGAGGGTGATCATCGGCTCGATCGTGAAGGTCATGCCCTGCTCGATGACCGTGTCGACCGACGGCTCCTCGTAGTGCAGGACGGTCGGCGCGGTGTGGAACGCCGGGCCGACGCCGTGGCCGGTGAAGTCGCGGACGACGCCGTAGTCGAATCGCTTCGCGTACGCCTCGATGACGCGGCCGATCACGTTGAGCTGCCTGCCCGGGCGGACGGCCTTGATGGCGCGCATGGTCGCCTCGCGGGTGCGCTCGACCAGCAGCCGCGCCTCCTCGGAGACGTCACCCGCCAGGAACGTCGCGTTGGTGTCGCCGTGGACGCCACCGATGAACGCAGTGACGTCGATGTTGCAGATGTCGCCGTCCTCGATCACCGTCGAGTCCGGGATGCCGTGGCAGATCACCTCGTTGAGCGAGGTGCAGCACGACTTCGGGAACCGGCGGTAGCCCAGCGTGGACGGGTACGCGTGGTTGTCCAGCAGGAACTCGTGGATCACCTTGTCGATGTCGTCCGTGGTCGCGCCGGGTTTGACGGCCTTGCCGCCCTCTTCCAGCGCCTGCGCCGCGATCCGGCTCGCGACGCGCATCGCCTCGATCACCTCGGGCGTGCGGACCCCGTTGCCCGTGTCGCGTTTCGGCGCCGGCCGGTCGACGTACTCGGGGCGGGCGATGCTGGCGGGGACGTCTCGCCTCGGCGTCTGGACGCCGGGCTTCAAGGGGGAACGAACGGACATGTGACCAGCCTACGACCTGCTCGCTAACCGAGCCCCGTCAGGAAGCGCTGCGCGGCCTCGACCGCCGGTTTGGACGTTCCCGCGTCAGTGAGCAGCACCGCGAAGGCCAGGTCACCGGCGTAGCCGACGAACCAGCCGTGCGAATGCGTCCCGTCGCCGAACTGGGCAGTCCCGGTCTTGCCCCGGACGTCGGGAAGGGGTTTGAGCAGCGTCGCGGTGCCGTCGGTGACGACCTCGCGCATCATCCCGCGGACGGCGTCGAGCACCTCCGGTTTGACCGGCTTCCCGAGGCCGGACGACGTCGCCGCCATCCCCCGCACCAGCGTCGGCACCGGGACCTTCCCGGACTGGACCGCCGCCGCGGCGATCGCCAGCCCGAACGGGCTCGTCACGACGGTCCCCTGGCCGAACCCGTTCTCCGCACGCTGCGCGACGGTGTTCGCGGGCGGCACGGATCCGGTGATCGTGGTCAGGCCCGGGACCACGAAGTCGGCGCCGATGCCGAGGTCGCGCGCGGCGTCGGTCAGCGCGGCGGGCGGGAGATCGGTCGCGAGCTTCGCGAACGTCGTGTTGCAGGACTTGGCGAACGCCTTGGACAGCGGGACGGTGCCGAGCGCGAACTTGCCCTCGTTCGGCACCGTCCGGTTCTCGAAGGTGGCCGTACCGGGACAGTCGACCGGGCTGCCCGGCTGCACCGAACCCGCGGACAGCGCCGCGACCGCGGTGGCGATCTTGAACGTCGACCCCGGTGGGAACCGGCCGCTGAGCGCGATGGCACCCTGCGCGTCGGCCGGGGCGTTCTGCGCGACGGCGAGCAGTTCGCCGGTCGACGGCTGGATCGCGACCAGCGCGGAGGCCGTCGGGACCGGGGCGAGGGCCCGTTCGGCCGAGCCCTGCGCCTTCAGGCTCAGCGTGCTGACGATCGCGGGAGCCGGTTTGGGATGTTCGTTGTGCAGGTCGGTGATCTCGCCACCGGCGACGTCGAGGGTGACGACGCGCCAGCCCGCCGCGCCCTCCACCTGGTCCTCGACGAGCGACCGGACGGCGGGCAGCACCTGCTTACCGGCGTTCTTGTCGTCGGGCAGCAGCCTGTCCTGCTGGCTGAACCGCACGCCGGGCAGCTCGTAGATCTCGGGTTTCACCTGTTGGTAGTCACTCGCGCGCAGGCTCACCACCGGATAGCCGGCTCCCGGTTTGAGCGCCTTCACCCCGTCGCGGATCGACTGCCCGGTGACCGAGGCGTCGAACCGGTTGAGCGACGCGCCGAGCTTGTCGGCGACGGCGTTCACGTCGCCCGCCTTCGCCGGGTCGAGGACGACGCCGACGACGGTCTGCGGGCGCAGCAGCGGCATACCGTCGCGGTCCAGCACCGGAGCGAGGTCCGGTGGCTCGGACTTCACCGTGATGCTCTGCTGCGCGGCCAGCTGCGGATGGAGCACGGTCGGCAGCCAGCGCACCTTCCAGCCGTCCTGAGTGGAATGGACCTGCGCGTCGGCCTTGTACGTCCAGGCGCGGCCACGCGGCAGATTCCAGGTGAGCTGATAGGTCGCCGTCCCGTCGTCCGCCCCGGACGAATGCTTGACGTCCTTGTCGGCGACCTTGATCGACTCCGGGGAAAGGGCTTTGCGCGCCTGCTCCAGTGTCGCCCGTGCGGCGTCCGGCGAATCGGTGAAGGCCGAGGCGGCCGCGAGGTCGCCGGAGGAAAGGCCGTCGAGGAAGCCGGAAACGGCCTCATCGGGGCCGGATTCGGCGAACAGGCCGCAACCGGTGGCCGAGAGGGCCATGGCTCCCGCGAGCACGACGACAGCGACACGACGACCTGCAGGCATGCGACGGATCCTGCCAGCCCGGGCGGTTTCCGACCGGACGCAACGCCGAGCTAGAAAAGAACCGTCGCGTACTGCCCGACCTGCTGGAAGCCGATCCTGCGGTAGGCGGCGAGCGCCGGGCTGTTGTAGGCGTTGACGTACAGGCTCGCGGTGCGGCCCATCCCGCGGACGAGCCTGTTCACCACCGACGCCGTCCCGGCGGTGCCGAGGCCGCGGCCGCGGCGATCCGGATGCACCCAGACGCCCTGGATCTGGCCGACGGTGGAGGACATCGCGCCGATCTCGGCCTTGAAGACGACTTCGCCGTCCTCGAAACGCGCGAACGCGCGGCCGCCGGCGATCAGTTCCGCGACGCGGGCGCGATAACCGGCTCCGCCGTCGCCGTTGCGCGGGTCGACACCGACCTCTTCGATGAACATGGCGATCGCGGCGGGAAGGTACCTTTCGAGTTCTTCCGGCCGGACGGCGCGGACGAGTGGATCGGCGGCCACGGAGGGGGCGCCGTCGAGCGCCATCAACGGCTGGTCGTGCCGGACCTCGCGGGCCGGACCCCATTCCGGCTCGAGTTCGTCCCACAGCCCGAGGACCTGTTCGGACGGGCCGACCAGCGAAGAACAGCTCCGCGGGCGGCGCAGGGCGCGATCGGCGAAGGAGCGAAGCGCGGAGGCGTTGCCGCGCAAGGGGATCAGATTCGGCCCGGAAAAGCACAGCCCTTGGAGCCTGCCCGCCCGCACGGGACGGGAATCGGCGGCCCAGAGCTCACCACCGAGCCGCCAGGGGTCGAGACCCGCGGTCTCCACCCTGGCACTGACCATGCAGCTGCCGACCGGGTCTGCGGCGAGCGCGGCACGGACCGCCGGATAGTCCCGATCATCGAGCAGCCGTGCACCTGCAAGCCGCAACACCACTCCAGGGTGCCAGATCGGCGGCGTAAACGGAACGCAAGCTTTACGACACGCTGAGACAACCTGGGCTGGTCGGGGCCCTCAAGCGCTATGAACGGCTCGTTCCTTGCAAAATTTGCAAGGAACGAGCCGTTCATAGCGCTTGGTCTCGACCACTCAGCCGACCGTGACGGTGGGCTCTCCCTCGCCGATGGTCTCGACCGACTCCTCGGCGATGCGCATGGCTTCTTCGATCAGCGTCTCGACGATGGCGTGCTCGGGCACGGTCTTGATGACCTCGCCCTTGACGAAGATCTGGCCCTTGCCGTTGCCCGAGGCGACACCGAGGTCGGCTTCGCGTGCCTCGCCGGGGCCGTTGACGACGCAGCCCATGACCGCGACGCGCAGCGGGATCTCCATACCCTCCAGGCCGGCGGTGACCTGCTCGGCGAGGGTGTAGACGTCGACCTGCGCGCGGCCGCACGAGGGGCAGGACACGATCTCGAGCTTGCGTTCCTTGAGGTTCAACGATTGCAGGATCTGGATCCCGACCTTGACCTCTTCCACCGGCGGCGCCGAGAGCGAGACGCGGATGGTGTCGCCGATCCCCTGACGCAGCAGGGCGCCGAACGCCACGGCCGACTTGATGGTGCCCTGGAACGCCGGGCCCGCCTCGGTCACGCCGAGGTGCAGCGGGTAGTCGCACTGCTCGGCCAGGATCTCGTACGCGCGCACCATGACCACCGGGTCGTTGTGCTTCACGGAGATCTTGACGTCGTAGAAGTCGTGCTCGGCGAACAGCGACGCCTCCCACAGCGCGGACTCGGCCAGCGCTTCCGGGGTCGCCTTGCCGTACTTGTCCATGATCCGCTTGTCCAGCGAACCCGCGTTGACGCCGATCCGGATCGGGGTGCCGTGGTCCTTCGCGGCCCGCGCGATCTCCTTGACCTGGTCGTCGAACTTGCGGATGTTGCCCGGGTTCACCCGGACCGCCGCGCAGCCGGCCTCGATCGCGGCGAAGACGTACTTCGGCTGGAAGTGGATGTCCGCGATCACCGGGATCTGCGACTTCCGGGCGATCGCCGACAGCGCCTCGGCGTCATCCGCCGACGGGCACGCGACACGCACGATGTCACAGCCCGCAGCGGTCAGCTCGGCGATCTGCTGCAGGGTCGCGTTGACGTCGGAGGTGAGGGTGGTGGTCATCGACTGCACCGAAATCGGGTGCTCGCTCCCGACGCCGACCGGCCCGACCTGCAGCTGTCGGGTCTTACGACGCTCGGAAAGGACGGGAGGAGGAAGCGCTGGCATACCAAGAGCGACAGTCACGCCTTCAAGCGTACCTACCCCGATCGGCGGACATACACGACGTCAGCCGTCACGGTGAGCAGCATTACCTGGGCAGCCCAACCACGCTGACAGCGCGCTCCGTATACAGAGCGCGGCGTCACTGGAACAGCTTGACCGGGTTCACGATGTCGGCGGTGACGGTGAGCAGAGTCACCGCGCCGCCGATGAAGACGAGCACCATCGTGACCGCCGACAGCTTCGTGTAGTCGACCGGACCACCCGCCGCCTTGCCCCGCAGCTTCCGGAACCAGTCCCGCACCCGCTCGTACCAGACGACCGCGATATGCCCGCCGTCGAGCGGGAGCAGCGGCAGCAGGTTGAACACGCCGATGAAGAAGTTCAGGCTCGCCAGCAGGAGTACGAAGATCTCCCACAGGCCGCGTTCGGCCGCCTCGCCGCCGATCCGGCTGGCGCCGACCACACTGACCGGGGTGTTCGGGTCGCGCTCGCCACCGAAGATGGAATCCACCACCGCGGGGATCCGCGACGGGAACTCGATCAGCCGCTGCGCGGTCTCGGAGAACATCGTGCCGGTGAAGCTGAGCGTCCCGCCGATCGCGTCGACCGGTCCGTAGGTCAGCATCGCCGGCGCGGTGTTCTGGATCGGCGAGGCGCCGATCATGCCGACGTCCTTGACGACGGTGTTCTTGGAACCGTCACTGACCAGTCGCTGCACCCGCGGCACGTCGACCGACAGGTTCATCTGCTGTCCGTTGCGCTCGATGACGAACGGCGTCGGGCCATTGGCGACCTGGACGGCCGCGAGCATGTCGCGCCAGGTCGGCGTCGGCTTCCCGGCGACCGACAGGACCTTGTCACCGGCCTGGAGCCCGGCGGTCTTGGCCGGCGTCGGGGCGCCCGGCGGACAGGTCGTGTCGTTGAGCTGCTCCATGGTGGTCGCCGCACGGGCGCACGAGGTGGCGCTGATCACCGATTCGGTGGGAGCGGCCTGCGCGGCCGGATTCGGCAGGCCCATGGTGACGGCCATCAGGTACAGGATGATGAACCCGAGGATGAAGTGCATCGCCGAGCCCGCCGACATGACGACGGTGCGCTTCCAGGTCTTGAAGCGCCACATCGCGCGCTTCGACTCTTCCGGGGTGACCTCGTCGAGCGCGGTCATGCCGGCGATGTCGCAGAACCCGCCGAGCGGGATCCACTTGACGCCGTACTCGGTCTCACCGCGGCGGAAGGAGAAGATCGTCGGCCCGAAGCCGATGAAGTAGCGCCGGACCTTCATGCCGAAGGCCTTGGCCGCCCACATGTGACCGGCCTCGTGCAGTGCGACGGACAGGCAGATACCCAGCGCGAACAGCACGATCCCGATAATGAACCAGAGCACGCGCTACTTCCCCTTACCGATCAGCGCACCGGCACGCGCGCGAGCCCAGCGCTCGGCAGCTAGTACGTCATCCACGTCGCGAGGTTCGCGACGCCATTCGTCGGCGGCTTCCACCACCTGGGCAATAGTGTCCACAATCGAGGTGAAGCCGGTGTTCTGTGCCAGGAAGGCGGCCACCAGTTCCTCGTTCGCCGCGTTGTAGACCGCCGGGACGCAGCCACCCACGGTCCCGGCGTGCCGCGCCAGCTCGACGGCGGGGAACGCCTCGTTGTCCAGCGGTTCGAAGGTCCAGCTCGCGGGCTTGTCCCAGACGCACGCGGCCGCGGCGCCGGGGACGCGATCCGGCCAGTGCAGGGCCAGCGCGATGGGCAGCCGCATATCCGGCGGGCTGGCCTGCGCGATGGTCGAGCCGTCCACGAAAGTCACCATCGAGTGAATGATCGACTGCGGGTGGACGACCACGTCGATACGGTCGGTCTCGATGTCGAAGAGGAGCTTCGCCTCGATCAGCTCCAGCCCCTTGTTGACCAAAGTGGACGAGTTGATCGTGATGAGCGGCCCCATCGACCAGGTCGGATGCGCCATCGCCTGCTCGACCGTGACGTCCGCCAACTCCGCGCGCTTCCGGCCGCGGAACGGGCCGCCCGAGGCGGTGAGGACCAGCCGGGCGACCTCGGCGTCACGGCCTGCGCGCAAGGCCTGCGCGATCGCGGAGTGTTCGGAGTCGACCGGCACGATCTGCCCGGGCTCGGCCGCGGCCAGGACCAGCGGTCCGCCCGCGATCAGCGACTCCTTGTTGGCGAGCGCGAGCGTGGCGCCGGTGGCCAGCGCGCGCAGGGTCGGCGGGAGCCCCTGGGAACCCGGGAGCGCGTTGAGGACGACGTCGACCGGGACGGCGTCGATCAGCTCGAGGGCCGCGTCGGCCCCGGCGAAGATGCGCGGGAGCTTGAAGTCACCGCTGGAGTAGCCGCGCTTCTGAGCCTCGGCGTACAGCGCGAGCTGCAGGTCTTCCACGGCCGTGGGCCTGCTGATGGCGACGGCGTCGACCTGGTGCGCCAAGGCCTGCGCGGCCAGCGCCGCGGGGTCGGAGCCGCCCGCGGCGATCCCGGCGACCCGGAACAGGTCCGGGTTACGGGCCGCGACGTCGAGGGCCTGGGCGCCGACCGAACCGGTCGAACCGAGCACGAGCACACTTCGCGAGGTAGTCATCGGGGGTCATTGTCGCTTGGGCCCCATCCGGCGCGTGCAGCCAGGTGTGGGATCATTCGCGGGCAAGTGAACCACCGGGTCTTGAGGAGTTGATCGTGGCGAGCAAGGCGGTCGAAAAGCGTGGCCGGGTGGGCGTCGACACCGTCGATCCCCGCGACGAGCCGTCGGCCGAATGGGGCTGGCACGGCTCCTTCCCGAAGGCGACGCGGATCGCGGGCTGGCTGAGCGCGATCATCCTGTTGGTGATGCTGTACGGCAACCACCACGGCTGGACCGAGAACCTGTGGCTGATCGGCCTGTCCCTGACGCTGGTGTTCGGCCTGGTGCTGGACATGCGCAAGCAGCGCACGGCCTGGCGCAAGTAGCTTTCTCACGGCTTCATCGGCCCCCGTTCTCCGTCGAGGACGGGGGCCAATTGCCGTTCTGGGCCCAAAGCTCGTTGACGATCTTGACCGCGTCGTCGGCCTCGACCCCGTAGCGGTGCCGGTACTTGGCGGCGGGCCGCTGGACCACCGCGGCGACCTCCCCGATGGCGACGTTGTTCCACGAGTCGTTCGGGTAGAACTGCCGCATCACGCCGAGGAACTTGACGGTCGCCCACGCCGGGTCGGTCCGCTGCGCGAAACTCCCCCAGCTCGCACGCTGCTGGAAGAGCCCCACCGAGTCGCCCAGCCCGCCGTCGAGGTTGGCGATACTCGACTCGACGATCACCGTCGCGATCGCGATGGCCGCCGCGCGTTCGTTGAGCCCCGATCTCTGGACGGTTTCGACGACCGCTCTGGCGCACGAAGTGTTGTACGCGTTCATGTAGCCGCGCATCTTGGTGCCGAGTTGCTGGTTGAGCGCTCCCGCGGTGTCGACGTCGTCGGACGACGTTCCCGCCTGGGCGCAGGGAAGGGCGACGTGGTCGATCTGGTCCGGGCGGATCTCGGACGGCGGGAGAAGGACGAGCGTCAGGGCGAGGCACGCGGCGGTGAGTGAGCTCAGCATGTGCGGTGGCCGTTCGGTGCAGGTGGTCGTGAGTGGCGATTCGTGTTCTAACCCGAATCGCCACTCACGACCACCTGGACCACAGCTATCACCGCGCGGCGCGTGAACCGCTACCCGATGACCACCCTTTTGAGTTAGGTTCCCCCTCATGAAGCTGCGCTGGGGTGTCACCGCTGTCGTCTCCGCTCTCGCCACCGTCCTGTTGCCGGGTGTCGCCTCGGCCGCGCCCGCCTCCTCGGCCGCTTCGGCCTCGCTGCCGATCGTGCGCTGCGAGTTCACGCCGACCCCGGAGAACCCCGCCGCCCGCCCGGTCTTCCGGCCGCTCCCCTTCGCGCTGACGCGCGGCACCATCGACGTCACGTTCCGCTTCAACTACGGTCCCGTGACCGTCCGCCTGAACCGCGCCGGCGCCGCCCCGTGCGCCGCGCACAACCTGGCGAGCCTCGCGCTGCAGCGCTTCTACGACCACAGCCAGTGCTGGCGCCTGACGAACTCCTCACGCCTCGGCGTCCTCCAGTGCGGCGACATCTACGAGGCCGAAAAGGGCGGCCCGGGCTACAAGTTCCCGGATGAGGTCGACGGCACCGAGACCTACGAGCGCGGCACCATCGCCATGGGCAACCAGGGCCCCGGCACCAATGGCAGCGAATTCTTCATCGTGCACTCGTTCGCGAACATCCCGAAGAACTACTCGGTGATGGGCAAGGTCGTACGCGGTATGGAGGTCCTGGACAGGATCGTGGCCGCCGGGATCATCCCGACCGATCCGAACGGACCTCAGGACGGGCTGCCCGCGAAGCCGGTGAAGATCCAGAAGGCGACCGTCGGTTTCTAAAGGCGATCGGCTCGCTACCGCGTCGCTTCGGTTCCCTTACCGGCGCCAGGAGTTCGTCGAAATCGGTCCAGAGAACCCGGCGGCTCGTAAATCTCCAACAGTCGCCCCTGTGTCGACAGTCACTACGCACAGGAAATTCACAACCCCCTCACAGGAACCGGCAATTCACCCTTTAGAGTGACGAATCCTTGCCGGCTTGGCTGCCGGTGACGTTCCTGGGGGTTCCAGTGATGATGACGCATGAGCAGTACCTCGCGACCAAGAGATTTCCGGCCCTCGACGGCCTGCGCGCGATCGCCGCGCTGCTCGTCGTGGTGTTCCATTACGGCGGACCGTCCTGGACCATGGCCAATGGCTGGATCGGTGTACACCTGTTCTTCGTCCTGTCCGGTTTCCTGATCACCACGCTGGCCCTCCGGGAAGAGGACCGAAACGGCAGGATCTCGCTCGCGAACTTCTATATCCGTCGCGCGTTCCGCATTCTTCCGGTGTATTTCGCGGTATTGGGCATCATCGTGGTGTTCACCTATCTGCGCGGCCAGTACACCTCCAGTGGCCTTTCCGGCGCGATGCCGTACTTCCTGACCTTCACCAACGAGTTCGCCCACAACGCGCCCTTCGGCCAGTCCTGGACGCTGGGGGTCGAGCAGAAGTTCTATCTCGTCTGGCCGTTCCTGGCCTTCGGTATCGCGGCACTGAGCTTCCCGAAGCGGCTGGGTCTGGCGATCGGCCTGATCGCCCTGATGATCGCGCTGATCCCGGTGATGCCCTACGCGGGCGCTTACTCGCCCATCATCATCGGCTGCGCGCTCGCCATCGGCCTCCACTACCGCAAGGGCTTCGCCGCTCTCCGCGTCTTCACGCATCCCATCGCCAGTTTCGTCCTGCTCCCGGCTCTGGTCGTCCTCCAGCTTCACGTGACCGACATCGAGGCCTTCTTCCAGGACGGCGGCACGGTGGGAGGCACCACCTACGCGGTACTGGTCGCGCTGTTCATCACCTCGCTGATCCCACGGGGCCCGATCGCCTGGGTCTTCTCCACTCCGCCGATGCGCTTCCTCGGCGAGCGGTCGTACTCCGTGTACCTCTTGCAAGGGGTGGCGGCGACCGTGGTGGCCCTGTCCATTCCGCAGCTCGGCACACATCGGACCCTGACCGCGGTCGCCGTCACCGTCGTCGCCCTCGTCATTTCCGACGTCCTCTACCGCTGGGTCGAGGTGCCGATGATCGACGTCGGCCGCAAGGTGGTCGCACGTCGTAAAACGCGATCGGAAGACCGGACCAGGCCCTCGGCACCGGATCCCACGATGCGAGAAGCCGAACCCGCGTTGACCAGAGGCTGAGCAATTCAGGCGAAGCGCCCTTGTGTAGATCCGGTAAGCTCGTCAAAGGTCGAGAGGCGCTGCAACGGACCACGGGGTCCGCCACGCTCGGCCCCGGACATCACCGCAAGGGCGCCTCCCACGACATGGGAGGAGCTCTGGATGGAAACGACCGCCCTACGAAAGCTGCTGGATGAGCGCATCGTCGTGCTCGACGGCGCGTGGGGGTCGATGCTCCAGAACGCCGGCCTCAAACCCGAGGATTACCGCACCGAGCGGTTCCAGGATCACCCCCGCGACATCACCGGCGACCCGGACCTGTTGAACATCACCAGGCCGGACGTCGTCCGCGACATCCACCGCCAGTATCTCGACGCCGGCGCGGACATCACGACGACGAACACGTTCACCGCCACCACGATCGGCCAGGCGGATTACGGGCTCGAAGACCTCGCTTACGAGATGAACCTCCGCGGCGCCCAGATCGCGCGCGAGGCCGCGGACGCCGCGGGCGGGAAGTTCGTCGCCGGGTCGGTCGGGCCGCTGAACGTCACGTTGTCGTTGTCCCCCAAGGTCGAGGACCCGGCGTTCCGCGCGGTGACCTTCGACGAGGTGTACGCCTCCTACGCCGACCAGATCAAGGCGCTGGCCGAAGGCGGCGTCGATCTGCTGCTGATCGAGACGATCTTCGACACGCTCAACTGCAAGGCCGCGATCTCCGCGGCACGCGACGTCGCGCCGCATCTGCCACTGTGGATCTCGGTCACGATCGTCGACCTGAGCGGCCGGACGCTGTCCGGGCAGACGGTCGAGGCGTTCTGGAGTTCCATCGAGCACGCGGAACCGCTGCTGGTCGGGGTCAACTGTTCGCTGGGCGCCGAGGAAATGCGCCCGCACATCGCCGAATTGTCCCAGCTCGCCGGGACCTACACCGCCTGTCACCCCAACGCGGGTCTGCCGAACGCTTTCGGCGGCTACGACCAGACGCCCGAGGAGACCGGCGGGCTGCTCGCGGACTTCGCCACGGCCGGGATGGTCAACGTGGTCGGCGGTTGCTGCGGCACGACTCCCGCGCACATCAAGGAAATCGCCGACGCCGTCCGCGGGATGACACCGCGGCACGTCCCGGATCCGAAGGCGAACACCCGCTTCAGCGGGCTCGAGCCGTTCGAAATCGGCAAGGACACCGGTTTCGTCATGATCGGTGAGCGGACCAACGTCACCGGATCCGCCAAGTTCCGCAAGCTGATCGAGGCCGACGACCACCAGGCCGCCGTCGACGTCGCGCTGGAGCAGGTCCGCGGCGGGGCGAACCTGCTGGACGTCAACATGGACGCCGATCTGCTCGACAGCGAAAAGGCGATGACCACGTTCCTCAACCTCATCGCCACCGAGCCCGAGGTCGCCCGCCTGCCGATCATGATCGACAGCTCGCGCTGGACCGTCCTCGAAGCCGGGCTGAAATGCGTGCAGGGCAAGGGTGTCGTCAACTCCATCAGCCTCAAGGAAGGCGAGGAGCAGTTCCTCCAGCAGGCCCGCCGCATCCGTGACTACGGCGCGGGCGTGGTCGTGATGGCCTTCGACGAACAGGGCCAGGCCGACACCGCCGACCGCAAGGTCGACATCTGTGGCCGCGCGTACGACCTGCTCACCCAGAAGGCCGGTTTCGTCGCCGAGGACATCATCTTCGACCCGAACGTGCTCGCGGTCGCGACCGGTATCTCCGAGCACAACGGATACGCCAAGGCGTTCATCGACGCGCTGCCGCGGATCAAGGAACGCTGTCCCGGCGTCCGCATCAGCGGCGGTATCTCCAACCTGTCGTTCTCCTTCCGCGGCAACAACGTCGTGCGCGAAGCGATGCACTCGGCCTTCCTCCTGTACGCGGTGCGCGCCGGGCTGGACATGGGCATCGTCAACGCCGGGCAGCTCGCGGTCTACGAGGACATCCCCAAGGATCTGCTCGAACTGGTCGAGGACGTGCTCTTCGACCGCCGTGAAGACGCCACCGACAGGCTGGTCACGTTCGCGGAAACGGTCAACGGCAAGGGAACCCAGCGCGTCGTCGACCTTTCCTGGCGCGAAAAGCCGGTCGCGGAGCGGCTCAGCCACGCGCTGGTGCACGGGATCGTCGACTTCATCGAGGAGGACACCGAGGAGGCGCGGCAGCAGCTGCCGCGGCCGCTCGAAGTCATCGAAGGTCCCTTGATGGACGGCATGAAGATCGTCGGCGACCTGTTCGGTTCCGGCAAGATGTTCCTGCCGCAGGTGGTCAAGAGCGCGCGTGTGATGAAGCGTTCGGTCGCCTACCTCGAGCCGTACATGGAGGCCGAGAAGGAGAAGGCCCGTCTCGAAGGCCGCGTCGAAACCCGCCAGGGCAACGGAAAGGTCGTCCTGGCGACGGTCAAGGGCGACGTGCACGACATCGGCAAGAACATCGTCGGCGTCGTCCTCGGCTGCAACAACTACGAGGTCATCGACCTCGGCGTGATGGTCCCCGCCGCGGTCATCCTGGACACCGCGGTCTCCGAAGGCGCCGACGCCATCGGGCTTTCCGGTCTGATCACGCCGTCGCTGGACGAGATGGTCAACGTCGCCACCGAAATGGAACGCCGCGGGCTGAAACTGCCGCTGTTGATCGGCGGTGCGACCACCTCACGCCAGCACACCGCGGTCCGCATCGCGCCCGCGTACGAACAAACCACCGTGCACGTCCTCGACGCTTCCCGCGTCGTCGGCGTCGTCGGTGACCTGCTCGACGCCGACCGCGCCGAGATCCTCGACAAGAACAACCGGGCCGACCAGGAGAAGCTGCGTGAGCAGCACGCCAACAAGCAGCGCACCCCGCTGCTGACGGTCGAGCAGGCCAGGGCGAACCCGGAGAAGGTCTCCTTCGACGACGTCCCGACCCCCGCGTTCACCGGTGTCCGGTACGTCTCGCCGACGCTCACCGAACTGCGCGAGATGATCGACTGGACCTTCCTCTTCCTGGCCTGGGAGCTGAAGGGCAAGTACCCGGCGATCCTCTCGAACCCGGTCGCGCAGGAGTTGTTCGACGACGCGAACACCCTGATGGACCAGATCATCGCCGAGGAGCGGTTCCAGGCCAAGGGCGCGTACGCGTTCTGGCCGGCGCACTCCGAGGGCGACGACATCATCCTGGAGTCGGGGATCAAGTTCCCGATGCTGCGTCAGCAGACCAAGAAACCGCTGGAGCGGCCGAATCGCTGTCTGTCCGACTACATCGCCCCGGCCGGCGCGGGCGACCACCTCGGCGGCTTCGCGGTCACCATCCTCGGTGCCGAGGACTTCGCGGCCGAGTTCGAAGCGAAACAGGACGACTACCGCGCCATCATGGTGAAGGCGCTCGCGGACAGGCTCGCCGAGGCCTTCGCCGAGCACATCCACCTGCGGGCGCGGCGGGAGTGGTTCGAGCCGGACGCCGATCCGAAACTGGAGGACCTGCACGCCGAGAGGTTCCGCGGGATCCGTCCCGCGCTCGGCTACCCGGCCAGCCCGGATCACAGCGAGAAGCAGGAACTGTTCGACCTGCTCGACTCCGACAAGCTCGGAATGACGCTGACGGAGTCCTTCGCGATGTCGCCGGCGGCGAGCGTGTCCGGGCTGATCTTCGCCCACCCCGACTCGAAGTACTTCACCGTCGGACGGCTGGGCAAGGACCAGGTCGAGGACTACGCCGTCCGCCGTGGCCTCGACCTGTCCACTGTGGAGCAGTGGCTGCGCCCGAACCTCGCCTACGAACCCGAATGACACAATGATCAGGTGACCGCCGAAGGCTCGGACTTCCTGCAGCTGGACATCGGGGACGCGCCGCCGGGGCGCCGGTCGGACTGGCTGGCGTCCCGGCTGCGCCACGCCATCTCCGACGGCCGTCTGCCGGTCGGCAGCAGGCTGCCCGCGACCAGATCGCTGGCCGCGGATCTGCGGGTCTCCCGTGGCGTGGTCACCGAGGCCTACCAGCGGCTGGTCGAAGACGGCCACGTCGCCGGTCGCGGCCGCGCGGGCACGGTGGTCGTCGCCGCGCCCGCGAGGACGAAGGAACAAACGACGCCCGGGCCGCCGTCGGCGGGCACGATCTTCCAGCCCGCCCCCGGGATCGGCGTCTTCGACTCACTGCGGTCGACCCCGGCGAGGATCGACCTGTCCCCCGGCGTGCCCGACCTGACGGCCTTCCCCAGGACGGCTTGGCTGCGCGCGGAACGCACCGTGCTCAACGATCTTTCCGCGGCGTCCTTCGGCTACGGCGACCCGCGTGGCGCGCCCGCGCTGCGGCGGGCCATCGCGCACTGGATCGCGCGGACCCGCGGGATCACCGCCGACGCCGACGACGTCCTGATCGTCGCCGGCGTCGCGCAGGGCCTCGGGCTGCTCGCGCAGGTGTTGTGCGACAACGGGATCTCCGAGATCGCCGTCGAGGACCCGAGTTCGCTGGGCGCACGCCAGCATCTGCACGACCGCCGGCTGGCGACGCCGCCGATCCGCGTCGACGACGAGGGCGTCGACGTCGGCGAGCTCGTCCGCAGCGGCGCGCCCGCCGTTCTGCTCACGCCCGCGCACCAGTTCCCGACCGGTGTCGTACTCGGCGGGGAACGCCGTCGTGAGCTCATGCGCTGGGCCGCCGACGGCGGGCTGATCATCGAGGACGACTACGACGCCGAGCACCGCTACGACCGTCCGCCGGTCCCCGCGCTGCGCTCGATGCTCGCCGAACAGGTCTGTTACGCGGGCAGTGTGTCGAAGTGGCTCGCGCCCGCGCTCCGCGTCGGCTGGATGCTGGTGCCGCCTCGGTACCGGGACGAGGTGGTCGCGGCCAAGCGGTTCGCCGATCTGGGCAACGCCGTCCTGCCGCAGCTGGTCCTGGCGCATCTCATGGAATCCGGCGAGATGGAGCGGCAACTACGGTTCGTGCGCAAACGCCATCGGCGGCGGCGCGACGCGATGATCGACGCGCTCCGCACGCACCTCCCGGACGCCGTCGTGCACGGCGCGGCCGCCGGGCTGCATCTGACGATCACCTTCGACGCCGCGTTCTCCGATCTCGATTTCGCCGCCGCCGCGCTGGAACAGGGTGTGAAGGTGCAGCCGCTCTCGTGGCATTGCCAGCGGCCGATGAACCCGGGACTCGTCCTCGGGTACGGGGCGAGCCCGGCGAGCGACATCGCCGAAGGCATCGCCGTCCTGGGCCGTATCCAGCGCTAGCCGCGGAACTGCTCAAGGAAGGTCAGGAGCACCGTCGGGTCTTCGACGTGGGCGTTGTGGCCGAGTCCGGGGAGTTCGGCGGAAGCGGGGCTGAGCGAGCGGAGCTGTTCGGGGCGGCTCATCGGGTCGTCCGAACCGGCGGCGAGGACGACCGGGCAGCGCGCCGCGCCGAGCAGGCCGGGCATGTCGGGCGCGCCGACGGCGAACGCCCGCGGATCCAGGGCCAGCCGCCAGCCGTCTTCGGTTTCGACCACACCGTCCGGATCCGCTTCCGCGAGGCCCGCCAATCCGGCGACCTTGAGGAAACCGCGCTCGGCGTCCTCGCGGGAGGGGAACAGCCTCGGCGGTTTGGACGCCATGACAGCGGCCCTCGCCAGATCGTCCTCGCTCCATTCGACCTTGACACCGACCGCGAGCAGTCCGGCGACCTCGACGCCGAACCAGCCGCTGGCCAGCGCGAGCCCGACCACACCACCGAGGGAATGCCCGATCACCAGCAGCGGACCGCGGTCCGGGAGTACGCCGGCGACGGCCGCGGCCAAGCCGCCGAACGAATAATGCGGCAGCCGGGCGGAACCCCCGTGACCAGGCAGATCGGGCGCCAGCCAGCGATATCCGGGCTGTCGCACGAGGCCGTTCCAGACGGCGCCCGTCGCGCCGAGGCCGTGCAGCAGCAGTACGGCGGGGCCGTCGGTCCCGGCGGTGCGCATCTTCAGGGTGTCCACCGGACGGATCTTTCCCCAGTCCCCCGCTCGCGGGCTAGGGTCGAAGGCGTGATCACCGATCCGGACGTGTACACCCGGGGCGTGCCGTACGAGCATCTCGCCGCGCTGCGCCGGGATTCGCCGGTCGTGCGGGTCGACGATTTCTGGGCCGTGCTGGCACATTCCGACGTCGAACACGTGCTGCGCAGCCCGAAGCTGTTCTCTTCGCAGCTGGGCGGGACGCAGATCCGGGACCCGGCGTCGGAACAGGATCTCGGCTACGTCCGCCGGATGATGCTCAACATGGATCCGCCGGAGCACGCCCGGCTGCGGGGGCTGCTCACCAAGGCGTTCACGCCACGCGCTGTCGGCAGGCTGACCGAGCGGATCCACGGCTGGGCAAGGGATCTGATCACCAAGGTCGCCGCGGACGGCGAAGGCGACTTCGCCGCCCTCGCGGCCGATCTCCCGCTGTTGACGCTCGCCGAGGTCTTCGGGATTCCCGAGCGGGACCGGCGGCTGATGTACGACTGGAGCAACCGCGTGATCGGTTTCCAGGACGCCGACTACGCGGTGAGCGCGACCGTCGACACGCGCGAGGTCACCGATCTCGCGCGGGCGGCACTGGCCGTGCGACCGGTTCCGGGACCGGACGGCGCGATGCCCGATCCGCGCACCCGGGCGGGAATGCCGGATCTCTACGCGTACGCCACCGCGCTCGGCGAGTACAAACGGCGTAATCCCGGCGACGACGTGATGAGCAACCTGATGGGTCACGTCGACGACAGCGGTGGACGCGTGTCGATCGCGGAGTTCGAGAACCTGTTCTGGCTGTTTTCCGTGGCGGGTAACGAAACCCTGCGCAACGGCATCCCCGGCGGGATGCTGGCGTTGCTTTCGCATCCGGATCAGTACCGGCGCCTGCTGGCCGACCGCTCGCTGCTTCCCGGCGCGGTCGAAGAGATGTTGCGCTGGTGGACGCCGGTCATGCACTTCCGCCGGACCGCGACCGAGGACGTCCGGCTGTCCGATGTGGACATCCGCGCGGGTGACAAGGTCGTCGTCTGGTTCTCCGCCGCGAATCGCGACGAGACCGTGTTCGAGGAGCCGGACCGCTTCGACATCGGCCGGGCCCCGAACGATCACCTGACCTTCGGGCACGGCCCGCATTTCTGTCTCGGCGCCCAGCTGGCCAGGGTGCAGTTGCGAGCGATGTTCGAAGCGGTCCTGGATCTGCTCGGCGAGGCCGAACTCGCCGGGGAGCCGGTGCGGTTGCGGTCGAATTTCCAGAACGGGCTGAAGTCCCTGCCGATCCGCTGGTGACCGAAAGGGCCCTTCCCGCCCCCGAGCGCGAGAAGGGCCCTTTCACCCCCTTGTCATTCAGCCGCGGCGAACTCCGGTTCGGCGACGGTGGCGCGGGCTTCGGCCCTGCGCAGGCCGATCACGCCCGACAGCGCCACCAGGACGCTGATCACGGCGATGCCGGTGACGACCGTCAGCGCGGGAGCCAGCCCGTTCAGCAGTGCCGCCGGACCGGTCGCGCCGCCGGAGTTCCCGGTCAGGACCGCGGTCACGACGGCGAGGCCGATCGCGCCGCCGACCTGGATCGACGTGTTCAGCAGACCGCCCGCGAGACCCTGTTCGTCGTCGGAGATCCCGTTGGTCGCCTGGATGTTCAGCGACGAGAACGCCAGCATGAAGCCGACACCCAGCAGGATCATGCTCGGCAGCACCGAACCGGCGTAGCTGGAACTCTGGTCGATCCGCAGGAACAGCGCGTATCCGATGACGTGGGCGACGACGCCGGCCAGGATGGTGCGCGGTGTGCCGATCCGGTCGATCAGCGGCTCGATCCGCGGCGAACCGAAGGCCACGATCAGCGCGGCCGGCAGGAAGCCCAGCGCTGTCTGCAGCGCGGACCAGCCGAGCACGGTCTGCAGGTACAGCATGACGACGAACTGGAAACCGATGTACGCGCCGAAGAACGTCGCGCCGCCGATGTTGGCGCGGGCCAGCGGGCCCGAGCGCAGGATGCCGAGGCGGAGCAGCGGGTGCTTGCTGCGCTTTTCGATGTACACGAAGGTGACGAGCAGGGCGAGCGCGAGGGCGAACGAGATCAGCGTCCGCGGCGCGGCCCAGCCGATCTCGGGCGCCTCGACCACGGCGAAGACCAGGAGCAGCGAACCGGCGGCACCGGTGATCGCGCCCGGGAAGTCGTAGCCGCCTCCGGTCTGCGGCCGGTAGGACGGGATCAGCTTGACGGCGGCGACCAACGCGGCGAGCGCGATCGGCACCGGCAGCAGGAACGTCCAGCGCCAGCCCACCTCGGTGAGCAGACCGGAGAAGACGAGGCCCGCGGAGTAACCGCTGGCACCGAACACGGCGAAGATGCTGATCGCCCGGTTGCGGGCGGGACCTTCGTGGAAGGTCGTGGTGATGATGGACAGCGCGGCCGGTGCGGTGAACGCCGCGGCGAGACCCTTGATGAAGCGGGTGGCGATCAGCAGCGCGCCGTCGTCGACGAGGCCGCCGAGCAGCGAAGCGAGAGCGAAGACCGCGACGGCGACGAGGAAGACCTTTCGCCTGCCGAGCAGGTCGGCGGTGCGCCCGCCGAGGAGCAGCAGACCGCCGTAGCCGAGCACGTAGGCGCTGATGACCCATTGCAGGGCACCGGTGGAGAGGCCGAGTTCGGCCTGGATGGACGGGAGGGCGACGGCGACCATCGACACGTCGAGCGCGTCGAGGCCCACGACGACGGACACAGTGAGCAGGACACCCCAGAGGCGCGCGTCCCACCTCGTAGAGCTGGTGGACAGCTGCACGGAAGAACTCATGATCCGTACACTACATGCACGCGCATCTAATGCAAGTGCATTTAATGTCTTTGCATAAAATTCACGTGCATGCTATCTTGGGCCGCGTGAGCGACGTCGCTGAACCAGAACTGCTGCGGGAGTGGCACGAACTGTCCGCCCGGCACGCGGCGGTCTTCGGCAGGCTCGAGTGCCGGCTGCAGGAACGGCACGGCCTCGGCGTCACCGAGTTCGAAGCCCTGGAGCGACTGGTGAACTGCGTCGTCGGCAAATGCCGCACCGCCGACCTGACCGAGGTCGTCCACCTGAGCCAGAGCGCGACGTCGCGACTCGTCGCCCGCCTCGAACGCGAGGGACTCGTCCAGCGCTCTCTCTGCGAGTCGGACCGGCGAGGAATCTTCGTCATCGTGACCGACGAAGGCCGCCGTCGCTACGAAGAAGCGAAGCCGACCCATCGGGCGACACTCGAAGAAACCCTCACCATCAAGGCCTGAAGGTCACTTCTCGCCTGCACCCGCAGGCACGCTCCCGCGAAAGATCCGTGAAGGCCTCCTTGCCTACCTTGAGGGTAGGCAAGGAGGCCTTCACGGACTTCTGCCGCCCTCCGAGGTAAAGAATGTTTGACATGCTGTCGAGAACTCTTTACATTCGACGACGTGGCACTGGAAGAGAAACGCGCATGGATCATGGCCGTGGTCGCGATCTGCGCCTACGCGGTCTACCTGATCGTCGTCCTCGGCCGGGCGGACTCCGGCCCACTCGTCGATGTCCCTTACGTGGCAACGCTTATGTGGACGGTCGGGGCGGCCATCGTGGCCTCGATCGTGCTGCACGTCGCGGCGTCGATCGCCTCGCCGGAGGATGCCGGCCGCAAGGATCAGCGCGATCGTGAGATCGGCCGGTTCTCCGAGCACATCGGACAGTCGTTCGTGGTCATCGGCGGCGTCGCGGCGCTCGTCATGGCGATGGCCGAACTGGACCACTTCTGGATCGCCAACGCCGTGTATCTCGCGTTCGTCCTCTCGTCGCTGCTCGGTTCGATCGCGAAGATCGCCGCGTACCGCTGGGGATTCCAGACATGGTGAAACCGACCAAGGTCACCAACTCGATCCGCGCGTTGCGCTTCGCCCAGGGCGAGATGACACAGGCGGGCCTCGCGGACCGGATCGGCGTCACGCGCCAGACGGTCATCGCCATCGAACAGGGCCGCTATTCGCCGTCCCTGGAGATGGCCTTCCAGATCGCCAGGGTGTTCGGCGTCGGGCTCGACGACGTTTTCCAGTATCCCGACTGAACCAGGAGGCCGCCGTGAAGGCGATCGTCCAGAACGAGTACGGCAAGACAGACGTTCTCCGGCTGACCGATCTACCGGAACCCGAAGCCGGACCGGACGGCGTCGTCGTCCGGGTGCGTGCGGCCGCGGTCGATCCCGGTGTCCGGCATCTCATGGAGGGGACGCCGTATCTGGTGCGCCTGATGGGTTTCGGGGTCCGGAGACCGAAGGCCCGCGTGCGCGGGCTGGACTTCGCCGGAGTCGTCCACGTGGTCGGCGAAAACGTGACGGACTTCCAGCCCGGCGACGAGGTTTTCGGAACCTGCCAGGGTTCCTTCGCCGAATACGCACTGACCACAGTGGACAAACTGGCGAAGAAGCCCGAGCGTCTCGGCTTCGACGAGGCCGCCGCGGTGCCCATCTCGGCGTTCACCGCGCTCCAAGCCCTCCGGGACCGCGGCCGCGTCGAACCGCGGCAGCGGGTCCTGATCATCGGCGCGGGCGGCGGCGTGGGCACCTACGCGGTGCAGATCGCCAAGGCGTTCGGCGCGCAGGTCGACGGCGTGTGCGGCACGGGCAAGGTGGACCTCGTCCGCTCGCTCGGCGCGGACAAGGTCTTCGACTACACCCGTGAGGACTTCGCGGGCGGATACGACCTCATCCTCGACACCGCGGGCAATCGCTCTCTGACGTCGCTGCGGAAATCCCTTACCCCGCGAGGAACTCTCGTGATCGTCGGAGGCGAGGGCGACGGGCGCTGGATCGGCCCGGTGGGACGCAACCTGCGGGCGCTGGCCCTCGGGCCGTTCGTGAAGCACAAGCTCCGCGGTCTGTTCTCCACGGAGAACCACGCGGATCTCGAGACGCTGCGCGCACTCATCGAAGAGGGCGAACTGACGCCGGTCATCGACCGGACCTACTCGCTGGCCGACGTCCCCGAAGCGATCCGCTACACCGGCGAAGGCCATACCCGCGGCAAGGTCGTCATAGCCATCTGAGCCCGCTGACAAGTGTTCGCCTCGGCGTTCACCGGCGGCCATCTCGGCCGTGTTCGGTGTCGTGGAGCGACCCACCACAAAGCCAGGGAGAACACTGATGTCCGTCAACCGCCGGGACCTGTTACGAGGCGCCGCCACCGCCGGGGCGTTGGGGCTGGCCTGGCCGTTGAGCTCGCGGATGACCGTCGCTCAGGCGGAGGAGGCGGCGGCGCGGCTGGGGGCGAGCTGGGACGAGGCGCCGTTCACCCTCGGCGTCGCGTCCGGCGACCCGGTCCCGCACGGCATCGCGCTCTGGACCCGGCTCGCGCCGAAGCCGATGGAGTTCGAGCAGCCGCTGGCGGACACCGTCGAGGTCGGC
>NZ_JACBXD010000088.1 GCF_013870525.1 Amycolatopsis pittospori
CAGTCCGGGGTCGAACAGCGGTACGGCGATCGCGCCCGCGGTGATCGCGCCGAGGAAGCCGACGACGTAGTCCGCGCTCTGGGGACAGAGCACGGCGACCCGGTCGCCTGGCCGGACGGGGAGCGCCCCCGCGACGGCGTCGACGCGCTCCCGGAGTTGCTGCCAGGTCAGGGTCCGCCGTCGCCCGGCGCGTTCGGTCGCGAAATCGGCGAAGGTCAGCGCGGGCCGGTCGCCGGCGACGTCCGCCCAGTGACGGAGGCAGGCGGGGAGGGTGGTGCCGGCCGTGGCGGGCAGGTTTTCGGGGGCCAGGGACATGGCGTCTCCTCGGGGTTCGGCGGGGTTCGGCGGGGACACTGCGGGGGTCAGCGGCCGAGCGGTCCGGCGGCGTGCTGCCAGGCGGCGACGGCGAGGGCGTCGAGATCGAGACCGGTGGTTCCGGCGTCACGAAGCACGACCAGGACGTCGTCGGCGGCGATGGCGACGGTGCGCAGGCGTAGGCCGGGCAGCTCGGGGGGCTGGCCGGGCAACGTCAGGAGTTGCCGGTAGGAAAGGGATTTCGCGCCGGTAACGGCAGGAGCGGGCTGGACGGTGACGGTCGACACCGCGGTACCCGCCGCGTCGTCGACCGTCACCTGCGAGCACCGCGCGGCCTGTGCGGCCCAGGCCGTCAGGTCGGGCGGGTTCGTCGTACGGGCGACGAGTTCGGAGACCTGGCCGCCGGGCACCGTCGTCTGGAAGCCCTGGCCGCCGGCGTTTTCGCCGACGAGCCTGCCGTGGACGACGTCCTCGCAGCCGCCGACGTCGACCCGGCTCCGCTTCGACGCCTTGTCCGAGGTGGACAGTGCGGCGGCCAGGTCGAAGGTGTCGCGCGCGGACGCGTGCGGGACGGCCTCTCCCGGGAGAAGTGCGGCGGGGGGAACGCCGGGAGGGGGAGGCACCGGGGCGGCCTGAATCGCTTCACCGGGCACGCCGGAAATCGTGGCCGCCGCGGCCATGGAGGCGGCGATGGCCACCGATCGGGCACGCCACTTCGACGGCGGCAAACGGGAGGAGCGATGAATTCGGGCAGCCATGAATAGCCCTTTCGACAAGGTTGTGATGGGTTCTCGGGTCCCCGCGGTGGGACAGGACGCCGGGGTCGCGTCAGCGGACGCCGAGCCGGGGCGGCACGTCGAAGGCTACGACGGGAAATCGAATACCGGAAGGTATCAAGAGAACGTAAATATACTTCGTGTACGGGGTGTGACCTGGGGATTCCAGACTTTGCGCTGGTGCGAGAGCAAGTCTGGTACCACCGTGCCACAGTTACTCACCGTGCGTGAGCGAGGTGTCACCCGGACGGGGGATGCGGGCGCATTTCTTGTTTCCCTGCCATTCACATTGTCCTCCCGGATTGTGGGCAGGACAATTGCCTGGAGGGGCTTCTTCCGCTTAACGTGTCCGGACCTCCGGTTTTCTTTTCCGGGTAATCGCCGTCACATTTTCGAATTCGATCGAACGACCGGACAAAGGATTACGTATGCGCATTACTTCGAGGCGGCTGCGCGCCGTCGCGGTGCTGACGGCCGTGGCTTGCGCGCTGCCGAGCGTCGTCGCGGTACCGGCGTCGGCCGCGAGCGGCGTCCCGGACGCCCGGGCCGACGACGGTTCGCACGTCGTCGCACAGACCACTGTGGACGGTGACCCGCGGATGCTGGACCTCACCGTGCGGTCCGTCGGCGTCGGCAGCTACGCGATGGTCCGGCTGATCCTCCCGTCCGGCTGGGACGCCGAACCGGACCGGAAATGGCCGGCGGTCTACCTGCTCGCGGGGGAGACACGGCTGCAGGACTACCGCGGCTGGACGGCCAACACCGACATCCGCCGCCTCGCCGACGACTCCGGCGCCCTGGTCGTGATGCCGGGTTCGGGCTCCGCCGGGTTCTTCTCGGACTGGTGGAACTACGGCAAGGACATCGTCGCGAACCAGTGGGAGACGTTCACCGCGGTCGAGGTCCCGCAGTTGATCGATCGCGGCTATCGAGGGGACGGTCGCCGGGTGGCGGCCGGGCTGTCACTGGGCGGGTACGGGGCCGTCGAACTCGCCGCTCGGCGGCCGGGGGTGTTCCGGTTCGCCGGGTCGTTCAGCGGCAATCTCAACCCGACCGGCCCCTACGGCGAGCTGTTGACCAGTGCGATCGTCGCCTCGGCCAAACTCGACCCCGAAGCGCTGTGGGGCGACCGGCGTCGCGAGTCGTCCCGCTGGGACGCCCACGACCCGCTGGTGAACGCCGACCGGCTGCGCGGCACGGAGCTGTATCTCTCGACCGGCAACGGCCTGCCCGGTCCGTTCGACGGGAAGCTCCCGATCGACGTGCTGCCCGGCGCGATGCTGCTCGAATTCCTGTGCGGTACGCAGACCACCGCGATGGCGGACCGGCTCAACCGGCTCGGCGTCCCGGTGACGTCGGACTTCTATGGGCCGGGCACCCATCACTGGGCCTACTGGCAGGACCAGCTGCACAAGACGTGGCCGCGGATGCTGCGCGCGCTGTCCGCACCGGTGAAAGCGGGGGAGGCATCGTGACTCGTCCGTCCTATGTGGTCACCGGGGCGTCGAGCGGGATCGGACGGGCGTGCGTGGCGGAACTCGTCCGGCGGGGCGCGCATGTCTGGGCAGGCGTCCGCACCGACTCGGACGAGGCCGAACTCGCCCGCGCGTACGGCGAGGCGGTCACGGTACTGCGGATGGATCTCCGGGACGCGGCGTCGATCGTCGAGTGCGGGGAGAAGGTCGCGGCCGCGGGACCGTTGCGGGGGCTGGTGAACAACGCGGGAATGGCTCGGCCCGGACCGCTGGAGCACGTCCCGCTCGACGACTTCCGGCAGCAGCTGGAGGTCAACGTCACCGGGCAGCTCGCGGTCACTCAGGCGATGCTGCCCGCGCTGCGCGCCGCCCCGGGCGCACGGGTGGTGACGGTCGGCTCGATGGGCGGGCGCATCGCCGGACCGATGGTCGGGCCGTACCACACGTCGAAGTTCGCGCTGGTCGGCTTGACCGACAGCCTGCGCGCCGAACTGGCGCCGTCCGGTATCGGTGTGATCCTCGTCGAACCCGGTGCGGTCGCCACGGCGATCTGGTCGCGCGCCCGCGCCGCGGCCGAAGAGGTACGCGCCGCGTTACCGGAAACCGCAAGGGAAAGGTATGCGGCGCAACTGGAAGCGGCCGAACGCAGCGCCGAGAACTCCGCGCGGTCCGGGATACCGCCGGAGCGCGCCGCGCGGGTCGTCGTCCACGCGTTGACCGCTCGCCGCCCCGCGCCGCGGTACCTGGTCGGCCGCGACGCGCGGGTGGCGGCGGTGCTGGCGAATCTGCCGTTCCGGCTCCGCTACCGGCTGACGGCGGCGAAGCGATGAGCCGGCTCGTCGTGATCGTCGCCCCCGGTTCGCGCGGCGACGTCCAGCCGTGTGTCGCTTTGGGACAGGGCCTCGCCGTCGACGGTGAACGGGTGCGGGTGCTGGCGGCGGAACGGTTCCGGACCTTGGTGACCGGGTACGGCCTGGGCTTCGCGCCGCTCTCGGCCGATCCCGGCGAGGTGCTCGGCTCGGCCGCCGGCCGGGAATGGACGGAGGGCGGCCGCAATCCCGCGACGTTCCTGCGAGGACTGCGCGGCGCGCTGGCGCCGATACTGGGGCGGCTCCTGGCCGATGTCGAGACAGGCGCCGAAGGGGCCGACCTCATACTCGCCCCGACGCTGGGCTTTCTCGGCGCGCATTTGGGAGAGTCGCTCGGCGTCCCCGACGTCGAGCTGCATTACCAGCCCAGCGTGCCGACCCGGGCGTTCGCGCATCCGCTGGCGCCGTGGGCGAGCAGGCTCGGACCGGGCGCCCGCCGGTTGAGTTTCGACGCCGTCGACAAGGTCGCCTGGCAGGTTCTGCGGCCGGACGTGGACCGCTGGCGCGCGGGCTCCCTCGGCCTCCCGCCGGCGGGCTGGACCGGGCCCCGGCGGAAGGAAACCCCGGTGCTGTGCGGATTTTCCGACGCCGTGGTGCCGCGGCCGAAGGATTGGCCCGATCGGGTCCACGTCACCGGTTACTGGTTTCTGGAGACCCCCGCCGGATGGCGCCCGGACCCGCGTCTTCGGGATTTCCTCGCGTCCGGGCCGCCGCCGGTGTACGTCGGATTCGGCAGTATGCGGCCGTCGGAGGCCGAGCGGATCTTCGCCGCCGTCCGGACGGCGCTGCGCCGCGTCGGGCTGCGCGGCCTCCTCGGCACCGACGCCGAGTTCGAAGACGACGATCTGCTGACCGTGCCAGACGTCCCGCACGGCTGGCTTTTCCCTCGCACCGCCGCCGTCGTGCATCACGGTGGTGCGGGCACGACCGCGGCCGCTTTGCGCGCGGGTGTCCCGGCGCTGGTCTGCCCGGTCTTCTCCGACCAGCCGTATTGGGGCGACCGGGTGTTCCGGCTCGGTGCGGGTCCACGTCCGCTGCCGTTGCGGGACCTCACCGAGGAGTCGCTGACCACGCGGCTGCTGGAGTTGTCCGGCAATCTCCTGTTCCGGCGCGGGGCGCAGTACGTGGCCGCGCGGCTGCGCGAGGAGGACGGGGTGGCGCGAGCGCGCGAAGTGCTGTGGAACGTGCGCTAGCGCAACCAGCCCGTCATGCCCCGAGCTCCGCGAGGTAGGTGGTCAGGCGGCCGAAGCAGGACTGCCAGCCCTCGACGTGACTGTCGCGTTCCGCCACGGTCTCGAAGATCTCCTGGTGGAACCGCATTTCGGTTTTGCCGTCCCGATCTGAGAAGACGACGGTGACGAGCGTGTCGTGGCCCCGGGAGCCTTCCGGTTCCTCCCAGGCGAAACTGAAGACGAGTCGCTCCGGCGAGACGATCTCGTGGTAGACGCCCGAAGCCCACAGATCGGTCTCGCCGTCGCTCATACAGGTGCGCCAGCGGCCGCCCTCGGCGAGGTTGACGGTGCACGACTTGACGTCGAAGCCCTCCGGGCCCCACCACCGGGCGAGATGGTCCGGTTCGGTCCACACCTTGAAGGCGAGCTCGCGGGGCGCGTCGAGGAGACGGGTGATCGTCAGGTCGGTCATCGTTCGATTCTCTTCCGCGGCGAGTCTATTCAACCAATAAGTTAATCAACACTTTGGTTGAACTTTAGCGCTTCGCGCGCTCGTGTCAAGCCGCATCCAGAGGACTAAACGCGGTAGTTGCGCGTGCAAGTACCGCATCCAGAGGACTAAATGCGCGCCTGGCCTGAGCGCCGACCGAGGCGAAGGCGGACCCCGGTCTTTAACATTTCTTTACCAAGTGCGATACTGGGTCGGCGAGGGGAGTACTTCCCAAGGGTCTGCCCGGTCAATACGGACACTCCGCCGGTGTCCCCGGGAGGCCGCCCGCACGGGTGAAGGAGACCTCGAACTTCAACGTTCGAGGAGGCTTCATGTCCGAGTCCGTTCCCGTCGTGGCGGGTTCCGTGGGATCCCCGGGATTGTGGGCGATCAGCATCGCCGTCCTGCTGGGGCTGCTCGTCGCCGATTTCGCCGTCACCCGTCGTCCGCACGAGGTGTCGATGCGGGAGGCCGCCGGCTGGTCGGTCTTCTACCTCGCGCTCCCGGTCGTGTTCGGTCTCTGGCTGTGGTTCGAGTTCGGCGGAGGCCAGGCGCTCGAGTTCATGACCGGTTTCGTGGTCGAGAAGTCGTTGTCCGTGGACAACCTGTTCGTCTTCATGCTGCTGCTCGCGGCCTTCGCGGTCCCGCCCGCCGTGCAGCAGCGCGTGCTGCTCTACGGCATCGTGGGCGCGCTGGTCCTGCGCGGCGTGTTCATCGCGGCCGGTGCCGCGCTGCTGTCCGCGGGAACCTGGGCGTTCGTCGTCTTCGGGGTGATCCTGCTCGTCTCCGCGGTCAAGATCCTGCACGAGGCCCTGTCCGGCGGGACCGCCGAGAAGGATCTTTCCCAGCTCAGGTCGGTCCGTTTCCTGCGCAAGCTGATGCCGGTCACCGACGACTACCGCGGTACCCGGCTGACCGTGCGCGAACACGGGCGACGGGCGCTCACCCCGCTGGCCGTGGTGGTCGTCGCGGTCTTCGCCACCGACGTGGTGTTCGCGGTCGACTCGGTGCCGGCGGTCTACGGCATCACCGAAGACCCGTACCTGGTCTTCGCCACCAACGCCTTCGCTCTGCTGGGGTTGCGCGCGTTGTACTTCGTCCTCCATTCGGCACTGGCGAAGCTCGTGCACCTGAACCACGGTCTCGCGGTCATCCTCGCCTTCATCGGGGTGAAACTGGTGCTGCACTGGGCACACGGGATCTGGCCGGGCGTCCCGGAGGTCCCGACCCCGCTTTCGCTGGCGGTGATCATCGCCGTCCTCGTCACCGTTTCCTTCACCAGCCTGTACGCGCGCCGTCGCCAGGCCGCCGGGACGACCCGGGAGTGAGCGGTGATCACCGGACTCGTCGTCGGATTCCTGATCGACATCGCCGTCACCGCGCTGCTCCTGGCGGCGGTGGTGCTGGTCTTCGCGGCCTTGCACCGGCCCCGGCCGCCCCGCGGCCCGTAACCGTTCCGGGGCACGCTGGCGTGTCGGGTGTCCGAACCGCGAGACCGTTCGGTCCGGCCGGTACGCTCCCCGGTGGTTGAGAAGACAGCCGCCTTCTGTCGGGCGCCGCTGCGCCGAAAATCGGCTCGCCGGCCGCACAGGGAGTGTCGGTGAGGAAAGGTGGCTGTCGTGTCCAACGCCGTGCGTCACGGCGAGCAGTCCACGCCTCGTAGACCTTCGCCGCAGCTGGATCGCTTGCACGTCCTGCTGGTGGAGGACGACGACGGCGACGCGCTCCTGGTCGAAGAGATGCTCGCGGACGCTCCCGAAAGCCTGGAGCGTGTCGTGCTGGACCGGGCCACCACGCTCGAACAGGTCCTGGCCCGGCCGATCACGGCGGACTGTGTGCTCCTCGACCTGCAGCTGCCGGACGCGACCGGGCTGACCGGCCTGAACCGGCTGCGGCAGCACGCGCCGTCGACGGCGGTGATCGTGCTGACCGGCCGCGAGGACGAGGCGCTCGGGGTGTCGGCGCTGGGAGCCGGCGCCCAGGACTACCTGGTCAAACACCACGTGGACGGGCAGTTGCTGGCGCGGACCCTGCGGTACTCGTGGGAACGCAGCCGCGCCGAACGCGTCGAGCAGCAGCTCATGCAGCATCAGTTGCTGGCCAGGGAGAACGCACGCCTGGAACGCGGCTTGCTGCCGACGCCGCTGGTCACCGATCCCCGGCTCGGCCTCGCGGTGCGGTACCGGCCCGGCCGGAACGGCGCCTTGCTGGGCGGCGACTTCTACGACGCCGTCGAGCTTTCCGACGGCACACTGCAGCTGGTCATCGGCGACGTCTGCGGGCACGGCCCGGACGAGGCGGCGCTCGGCGTCGCGTTGCGGATCGCGTGGCGTTCGGTCGTGCTGGCCGGGCTCCCCATGGCGGAAACGCTCGCGATGGTGGAGAAGATGCTGGAGCACGAGGCGCTGGGGCCGCTGTTCGCCACCGTCTGCATGATCACCGTCGCCCCCGACCGCCGGTCGCTGCGCATGACGTTGGCGGGTCACCCCCAGCCGCTGCTGGTCGACGACGCCGGAGGCAGGCTGCTGTCCCGGGAAAAGCTCGGCCCGCCGCTGGGTGTCGCGCCGGGTGCCGGCTGGCAGGAACTGACGGTGCCGCTGGGCCCGCGCTGGTCGCTGTTGCTGTACACCGACGGCCTGTTCGAAGGACGCGTCGAGGGCAGCGGGGAACGCGTCGGGCTCGAGCGGATGGCCGCCGCCGCGCTCGCCAGTCTCACCGGTGAAGGCGGCTCCGCCGCGGTGCTGGACCACCTGATCAGCGAGATGGACGTCCTGCACGGCGGGCCGCTGGACGACGACGTCGCGCTGGCCCTGCTCACGTTCGACCCCGAGGAGCCGCCTCGATGAAGCCCGAGTCCGCCGCCGGCGTCTGGCCGATCAGTCGCTGGGCGGCGTTGTCCGGGGTGATCGCTTCGCTGCTGCTGGGTGGCGCGATCCTGGCCGGCGCGCTGGCCCTGGGGAATCTCACCGACTCGCGAGCGCGGCTGCTGGACGTGACCGGTCCGCAGGTGCTGCAGGCCACCGCCCTCTCGACGGCGCTGCTGAACCAGGAGACCGGTGTCCGCGGTTACATCCTGGCCGGACGCGCCGAATTCCTCGAGCCCTACCGGGACGGGCTGAAGGCGCAGGACGCCGCCGTCGCCGGGTTGCGCCGGCTCGGTGCCACCACCGGCACGACCACCGGCGACGAGCTGGACCAGGTGGTGCGCGCCGCGACGGCCTGGCGGCAGAACATCATCGAGCCGGTACTCGCCGGTGCTCCCGCCACCGGCGCGCTGGTCGACGCGAGCAAGCCCCTCTTCGACGAGGTTCGCGGCTCCCTGTCGGTGTTGCAGAGCCGGCTGGAAGGCGAACGGCTGGAAGCGCGGGAAGCCCTTTCGGCGGCCGCCGACGTGCTCCGCGCGATGCTCATCGTGATCGCCGTACTGCTCTGCGGCGCGCTCGCCCTGGTGTTCGCGGTGCTGCACCGGAAGCTGATCAGGCCGATCCGCCAGCTGGCGGGGGAGGTGCGCGACGTCGCGCAGACCGACATCCACCGTGAGGTCCGGGGTTCGGGCCCCCGGGAGATGCGCGAGCTGGCGTCCGATGTGGAATCGCTGCGCTCGCGAATCCTCGCCGAGGTCGACGAACTGGAGCGGGCGAAGGATCTGCTCGCCGTCCGCACCCAGGAGCTGGAGCGGTCGAACTCCGATCTGGAACAGTTCGCGTACGTCGCCTCGCACGATCTGCAGGAACCACTGCGGAAGGTGGCCAGTTTCTGCCAGCTGCTGCAGAAGCGCTACCAAGGGAAACTCGACGAACGCGGCGACCAGTACATCGGGTTCGCCGTCGACGGCGCGAAACGCATGCAGGCGCTGATCAACGACCTTCTCGCCTTCTCCCGGGTCGGCCGCCGGGCGAGCGAGACCGGCTCGCTGGAGGTCGGGGATCTGCTGGACACCGCGCTTGCCAACCTGGACGACGCCGTCACCGAGGCCGGGGCCACGATCACCCGTGGCGAACTGCCCGCCGTGCAAGGGGAGAGGTCCCTGCTGACGGCGGTCCTGCAGAACCTGGTCGGCAACGCGATCAAGTTCCGCGGCGAGCAGCCACCGGAGATCCACGTCTCCGCCGAGCGCGACGGCTCGGACTGGCGATTCTCGGTGACCGACAACGGGATCGGCATCAACGCCGAGTACGCCGACCGGATCTTCGTCATCTTCCAGCGCCTGCACGGCCGAGGGGACTATCCAGGCACCGGGATCGGCCTGGCGATGTGCCGCAAGATCGTCGAACACCACGGCGGGAGGATCTGGCTCGATACCACCGTCACGGCCGGGACCCGCTTCTCCTTCACCCTGCCCGCAGAACCGGCGCCGGAACCGGCGAAGGCCGACCTCTCCCTCGGAGGAACCGAACAAGCATGAACGACTCCATGGAACCGATCAACATCCTGCTGGTGGAGGACGACCCGGGCGACGTCCTCATGACCCAGGAGGCGTTCGAGCACCACAAGATCCGCAACACCCTGTCGGTCGTCTCCGACGGCGAACAGGCTCTGCAGTTCCTGCGCCGTGAGGCGCCGTACGAGGACGCGCTGCGCCCCGGGCTGATCCTGCTCGACCTGAACCTGCCGCGCAAGGACGGCCGCCAGGTGCTCAGCGAGGTCAAGCAGTCCGAAGAACTGCGCTCCATCCCGGTCGTCGTGCTGACCACGTCCGAAGCCGAGGAGGACATCCTCCGCAGCTACGACCTGCACGCCAACGCGTACGTCACCAAGCCGGTCGACTTCGACCGGTTCATCGAAGTGGTGCGCCAGATCGACAACTTCTTCGTCACCGTGGTGAAACTGCCCCGCTGACCTCAGGGGAAGCGCAGCACGGTGATCCCGGCCAGCACGAAGAACACCAGCACCACGAGGGTGCCGCTGTGCCCGCCGGACGAACTGGTGACGACCTGCTCCACGGCTCCGGTCAGCCGCACGCCGCAGTCCGCGACGACGGTGTGCTTGCCCGCCTCGATCCGGGTGAACTCGACGGCCGTGGTGAAGGCGCCCGTGCTGTCGGCGTAGGCGCGGCCGACCTGGTCGCCGTTCGACGTCAGCGTCACGGCTTCGCCCGGCAGGCAGCCCTTGCCGGTCGCTGAAAGCCTGTCACCGGGCTGCACACTCGACCGGTCGAGGACCAGGTCGTTCGGACCCGGCGGGGTGCTGCTCGGCGACGGGACGTCCGTCGGCGTCGGCGTGTCCGTTGTGGACGGTGGTGCGCTGGTCGTCGTCGGAGTGGTGGTGGCCGGCGTCGTCGGGGTGGTCGTCGTGCCTGGCCGGGTCGGCGTGGTCACCGGGACGCTCGGCTTCGTCGTCGGAGGAACCTTCGTCGTCGGCGGCACCGGGGTGGTGGTCACCGTCCCCGTCACACGGAAGGTCGCGCTCCCGGACAGCGGACCGCCGGTCCGCGCGTTCGTGCAGCTGCCGGCGACCGTGTAGCTACCGGGAGTCGCACCGCCGGGTACCGCCGTCCCCACCTGTCCACTGGGGACCTGAGGCGACGCGCCGGCCGAGGTGAGGGCCGCACCCGACCACGTGAAAGAAACCGGTCCTTTACACGGGTAGAAATTCCAGGAAATGGTAAAAGAACTCCCGGCGGGGCCGCTCGAAGGTTTCAAACCAACTGTCGACTGATAGGGGGATTGTTGCGCGTTACCCATGCCTACCAGGGCGATCAAAAGCAGCAGACCGGTCACGATGCCGAAAACCAGCCGAACCACGATACGCATTGGGACGTCCCTCTCCGGTAAGTACTCGCTGTAGCATTCCGGACCAGTCGGATAACGCAAATAGGGGATACGCAAAATGGGACGTGTCATCGCGGCAGGGGTTGCGTTGGGTCTGTGTGCGATCCTCTTGGGGGCGCCACCGGCCAGTGCGGAGGACGGCAGGCTCGACCTGGCGGTGACCCTCGACGACCGGCCGATCACCAACGCCACGGTCACGGTCGATCCGGCCAAGCAGCTCGAACTCACCGTCACGGCGAGCAACAGCGGCGGGACCACGGTGCGGGTCCGCAGCGTGCGGGTGTCCGGCGTCGCGCTCGCGCTGACCTTCTTCGCCTACGACACCACGGCGCCGTTCGAGGTCCCCGCGCACAGCCGGGTCACCAGGATCTTCGTACTCGACATGGCCGACCTGTCCGGCCAGGCGATCGGGCTCCTCCCGTCCTCGGTGGAGCTGCTCGACGCCCAGCGTGTCACGCTCGGCGAGGTCTCCACGGTCGCCGACATCCGCGGCTCGTTCTGGTCGGTCTACGGCGCCTTCGGGCTCGCGATGCTCGTGCTCACCGTGCTGGCGTGGCTGACCGCCCTGCTCGCGCTCGCGCGCCACCGTCTGCCCGCCAACCGCTGGCGCCGTGGCCTCCGCTTCCTGCCCGCCGGATTCGGCACCGGCCTGGTCGCGGTCGTGTCGCTGTCGGTACTGCGGCTGGTCCCGCCGGAACCGGCGATCGAGATCCCGGTGGTGCTCGGCGCCGCCGTGATCGCGTTCCTGCTCGGTTACCTCACGCCGCATCCGACACCCGCGCCTGTCGACGCCGAAACGGTCCGCTTTCCCGACTCCACCACGGAGTTCAACCGATGAGCGCGCCCGCCGAGGTCGTCGCCGCCCTGCCCCAGTACGAGATCGGCGCCGCCATCGGCCAGGGCGGCATGGGGGTCGTCTTCGCCGGCGTCCACCGCTCCCTGCGCCGGGACGTCGCCATCAAACAGCTGCCGTGGGACGTGCTGAACCACGCCGTCAGCAGCGAGCTCTTCGACCGCGAAGCGCGGGTGCTGGCCAGCCTCGACCACCCGCATATCGTGCCCGTCTACGACTACGTGCGTACCGGCCGCGAGCATCTGATGGTGATGGAACGCCTCGACGGTGGCACGGTGCACAGCCGGTTCCAGGGCGGGGGAGTCAGCGGGGAACAGGCTTGCGCGATCGGGCTGGCGATGCTCGCCGGGCTCCACGCGGCGCACGAGGCGGGTGTGCTGCACCTGGACGTCAAACCGAAGAACCTGCTCTTCACCAACCAGAACGTGATGAAGGTGGCCGACTTCGGCATCGCGAAGGTGATCAGCGAGGGCGCCACCCTCGTCACGCACGGCGGCGAGGTCCTCGGCACCCCCGCCTACATCGCGCCGGAGCAGGCACTCGGCAACGCGCTGAGCCCGGCCGCCGACGTCTACTCGGCGGGCACCGTGCTCTACGAACTGCTCTCCGGGAAGCTGCCGTTCGACAACACCCGCGGCGCGATCAGCATGATGCGCCAGCACATGTTCACCGATCCGAAGCCGATCGACGGCGTGCCGAACCCGATCGCGGGCGTCATCATGCGCAGCCTCGCGCGCGAACTGGATTCGCGTTACCGCGACGCGGAGACGTTCGCGGCCGACCTCGCCTCGGCCGCCACCACCGTCTACGGTCCGGGCTGGCTGGAACGGTCCCGGGTGCCGGTCCGTCACCTGACACCGCGAGTGATCTCCGCGCTCAGTACGCCGGCCGCGACCCCGGTGACGGTCCCGGTCGGTGACGCCCCCACACAGCCCGTACGGCGCCGTGACACCCCGGATCCGACGCTTTCGGCGACCCGCGCGGGCTTCGAACCGGAGTCCCGGCCGGACGGGCGGCCCGCGGCGGTGCTCTGGTTCCGGCTCGCCGCGGCGGTCGCCGCGATGGCGCTCGTAGTACTGGCGTTGCTCACGCCGGAGCGGTTGCCGCACGAGGCCAGGCTCATGGCACTCGACGGCGCGCTCCTCACCTCTCCGGTCGAGGTGGATCTCAGCAAGTCGTTCACCGTGACGGGTGCGGGTCTCCCGCAGCAGGCGACCATCGACCTCTCGGCCGCCGGAATCCCGCTCGGCTCCGCCGCGGCGACACCGAAGGCCGACGGAGACGGCTACCGCGCCGCTCTCCAGTTCCCCGGGCTCACGCGGTGGATCGTCGGCGGGGCGGTCACCGCGACGGTGACCACCGACGGTGTGCCCCACACGTTCACGCTGCTCACCCGGCAGCATCCGCTCGCCAGCGCGCTCGGCGCCGGCAGCCTGATCCTGGCGTTGTTCGCGCTGGCGTACTTGGAATCCGGGCTGCGGACGCTCCGGAACGGCCATCGCTGGCGGGGCGCGCTCGTCGCCGGACCGGTGCTCGGCGTGTTGTTCGGCGCCACGGCCTGGCTGTGCGTCTCGGTGCTGCGCGTGCACGAACCTTCTCTGCCGTCCGGGATCGCCTGCGCGTTCGCGGGCGCGGTGGCGGCGGGTTTCGTCGTCGCGGCGGCCCGCCTGCGGCGTTCCGCGGTCCGGTGAACCGGCCCCGGGGGCGACCGCCTTCCGGCGGCCGCCCCCGGATCACGGGAACGTCAGGATTTACGGTGCTTGCCGTTGTCGTCCGTGACCTCGAACTGCTCCTTGCGGACCTTGCCGGAGATCGTCTCGTCCTCGGTGACGGTCTCGGTCTTGAGCCTGGCCCGCTCGACCGGGACGGTTTCCTTGCTCACCACTGGTTTCTCGGCGTGCAGAACGACGTCCTGCTCGTCCTCGGCGATCTCGGCCTTCGTGCCGGAGGCGTTCGTGATCGGCTCCCGCTCGATACGCACCTCTTCGTGGCTGACCGGGACGGTGATCTGCTGCTCCTCGGTGACGACGTACTTCCGCAGCCGGACGTGGCCGGTCTCGACCTGCTCGGTGCCGACCTTCAGCCGCTCCTCGGACCGCGTCATGGTGCGGTCGTCGTCCCGGCCCTTCTCGCCGTTGCCACTGTCCATTTCGGACTTGCCTCGGCTCGCGTCGCCCATGGCGCCCTTACCGGCGGCCGAGTTCCCGGCCCCGGCGGTGTCCATTCCGGCCCGGCCCTTGCCCAGCGCCTTCCCGTCCATCCGGCCGTCCGGCGACGTCCGCGGCATCGGCAGCCCGTAGTGCTTGTAGAGCTGCGCGCTCTCCTCCATGGAGAGATGGCCGTCGGCGTCGATGCGGGGCGCGTCGGAGACGGCGTCCTTGTCGACGCGGACGTGTACTCCGTCCTGGTCCGCGTGCGCACCCGAGAGCGGGACGAAACTCTCCTTGGTGCCGAACAGACCCGTCTTGACGGTGATCCATTCCGGCTGGTGCGTCGAGTCGGCGAGGTAGACGTTCCCCACCTTCCCGAGCTTGTGGCCCGTGGGGTCGACCACGGCACTGTCGATGAGTTCCTGCGGCTGCATGGTCCTCGCCATTGGTCCTGCTCCTCCCGAACGATGTTCCCTGCTGAGAAGCCCACCGTCGGCCGCGGAAGTGATCATGGCAACCGTCGTGGTGTCCCTGTGGGTGACCCCTGAAGGTGGGGGTTTGAAGCCGTGCGTGCTGGCTAGCCCGGCGTGTCGCCGCTGGTGGAAGGGGGTGGCCAAGGGGTGATCGACGAGTGGCGCGTTGGTGCGAAGGTGTGTATCTCGGTTCTTACGCCTCCACCGCGGCTCGCGCTCTGAGGCAGCCTCGGTGGGCGGTGGTGTAGCGCACGGTCTGCGCCAGCACCACGCTCCCGTCGGATTCGCGCAACGGCTCCAGTTCGGCGAGTACGGCCCGGCGCACGGCGTCCAGCTGATCTTCGGGGACCAGTTCCCAGAACATCCGCTGGCCGTGCGACCAGGACCAGGTGATCCAGTGCCCGGGGTCGGCGAACTTCACCGGATAGGTGCGTTCCACGGACGACACCGCGGAGAAGCCCGCCGACTCCACGGCCTGGCCGAAGCTTTCGAGGGAGGCGAACAGCGCGGCCCGCACAGCCAGCGTCCAGGCCAGCTCCGCCGGCACGAAAGGTTTGAACACCTCGCGGACGCCCGCCCAGCGGGGATCGTCCGCACCGAAAGTGGTCACCCCGGCGCGGCCGCCCGGCTTGAGTACGCGATGCCACGACCGCAGACCGGCGACCGGGTCCGGGAGGAAGAACACCACGAACGACGCCAGCACGACATCGAAGACGCCGTCGTCGAGCGTCGGTTCTTGGGCGTCCATAAGGGAAACCGAGGCGTTGGTCAGGCGCCGGTCCCCGATGTCCTTCGCGGTCCGTTCGATCATCGCGGAGGAAAGATCGATGCCCAGCACCGATCCGTCCACGCCGACCCGCTCGGCCGCGGGGAACAGCACCGCGCCCCGCCCGCATCCGACGTCCAGCACCCGTTCGCCGGGAACGAGCGCGACCCTGTCGAGCAGGTCGTGGGCGAAGGCGGTGAAGAAGTCGACGCCGAGAGCGTCGTACGTCTGCGCCGTCCGGTCGAACAGTGAGGCCATCGCCTGCCGGGTGTCCGCGGTCATACGCAGGACGATGGCCCGGCGAAAACGGCGTTGTCAAACGAGGTTCCGGGATTTGTCACGCCGGGCCGATCGGCGGGGACACACGTTCGTCCCGGGGTGTGGGGTCGGCGCCGGGCCCAGGTGAGGGGTTGTGAAAGCCACTTTCGCAACCTTGAACGTTGCGAACGTGGCTTTCGCAACACCGTCTCGCCGGTGGACCCGCGCTGGACCGAGGGGTCGTGAAGGACGATTCGGGTTCTATTCGAGAGGTAGCGCAACCGTGTCATGTCGGCTGACAGGTCCGCGAAGAGCTCCTTCGCTACTTCAGAGCAAACAAGGAGCCCTTCACGGCCCCGAGAACTTGCGCTCAGGAGCGACCGGACACCACTTGGCTGTCCGTAGAGGACACTTTTCGCCGTACGGATGTCCGTTTTGGTCTATGTGTGTGGTCTTGGGAGGGGTCGTGAGTGGAAAAAGGGGCGTCGGGCCCCACTGACGAGTCCGCTGCGCCGCCGATCTGTACATGCCATGTTCGAGTTGCCACTCGATGACCCGAATCGCCACTCACGACCATCGGCACCGGCGGCGCCGTTTCGGCCTTGTCTCAGGTGAAGGCGCGGGACAGCTGCGAAAGGATGATCAGGCCGCAGATGATCAGGTTCTTGATCTTGTGGTCGACCAGGATGGCCACGAACTCGCGGATGGTCGCGCTCGGCCAGAAGTACCAGGCCGTCGGCGAGCCGATGACCTGCCCTGGCACCTTGGCCCGCCGGGCGATGAGCGCGGCGCGGAGAACGTGGAAGTTGTTAGTGACCACCGTGCAGCGGTAATCCGCCTGCTGCTCCCGCATGATCTCGGCACTGAAGGTCAGGTTCTCGAAGGTCGTCCGGGACCGGTCTTCGAGGAGGATCCGCTCCCGCGAGACCCCGGCTTCGACCAGGTAATCGGCCATGGCGTGGGATTCCGGCAGATCCTCGTCGGACCCTTGCCCGCCCGAGGTGACCATCATCGGCTCCCGGCCGCGGCGGACCTCGTTGTCCACCACGCGCTTGGCCCGCTTCAGACGGCTGGCGAGCAGCGGCGGCACCGTGTTCCCGTCCCGCAGCCCCGAACCCAGCACCACGATGAAGTCCACGCCCTTCTCGGGCCCGATGCGACCGTAGACGATCGAGTAGAGCAGGAAGCAGACGAAGAGGAACGAGACGTAGACGAGGATGCCGTTGAGGCTGCCCCGGAGGATGTCGAGCGGTTCCCAGGCGATTTGCGTGACCGTCGCGTTGAACACGATCAGCGCGCAGATCCCGAGTCCCGTCAGCAGGGACAGCACGTTTCCCGGACTGCGACCCTCGCGGCGGAGCATGGTGATCCCGGTGCAGATCAGGAAGACCGTCAGCGCCAGGACCGTCGGGACGATCAGCAGGAGCACGCCGAGCGCGACGAAACCGGCCGCTTCGGGTGACACGGAAGCCAGCAACGCGATCAGCGTCACGCCGAGGAACAGCAGCGCGAAGAACAGGTAGAAGCCGTTTCGCAGCCGACGTCGGTCGCGCAGGAAACTCACCAGGAACGCCGCGCAGCACAGCGCCGCGATGGCGAAGGGTAGTGCGGCGGTCCTCACGAGATCTCCAGCCTTCGAATTCGCCGATGGTGGACAACTCGGGTATCGGCCACGCGGTGCGGCGGCATTGAACCACACGGGACCGGCATGGGGTGGCGGTGCCGGTCGGCGTGTCGCCTTTCCTTGCCTGACAGGGGGAAGTCGCGTGCCGTCCCTCCAGTCACGCGAAACCGTCATCAGCACAGGGAAGGCACAGTCGGCCAAGGACACAGACCACTCACCGAGGGCTCAACGCGCCCGCTGAACCGGCCGTTCGTCCCAAACCGGCTCGGTGGTCTCCCGCACCTTCCCGTCGGTTCCGAACACGAGGTACCGGTCGAAGGACCGCGCGAACCACCGGTCGTGCGTCACGGCCACGGTGGTCCCTTCGTAGGCCTCCAGTGCCTGCTGCAACGCCTCCGCCGAAGCGAGGTCGAGGTTGTCGGTGGGCTCGTCGAGCAGCAGGATGGTCGCGCCGCCGATCTCCAGCAGCAGGATCTGGAACCGCGCCTGCTGGCCGCCGGACAGCTTCTCGAACCGCTGGTCCCCTTGGCCGTCGAGTTCGTAACGGCGCAGGATGTTCATCGCCGGGCCGCGTTTGCGCGCGTGTTCGGTCCAGAGGATGTCGACGAGCGTCCGCCCGAGCAGTTCGGGGTGTGCGTGGGTCTGCGCGAAGTGGCCGGGGACGACCCGGGCGCCGAGCTTCCAGAGTCCGTCGTGCGCGACGTCCTCGCCGGCCAGCAGACGCAGGAAATGCGACTTGCCCGAGCCGTTCGAGCCGAGGACCGCGACGCGTTCGCCGTAGAAGATCTCCAGGTCGAACGGCTTCATCAGGCCACGGAGTTCGAGTCCGGCGCAGGTGACGGCGCGGACGCCGGTCCGGCCGCCGCGCAGGCGCATGGTGATCTTCTGTTCGCGTGGGGGAGTGGCGGGCGGGCCCGCTTCCTCGAACTTTCGCAGCCGGGTCTGCGCGGCGTGGTAGCGCGACGCCATCTCGTCGCTGCGCGCGGCGTATTGACGCATGTCGGCGACGAGTTTCTTGAGCTGCGCGTGCTTTTCGTCCCAGCGGCGGCGTAGTTCCTCGAAGCGTTCGAACCGTTCCGTGCGCGCCTGGTGGTAGGTGTCGAAGCCGCCGCCGTGCACCCAGACGTCGCTGCCGCCGGCACCGGGTTCGACGCTGATGATCTTCTTCGCCGCCCGCGCCAGCAGTTCCCGGTCGTGCGATACGAACAGGACGGTCTTCTGGGTCTCCCGCAGCCGCTCTTCCAGCCACAGTTTCCCGGGGACGTCGAGGTAGTTGTCCGGCTCGTCGAGCAGGAGCACGCCCGAACCGCCGAGGAGCAGCGCCTCCAGCACCAGCCGCTTCTGCTCGCCGCCGGAGAGGGTGCGTACCTCTCGCCATCGTGCCTTCTCGTACGGCAGGTTGAGCGCCGCCGTCGTGCACTTGTCCCACACCACTTCGGCTTCGTAGCCGTGGGCGTCACCCCAGTCGGCGAGGGCCTGCGCGTAAGCCATCTGGGCGGCCTCGTCGTCGCGTTCCATGAGCGCGATCTCGGCCTCGTCGACGGCGCGGGCCGCGGTGCGCAGCGCTTCCGGGGACACCGACACCAGCAGGTCCCGCACGGTCCGTTCGTCGCGGACCGACCCGACGAACTGCGGCATCACCCCGAGCCCGCCGCTGATGGTGACCGAGCCGCCGTCGGGTTCGAGCTCACCGGAGATCAGCCGCAGCAACGTCGTCTTGCCCGCCCCGTTGGCGCCGACCAGCGCGCAGACGTTGCCCTCACCCACGCGGAACGAGACGTCGCCCAGGAGCATCCGCCCGTCGGGGAGGTAGTACTCGACGTGCGCGACTTCCACATGACCCATGACGCTGTCCAGACTCTCGTTGCTCGATCTTCGACAGCCTGCCGTCGCCCGCGCGAATCACGCAACGCAATATCTTCGGTATGGTCGGTGACGTGGAGCGAACCTACTTCGGCGTGCGGCTCAAGCTGATGCTTGCGCTGTTCCTGCCCGAGTTGTTCGTCGTCCTCCCGGTGGTCGGCGGGGTCAACCCGTTGAGCCTGTTCACGGCGCTGACGGCCTCGGTGGCGGTGGCCAACCCGCTCGGCCTGGCCGCCGCGCTCACGACGTCCCTCGCCGTCATCCTCCTCGCACTCGCCCTGAACATCCGCCTGGAACCGGCGGCCGCGGCGATGAACGTGCGTGCGATCAGCCTGCGCGAACGCGCGCAGTGGTTCGTGAGCCTGCGTGATCCCGACGCCCGCGGCCGCACCCGGCCTCGAGCTCCGTCATGGGGCTTCGCGGCTGCCTGACTTCTCCTCGTTCGAAGGTGAGGCAGTCGCTCCTGCCCTCGTACCTTCAAACGACGGAGTGACCTGTTCATGTTCGACGTCTTCCTGTACCCCGTTTCCACCATTCTCTGGTTCTGGCACAAGGTCTTCGGTGCCGTGTCGAGTCCCGACTCGGGCGTCGCCTGGGTGCTGTCCATCGTGTTCCTCGTCTTCACCCTGCGCCTCTTGCTGGTGAAACCCGCGCTCAGCGCGCTGCGGGCGGGCCGCCGCACGCAGGCGCTCGCCCCGCAACTGCAGAAGATCAAGGACAAGTACGGCAAGGATCGCCAGCGGATGGCGAAGGAGATCCAGAAACTCCACGCCGACAACGGTTCCAGCCCGCTGGGCGGCTGCCTTCCGGCCTTGATCCAGCTGCCGGTCCTCCTGTCGCTGTACTGGGTGCTGCGCGATTTCACCCCGGGCGCGGCGTCGAACCACGTCTTCGATCGTGAAGGCGTCCAGTCCTTTCTGAACGCCGACCTGTTCGGCGCGAAACTCGGCAACTGGCTTTCGCAGTCGGCCGCCGAGCTGGCCGCGTTCGGCACCGATCACACCCGGATGATCGCGGTCGGGGTACCGCTGATGCTGATCGCCGGCCTGGCCACGTTCTTCTCCCTGCGCGCGGGGCTCACCCGTCAGACCTCGACCGCGCCGCAGGCCGCGGGCATCGCCAAGCTGATGATGTACCTGGCCCCGCTCGGGATGCTGGTGTCGGGCTCGTTCTTCCCAGTTCCGATCGGCGTGCTGCTGTACTTCCTGGCCACCAACGTGTGGACCCTGGCGCAGCAGCATTTCCTCACCAAGGTCGTCGACAGGGAAGAGGAAACCCGGAAGGCCGAGAAACCCAAGGTGGAGGGCCCGCGGCCCGGAAACACGCCCTAGCCACTGCCCCCTCGCCGCGCCGCGACGGCGTACTGCGCCGCCTTCCTCAGCCCGGGGAGGGCGGCGTCGACGCGGTCCGCGAGCGCCCGGATCTCGCTCTTGTGCGCCCGTTTCTCCTTGGGGCCGAACACGGAGTAGACGTCGCCTTCGACGGCCAGCATGGTCAGGACCGCGTCTTCGATCGCGACGGTGGCGGGGTCCTGGCTCCCCATCACCGCGGTCCGGATCCGCTCCCGCAGGGCGTCCGCCTGCTGCGGCTGGGTCAAGGTGACGTCGTGGACCGGGAACAGCCCCAGTACCCGGCGCTTTTCGAGGGTGACCAGGCCGGCGTCGGCGAGCTGGTCGCGGACCGTCTCCTCCGCCTTGTACCAGTCGCGTTCGACGATGGTGAACCAGCGCCGCGGCTTTTCGCCGGGAGCGTCGGCCAGCACTTCGGCGAGGAACGGGTCTTCCGGTGTGAGACCGGCCGCGGCGGTGCGCTCGGCTTTGCCGCCGCGGTCGAGGAGAAGTCCGCCGAGGACGAGTTCGGCCACCGCGGCGACACGCAGGAGCGAACCCCGCACCGCGGCGCTGGCAGGGTCGAGCCGGTTCTTCGCCGTGTCATAGCCGAGCAGGTACAGACGTTGCGGGAGTGACTGGTTCATGTCGTCCTTTCGCCGTCGGGGACCGGTCCCTGCCGTCAGCTTTACCCTCGACCGCATGATGAGCCAGACGGCGGCGCGCTTTCGGGTGATCGCGGCCCTCGCCGCCGGATTCACCCTCGCAGCCTGCAGCACGACCTCGCCGGAGCCCGCGCCGACCCCGGCGCCGTCGCCCCCGCCTCCGCCGTCGCCGACCGGCCCGGATCCGGCACTCGTGTCCTGGGCGGGCGGATACTGCGGCGCGGTCAAGGAGATACGGCTCATCGGCTACAGCCTGGCCAAGGGGTACGACATCAAGACCGAGGCGGATCTGCCGAAGGCGGAGGCGTCTCTGCAGAAGCTGGACACGACGCTGGCGGCGGCGATCACCGGGCTCGAGAAGCTGCCGCAGGTCGCCCCACCCGCTCAGGCCGCGAACGCGCTCGCGGCCGGGGAGCTGGCGTTCTACCGGAAGCTGCACGGGACGGTGACCGAGTACCGCCCCCTGGTGGCGAGAGGCGGCGTCCGCACCGCGAAGGCGGCGCTCGACGTGACCGGGATCGACCTGGTGTCGCACGCGCCCGCCGTCGAGACCGGCAAGGTGCCGGGGCTGGATCCGGCGATGAAGGCGAACGCGGCTTGCAAGCTCGTCGGCTGACCCTCGGGGAAATTGCGGCCAAGAACTGTTCGGTACCGGCGTGTCGGGAGCCTCTGGATCGGGAATCATCTCGCTCTGCCCGGGAACTGTTCCTGGGCGGGTGGGTGTTCCCGGCGCCGATCCGGCGCCGGGAACGCGTTGGTCACCCGCTGGTCAGCGAGCCCTGAGATGGCGGCCGGTGACCGATGCCGTCTCCTCGGCGAGAGCGGCCGGCGAGCCTTCGAACACGACGGCCCCACCGTCGGAACCCGCACCGGGTCCGAGGTCGATGACGTGGTCGGCGTGCGCGATCACGCGCTGGTTGTGCTCGATGAGGACGAGTGTCGCCCCGGCGTCGACGAGGTCGTCGCATAAGGCGAGCAGCCGGTCGACGTCGCTGCCGTGCAATCCGGCGGTCGGCTCGTCGAGCACCAGGCGCAGGTCGTCCGCGGGGCCCGCGTCGGCGAGGTGGCGGGCGAGCAGAAGCCGTTGCCTTTCCCCGCCGGACAAGGTGTCCAGGCTCTGCCCGATCGTCAGGTAGCCGAGTCCGACGCGGTCCAGCCACGTGAGTCGCCGTGCGATGGGGGAGCCTTCGCCGAACAGCGCGGCGGCGTCCGCGGGGGTCATCGCCAAGACGTCGGCGATGGTGTGACCGTTCAGCGTCGCGGCGAGCGCGTCCGGGTTGAACCGGGTGCCATCGCAAGCGTCGCAGGCGGTTTGGACGTCGTCGAGGAACGCCAGGTCGGTGATGATCACGCCCTTTCCCTTGCAGACCGGGCAGGCCCCGCGGCCGTTCGCGCCGAACCACGACGGCGGCAGTCCAGTCGCCTCGCCGAAGATGTCGCGGATCGGTTCGGCGACGCCGAGCACGGTGGCGGGCGTCGAGCGGATCCCGCCACGCAGCGGCGCCTGCTCGACGACGACGAAATCGGGATGTCGCCGGGGAAGTTCGCCCGCGATCAGGGTGCTCTTACCGGAACCGGCGACGCCGGCGACGACGGTCAGGACCCCGAGCGGTACGTCGACGGTGACGTTCCGCAGGTTGTGGCTGGCGGCACCGGTGATCGTCACGGTGCCCCGCGCGGAACGCGTTCGCTTCTTGAAGCGCAGCGGGGTGCGGAGAACGCGGCCGGTTTCGGTGCGGGTCGAGGCCAGGTCGTCCGGCGGCCCTTCGAACTGGATGTGGCCGCCGTCGACACCGCCGCCGGGGCCGAGGTCGATGACATGGTCGGCGGCCGCGATGACCGCGGGATGGTGCTCGACCACGAGGATCGTGTTGTGCCTGTCCCGGAGTTTCGCCAGCAGTTCGAGGAGCCGGTGCACGTCGTGCGGGTGCAGTCCGGTGCTCGGCTCGTCGAAGACGTAACAGACGTCGCTGAGCGCACTGCCGAGGTGGCGGACGATCTTGACCCGCTGGGCCTCACCGCCGGACAGTGTCCTCGACTCCCGTGACAGGCTCAGGTAGCCGAGCCCGACGGAGTCCAGCGCGTCGAGCCGTTCCCGGATCGCCTGGAGAAGCGGCGCCACGGACGCGTCGTTCACGGACGTCACCAGTTCGCGCAGGTCACCGACGGGCATCGCCGACCAGTCCGCGATGGACCGGCCGTCGATGAGGCTCTTCCTGGTCGCTTCGCCGAGGCGGGTGCCGTCGCAGTCCGGGCAGGTCCCGCGGGTCACGACCTCGGCGAGTCCTTCCTGTTCCTCGGCGGTCAGCCGCGACGGGGTCTTGCGCAGGTACGACTCGCGCAGCCGTGGGACGATGCCGTCGAAGGTCCCGTGCTTGGGGTACTCGGGGCCGGGATCGTCGAGGGGAAGTGCTTCGGCGTACAGCAGTGTGTCGATCTTTTCCGCCGGTAACCGTGCTAAAGGGACACTCGGGTCGACGAGTCCCGAGTGGACCAGCCGCTTCCACCGATAGGTCCCGGGAGCGAACGTCGGGAACCGCACGGCACCCTCGTTCAGGCTCCGCGAACGGTCGAGCAACCGGTCGAGGTCGATGTCGTCGACCACGCCGAGCCCCTCGCAGCGCGGGCACATCCCACTGGGGTCGTTGAACGAGTACGCGGGCGAGAATCCGGCGTTCGGCGTCCCGAGGCGGGAGAACAGCAGGCGCAGCAGCGGGGCGATGTCGCTCGCCGTGCCGACGGTGGACCTGGTGTTCCCGGTGAACCGTCGCTGGTCGACGATCGTGGTGAAGATCAGCCCGTCGATCCGGTCGACGTCGGCGGGCGGATGCTGGGGGAGCCGGTTCCGGACGAACGCCGGATAGGTCCCGGTGACCAGGCGTTCGGCCTCGGCCGCGATCGTGTCGAACGCCAGCGACGACTTCCCCGATCCCGAGACGCCGGTGAACACCGTCAGCCGGTGCTTCGGCACCTTCACCGACACGTCGCGGAGGTTGTGCGTCCGCGCTCCTTCCACGGTGATCCACCGGCCGCGATCGGCCGTCGACCCTTGAATTTCCACCATGGGTCCACGCTACGATCAGATGTGGCCGGTTTCCGGCCACAATTATCCGCGAGGTCGGGAGTCGCCATGACGGCACCACGAGAACGGATGCTCCGCCTGCTGTCGCTGCTGCAATCCGGGCGGCACTGGCCCGCCGCCGAACTCGGCGCGGCGATGGAAGTCCCGCCCCGCACGCTTCGCCGCGACATCGACCACCTGCGCAACCTGGGCTATCCGGTGGAAAGCAGCCGCGGTCCGGGAGGCAACTACCGTCTCGTCGCGGGGGCCGCGTTGCCGCCGCTCATGCTCGAACACGACGAAGCGATCGCGACCGTGCTCGGGCTGCGTCTCGCCGCGGTCGGGGGAACCGGCATCGACCTCACCGCCGAGTCCGCGGACCGCGCGGCCGCGAAACTCCGGCGCATCCTGCCGTCGGCCCTGCGCCGCAAGACCGACGAAGTCCTCGCCGCGGTCGAGTTCGGCCGGGGGGACCAGCCGCGCGTCACGCCCGACATCCTCGGTGTCCTCGCCGCGGCGATCGCCGCCCGGCGCTGCCTCGAGTTCGAGTACACCGCGAAGGTGGGGCCGTCGTCCCGGACCGTCGAGCCGATGCGGCTCGTCCAGCTCGGGCGACGGTGGTACCTCTACGCCTGGGACCGCGATCGCCGGGACTGGCGGAACTTCCGCCTCGACCGGATCGACGGGCCGAGGACGACCGACGTCGCGTTCGAACCCCGCGCTCTTCCGGTCGACGACGTCGCCGGGCATCTCGAAGACCGCTTCCACAGCCCGAAATCGCTCCGGATCGTCCTCACCCTGCAGGTCGACGCGCGCGAAGCCGCGGCTCGCCTCCATCGCCTCGACGGGACCCTCGAAGCGCTCGACGACCACAGCTGCCGGTACGTCGCGTACGTCGATTCCTTCGAGTGGCTGGCCGTCGTCCTGACGGTCACCGACATCGACTTCACGGTCGACGAGCCCGACGCGTTCCGCGATCACCTCGCGCGCACCGGACGACGCCTGCTGCGCGCCACCGAGTCGTGAGTGGCAAGTGTCGTTCTAACCCTCCTTATCACTCACGACCCACCGCCGATGTCGGTCTCGGGCCACTGCTGTCCGCGGGCCCAGGAGTCCAGGACCATCAGGGTCTTCGTCCCGGTCACCTGGTGATGCCGCCGGATCTCGTCGATGGTGTGCTGCAGATGGCCCATGTCCCGCACCCGGAGCCAGACGAGCGCGTCGGGATCGCCGGCGATGGTGAACACCGCCTGGGCCTCGGGCATCCTGGTGGTCGTGCGGACGATCTCCCCGACCTTCGTGGTCCCGGTGAAGCGCAGCTCGGTGAACGCCTCGATGCCCCAGCCGAGTTTGGCGTGGTCGATCTGGACGGTGTAGCCGACGATGACGCCGTTCTCCTGCATACGGTCGATCCGGCGTTTGACCGCCGCGGTGGACAGCGTGACGCGGGCACCGATGTCGCCCAGCGTGCGTCGCGCGTCTTCCCTCAGCAGTTCGAGGATCTCGCGGTCGGTCTCGTCGATGAGCTGGTCCGCCATGGAGCAGGATGATACGCAGACGCAACGGATATCGGCCAGTAGTAGGTTTCGGTCGAATGTTTTGCGTGTGAACCCCTGAAAAGCGGTCGCTTGTTGCGGTGAACCGGACGGTCGGGTCTGCTGTCCGGAATCGCGCGGTGGCGAAGGAGGCAGGTCTGGTGGAGCAGTTCACGTTGGAGGACCGGTATCTGCGGGAAGACGGCACGGTCTACCTGAGCGGAGTCCAGGCGCTGGTCCGGATGCTGTTCGACCGGTCCCGTCACGACCGTGCCACCGGCGCGTCGCCCGCGGTGTTCGTCTCCGGTTACGAGGGCTCGCCCCTCGCCGGGTACGACCTCGAACTCGGCCGCAGGTCCGTCCTGCTGGACAAGCACAACGTCGTGCACCGCCCGGGCCTCAACGAGGAACTGGCCGCGACGGCCGTCATGGGCAGCCAGCTCACGAAGTCCGTCGGCTCTTCGCGCGGCGGGGTCACCGGGATCTGGTACGGCAAGGCGCCCGGTCTCGACCGGGCGACCGACGCCTTGCGGCACGCCAACCTCGCGGGCACCGATCCGGCGGGCGGGGCGGTGGCCCTGGTCGGTGACGACCCCAACGCCAAATCCTCCTCGGTGCCCTGCGCCTCCGAACTCGCGCTGGCCGACCTGTCGATGCCGATCTTCTTCCCGTCGGACTCCCAGGACGTGCTGGACTTCGGTCTGCACGCGGTCGAGTTGTCGCGGGCCAGCGGGCTGTGGTCGTCGATGAAACTGGTGGCGAACGTGGCCGACGCCGCGAGCACCGCCGAGGTTCGTCCGCAGTGGACGCCGCCGGAGCTGGCGCTGCCCGCCTACCGGCATAAGCCCAGCTCCCGTCTGCTCGGCACCACACTGATGGCGCTCGAACGCAGCCTCTACACCGAGCGCCTGCCGCTGGCGCTGGAGTACGTCCGCGCGAGCGGGATCAACCGGATCGTCCAGGAAGGGCCCGCCGACCGCGTCGGCATCGTCACCGCTGGAAAGTCCTATTTGGACCTGATGCAGGCGCTGCGCCTGCTCGGCCTGGACTCCGACGCGTTGTCCCGCCACGGGATCCGGATCCTCAAACTCGGCGTCATCCACCCCCTCGACCCCTCGATCGTACGGCGGTTCGCCGACGGCCTCACCGAGATCGTCGTGGTCGAGGAGAAGCGGTCCTTCGTCGAAGCGGCGATCAAGGAGGTGCTCTACGGCACCTCCGGCGCACCTGCCGTGTACGGCAAGACCGGCCCGGACGGCCGCACCCTGTGCACCGAACTCGGCGAACTCGACCCGGACACCGTCGCCAGGGTGCTGGCCGCCCGGCTGAGCGCGCACCACGAGATCCCGTCGGTGACGGCGTGGGGACAGCGCCGTCACCGCGAGCGCATCTCGGTGCCGCTGCTGACCCGCACGCCGTACTTCTGTTCCGGCTGCCCGCACAACTCCTCGACCAAGGTGCCCGAGGGAACCGTGGTGGGCGGCGGCATCGGCTGTCACGCCATGGCCCTGTTCATGGAACCGGAACAGGTCGGGGACGTCGTCGGCCTGACGCAGATGGGCGGCGAGGGCGCCCAGTGGCTCGGGATGGAGCCGTTCGTCGAGGCCTCGCATTTCGTGCAGAACATCGGTGACGGCACGTTCACCCACTCCGGCAGCCTCGCCGTGCGTGCCGCTGTCGCCGCCGGGGTGAACATCACCTACAAGATCCTCTACAACTCGACCGTCGCGATGACCGGCGGACAGGACGCCATCGGCGGCCTCCCGGTGGAACGGCTCGCGTCGTTGCTCCTGGTCGAGGGGGTCGCCAAGGTGGTCATCACCGCCGACGAGCCGAAGCGGTTCCGCGGCGTCCGCCTGCCCGACGGCGTCGAGGTCCGGCACCGCGACGAACTGCTGAGCACGCAAGAGGAACTGGCCGCGGTGAGCGGCGTGACCGTACTCATCCACGATCAGGAATGCGCCGCGGAGAAACGCCGCAAGCGTCGTCGCGGCAAGCTGGAGACACCGGCCGCCAAGGTCGTCATCAACGAGCGTGTCTGCGAGGGATGCGGCGACTGCGGCGAGAAGTCGAACTGTCTTTCCGTGCAGCCGGTCGCCACCGAGTTCGGCCGCAAGACCGCGATCCACCAGTCTTCGTGCAATGTGGACTATTCGTGTCTGGCGGGGGACTGCCCCTCGTTCATGACCGTGGTGCCCAGTGGCCGGAAGAAGCGGCGGCACGCCGGGGAGATCTTCGCGGCGGAACTGCCCGAGCCGCGCCGCGCGAGCGCCGGGACCGATTTCTCCGTGCGGATCACCGGCGTCGGCGGGACCGGCGTGGTCACCGTCGCGCAGATCCTCGCCACCGCGGCCGTACTCGAAGGCAAGCAGGTCCGGACGCTGGACCAGACCGGGCTCGCGCAGAAGGGCGGCGCCGTCGTCTCGGATCTGAAGATCACCGCCGAACCGACGCCGCAGGCCCCGAAACTCGCGGCCGGCGAATGCGATCTCTACCTGGCCTGTGACGTCCTGGTCGGAGCCGACCCGGCGCATCTGGGCGTGTCGGACTCCGGCCGCACCACCGCCGTGGTCTCCACGACCGAGGTGCCGACCGGGCGGATGATCGTCGACACCACTGTTTCGTTCCCCGACGCCGCCGCCGTGCGCGGCGCGATCTCGGACAAAGCGGCGCGCACCGTGGCGCTCGACGCTCGCGCGCTGGCGGAAACCCTGTTCGACGACGACCAGTTCGCCAACATCCTCCAGCTCGGCGCGGCCCACCAGACCGGGGCGATCCTGCTGGACGCCGCCAGCGTGGAACGCGCGATCGAGCTCAACGGGGTGGCCGTCGAGCGCAATATCCAGGCGTTCCGGCGCGGCAGGCAGCTCGTCGCCGACCCCGGCGCGCTGCACGACGCCGTCACCCCTCCCGCCGTCGCCGCGACCCCCACGCCGTCGGCCGCCACGCTCCGCGCCCGCGCGCTCGTCCACGCCGAGCCGGGTTCGGAACTCGCGCGGCTGCTGGACATCCGCGTCCCGGAACTCGTTCAGTACCAGAATGTTCGCTACGCGCGGGAGTACGCCGAGTTCGTCGAGCGCGTCCGGGTCCTGGAAGGGGACTCGACCGCGGTCACCGAAGCCGTGGCGCGCAACCTGCACAAGCTGATGGCCTACAAGGACGAGTACGAGGTCGCACGGCTTGCTCTCGACCCCGCCGTGATCGCGGGGATCGAGGCGGAGTTCGGGGAGGGCAGCCGCTACGCCTATCGACTGCACCCGCCCTTCCTCCGAGCGATGGGTATGAAGCGCAAGATCGCGCTCGGCCCGGCCTTCCGTCCGGCCTTCGTCGCGCTGCGCGCCGCACGGAAACTGCGCGGCACACGGTGGGATCTGTTCGGCAAGGCCGAGGTCCGGAAGGTCGAACGGGAACTCGTCGGCCAGTACCGGGACGCGATCCTCGCCGCGTTCGGCACCGAGGACACCGACCGCGGCCGGCTGCTGGCCCTGGCCGAACTGCCCGATCTGGTCCGCGGCTACGAGGACGTCAAACTGGCGAACGTCGAGGCGTACCGGCGGGAACAGGCTTCGCTGCTCGACGGCCTGGTGTCCGGGGACAAGCTCGGAGTGACCGGCTGATCATGAGTGGCGATTCGGGTTCTGTCGAGGGGTAAGGCGAACGTGTCCCTGACGCGGGCGAGGCGCCGGCCCGCGTGACGCGACACCGCACTCGCGTGCCCAGACACGGATCTCGCGTGCTTGGAGACGGAACTCGCGTGCTCAGACGCCGTGGTGTTGCGAAAGCCACTTTCGCAACCTTCAACGTTGCGAAAGTGGCTTTCGCAACACCCGCCTCGTGGCCGGACGCAACGATCGGCACCGACCACGCCACCTTTGCCGTACCCCTCAATAACCCGAATCGCCACTCACGACCTTGGCGAAGCACACCCGGTCTTGGCCAGGGCCGTCGTAGTCGCTGTGCACGGGAAGACCGTCGACCACCCGGTCCCCGGTTTCGAGCGTGAACCCCATGGCGCGGTGGAAGGCGATGGACCCGGTGTTTGCCGGCGAGGTGATCGCACGGACCTCCGTGCGGCCCGCTTCGGCGGCGTGCTGGAAGAAGGTCGTGTACAGACGGCGGGCCGTGCCCTGCCCGCGAAGCTCCGGATCCACGCCCACGAAATGGATATACGCCTCGACGTCGTTGTCGGCGGCGTAGAACCCGACGAGGAAGGCCCGGATACCGGCCTCGTCCTCGAGGATCAGGCTCGTACCGGAGAAGAACTGCAAGAACAGCTTGGGGAGTAGGAGGGAAAGCTCTCGGGCCTGTTCGGGAGTCCGCGAGTCACCCCACCACCGGTGTACGCGTTCGACGATCGTGGCGTGGTCGGAGACGCGAGCCTGGCGCGGTTCGAGCATGCTTCACATCCTGGCTTTGAGTACGTCGATCTCGCCGCCCGGCGAGGACGGATCGAAGCCGTGCTCGGACAGCCAGCGGATTCCGAGCAGGCTTCGCAACGACCACCACGCGTGGATCACGTCGAGGTCGACATCGCTGCCGTAGCCGTCGACGACGTCGCCGAGGTGTTCCTCGTGCCCGAGCGTCAAGGTGGCGAGGTCGTACAGGGCATCGCCCCGGGCCGCCTCGGTCCAGTCGATCACGCCGGTGATCTCGTCACCGTCGGCGAACACGTGGCTGAGCTGCAGGTCGCCGTGGATGAACACCGGTGTCCACGGCCGGAGCGCGGCCTCGGCGACCTCGCGGTTGCGGGTGACCAGGTCGCTGGGGAGGACGTCGTTCGTGACGAGCCACTCGCATTCGTCGTCGAGTTGCGCTGTGAAGTCGTCGCGGCTTCGGCCCGGCCACGGCGGGAGCGGCGCGTCGTGCAGCTT
>NZ_JACBXD010000089.1 GCF_013870525.1 Amycolatopsis pittospori
CCGCGTCGCGGTGGACAGCCGCCCCGCCGCTCCCGTCCGTGGGACGACGAGCGCTGAGGGAGCAAGGGACCTTTGCTCTCCTGAAACCCTCTGACCAGCGAAAAGGGCCGACCGAGAAGTTCTCGGACGGCCCTTTTCGCTGTACTGGGAGGGTCAGGCCTTGCCGGCCTTCCGCAGTTCGTGCGGCAGCGCGAAGGCGATCTTCTCGTTCGCCGTGGTGACCTCGTCGACGTTGCCCCAGCCACGCTCGGCCAGCCACGCCAGCAGGTCCATGACCAGCACCTCCGGCACCGAAGCACCACTGGTGACGCCAACGGTCTCGACGCCTTCGAGCCACGCTTCGTCGACTTCGTGCGCGAAGTCGACGAGGTGCGACGCGCGCGCCCCCGCCTTCAGCGCGACCTCGACCAGTCGCTTCGAGTTGGACGAGTTCGTCGAACCGACCACCAGCACCAGGTCGCACTCGGCGGCCATGGCCTTGACCGCGACCTGGCGGTTCGTGGTGGCGTAGCAGATGTCGTCGCTGGGCGGGTCGGCCAAGCCGGGGAACTTGTCCCGGAGCTGGTCGACACGCTCCATGGTCTCGTCAACCGAAAGGGTGGTCTGTGAGAGCCAGATGACCTTCGAGGGGTCTCGGACCTCGACCTTGTCGACGTCTTCGGCGGTGTCGACGAGCTGCACCTTGTCGGGAGCCTCGCCGGCGGTGCCTTCGACCTCTTCGTGGCCTTCGTGACCGATCAGCAGGATGTCGTAGTCGTCCTTCGCGAACCGGTTGACCTCCTTGTGCACCTTCGTCACGAGGGGGCAGGTCGCGTCGATGGTCCGCAGGTTGCGTTCGGCCGCCTCGGCGTGCACCGCGGGCGAAACGCCGTGCGCGGAGAACACCACCAGTTCGCCTTCCGGCACCTCGGAGGTCTCGTCGACGAAGATCACCCCGCGTTCGCGCAGGGTCTCCACGACATGCCGGTTGTGCACGATCTCCTTGCGCACGTACACCGGTGCGCCGTAGAGCTCGAGTGCCTTTTCGACGGCGATGACGGCGCGGTCGACGCCCGCGCAGTAGCCGCGAGGCTTGGCGAGCAGGACACGTTTGCCACCTGCCGGCACACCGGACTCGGTGATCGTCGGACTGCCGGCGGGCGTGATTCCGGGACTCGCAGAACTCATGCCACCAGGGTACGGGCTGCCCCGGGGGCTCCTCGCACTCACGTTCAGGTGACCTGCGATCCCCTCTAAAGTATGTGCGTGGAGTCACGTCCTGTGAGCCGACCCACCCGTTCGGTTGGGCAGGATGGACCAGATACGGCAGGCTAGACGTATGAAGCCTCTCCCGCTCCCCCTCCGGGTCGCCGCGGGCCTCGCCGTCACCACCGCCGAGCGGGTTCGCGAACTCCCCAAGCAGCTCACCGGGCTGCCCGTCACCGTGGTCAGCCAGGTGCTCCAGTTCTCCATGCGTGTCCAGCAGCACGTCACCGAACTCGCGATCAAGGGCGACGACGCGCTGTCGGGCCTGCGTCCGGTCGAGGACACCCCCAGCTGGGCCACCTTCGACGAAGATCTCCCGCCGGACCTGGGCGAACGTCGTTACGAACGCGACTCCTGCGTCATCCCGCTCCACGAAGACACCGAGGTTCCCGAGCCGCGTGCCGAGTCGAACGGTCATCTCCGCGACCTGTCCGAACTCGAACAGCTCACCGAAGACCCGTGGGCCGAGGAGGAGCGCGCGCTCGCCGAGGACCACGCCGACGGCGAGTTCGACAGCGCGGCCGCGCCCGTCACGTCCGGTCCCGCCGGGCTGGACGACTACGACACGCTCACCCTGCCGCAGTTGCGGGCCCGCCTGCGCCGGTTCGACCTGACGCAGCTGGAAGAGCTGCTGACCTACGAACGGGCGAACGCCGACCGTCCGTCGTTCGTCGGCATGCTCGCCCGCCGGATCGGCAACGTGAAGAAGGCGGAAACAGACGGCGACAGCGCGGAAGGCCAGTGACCGCCGAACCCACCTCCGCCGCGGCGGGTCCGTCCACCACCGCTGAGAACCCGTGGCCGGTCCGCACGGTCGCGCGCAAGGTCGGCGAGTGGATCAACCGGCTCGGCGTGGTCTGGGTGGAGGGTCAGGTCACGCAGATCTCGGCCCGCCAGGGCACCAACACCGCCTTCCTGACCCTGCGCGACCCATCGGCGGACGTCTCGATGTCGGTGACCTGCCCGATGGCCCTGCTGCGCACGATCGAACCGCCGCTGCGCGAGGGCGCGAGCGTCGTGGTGCACGCGAAGCCGACGTTCTTCATGAACCGCGGGTCGTTCAGCCTGCGCGCGAACGAGATCCGCGCGGTCGGCATCGGCGAACTGCTCGCGAGGATCGAGCGGTTGCGGCGGCTGCTGGCCGCCGAGGGCCTGTTCGCCCCCGAGCGGAAACGCAAGCTTCCGTTCCTGCCCAAGGGAATCGGCTTGATCACCGGCCGCGCGTCGGCCGCCGAACGCGACGTGCTGGTGAACGCGCAGGCCCGCTGGCCGCATGTCGCGTTCAAGGTGATCAACACCGCCGTGCAGGGTTCGCTCGCGGTCCCGCAGATCCTCCAGGCACTGTCCAAACTGGACCGTGATCCGGAGATCGACGTCATCGTGATCGCGCGCGGTGGCGGCAGTGTCGAGGACCTGCTGCCGTTCTCCGACGAGGCCCTGTGCCGCGCGGTGTCGGCGGCCGGAACCCCGGTGGTCAGTGCCATCGGGCACGAGCCGGACACCCCGCTGCTCGACCACGTCGCCGACCTCCGCTGCTCGACACCGACCGACGCCAGCAAGCGGATCGTGCCCGACGTCCGCGAGGAGACCCAGCGGGTCCGCCAGATGCGCGACCGCGGCCGCCGCGCCCTGCACGGCTGGGTGGACACGCAGGAGAGGCTGCTGACCCAGATGCGCAGCCGTCCCGTGCTCGCCGACCCGCTCGGCCCGATCCAGCGGCGTTCGGACGACGTCGAGATCCACCGCGAACGCGGACGCCGCGCGATGCTCACCCTGCTCGCGAAGGATCAGGCCGAGATCGCCAGCGCCCGTGCGCGGCTGACCGCGCTCGGCCCGGCGGCGACGCTCGAACGCGGCTACGCCGTGGTGCAGTACACCGACGCGCAAGGCAACCTCCAGGTCCTCCGGTCCGTCTCCGAAGTCGCGGACGGCGCGAAACTGCGCGTCCGGGTGGTCGACGGCGCGCTCGGCGCCGTCGTCTCAGGAGAGCCGGAGGAGGCGAGTTGACGGCGAGTTTCCTGCCTTTGACCGTCGACGCCGCTCAGCGCGCCGACGCGCCCGACGTGCTGCACAACGCGCTGCTGACCGAACGCGCGGCCGCGGAATGCTGGACGGTGCTGCTGGCCGGCTGCGAGTTCTCGACCAAACGAGGCCTCGACGCTCAGCTGCGAAAACTCTCGGAGGCCACCGCGGAGCACGTCGGCACTCGATGGTGGTTCGCGGATGGCTCCGTGCACCGCAAACGGGTGGCGCGAGCCCAGGAGAACCTCGTCGCGGCGATCGCGGAGGGTGATGGCCAGGAGTTCGCTCTCGCCTTCGTGGGTTACGACAACGCCATGGCCGGCGCGGTAGTGTGCGCGGGTATCGGCAAGCACCGACGTCCGGTAGAAGGAAGCACAGCGTGAGCAAACCCGGTGGCGAGACCGCCGAACTCGGCTACGAGCAGGCCCGCGACAGGCTGGTCGAGGTCGTCCGCGAGCTCGAAGCGGGCGGGCTTTCCCTGGAGCAGTCGCTCGCTCTCTGGGAAAAGGGCGAGCAGCTGGCCAAGGTCTGCGAGCACCACCTCGAGGGCGCCCGCGAGCGGATCGAGGCGGCGTTGTCTTCCGTCGAGGACGGCTAGAGCTCATGGGCTCTCAGCGGAAAAGAGTACTTCGAGCCTGGCAACGGTCAGTGACGTTCACCATGCTCTCGAGCCACCGAACCGCCGTGGGTATCTGAGAGACTGGGACCCCGCCGAGTTCCTGACCCGGGAGGTCTCATGCCCACCCCCACCCCGTCCGCCAGCTCTTCTCGACGCCGCGAAGCGCCCGATCGCAACCTCGCGATGGAACTGGTCCGTGTGACCGAGGCCGCCGCGATGGCCGCGGGCCGCTGGGTGGGGCGCGGGGACAAGATCGGCGGTGACGGCGCCGCGGTCGACGCGATGCGGCAGCTCGTCTCGACCGTCTCGATGCGCGGTGTCGTCGTCATCGGCGAAGGCGAGAAGGACGAAGCCCCGATGCTGTTCAACGGGGAAGAGGTCGGCAACGGCGACGGGCCGGACTGCGACGTCGCGGTCGACCCGGTCGACGGGACGACCCTGATGGCCAAGGGCATGCCGAACGCGCTGGCCGTGCTCGCGGTCGCCGAACGCGGCGCGATGTTCGACCCGTCCGCGGTCTTCTACATGGAGAAGCTCGCCGTCGGCCCGGACGCCGCGGGCAAGGTCGACCTGGCCGCCCCGGTCGCGGAGAACATCCGCCGGGTCGCGAAGGCCAAGAACTCCAGCGTCTCCGACGTCACCGTCTGCATCCTCGACAGGCCGCGTCACGATCAGCTGATCAAGGAGGTCCGCGAGGCGGGCGCCCGGATCCGCTTCATCTCCGACGGCGACGTCGCCGGCGCGATCGCCGCGGCCCGCCCGAGCACCGGCGTCGACATGCTGCTCGGCATCGGCGGTACCCCCGAAGGCATCATCGCGGCCTGCGCGATGAAATGCCTCGGCGGCGAACTCCAGGGCCGTCTGTGGCCGAAGGACGACGCGGAGCGCGAGAAGGCGCTGGCCGCGGGCCACGACCTCGACCGCGTGCTCGGCAACGACGACCTCGTCCGCGGCGACAACGTGTTCTTCTGCGCCACCGGCGTCACCGACGGCGACCTGCTGCGCGGCGTGCACTACCGCGCGGGCGGCGCGACGACCCAGTCGATCGTGATGCGCTCGAAGTCCGGCACGGTCCGGATGATCGACGGCTACCACCGGCTGACCAAGCTGCGCTCGTACTCCTCCGTCAACTTCGACGGTCACCTCGACGACTTTCTCGACGAAGACGTAGTTCCCCCACTCCCCTAAGGAGAATCTGTGCTGAAGCGCGTGCTCGTGGTCCTGCTGGCGGCGATGGCTCTGACGCCGGTCGGGCAGGCCACGGGTGCGGGCGACCTCGTCGGCGGCAGAGAGGCCGACGAGCCGTATTCGTTCGTCGTCTCGCTGCATTCGGCCTCCGGTAAGGCTTTCTGTGCCGGCGCGCTGATCGCGGCGGACTGGCTGGTGACGGCCGGGCACTGCGTCGAGGGCAAGAACCCGGCGAACCTGAGCGCGCGGATCGGCAGCAACGACAACACCCAGGGCGGCGAGATCGCGAAGCTCGCCGAGGTCGTCGTGAACCCGGCCTACAACCCGGCGCCCGAACACGCGGGCGGCGATCTCGCGCTGGTGCGGCTGGCCGCCCCGGTGAAGGCGGCCCCGATCACGATCGGGACGGTCGTGGCGCCGGGGACGCCGACGCGGCTGCTCGGCTGGGGCCAGACGTGCCCGACTTCGGGCTGTGGCAAGGGAACCGCGAAACTGCAGCAGCTGGACACCAAGATCGTCGAAGGCGTGCGCTGCACGGCGAAGTTCGACGGCGCCGTCGAGTTGTGCACCGACAATCCGGACGGGAAGTCGGGCTCTTGCTACGGCGATTCCGGTGGGCCGGAGATCGCCAAGGTGGACGAGAAGTGGGTTCTGCTGGGCACGATCAGCCGTCCGGGTAACGCGGACCCGGTCTGCGCGACGTCACCGTCGATCGCGACTTCCGTGGCGGCCTACGCGCAGTGGATCGCTGAGAAGACCGCTCCGCCTACGCCCGCTCCCCCCGCTTGAAGTGCTATGAACGGCTCGTTACTTGCAAATTTTGCAAGTAACGAGCCGTTCATAACACGCGCTACTCAGCGTTACTGGAGTGTCCGGGGAACAGATGCGCGTCCGGATCCAGCACGACCGCGATGTTGTTGACCGCCGTCGCCGCTTCCCCGAATCCGGTCGCGATCAGCTTCACCTTCCCCGGGTACGACGCGACGTCGCCCGCCGCGTAGACCCGCTCCCGCGCCGTCAGCATCGTCGAATCGACGGCGATGGCGCGGTGGTCGATCTGCAGTCCCCAGCTTTCGATCGGCCCGAGGTCGGCGGTGAAACCGAGCGCGGCGACGACGGAATCGGCGGGCAGCACCTCGGGTTCGGCGCCCTTGACCTGGATCTCCACCTCGGCCAGAGCGCCGGCGCGGTCGATGAACCGGGTGACCTCGGCGTCGGTGACGATCCGGGCGCCGAGTTCGCGTGCCTGCCGCACGATGGATTCGGCCGCGCGGAACCGGGCGCGGCGGTGCACGAGGGTGACGCTCGCGGCGACCGGGTGCAGGGCGAGCACCCAGTCGAACGCCGAGTCCCCGCCGCCGACGACGACCACGTGCTGGCCGGCGTGCGCCTGCAGCGCGGGCACGAAATGCACCATGCCGCGGCCGAGCCAGCCGTCCCCGGCGGGCAACGGGCGCGGGGTGAATTCGCCGATACCGGCGGTGATCAGCACCGCGCCGGCCCGCAGGACCTGGCCGCCGTCGAGAGTGACGGTGACGCCGCCTTCGACGCTTTCGAGTTTCTCCGCCTGGCGTCCGAGCAGGTACACGGGCTTCCACGGCGCCGCCTGGTCGAGCAGGCCCTGCACCAGATCGCGTCCCCGGATCTCCGCGAAACCGCCGACGTCGTAGATCATCTTTTCGGGGTACATCGCGGTGACCTGCCCGCCCGCCTCCGGCAGTGAATCCACGACGGCCATCGAAAGGCCGCGGAATCCCGCGTAGTAGGCGGCGAACAGACCCGTCGGACCGGCCCCGATGATGACGAGGTCGTACGACGTTTCCCCAGCGGACTCGCTCATTCGGCACTCTCCCGGCCGGTGGTGGGCGGCGTGATCGAGAACACATTCGATCCTAGCCCTCGGCGCCGGATCGCCGGGACGGCAACGCGCGCGGGTGCCGAAAGACACGGAGCGCGCGTGCGGACACTGCGCGAAACTTGAGGTATGGCTGAACAGGAATACCGGATCGAACACGACACCATGGGTGAGGTGCGCGTCCCCGTCGACGCCCTCTACCGCGCGCAGACGCAGCGCGCCGTCGAGAACTTCCCGATCTCCGGCCGAGGCCTGGAGCGCGCCCAGATCCGCGCGCTCGGCCTGCTGAAGGCCGCCGCCGCGCGGGTCAACGCGAAACTCGGGGTGCTGGACGCCGACGTCGCCGAAGCCATCGCGAAGGCCGCCGACGAGGTCGCCGAGGGCAAGCACGACGCGCATTTCCCGATCGACGTGTTCCAGACCGGTTCCGGGACCTCGTCGAATATGAACGCCAACGAGGTCATCGCGACGCTCGCGTCGAAAGCGCTGGGTCGCGACGTACACCCGAACGACCACGTCAACGCTTCGCAGTCCTCGAACGACACCTTCCCGACGACGATCCACGTCGCCGCGACGGAAGCAGTGCTCTCCGACGTGATCCCCGCTCTGGACTACTTGGCGGCCGCGATCGAGACGCGGGCGGCCGAATGGTCGGACATCGTGAAGTCCGGCCGCACCCACCTGATGGACGCCGTCCCGATCACCTTCGGCCAGGAGGCCGGCGCTTGGGCGTCACAGGTCCGGTTCGGTATCGAGCGGCTGAAGTCCGGCCTGCCGCGACTCGGCGAGCTGCCGATCGGCGGCACCGCCGTGGGCTCCGGGCTGAACGCGCCCGAGGGTTTCGGTGCGGCCGTTTCGCAGGAACTGGCCTCGGTCACCGGCCTGCCGCTCACCGAGGCGCGTGACCACTTCGAGGCGCAGGCGACGCAGGACAGCGTCGTCGAGACGTCCGGGCATCTGCGCACGGTCGCGGTGTCGCTGAACAAGATCGCGAACGACCTGCGCTGGCTGGGTTCCGGTCCGCGCACCGGACTCGCCGAACTGGCGCTGCCGGATCTGCAGCCGGGCTCCTCGATCATGCCGGGCAAGGTGAACCCGGTGATCCCGGAGGCGACGCTGCAGGTGGTCGCGCAGGTGATCGGCAACGACGCGGCGGTCGCCTTCGCGGGCGCGGCGGGCAACTTCCAGCTCAACGTGAACCTGCCGGTGATCGCGCGCAACGTGCTCGAATCCGCGCGGCTGCTCGCGGCGGTCTCACGGCTGCTGGCGGACAAGGTGTTCGCGGGCGTGACGGTGAACGCCGACCGCGCGCGCGAGTACGCCGAAGGTTCGCCGTCGATCGTGACGCCGTTGAACTCCTACATCGGTTACGAAGAGGCCGCCGCCATCGCGAAGCTGGCGCTCAAGGAGCTGAAGACGATTCGCGAGGTCGTGATCGAACGCGGTCACGTCGCGAACGGCAAGCTCACCGAAGCCCAGCTGGACGAAGCCCTCGACGTGCTCCGGATGGCGCACGGGGGCCGCTAAACGTCGAGAGCGACCACTGCCGCATGGAGCGGTGAGGCGAGCGCAGCCGCCAATCCCCCTGAAGGCACCGGCTCGGCGAACAGGTGCAGCCACGTCAGCACCGGGCCGAGCAGGATCGCGTGCACCAACGCCGGTTCGGGCCGTCGTGAGAGTTCCCCTCTCGCGACGGCCCGATCCAGCATCCGGACCAGATAACCGAGTTCACGCCCCAAGAACACTTCGGCGAAGCGCGCCTCCAGCGCCGGATCCGCCCGGACGTCGGCGAGCAGCGAAGGCAGCGCGTGCCGGACCTCCACACCATCCAAAGAGGACTCGATGTCACCGAGGACGGCTTCCACGTCACCCCGCAGCGAGCCGGTGTCCTCCGGCGGTTCGAGGTCCACGGGGTGGATCACCGCCGCGAAGACGAGCTCCGCCTTGGACCGCCACCGCCGGTACACCGCGGCCTTGCCGACCCCCGCCCGCGCCGCGACCGCGTCGATCGTGCAGCGCTGGTAACCGGTTTCGGTCAGCAGCGCCCGCACGGCCTCGCGGACCGCGTCGTCGATTCCCTCTTCCCTCGGCCTGCCTCGCACCATGAGGGCCAGTTTACGAGACTGGCAGTTCCGTATATCGTCGGGGGATGACCTGGACCAGAACCTCCCGCGAAATCCTGCCCGTCCCGCCGTCCGCGCTCTGGGCGCCGCTGGCCGACTTCACCCGGTGGCCCGACTGGGATCCCGACATCGCCCGCGCCGAATCGCACGGCCCTGCCGAGGCGGGCTCGACGGGTTTCCTCGTACCGAACGGATTCCGCGGCCGCGTGCACTCACGGGTCGCCGAGCCGTTCACGATCACGTCCTGGATCCAGGACCGCGAGATCGCTCTCCGGCAGCCGATTCCCTTCGGTGCCATGGATCTCGTGTTACGACTGACCGCGGTCGACGGCGGGACGGAGTTCGTCCAGCAGGTCACGCTCGACGGGCCACTGCGCGGGGTCATGGTCGCGGTCATCGCGAGCGATGTCGTGAAGCACTTCGACGTCAAGTGCGCGAGGCTCACCGAGCTCGCGACGGCGCAGGCCGATCACGACGCCTGACGACACCAGCGCGACCCCGGCCAGTTGCGGGAAGCGGAAATCCTGCATCCCCAGCGCCAGCGAGACGGCGAGCCCGGCGACCGGCATCAGGCCCACCAGCACTCCGGCACGGTCCGCGCCCAGCACCGAAACCGCCGAATACCAAAGGACGAACGCGAGCGTCGTGACGACGATCGTCAGGTAGCCCAGCGCGATCAGCTCGCGCCCGTCCGGCCATGCCCAGGCGCCGGCCGGGTCGAGGACCGTGCCGGCCACGGCACCGCCGATGCCCGCGGCGCAACAACTCCACGTCGCGGTCGCCATCGGTCCGAGCCGGTCGAGAACACCGACGGCCAGCAGCGTGAACAGCGCCTCGCACACCATCGCCAGCGCCGCGAGCACCAAACCCTGCCAGCGGGCCGCGCCACCGCCGGAGAGCACGGCGATCCCGAGTCCGGCGAGGACCGCGCCCGCCACCGGCGCCATCGAGGGCCGCTTACCGCGCGCCAGCGGAGCGGCGAGCGCGAGCACGAGTGGCGTGCCGCCGAGGAACGCGGCGACCAGTCCGGGTTCGGCGTAGCGCTGGGCGAACAGCAGGCACGCCTGGAAACCGATCATCCCGGTCGCCGCGATGGCGATCAGCGACGGCACGTCACGCGCGCCGGGCAGGGGCAACGGACGGCCGCGGAGCCGCGCCCACGCCAGCAGGAGCACTCCCGCCAGCGCGTAGCGCAGCGCCTGTCCGGTGATCACCGGGTAGCCGTCGAGCATTCCCGTCACCGGCACCGACGCGCCGACGATCAGCACCCCCAGTACGCCGATCGCGACACTTCTTCGTTCCCTGTCCATACCTCCACGATGTCGGCGATTTGGCCTTCTGCACAGAGCCAGATCGGACTTGATGAACAGGACCATAAGACGGCGCAACCGGATCGGGTGCCGGTTCCGTCTGTCCGGCATGCGCCTGGGGATCACGTTCTTGCTCGTACTCGTGCTGACCGCCTGCGGCACGACCGCGCCACCGCCGTCCGATCCGGAAACGTTGGTACTGCGGGCCAAGACCTACGTCGGCATGCCGAGTCCCCGGGTCGCCGTACTCCCCGAGTTCAGCCTCTACGGCGGCGGACGGCTGCTGGTTCCCGGCGAACCCGAGGGTGCGCTCCAGATCGTCCGCGAGAAACGGCTCGACGCCGGCACCGCGGAAAGCGTCCACGACTCGGCTTACGGCGCGGACCTCGATCGGGACGAATACGTCCCCAACGACGGCGTGATCGACGGATACCTGCTCGTCTTCACGCTGTACGGCGGACATCAGGTCCGCGCGGCCACCCCGCAGAGCGACTCCGGCGGCAGACTCGAAGAACTCGCCGACTTCCAGGACGAGCTGGCCGACGTCGCGAAGGAGGCCGAGAGCGTCCCCAAGCCCTACCGGCCGACACGGATCGCCGCGATCGGCTGGGCGTCGAGCAAACAACCGGACGGCGCCGATGTACGGGAATGGCCCTTCGCGGCCTTCGCCGGCACTCAGCACGTCGACGGTGGTCTTTGCACCGTCATGGAAGGAGACGCCTTGAGCCAGGCCGAGACCCTGGCGCGGTCGGCCACTCCCACGACCCGCTGGAGGACCGCGGACACGACCTGGCTCGTCGTCTTCCGTCCGCTGCTCCCCGACGAGAAGTCCTGTTCGGACCTGGTCGTACCGCGTCAGAACCAGTGAGGGCAAGGCAAGGTGGCCCGGTCAGCATCGGTCGTCGCGTCCGGCCGCGCGGCGGGGTGTGGGTAAGGGCGCGGGGTGGCAGTGGGCACGAAGGCGTGACTCGCGTGCTCGGGCCCGGATCTCGTGTGCGCAGAGACGTGACTCGCGTGCCTGGCGACCGCACTCGGAAGTACGGCTCCGAGCACGCGAGATCCGTTTCCGGGCACGCGAGTGCGCCGCCCAGGTCACCGCCTCGCCCGAGCCACGACACCTTCGCCTTACCCCTGACCAACCTGGGTCTGCCAGGACCAGGCACGGACGCGGGAGTGGCGGGATACTTGTCGACATGACCGAGACGGCCGGACTGGGCGACTTCCTCAAGACACGCAGGGCCGCGCTGGACCCCGCCGACCTCGGCCTGCCGACCGGGTTCAACCAGCGGCGGGTCGCGGGGCTGCGGCGCGAGGAGCTGGCGCAACTGGCCGGGATCAGCGTCGACTACTACACGCGGCTCGAACAGGGCCGGGCGCGCAACGTGTCCGATTCCGTCCTCGATTCGTTGAGCCGGGCGCTGCGGCTGCACCGCGACGAGGAGACCTACCTGCGCAATCTGGCCGCCCCGAAACGCAAACGCGTCGCGCGGCCGAGGGCGCAGCGGATCCGGCCGGAACTACAGCTGATGCTGAACGCCATCCAGTCCCCGGCGTTCGTCTTCGGCCGCTACCTGGACGTCCTGGCCTGGAACGCGCTCGGCGCCGCGCTGTCCTTCGATTTCGCCGGCCGTCCGCCCGGCGACCGCAACATCCCGAAGATGTTCTTCCTCGACGAGCACGCCCGCGAGATGCACCCCGAGTGGGAGACGGTCGCGAAGGAGGTCGTGGCGAACCTGCGATCCGAGAGCGGGAAGTACCCGGACGACCCGTACCTCGCGCAGCTGGTCGGCGAGCTGTCGCTCGGCAGCGAGGAGTTCCGGAAGCTGTGGGCCAAGCACACCGTGCGCGAGAAGGCGCACGCCTGGAAGGTGGTGCTCAACCCGGTCGTGGGCGAGCTCCGGCTGCGCTACGAGACGCTACGGCTGCCCGACGATCCGGACCAGGCGCTGGTGATCTACACCGCAGAGCCCGGCTCCGACAGCGAACGGGCCTTGGGCCTGCTCGCCAGCTGGGTGGCGGATCCCGCACACGCTTGAGCGTCCCGGCTTCAGGTACTTCAGGCGACCGGCGCACCGGGACCGAGTGGGTCACCGCGGTCCCGCGCGCTCGTCCCCTCCCCAGCGCGCTATGAACGACCCGTTACTTGCAAATTTTGCAAGTAACGGGTCGTTCATAGCACGCGCGACGGAGCCCGGCCGCCGCTTCGACGCGAAACTGTCGGTGGCCGGGGTGATGATGGACCCATGTTGCTCACCGCGGTGGTGACCGCGTCGGCCGAGCTGGCCGCCACGAGGTCCAGGAAGGCGAAGATCGCCACCCTGGCCGCACTGCTGCGCGAAGCGGGCGAGCTGGAACTGCCGGCGGTGATCGCGTTCCTCACCGGGCAGCCGACGCAGGGCCGGATCGGCACCGGCTGGCGGACGTTGGCCGAGTTGGACGCGGCACCGGCCGCCGAGCCGTCGTTGACCGTGGCGGAGGTCGACACGGCGCTCGGCACGGTCGGGGCGGCGTCCGGTTCGGGGTCGGTGAAGCTGCGCGCGGAGACGTTGCGGGCGTTGTTCACGCGAATGACGAAAGAAGAGCAGGATTTCCTTTTCCGGCTGCTCACCGGCGAGCTGAGGCAGGGCGCGCTCGAAGGGATCATGGTGGACGCCATCGCGGCGGCGTCGGAGATCCCGGGCGAGGACGTCCGGCGTGCGTTCATGCTGTCCGGGCAGCTTCCGGTGACCGGGCTGGCGGCGATGACGGGCGGTCAGGAGCGGCTCGCGGAGTTCCGGCTCGCGTTGGGCAGGCCCATCCGGCCGATGCTGGCCTCGCCGGCGGAATCGCTGGAGGAGGCCGTCACCGAACACGCCGAAGCGCTGGTCGAGTACAAGATGGACGGCGCGCGGATCCAGGTCCACCGCGAGGGCGACGAGGTGCACGTCTACACGCGGACGCTGCGCGAGATCACCGGCAGCGTCGGTGAACTGGTGGAACTGGTGCGGTCGCTGCCGTGCACCTCGGTGGTGCTCGACGGCGAGACGCTGGCACTGACCGACGACGGCAGGCCGAGGCCGTTCCAGGAGACGATGAGCCGGTTCGGCAGTACGCGCGAGGAGCAGGTCAAGGCCCTGCTGTTGCGGCCGTACTTCTTCGACTGCCTGCATCTCGACGGCGTCGATCTGCTGGACGCGCCGCTGTCCGAACGGAACACCGCCCTGCACAAGGTCGCCGGCGAGCACGTGATCCCGGGCGAGATCGCGCCCGCGTCCGCGGACGGCGTGCTGGAAGCGGCGATGGCCGCCGGGCACGAGGGCGTGATGGTCAAGGATCTCGCCTCGCCGTACGCGGCGGGGCGACGCGGCCGCGCGTGGCTCAAAGTGAAACCGGTGCACACGATCGACCTGGTCGTGCTCGCCGCGGAATGGGGACACGGCAGGCGCACCGGCAAACTGTCGAATCTGCACCTCGGCGCGCGCGACCCCGACGGCGGGCCGCCGATCATGGTCGGCAAGACGTTCAAGGGGATGACCGACGAGCTACTGGCGTGGCAGACGAAGACGTTCCAGGAGATCGAGACGCACCGCACGGACTGGACGGTGCACGTCCGGCCGGAACTGGTCGTCGAGATCGAACTCGACGGCGCCCAGGTGAGCACACGTTATCCGGGTGGTCTGGCGCTGCGGTTCGCGCGTGTCGTCCGCTACCGGCCGGACAAGGAGGCCGCCGACGCGGACACCATCGACACCGTGCGGGGCCTCCTCAAACCCCGCGATTAGTCCTCTGCTCGCGATCCTTGCGCGTGCAACTACCGCAAGCAGAGGACTGAACGCTTCAGGTCAGTAGCACCGATCCGAAGAGATCTTGTAGGTGTAGTTGTTCGAGAGGTTGGAGGTCACTTCGAAGCGGATCTTGTGATAGACCGGCGGCTCCCCGAGCACGCCGTGTTTGACCGTGCGTTCCTTGCCGGGCGCGATCGCCCCGCTCCAGATCCCCTTGTCGAAGACGTCATCGATGATCTGGACGAGCATTCCCCGGTAGTCGTGGTTGTGCACGGTGATGTCGATGCTCTGCCCCGCGCTCACCTCGACGACCTTGGTCGACGCGCCCATCAGCGGCCCGCCGGAGCAGACCTTCGAGGCCGCCGAAGCGGACGGTGCCATCAGCAGGGTGCCCGCCAGGGCGACCGGAACGACGGCGAGCAGCTTCTTCTTCATCATCGATTCCCCACCACGCTCTTGACGACATTGGTCTGGTTGGCCAGGTCGAGGCCGAATTTCATGTTCCCGCCGCAATAGACCTTCTCGCCGTTCTTGAAGTGCAGCGTCAGATCTCCGGCGCATTCGAAGACCTTGATGTCCCAGGTACGCGTGCCCGGTTTCAGGCAGATCGCGTCCTTCCCGGCCCGTCGCATCCAGCCGTGATAGCCGGATTCGCAGGTAATGATCGGATCACTGCCCGAAGCGGGCGCCGGAGCCGCCTGTGCGGCGGTGACCGGCAGGAGCGCCACCGTGAGCGCTGCCCCGGCCAATGCGGCGACCTTGACGTACGGACGCATGGATTCCCTTTCCGCAATGAATGTGAGAGTATTTCGGAAAATCCCCATCCGGAACTCCCGGACGCCGATGACGTTAAAGCCGCTCACGGACACTCGGAAAGCGATTCACGGCCGGGAAATGGCCATGGCCGAACAAAGGACGTCCGCGCAGGTCAGCGCTTTGACCATCGGGACGGAAGGTCAAAGGACGCGGACCGAGAAGTACACGGCGCGGGCGTTCGGCAGCAGGATGTGGCCCTGTTCGTCGGCCATCTTCCAGTAGACCTGGCAATGCCCCGGGCTCGCGGGCGCCCGCACCTCGACGGAGACGCGCGTGCGTTCGCCGGGCGCGGTCTGCGGGACGGGGACGCGCTCCGGGGTCGCGCATTCGCCCGGGTTGCCGAACGAACCGGCGCGGACCAGGTAGCGGCCGACCCATCCGACCGTTCCCGCGTTGCGCAGATCCCACGTCTTCACGAAGACCGATCCGGCGGCCACTTCGCTGCCGTCGGGCACGGTCTCGCCGACGAGTTCGGACAGATCCCCGGTGGGAGCGGCGGGCTCGGTACCGAAGGGGTTCACGAAGACCACCACCAGTGCCGCCACCAGCACGAGCGCCACGGCCCCGGCGAGGACGAACGCCGTCCGCCGCGTGCGTTCCGGAGCGGGTCCGGGCACGGGCACGGGATCGACGGTCAGGGCGTCCCGCGCGCGTTCCCATTCACCGCGCCATTCGTGGCGGACGGTTTCCTCGTCCCCGTCGAGCACCCCGACGGCCAGCACGCGGACGAACTCCCAGGACGTCTCCCAGCTGGGCAGATGCTGTCCGCGCGCGGCGGCCGACAGTGCCGACTTCGAAGCGAGCGCGCCGTATTCGTCGCGCATCCGGTCGTAAGAGGGGTCGCCCGCGGCCCGCTTGAGTTCCCAGAGCCGCCGCGCGAACCCGGCGACGGGCCCGCTGTCCTCCGCCGGCCCCCGAGCGACCCGCCCGCGGCGTCCGGGCCTCCGCTCGACGTCCATCGCCTCCACGATATGACCCGGTGGCCGGGATCTCCCGGCGGCATCCCGCCCCCGATCGAGTGGCGGCTTGCGGTGGTGACGGGACGTCGCGACCCCATCACCCATAAAGTAGGAGGAATGCAGGCTTCGAAGATCGCGCGTGCCTGGTTCGGCGCGACGGCGCTGGTGGTGATCGCCGGTCTCGCCGCACAGATCCCGGTCTCGGCGGGCACCACGGGCGGCACCTTCCAGACCCCGGCCGGGCGGGTGGCCAACCTGCTGGCCTTCTTCACCATCGACTCGAACATCCTCGTCGGCATCGGCGGGCTGCTGCTCGCGCTCGGTGTCGCCGGACGCTCGACGTTCGCCGGCGTGCTGCGCCTCACCGGACTCGTCGGCATCACCGTGACCGGCGTCGTCTTCCAGGTCGCGCTCGCCGACCTCTACGAACTGCACGGCTGGGCCGTGTTCGCCGACACGATGCTGCACAAGGTGTCGCCGCTGATGTGTGTCGCGGGCTGGTTGCTGTTCGGGCCACGCGGCCAGTTGTCGTGGCGGGTGCTGTGGTGGTCGTTGCTGTACCCGCTGGTCTGGCTGGCGGTCACGCTGGTGCGCGGCGCCTTCATCGGGTTCTACCCGTACCCGTTCGTCGATCCGGGCATCAACGGCTACGGCGGGGTCGCGTTCAACTGCGTGCTGATCGGCGTGCTGTTCACCGGCCTGGCGGCGGCCGCGGTCGGCTTCGATCGCACCTTCAGCCGTCGGGACGAGCAGGACGACTACCTAGCCGCGGACCCGCCGGAAGGCGTTGAACGGATCCGCGACGCCGGCGCGCACTAGCGTCCGCACCGCGCCGAGGCGCCGGTCCACCGGTTTCCCGGCGGCCACGCGGTGCATCTGCTGGGTGTGCCACTGGATCTCGAGCAGGCTGTCGGCCAGCCGGATGCCGGTCTTCGGCGCCTTGCGCTCGGCACGGACGTCCTCGCCGCCGAGCAGGCGGTCGGGCAGCGCCGGATCGACGACCAGCGGCCTGCCGAGGCCGATGACGTCCAGCGCGCCCGAGCGCAGCGCGTCGGCCATCCCTTCCGGACTCGTGAATCCGCCGGTGACCATCAAGGCGGCGTCGGTGACCTGCCGGGCTTTCGCGGCGTAGTCGAGGAAGTAGGCCTCGCGGCTGACGGTGCTCGCCTTGCCGGAGCCCATCATGGCGGCCTTCTCGTACGTGCCGCCGGAGACCTCCAGCAGGTCGATGCCCGCTTCCCCCAGCTCGCGGACGACTTCGAGCGATTCGTCCTCGCTGAAACCCCCGCGCTGGAAGTCGGCGCTGTTGAGCTTGACCGCGATCGGCACGGCGTCACCGACCTCATCGCGCACGCGGGCGACCACTTCGAGCAGGAACCGGCGACGCCGGGCCGCGTCGCCGCCCCAGCCGTCGGTGCGCTGGTTGGTGAGCGGTGACAGGAACTGTGAGACGAGGTAGCCATGCGCGCCGTGGATCTGGACGCCGGCGAATCCGGCCTCGACGACGGTGCGCGCGGCCACGCCGAAGCGGTCGATGATCGCCTCGATCTCGTCGCCGGTGAGTGCCCGTGGCGTCGCGAAGACCGACCGGATGCCGCGGTCGCCGAACGGCACCGCCGACGGCGCGACCGGCTGACGGGAGAGGAACCGGGGGCTCTGACGACCCGGGTGATTGAGCTGGACCCACAGCCGCGTCTCGGTCCCGTCGGCCGACCGTGCCCAAGGCTTGAACTCGGTCGCGTCCGGCTCCTTCGGCACCGCGACGTTGCGCGGTTCGCCGAGCGCGGTCGGATCGACCATGACGTTGCCGGTGATCAGCGTCCCGGCGCCGCCCCGCGACCAGGTCCGGTAGAGCTCGGCGAGTTCCGGGGTCGGCCGGTTGCGGCGGTCGCCGAGCTGCTCGCTCAGCGCGGCCTTGGCCAGCCGGTTGGGCAGGAGCGCGCCGCACCGCAGTTTCAGCGGTTCGGCCAGCAGTTCCTTGGGCTCGCTCATCGCGTTTCCTCCCGGCGGCTACCTACTGATCAGTATCCCTACTCGAAGTAACATACTCTCGGTATGTCGAGTACTCAAGGTGCGTCGACGCCGAAGGGGTTGTCGATCACGTAGCGCCAGAGCCCATCCGGACCACGGCGTGCGACGTCGGTGGCCGTAGCCGCGAGATGCCCTTCGATCACCCAGTCGACGATCAGCAGCGCCAGGTCACCGGCCACCCGCACCTGACGCGGGGCGACCACGATGGGCTGCCCGAGCGCGAGGATCCGGCCGTTCGCGGACCGGCGATCCGCACCGGTCACCTGCGCGCCGTCCCGGCGGATGAAGACGGCGTCCGGTTCGTAGAGCGAATCGAGGATTTCGGCGGATCCGGTGTTGAAGGCGGCTTGGAAGACGAAGGGATGCTCGGCGGGATCGGCGGTCAACGGCACACTGGTGGAATGCGTCATGCGGACAGCGAAACCGACCGCGAAGCAGGTCACCAAACGGAAACCTTCGACGGCGAACTCGTCCCGGACGCCCGCGGCCGCACCCGGCGGCCGGAGCCGGACTGTCCCGTCGAGGTCGCGCTCGCCGCGATCTCGGGCCGCTGGACGACCTTGGTGCTGCGAGAACTGATGGGCGGCGCGCGCTCCTTCAGCGACCTTCGCGCGGCATTGCCCGCCCTGTCCGCGAAGGTGCTGACAGAACGCCTCGGCGACCTCACCGCACGACGCCTCGCCATCCGCGAGGAACTGCCCGGATTCCCGAGCCGGACCAGCTACCGGCTCACCCCGGCCGGACTCTCGCTGCGCCCCCTGCTGATCGAGCTTTACCGCTCCGGCTCGGAACTACTGGCCCAGTAGCCGAGGTGCGACCGGCTCCACCCGCGCGCGCACCTTCACCTCCGCGGCCATCTCCCGCGCCCAGGCCTGCAGCCCCGGGATGTCGATCCCGTGCGGCGGCGCCTCACGGAACGGCTCGACGTTGTCCGCACCGCGCTCCAGCAGCGAGGCCGCGCCGTTCCCGTTTCCCCTGGCCACATGGGTCAAGCCGACGGCGAGCTGCGCGAGACCCCGCCACAGCTCCCGCTCCGGCCCGTCGGTCGCCTTCCACGCGTCCTCGAAGACCTCGTGAGCGTGGAACGGGCGGCCCGCGTCGAGCAGGCGCTGAGCCTCGGCGATGGTGTCCTCGGGGGCCCGTTCGATGCCCTCGGGCTGCCGTTCGACCCCGTCCGCGCCGTACGGGAGCGGCCTGCCGAGGCCGTCCCGTGGGCGCGCGTTGCGGGCTCGTCCGGCTTCGTCGCGGTCCCGGTCGGTCATGCCGTCATTCTCCCACGCGGGTATCCTGGGGACTCGTGCGCTTTCTCGACGGGCATCGGCCCGCTCACGACCTGACCTACGACGACGTGTTCCTCTTGCCGAACCGTTCGGACGTGGAGTCCCGCTTCGACGTCGACCTGTCCACTGTGGACGGCACCGGCGCGACGATCCCGATCGTGGTGGCGAACATGACCGCCGTCGCGGGCCGCCGGATGGCCGAGACGGTCGCCCGGCGCGGCGGGCTCGTGGTCCTCCCGCAGGACGTCGACACCGCCGCCGTCACCGACATCGTCGGCTGGGTCAAAAGCCGTCACACCGTGTGGGACACCCCGCTGGTACTGCGCGGTGGGGACGCCGTCGCCGACGCGCTCAACCTGGTCGGCAAGCGCGCTCACGGCGCCGTCGTCGTGGTGGACGAGCACGGCAAGCCCGTCGGCGTCGTCGACGAAGCGGCCTGCGCCGGTGTCGACCGCTTCGCACGGCTTGCCGACGTCGCGGAGCCCGCGCTCGTCACCGTCCCGCTGGACACCCCGCCGCGTGAGGTGTTCGAGCGCCTGCACGCCCACGGCGGCCGTCTCGCGCTCGGCATCGACGCCGACGGACGGCTCGCGGGCGTCCTGACCGAGATCGCGGCGCTACGCGCGGAGATCTACACCCCGGCCGTCGACGGCGACGGGAGCCTGCGTGTCGCCGCCGCGATCGGTGTGAACGGCGACGTCGCGGCGAAGGCCGAAGCCGTCCTCGCGGCGGGCGTCGACGTTCTGGTCGTCGACACCGCGCACGGCCACCAGGAGAAGATGATCTCCGCGCTCAAGGCCGTCCGCTCGGTGAATCCGCGGGTCCCGGTGGTCGCGGGCAACGTCGTCACCGCCGAGGGCACCCGAGACCTGATCCACGCGGGCGCGGACGTGGTCAAGGTCGGCGTCGGCCCAGGCGCCATGTGCACGACGCGGATGATGACCGGTGTCGGCCGCCCGCAGTTCTCCGCCGTCGCCGAATGCGCGGCCGCGGCCCGCGAACTGGGCAAGCACGTCTGGGCGGACGGCGGTGTGCGCCACCCGCGCGACGTCGCGCTCGCCCTGGCCGCCGGCGCGTCGTCGGCGATGGTCGGCTCGTGGTTCGCCGGCACCCACGAATCCCCCGGCGACCTGCGCTACGACGAGCAGGGCAAGCCGTACAAGGAATCCTTCGGCATGGCGTCGAAGCGTGCCGTGGGCGCCCGGACGCGCACCGACAACGTCTTCGAGCGCGCGAAGAAGGGCCTGTTCGAAGAGGGCATCTCGGCGTCGCGGATGGCGCTGGACCCGGCCCGCCCCGGTGTCGAGGACCTGCTCGACTCCATCGGTTCCGGTGTGCGCTCGGCCTGCACTTACGCGGGGGCTCGGACGCTGGAGGAGTTCCACGAACGCGCGCTGCTCGGCATCCAGTCGGCCGCCGGTTTCGCGGAAGGCCGCCCGCTGCCCGCGGGCTGGTGATCCGGAACCCGGAAAGCACTAAGGTGCACCGGGTGAATCGCCTGAGACGGATCGTGGCGGCGGCAGTGGACCGCCGCCACGCAGACAGCGACGAAATCGCCGAACTCCGGTCCGTGGTCGCGGACCAGGCCGCGGAACTGGAACGGTTGCGCTCAGCCCTGAATCAGCACACCGAGTGGCTCGAAGACCACGGCCGGGCGTTGCGGGACGGCGACGCGCGCACCACCACCGTCGAAGCCAAACAGGAAGCCCTCGACACCAGGCAGGAAGCGCTCGACGGCTGGCTCGACAGCCACGACGCCGCGTTCGAAGGCCTCCATCTGCGGACGGGCCAGCTCGAAGCCGCCCGCGCCGTCCAGACCTTCACCCAATGGCTGGACCGGCTCGAACTCACCGCCACCCCGAAGATCTCCGTCGTCCTGCCCACGCACGACCGCGCCGCGCTGCTGCCCCGCGCGATCGCGTCGGTCCAGGCGCAGCGGTACGAGAACTGGGAACTGGTGATCGTCGACGACGCCAGCTCGGACTCCACGCACAAGGTGCTCGCGGCGCTCGACGACCCGCGTATCCGGTCGATCCGCGTGACGCACAACAGGGTCAGCGCCGCGCGCAACGCGGCGCTCGCCGAGGCGACCGGTGAAGTCATCGCCTACCTCGACGACGACAACACGATGCATCCCTTGTGGCTCAAGGCATTGGCCTGGGCCTTCGGCGAACACCCGGAGATCACCACGGCCTACGGCGGCTACGTCATCGACGACGTCGAAGGGCTGCCGAGCCTGTTGCTGAAGCCGTACAGCCGCGCGGCGCTGCTCACCGAGAACCTCGCCGACACCGGCGCCGTGGCCCATCGCGCGGGCCTCGAAGAAGCCCGCTTCGACGAGTCACTGGTCGAAATGGACGACTGGGATCTCTTGCTGAGCCTCACCGCCGAACGCGATCCGCTCGTGGTCCCGGCGATCTCCTGTTTCTATTCCACGGCGGCGCCGAACCGTCTTTCGCACGGCCCGACCTACGACACCGATTTCGCCGCCGTTCGAAGGAAGCACGGGTAGTCCCTTTAGGACTGTCCTAAAGGGACTACCCGCTTTCGGCTATCCGTGGTCCTCCAGCATTTCGGTGACCAGCGCGGCGATCGGCGACCGCTCGGAACGGGTCAGCGTGACATGCGCGAACAGCGGATGACCCTTGAGCTTCTCGATCACCGCCGAAACGCCGTCGTGCCTGCCGACCCGCAGGTTGTCGCGCTGCGCGACGTCGTGCGTGAGTACCACGCGCGACGCCGTGCCGAGCCGGGAGAGCACGGTCAGGAGCACGTTGCGCTCCAGCGACTGCGCCTCGTCGACGATGACGAACGTGTCGTGCAGCGACCGCCCGCGGATATGGGTCAGCGGGAGCACCTCGAGCATGCCGCGGTCGAAGACCTCGTCGAGGACGTCCTGGCTGACCAGGCCACCGAGGGTGTCGAACACCGCCTGCGCCCACGGCTGCATCTTCTCGGACTCGGAGCCCGGCAGGTAGCCGAGTTCCTGGCCGCCGACCGCGTACACCGGCCGGAACACCACGACCTTGCGGTGCTGACGGCGTTCCATCACCGATTCGAGCCCCGCGCACAGCGCGAGCGCCGACTTACCGGTACCGGCGCGTCCGCCCAGCGAGACGATGCCGACGTCGGAGTCCAGCAGGAGATCCAGCGCCACCCGCTGCTCGGCCGAGCGGCCGTGCAGTCCGAACGCCTCCTTGTCACCCCGCACGAGCCGGATCCGCTTGTCCGCGGTGACCCGCCCCAGCGCGCTCGAACTCCCCGCCAGCAGCCTCAGGCCGGTGTGACAGGGCAGTTCGCCCACCTCGGGCATGCCGAACTCCGCCGGATCCACGGAGGACGAGGCCCCGCTGAAGAGCCCGTCGATCAGGGTCTGCGGGACGTCCACATCCGCCATTCCCGTCCAGCCCGAGGGCGTCACCTCCTGCGCGCGGTACTCGTCGGCTTCGAGGCCGACGGCGCCCGCTTTGACGCGCAAGGGGATGTCCTTGGTCACCAGCGTGACCGACGCGTATTCCGCCGCCAGGTTGAGCGCACAGGCGAGGATGCGGTGGTCGTTGGAGTCGGTGCGGAAACCGACCGGGAGCACCGTGGGGTCGGAGTGGTTCAACTCCACCTGCAAGGTGCCGCCGTGCTCACCGATCGGGATCGGCGCGTCGAGCCTGCCGTGCTGACGACGCAGGTCGTCGAGCATGCGAAGCGCTTCGCGCGCGAACCAGCCCAGTTCGGGATGGTGACGTTTCGCCTCCAGTTCACTGATGACGACCAGCGGGAGCACGACCGCGTGTTCGGCGAACCGGGTCACCGACCACGGGTCGGAGAGCAGGACCGACGTGTCGAGCACGTAAGTGGACCGCTGGGATTCGGGCGAGATCGAGGCTTTCTCCGGGCCAGAGGCACCGGTCGAAGAACGGCCAGAGGCCTTGCGGGGTGAACGCTGCGCAGTCACGACGGCATCTCCCTCGTGGGCGTGGCACCACGCCCGCACTCGCTGGGCCGGGCACCTCCCTGGCTAACCGCTCCTTCTGACGCTCACACGTCAGTCGGCACGGCCGCGAGGGCCGGGTGCCGGCCCCCTCGTGCATCCACTGGGCGGCTGTGCCGCCCTGTCGACAACCGCCACGACCAGGGCCTCCCGCGAGAGTCCGCATGGGACGCGAACCCTCACTTCCGGAAGGTACCTGCGTCCGGCCGATCGCGCAGGCAGCCACCACGGTGATTCGCCAAACCGTCATCTCACTGTCGGTCGTCTGACATCCACACCTGGTCACCATCACGGTGTGTAGTCGTGATCTCCATTCAGGGACGCTCGTTGACGCGACCCGGATGGATTAACGCGACAGAGGGCGTTCACCTGATGGGAGCCGGGGTTCTACCACGGTCGGTAGCGGCGCGCATTTCGTGCCCGAGACAGAGAACCGTACCGAGTGAAGCAGGCCATTTTCGGCTCACACAATGGGCTTACGAGACGGTCACAAGCCCTGAATAGCGAGTAATTTTCTTACTGCGGGACACACCCACCGGAACTCCGTGCCCCGGATCCCTGAATATCTCACCAAGGAGTGTGCGTAGTGCTGAAGAAGGCTGGTTTCGTTTCCGCCGTCGCCGCGGGTCTCATGATGGTCGGCGGAACCGCGTTCGCCGCGACCGGTGACACCACCGGCACCCCGGACCCCACGTTCGGTGACGCTTACGCCACGTTCATCGAAGGTGGCGGCGCGCTCGGCTACGGTGCCGCTTCGCTGGTCGCCGGCGCCTACACCGGCGTGGCCACCACCCCGGCTCTGATCCTCCACTCGCTGGAGCACCACCACCACTGATCTTCAGTGTGGACGTCGAAGGCCCCGGAGTGCACTCCGGGGCCTTCGTCTTGCGCGGGTCAGGAACCGAAGCGCCGATGCCGCCACGCGTAATCACGCATGGCGCGCAGAAAATCGACCCGGCGGAATGCGGGCCAATACGCTTCGGTGAACCAGAATTCCGAATGCGCCGATTGCCAGAGCAGAAATCCGGAAAGCCGCTGCTCACCCGAGGTACGGATAATCAGATCCGGATCCGGCTGGCCCGAGGTGTACATGTGTTCGGAGATATGGTCGACGTCCAGGATCTTCGCGAGCTCCCGGATCGAGGTGCCCTCGTCGGCGTGCTGAAGGAGCAGCTTGCGGACCGCGTCGGCGATCTCCTGACGCCCTCCGTAACCGACAGCGACGTTGACCTCCATCCCGGAACGCCCTTCGGTGCGCTCCGCGGCCGCGCTGAGGGCCTTCGCGACCTCCGGCGGCAGCAGGTCAAGGGCTCCCACGATGCGGAGCCGCCAGGGCGTGTGCGGTGCGGCGAGTTCGTCGGTGACATCGGTGATGATCTTCAGCAGCGGGCTCAGCTCCTCGACCGCGCGGCCGAGGTTGTCGGTCGAGAGCAGCCACATGGTGACGACCTCGACGTCGGCCTCGTTGCACCAGCTCAGGAAGTCGGCGATCTTCTTGGCGCCGGCACGATGGCCGTCCGCGACGTCGGTGAAGCCCGCTTCGCGCGCCCAGCGGCGGTTACCGTCCAGCATGATGGCGATATGGCGTGGATGGCGCCCCTTGGCCTGCTGGATCAGGCGCCTGCCGTAGGCGCTGTACACGACGTCTGACAAGAAGGACCGAAGACTCACGCCAGTGGAGAGTAGTCACCCCGCGAGCCCCAGTGGGACGCGCCACGGACACTGGCGAAAAACCTACGGTGCCGTAACCTGAGTGAGTGAGCGTAGAGACCGAACCCCAGCCGTCCGGCCCCACGCCCTTGGTGGACACGCGTCCTCGACTGCGGGGCCACCTCCACTTCTGGTCCTTCTTCGGCGCCGTCGCCGGAGCCGCGGCCCTCATCAGCCTCGCGGCGTCCACTGTGTCGCCGATCGCCGCTTTGTCCACTTCGGTCTACGGCCTGACCGTGCTCGGCGTCTTCGGCGTCAGCGCGCTCTACCACCGTCGCTTGTGGAGCCCGCGAGCATACGAATGGATGAAGCGCGCCGACCATTCGATGATCTTCCTGTTCATCGCCGGCACCTACACTCCGTTCACCCTTCTGGCGATGTCGCAGCCGACCGGGTACATCGTGCTGGCGATCGTGTGGGGCGGCGCGATCGGCGGCGTCACCCTGAAGATGCTGTGGCCGAACGCGCCACGCTGGCTGGGCGTGCCGATCTACATCGCGCTGGGCTGGGTCGCCGTCTTCGTCCTGCCCGAACTGGGCGCGCACGCCGGCATCGCCGCTCTCGTGCTGCTCTGCGTCGGCGGGCTGTTCTACACGCTGGGCGCGGTGTTCTACGCCGTGAAGTGGCCGAACCACTTCCCGGACACCTTCGGATACCACGAGTACTTCCACGCCTGCACGGTCCTCGCGGCCATCTCGCACTACATCGCGATCTGGCTGGCCATGTACGCCTAGCGTCGTGAGTGTTTCGGGTCGTTCTAACGACCCGAAACACTCACGACCCGCTTGACCCACGCCACACCCGCGACCTCCTCCCTTCCCGTGACCAGGACGGACACACGCGTGTTCCCCCTGGAACAAGAAAGTGCCTTCTTCCCGGCGTTCTCCGCGAGAGTCATGCTCACCGTCATGACCAAGAACGTCCCGCCCCGCAGCCTCGACGAAGCAGCCCTCAGCGACTTCATCGCCCAGCACACCTTCGGCGCCCTCGCGACTCTCAAGCGCGACGGCCGTCCGCATCTCTCCACGGTCGTCTACGACTGGAACCCCGAAACCCGCGAGATCCGGATCAGCACGACCGAAGATCGCCTCAAGGTCAAGCAGATCCGGAACAATCCGCACGCGTCCCTTTACATCTCCAGCGCCGACCACTGGAAATTCGCGGTCGTGGAAGGAAAAGCGGAACTCTCCGAAGTCACACGAACACCCGGTGACACGGCGGGGCTGGAAATCCTTGCCGCACAACGTCAGCGGCCCGACGACGAAGCGGGGTTCCTCGAGACCATCGCGGCCGAGCGAAGACTCGTTATCACCCTCCGTTCCGAGAAACTCTATGGAACGGCACTCGACATCGCTTAACGTACGCACCTGGAAAAGGCCAGGTGAGGAGACGCCCGATGTGGGAAAAGCGGATGGAGTGGCCGCTCAACGCCGCCGCCGTACTGTTCCTGGCCGCCTACGCGTGGCCGATCCTCCAACCTTCGCTCGGGCACACCGGCCGGGTCTGGTGCGAGGTGGTCACCTGGATCTCGTGGGCGGTGTTCGCCCTCGACTACGGGGTCCGGCTGAGGCACGCCGCCGACAAACGGGTGTTCCTGAAGAACAACATCTTCGACCTGCTGATCATCGTGCTCCCGCTGATCCGTCAGCTGCGGCTGCTCCGGCTGGTCACTGTGCTCAACGTCCTCAACCGCAACGCCGGCCTTTCGCTGCGCGGCCGCGTCGTGGTCTACACGGTGGGCGCGACGGCGCTGATCGTGTTCTGTTCCGCGCTCGCCGTGCTCGACGCCGAACGCACGCAGCCCGACGCGCCGATCACCGACTTCCCGGACGCCGTGTGGTGGTCGATCACGACCATCACCACGGTCGGCTACGGCGACCGCTATCCGATCAGCGGCACCGGCCGCGTGGTCGCGGTCGGGCTGATGGTGGCCGGGATAGCCCTGCTCGGTGTGGTCACCGCGACGCTCGCGTCGTGGCTGATCCGCCGTGTGACCGAGGCCGACGAGAGCGCGCAGGCCGTCACCCGCGAGCACCTCGACGAGCTGACCCGCGAGGTCAAGGCGTTGCGGGCCGAGCTCGCCGAGCAGCGGGCGGGCGTCAGTCCCGCAGCATCGGAGCCGCTAGGTACTGCTCGGGGATAGCGAACGCGTCCACCAGGGTCCGCGCGTGCGGGCGCAGGTCCGCGCACAGCGCGTTCACCGCGGCGGTGACGGCCTTCGAGCGGCCGGAAGTGAGGCGGCCGTGTTCGAGGAACCAGCCGCGGTCCGCCTCGATGTTCGCCAGCGCGTAGAGGTCGCAGACCCGCTCCAGCAGTTCGCGCGCTTCCGCGTCCGCGCAACGCTCGATCGCGTCGACGAAGGCTTCAAGCACGACCCTGTCGACGTGTACGCGCCCGGCTCGCAGAACGTGATCCTGAGCCTCGTTGAAGACTCCGAACGGATCAGAGGCGGCCTTACGCAGACGCTGCGCGACGCCACCGAGCACGTGCTCTTCGCGGTCTTCGAACAGCTTCAGGTGCCACTCGCGCGAGAAGAGCACGTCGCCGTCGTCAGCATCGGTGAGCCGCTCGACGACCTTTCGCGCCGACGTCCGTTCGATCACGGCCTCGACGAACTGCTCGGCCACGAATCGCGCGGTCGCGAGCGGGCTCAGGTCCTCGAATTGCTCCTTGTAGCTGGTCAGGAGGCCCTTCGCGACCAGCTGCAGCAGTACGGTGTTATCGCCCTCGAAGGTCGTGAAGACGTCCGTGTCCGCCTTCAGCCCGGCGAGCAGGTTCTCCGACAGGTAGCCGGAGCCGCCGCACGCCTCGCGGGCGGCCTGGATGGTCGCCGTCGCGTGCCAGGTGGAGACTGCCTTGATCCCGGCCGCACGCGATTCCAGCTCGCGCTGCTCCTCCTCCGGCGCGTCCTCCGCGATGTCGTGGAGCTTCGCGACGAGTCCTTCCTGCGCGAAGTGCAGCGCGTACGACGTCGCCAGCGCGGGCAACAGTTTCCGCTGGTGGGCGCGGTAGTCGAGGATCACGACCTCGTCGCCGTCGGGCCGCGCGAACTGCCGCCGCTGGTCGCCGTAGCGGACGGCCAGGGCCAGTGCGCGTTTCGTCGCGCTGCCGGCGCTGCCCGCGACGCTGACCCGGCCGCGGATGAGCGTGCCGAGCATGGTGAAGAACCGGCGGCCGTCGCTTTCGATCGGGCTCGTGTACGTGCCGTCCTCGGCGACGTCACCGAAGCGGTTGAGCAGCGCCTCACGCGGAACCCTCACCTGGGTGAAAGTGAGCCGCCCGTTGTCGACGCCGTTGAGTCCGGCCTTGCGCCCGCAGTCCTCGATCTCGACACCGGTCACGTTCTCACCGCGGATCGGCACCACGAACGCGTGCACGCCGCGTGACTCGCCGCCGGTGATCAACTGCGCGAAGACCACGGCGAGTTCGCCGTCGCGGGCGGCGTTGCCGATGTACTCCTTCATCGCGCCGCGGTCCGGTGTGTTCACGACGAACTCGCGCGTGGCCGGGTCGTAGGTCGCGGTCGTGCGCAGATGCTGGACGTCGGAACCGTGACCGTGTTCGGTCATCGCGAAGCAGCCCAGCAGCTCCAGGTCCTTGATCTTGCGCAGGTAGCGCTCGTGGTGGCGTTCGGTGCCGAGCAGCTGCACGGCGCCACCGAACAGGCCCCATTGGACGCCGGCCTTGACCATCAGCGAGAGGTCGCCGAACCCCAGCATCTCGAACGACATCACCGAGCCGCCGACGTCACCGCCACCGCCGTACGCCGGGTCGAACCCGAGTCCCGGCCGGTCGGTCTCGGCCAGCTTGCGCAGCCATTCGAGGACCTGGGCACGATGTGCCTCGACGCCGAGGTCGACGGGGTCCTTGAAGCTCTCCGCGGCCATCTGCGCGCGCACCGCGCGGCGTAGCTCGGCCCACCGTCCATCGAGGACGGTGGTCAGCGCGTCCGGGTCGATCTTCGCGGGAAGTCCTGGTGTGTCCACGATTCCTCCGATGCGGTGCGGTCTTCGCTCAGCCTGCCGCACCGCATCGAGGAGCGCAGGACGAATCAGCCCGGTCTCCCGTTGATCGTCGTGTTCTCGAACCGCAGGTCATCGACGTGTTTCAGCGTGTTCCCCGTGTTCGCGACGCCATCGAAGCGGCACTCACTCACCCGCGGACCCCGAACGTGTGAGTTAGGCCATCCATGACGCGTGCGTTCGTTCGAAAGAGGACTTCGGCGAAGAAGGCCTCAGGAAAGGTCCGGTCCCTGTGAGCGGAGATCGTCGACCTTGGTCATCGCCTCCCGGAGTTCGGCGAGCCAGCTGTCCGCGTGCTCCCCGACCAGCCGGACCGCCCAGGCCAGCGCCTCGGACCGTGACCGTGCGACGCCGGCGTCGACGAGGGTGTCGAGGACCAGGCGCTCGGGCTGCCGCAGCCTGGTCATCACCGGCGCCGAATGCGTGGTGAACAGATGCCGCGTGCCGCCGAGGCTCGCGCCCCAGGCGACCTTGCGCTGATACCGGTGCTCGGCCTGGCGCGCGATCTCGATCCGCTCGTCGCGGGTCTCCTCGCGGAACCGGCTTATCCGGCCGTCCTCGGCCGCGGCGCGCGCGGCGTCGTCGTCGTGGTCACCGGTGAGCGGTGGGAGTTCGCCGACGATGACGATCTCCTCGCGGTCCACCGTGACCTCGGGAGCGCCGGTGAACCAGCCCTCCGGAAGCCGTCCGCCGAACCACGCCGCCGCGTCGTCCGCCGACGGGATCTCCGCCTGCTGCCAGCCGCCCCGGCCCTTCCAGCCACCGCGTCCCATATGTCTCGCCGTCCTGAAGTAGGTGTGCATGCTCGCCTCCGCGATTACATGATTACAACGCTACCGACGCTACGCGCGCAATGGCCAGGAGTCACCCGTGATGGAGTCGTGAGTGTTTTGGGTCGCTAGGGCAACCGTGTCTTAGGTACCTACGGGCGGGTTGGCGTGACTGGACGGACGGCAAGCGTGACTGGACGGACGTCACCTGGTGTCGTCCGTCTGATCACGGGCGTCGTCCGTCTGATCACGGGTGTCGTCCGTCCGATCACATGTGCCGTCCACCCAGTCACGCGAAAGCACCGACCCGGCCCGGCTTGGTCGTGTGGTGAAGGCGGTGAGAGCCAACCCGGGTCTG
>NZ_JACBXD010000009.1 GCF_013870525.1 Amycolatopsis pittospori
GATGACGGCGTCGGCCCCGGCCGAGGGTGTCCAGCTCCAGCCCGGCGAGGACGCCAACCTGCCGATCACCGTGCGCAACGACGGCGGCTCGAAGTCCGAACCCGTCGCCGTCTCGCTGAACCTGCCGAAGGGCGTGACGGCCGTTCCCGTTGGCGGCGGTAGGGGTGTCACCGCCTTCCCACAGCAGGCCGTGCCCGGGCCGATCGCGGTGAGCTGCCCCGGCGGCACCGGCACGGTGACCTGCAAGACCGGGACCGGCCTCGAACCGGGACAGTCCGCGGTGCTGACGTTCCGGCTGCGCGCCGACGAAACGGCCGAAGCGGGCAGCACGGTGACCGGTTCGGTGACGGCGGGCGCGCAGATCAAGGTGTCGGTCGCGGTGAAGGTCACCGTGAAGCCGCCGCCGGACGACCTCGTCCTGAGGGCCGAGAGCGACGGGCTGTCCGCGTTCCCGTGGAACCGCAACCCGCTGGTGCTGATCCGCGTGAAGAACACCGGTAAGACGACGAAGCCGGTGACGGTCACCCTCGATCACCCGGTGCACAGCTCGTGGAGCGTTTACGGCATCCCGTGCCGCCCGACCGGCGAAGGCGCGTCGTGCACTTCGCGCGGCTCGCTGACTCCGGGGCGCCAGGTGAGCCTGTGGGTGCGGATGAAGGGCCGCCCGGCCGACAACCTCCCGGTGACGGTGAACGCCACCCTCGGTATCGCGAAGGCGAAGCCCGTCGAGGTCTACTTCGGCTGCTGGCACCACTGGTGCGACGACTCCGCACTGCTTCCGCCGACCACTCCGCCTTCGCTGCCTTCAGTACCTTCGGTCACTTCGAAGCCTCCGGTCACGTCGGAGACGACGAAGCCGGGACGGCCCGGTTGGCCTTCGCCGTCTAAGAAGCCGTCGCCGTCCGCGACGCCTTCGGAACCGGCGAAGAAGGACCCGGTCCCGCCGCCCACGACCACGAGCGCGCCGCCGCGGCCGGGCAAGTCGAAGCCGACCGTCGAGCCCGACGGGATCCTCGGCGGCATCTTTTAGTAGCGTGCCCCCAATGCTGGGGAAACACCGTGAGCTGCTGCGTTTCGCCGTGGTCGGGGGCGCGAGTTTCGTCATCACGATGACGATCACGTACGGCCTGAAGTTCACCGTGCTGACCGACAAACCGGTGACCGCGCTGATGATCGGCGTCCTGGTGGCGACCGTTTTTTCGTACGTGGCGAACCGCGAGTGGTCCTTTCGCAGCCGCGGCGGCCGTGAGCGGGCCCACGAGGCGGCGCTCTTCTTCCTGCTCAGCGCGGTGGCGCTCGGCCTCAACGCGGTTCCGCAGTTGGTGTCGAGGTACGTGCTCAAACTGGAACAGCCGCACGTCGGGCTGCTGACGCAGGAGATCGCGGACTTCGTCAGCGGCGTGATCATCGGGACGCTGCTGGGGACGGCGTTCCGCTGGTGGTCGTTCAAGAAGTGGGTGTTCCCCGAGGCCGACGCCCGGCCTCGGCTGCTGCGCGGTGGCGGGCGACGCTCCACCGACGTGGACGATCGCGCGGCCTGACAGCGATAGCAAAGGTCCCTTGCTCTCTTTTCGCAGGTCAGAGCGCCCGGCGATAGCAAAGGTCCCTTGCTTCCCCGAGGTGGTCGACATGCGGGCTTGCAGACCTGGGCGAGATCACCACCTTGAATCGCCCAAAGTGTCATATAACGCTCCAGCTATGCCCCTGCCAGGCCGTTCGGTCCCCCGGGCGAATTAGACTGACCGAGTGACCGTGGTCGAATCCGTCCTTTCCCGGACGCCCGAGCCGCTCCGATCCGTGCTGATCAAGCACCGCGAACTGCTGAAGTTCGGGATCGTCGGCGGCACGACGTTCCTGGTCGACAACGGCGTCTGGTACCTGCTGAAGCTCAGCGTGCTGGAGTCGAAGCCGACCACGGCGAAGGCGATCGCGATCATCGTCGCGACGATCGTGTCGTACATCCTCAACCGCGAGTGGTCCTTCCGGACGCGCGGTGGGCGCGAGCGGCATCACGAGGCGGCGCTCTTCTTCGTGATCAGCGGGATCGCCGTGGTGGTCAACCTGATCCCGCTCTACACGTCGCGGTACATCTTCGACCTCGAAGTGCCGCATGTGACGCGGTTCGTGCAGGAGTTCGCGGACTTCACGAGCGGGTCGATCATCGGCATGCTGCTGGCGATGTTCTTCCGCTTCTGGGGTTTCAAGAAGTGGGTCTTCCCGGATGAGCTGGGCAAACGCCGCCGGGACAGCGACGAGCAGGACGACGACGTCATCCCGCTGCGATAAGTACTTGTCAAAAGACATGTGATTGCTTAAGGTCATCCATGTCAACGTTCCTTCACTGATGACGCCGGCCGGGTTCGTACGGTCGAGCGGGACGAATTCGAGGTGATCGCCAAGCGCGAAGAGGACCGCATCCGGTTCGGATGACGGTTGAGCCTTTTCCCGTCTTGGCGGGGATCCGGAGTGACCCTCCGCGTCCCTCGCGTTCCCTCGTTTCTTTCCAGTGAACGGATTCCTTTCTTGAGCACCACTCTCGGCGCGCCTCCGCGCGCCCGAAACACCCTTGCCCTCGTCGGGCTCTTCGCCGCCGTTTTCCTGGCGATGCTCGACGCCCAGGTCGTCGCGACCGCCCTGCCGCGCATGGTCGGCGAGCTCGGCGGTGCCACTTCGTTCGCCTGGGTCACCACCGTCTACTTGCTGGCGGGCAGCGTCAGCGCGCCGGTCTACGGGAAGCTCGGCGACCTGTTCGGCCGCAAACGCGTCGTTCTCGCCGCGCTCGCGTTGTTCGTGCTCGGCTCCCTCGCCTGCGCGCTCGCCCCGACGATGCCGCTGCTGATCGCCGCCCGCGTCTTGCAGGGAATCGGCTCCGGCGGCCTGTTCGTCGCGGTCGCCGCGATCATCGGCGAACTCTTCCCCGGTCGCGAAGGCGCCCGCTACTTCGCCTGGTTCTCGATCTGTTTCGCCGGTTCCTCGCTGGCCGGCCCGGTCGTCGGCGGCGTGCTGACCGACCTCGCCGGCTGGCGGTCGATCTTCCTGGTCAACGTGCCGATCGGACTGGTCGCGTTCGGCGTCGTCGCCAGGTTCCTGCAGCTCGAACGACGTCGCACGTCAGCGCCGTTCGACGTCGCCGGAATCGTCACCCTGTCCGGCGCGATCGTCGGGCTGACCCTGGCGACGCCGCTGTCCGCGTCGGTCGGCGCCGTCCTGCTCGTCGCCTTCCTGATCATCGAGCGCCGGGCGGCCGAGCCGGTGGTCCCGCTCCGGCTCTTCCGCGTCAGGATGTTCAGCCTGAGCGTCCTGGCCAGTGCCGCCGCCGGATTCGTCTTCCTCGGCTCGGTCAACTATCTGGCGCTCTTCCTGCAGACCGCGGGTGGCGCCGGACCGTCGCGGGCCGGGCTCCTCCTGCTGCCGATGACGCTCGCGGTCGCCGCGTCGTCGATGGTCGCGGGCCGGATCATCGCGAAGACCGGCGCCTACCGCTGGGCGCCGATCCTCAGCATGACGCTCGGCCTCGCCGCCGCGCTCGCGATGTCCACAATGGACGAACACACGCCGCTGCCGGTCGTCGTCGCCTATCTCGTGGTGTTCGGCGCGGCGGCGGGTCTCAACATGCAGGTGCTGTCCATGGCGGCCCAGCAGAACGTGCCCCGGACCGATCTCGGCGCGGTTTCCGCGACCGTCGGCTTCCTGCGTTCGCTCGGCACCACGGCCGGGCTGACCGTATTCGGCGCGGTGTTCACGAACGCCTTCACCATCGACAGTCCCGCCGGGTACGCCTCCGCGCTCGACGGCGTGTTCTGGGTGATGGTCCCCGCCCTCGCACTGGGCCTCGCCGCCTCCCTCTTCCTACCGCGCGTTTCGCTGCGGCGCCACCACTGAAGGAGTTTTTCGATGATTCTCGTCCTCGGTTCCACCGGCAAGATCGGCCGCGAACTCGTTCCCGCGTTGCTGGACAAAGGTGCTCGCGTGCGGGCGCTGACCCGCGATCCCTCCCGTGCCCGCGTCGACCAGCGCGCCGAAGTGGTCGCCGGCAATCTCGACGCCTTCGACCCCGCGCTTCTCGACGGCGTCGACAGCGTGTTCGTCCTGACTTCCGGGCACGGTTCCGACGGCCTCGCCCAGGAACGTGCGGTGGCGAAGGCCGCCACCGGTGTCGCCCGGCTCGTCAAGCTCTCCACCACCGGAGTCCACTTCGGACAGACCGACCCACCCTCCCTGACGCACGCAGCGGCCGAGCAGGCCATCCGCGAGGCCGGGCCGGACTGGACGATCCTGCGCCCCGGCACGTTCATGGACAACCGGTTCGCCTGGGTGCCCGCCGTGCGCGGTGACGGCGTCATCCGCGTTCCCGAAGGCGACCCGGCGTCCGCACTGGTGCACGTCCGCGACATCGCCGAGGTCGCCGCGACCGTCCTGACCACGGACGGGCACGCGGGCAAGACGTATCCGATCACCGGCGGCGAAGCCCTCTCGACCCGGCAGCAGGTCGAGATCCTGGGCGACACCGTCGGGCGGCACCTGACCTACGTCGAAGAACCCGAAGCCGACGCTCGCGCCCGGATGCTCGGATACGGCTGGCCCGCTTCGTCGGTCGACGGGCTCTTCGAGCTCAAGCGGCAGTCCGCCGGGAACGAGGAGATCGTGTTCGACACCGTCGGCGAACTCCTCGGCCGGGCACCGCTGACGTTCGCCGAGTGGGCCCGCGAGCACGCCGCCACCTTCGCCTGACCTGCGAAAAGAGAGCAAGGGACCTTTGCTATCGCTCCTCAGCGACACTAGGTAGCGATAGCAAAGGTCCCTTGCTCCCCCGGTCTGGGCCGAAAGGGTTAATGACTTGGGCGGATGCCCGAGGTGCGCGACACTCATCAGGCGTTTAATTCTCGCCGGGTCCGCTGTCCGGACCGCGCATTGTTCCCGGCCGACCCTCTCGCTAGCGTGCCGCCTCGGGGAGACAGGGGGATCCATGGACGGACATCTTCGGGTGCTTGTGGTCGACGACCATCCGCTGTTCCGGTTCGGGGTGTGCACGCTGCTCGACAACGAACCGGGGATCGACGTCGTCGGCGAGGCCGCGAGCGGAGCGCACGCGATCGACGCGGCGACCGCGCTCGGGCCCGACGTCGTCGTCATGGACCTGCATCTGCCCGACCTCTCCGGCGCCGAAGCGACGCGGCACATCGTCGCCGAACGGCCCGGTGTCGGCGTGCTCATGTTGACGATGGCCGACGAAAGCGAGTCCGTTTTCTCCGCGATGCGTGCCGGAGCCCGCGGATATCTGCTGAAAGACGCGGAGCCCGACGAAATCATCCGGGCCGTCCACGCTGTCGCAAGGCGCGAAGCGATCTTCGGCCCCGACATCGCGACGCGGGTCCTCGGCTTCTTCAACCAGTCTCAGCCGAGCACGGACACGGTGTTCCCGGAATTGACCGCTCGCGAACGAGAGGTCCTTTCGCTGATCGCGGGCGGGCACAGCAACACCGTCATCGCCAGCACCCTGTGCCTCAGCCCGAAAACCGTCCGGAACCATATTTCGAACGTTTTCAGCAAGCTGCACATCACGGATCGCGCGGAAGCGATCGTGCGCGCCCGCGAAGCCGGGCTCGGTCGCTGAACCAAGGTCACTGAACCAAGGTCGCTGAAAAAGCGACCCCGATCGGGGCGGCTTTTCGGGCAAGGTCGGGACCGGAGTCCCATGTGCCCGGGACACCTCACCCGGCAGGGTGAGTAGTGCGAGGGGTGGGACCCTCGCACTGTTCGAGGGGAATGGGAATCACATGTTCGAACCGAACCGGACACCCGTGGTCGTCCGAGCCACCGATCCGATCCTGCACAACGGCGTCTGCATGACGCTCCGCTCCCGTGACGACGTCCGGCTGGTGGACGGGGAGACCGCCGACCCGACCATGGTGGCCCTCCTGGTCACCGATCGCCTCGACGAGGCGATGACGCGGATGCTGTCCGCCCTCCACCACCAGGGGTTCACCCGCATCGTGCTCATCGCGGGTGAGGTCGACGACAACGAGATCCTCGGCGCCATCGAGCACGGCGTCTGCGCGGTCGCGCGCCGCTCGGAGGCCGGGGCCGACGTGCTGGTCCGGCTGATCAAGGCGGCCGCCGCCGGGGAGGGCGCGCTTCCGCCCGACCTGCTCGGCAGGCTGTTGCACCGGGTTTCCCGGCTGCAGCGCCAGGTCCTCCAGCCGCGCGGCCTGCACCTCGGCGGCATGAGCAACCGGGAGACCGAGGTGCTCAAGCTGGTGGCGTCGGGGTTCTCGACGCAGGAGATCGCCGATCAGCTCTGCTACTCGCAGCGCACGGTGAAGAGCATCCTGCACGACGTAACCAACCGGTTCCAGTTGCGGAACCGCTCGCACGCGGTGGCCTACGCACTGCGTGAGGGACTGATCTGACGCCGTGATCACGCAGGTCGACGAGGCCCTGTGCCTGCTCATCGCGCCTCATCTGCCGGAGGGGACGGTGGTCCGGCTCGACGCGCCGAAACCCACCTGGCAGACCGAGACCCGGGAATCGAGCGTCGACCTGTTCCTCTTCGCCCTGCACGGCGCCGGCCCAGGAGCCGGTGCCGTGCGGGCGAAGCAATGCGAACTGTCCTATCTCGTCACCGCACGCGCCGACCGGGTCCGGGACGAACACACCCTGCTCGACCGGTCGTTACGAGTGCTGCTCGGCACCGAATTCCTGATGGTCGAGGCGCAGCCGCTGCGGATGCGCCTCGGGGAAACCGATCCGACCGGGCTGTGGGCCGGCCTCGGTCTGCCCGCCCGGGCGGCGTTCGTCGTCACGGTCACGGCGGAGTACCGGGACTGAGCACCGACGCCCGCCGCAGCACCACACCGCCGATGGACGCCAGCGGCGCGCCGAAGAACTCGCACCATTCGGCCGCCGTCGCGGGCGGACCGCAGTCGGGCGCCCGCCGGTTCCAGCCCGCCCGCACTTCGAGGCGGTAGCCGAGTACACCGGTCAGCGTCAGCCCGTTCCGGGTGGCACCGACCCAGCAGGTGCCGCGGTGGACCCAGCGGTCCGGCGGCTGGAAGACGACGTCCTCCTGGACGAACCGGTGTCCCGCGGCTCCGGTGATGGCCGCGAGAGGCGTGTCGATCCCGCTGACGAACAGTCCTTTCGACAGCAGATCGAGGGCTTCGGCTTCCAGCCGCTCCAGCACACCTGGCGGACGACGGCACGCGTACAGGTCGCCTTCGAAGAACAAGCGCACCGAGACCGCCACCTTGCCGATCTCCGCGGTCGCCGCGGCCACCGGATTCCCCGGTGGCCGATATCGGAACGCCGTCGCATGCACCTCCCGACGTTAAGTCGGCGCGCCCCCGCCGCGCTGCCCGATCGGGACGTCCTTCGGGAGGTCTTAGCGAGGGACCCGTTCGGCGGGCCAGCGCACCTCGGCCACATCGCCCGGGCGGGGGACTTTGAGGAACAGGCTGAAGATCGCGGGCTGCTTGCTCGACAGCTCGAGCCGTCCGCCGTCGGCTTCGACGAGCGCGCGGGCCAGGGCGAGGCCGACACCGGTCGAACCGCCGCCGGAGAAACCGCGTTCGAAGATATGCGGGGCAAGTTCGTCGGGCACGCCGGATCCGGTGTCGGCGACCTCGATGACCACGGTGCCGTCCGTGTCGCCGCGCCGCGCCGCGAGCGTGACGGTGCCCGCGCCGTGGCGCAGCGCGTTGTCGAGCAGCACGCCGACGACCTCGCGCAACCGGCCCGGCGTCGCCCTGGCCCTCAGCCCGTCGGTGACGCGAAGCCGCAGATGCCTGCCTTCGGCGCGAAGCAGCTGTCGCCACTCCTCCGAAACCGTGGGAAGCACTTCCGGCAGATTGACCGGTTCCGCCCCCACCTCGCGGGCGGCGCGGGCGGCGGCCAGCAGTTCGTCGAGCGCCTCGGCCAGCCGATCCGCCTGTTCCTGCGCGGCGATCGCCTCGTCGACGACGTCCCGATCGGGATGGACGGTGAGCGGTTCGAGCCGCAGCTGCAACGCGGTCAGCCTGCTCCGCAGCTGATGGGAGACGTCACCGACGAGCTGCCGTTCTCGCTGGACGAGCTGCGCGAGCGCCGAACCGGACGCGTCGAGCGCCTCGGCGACCATGTCGAGTTCGCCGACGCCGTACCGCTTCGGATCCGGCCGGAAATCCCCGCCGCCGAGTTTGACCGCGCGATCGGCGACGTGTCTCAGCGGTTTCGCGAGCCGGCGCGCGGTCACCGTCGCGACCACCGTGCCGGTGCCCACCGACAGCACGACCAGCAGCACCACCAGCAAGGTCACCTGGGTCTGGCGAGTACGCATCGGGCCGGCGGGCACGGCCAGCTCGACCTCGCCGTGCAGCGCGATCGGGACCTTCTCGGAGACGACGTCGGTGCCCGGATCGGTGCCGTAGCGCTTCTCGATCTGCCCCTGCGCGCGGACGGTCAGCAAGCCGCCTGCCGGCACGGCCACCCGGACCAGGTCGAGGTCGATCGGCTGGCCGACCGCGATCTCGTTGTCCAGCGTCGCCGCGATCCCGCGCGCCGAGGAAGCGAGGTTCTCGCGGTTGAGGTTCTCGACCAGCTGCCAGGCGGTGATGCCGAGCGGGATGCCCAGCACCGCCGCGGTGACCGCGACGGCGAGCAGGATCGCCAGGAGGATGCGACGGCGCATGCTATTCCGCGTTGAAGCGGAACCCGACGCCGCGGACCGTGGCGATCCGCCGTTCGCCGTCGCCGTTCCCGCCGGGTTTGCCCGCCCGGCCCGCGGCCTCGTCGGCGGCGATGCGATCGCTACTGTCGGCGAAGCCACTCGCTCTGCCCCGCATCGCTGCCTCGTCGGCGGCGATGGAGAGCTTCCGGCGCAGCCACGACATATGCATGTCGAGTGTCTTCGAAGTCTTCGATTCGAGGTCGTTCCAGACCTCGGCGAGGATCTCGTCGCGGCTGACGACCTGGCCGGCGCGGCTCATCAGCACCCGCAGCAGCTCGAATTCCTTGTTCGCCAGCTGGACCTCGTGCAGATCCACGGTGACCATCCGGGCGCCGAGGTCCATCCGCACTCCCCCGGCTTCGAGCACCTCGGGGGCCCGTCGGCGGAGCAGCGCGCGGATGCGGGCCAGCAGTTCGGCGAGCCGGAACGGCTTCGCGACGTAGTCGTCGGCGCCGGCGTCGAGCCCGACGACGAAGTCGACCTCGTCCGTGCGCGCGGTGAGCATCAGCACCGGCACCTCGGTCCCGCTCGCGCGCAGACGGCGGCAGACCTCGAGACCGTCCATCCCGGGCAGGCCGAGATCGAGGACCAGGAGGTCGACGCGGTCGCTCTCGGTCGCGTCGAGGGCGGCGGGCCCGTCGCCGACGACACGCACGTCGTATCCCTCCCGCTGCAGCGCGCGGGAAAGCGGATCGGCGATGGCCGGGTCGTCCTCGGCGAGTAGCACCATGCTCACCTGGCCAACTCTACGACTGCCGGGCGTGAAAGCATCGTTACCGTGCCTGGCTACGAGAATGATCTGGAACTCGCCACTCGGCTGGCCGACGCCGCCGACGCCATCACCACCGACCGCTTTCGCGCGCTGGACCTGGCCGTGGAACGCAAACCCGACCGGACTCCGGTCACCGACGCGGACACCGCCGTCGAAGACGCGATCCGCGCGATCCTCGCCACAGAACGCCCGGACGACACGGTCCTCGGCGAGGAACGCGGCGGTTCGGCCGCGACCGGCCGGGCCTGGGTGCTCGACCCGATCGACGGGACCAAGAACTTCCTGCGCGGTGTCCCGGTCTGGGCGACACTGATCGCGCTGGTCGAGGACGGAACGCCGGTGGTGGGCATGATCAGCGCGCCGCTGCTGGGCCGCCGCTGGTGGGCGGCCGCCGGGGACGGCGCCTGGATGAGCGATTCCGCCGGTGAGCGACGTCTCTCGGTGTCGAAGGTCGCGTCGCTCGAAGACGCGTATCTGTCCACAACGGACTTGAACTCGTGGGTCGAATACCACTCACGGGAGAAGTACCTCGACCTCGTGAACGCGTGCTGGGAAAGCCGCGCTTTCGGCGATTTCTGGCACCACTGCCTGGTCGCCGAGGGCGCGCTCGACGTCACCGCGGAGTGCATCGTGAACCCGTGGGACGTCGCCGCGGCCCAGGTGCTGATCACCGAGGCCGGCGGCCGCTTCAGCGATCTCGACGGTGAAGAGCGCTACGACAACGGCTCGGCCCTGTCGACGAACGGCCTGCTCCATGACGAGGTCCTCGCCATTCTCAAGCGGTGAGTCACTGCGCGCCCGGAAGGAGGCCGACGGCGCCGCGCGCGACCTGTGACCAGGCGAGACGTCCGAAGAGGTAGTGGCAGGCGACCTGTTCGCTGGTGAACCGTGCCCAGTCGTACCGGTTGCCCTGCTCACGCCAGAAGACCTCCCAGGCGGGCTCGGCACCCTCTTCTTCCGTACGCATGAGACACCAGGCGTTGTCCGCCTCCGCGCCGACCGAGACCACCTCGGGCGGTACGCCCAGCGCAGCCAGCCAGCGCAGGATCGTCCCCGTGTTCACCGAACCTCCCCCGTGACGTCCGCCAGAAAGCCCAGCGTGACGAGTTCATCCGCGCCGAACACCGCGCGATAGCGCACCCCGCCGCCCGGCTGCCCGAACCATTCGGCGTTCACCGACCGCCAGACCGGCAGCGACCGGACGACCCGGTAGCGCCGATATCCGCCGACCTGATCCGGCGGCAGCGAGCGCATCGAGAACAAGGTCGCGTCTTCGGCGAAGACCCGGCCGTGCCGGTCGCCGAACCGGTCGAGATGCGTGCCGACGTCGAGCATCACCGGCGTCGGCGGGTCGATGGCACCCTCGGGGAAGAGTTCGGCGGGCGGCCACAAAAGCCCGGTCTCGTCGGTGAACCGGCCTTCCCAATCCTCGCGGGATCGTCCGCCCCACGGGTCGTGCCCCCTGGTCAACGCCTCGGGCGGGACAGCGGCCGGCGACGTCGGCGATCGCCGGAAGCCGCTGCTGACATGCGACAACGCGTCCTGGTCGTCCAGCACGTCCGCCTCCGGGTGATCCAGCGGACCGGAACCGCCACCGGGGAGCGGCAACTGGCGTGCGGGTTTCCCCATCGCGACCGGGAGATGCCCGATCGGGAACATATGCACGAGGAACAGCGCGATCACGCTCTCCCGCTCGGTCCGCAACGCCCCCATCGGCGGCGGCTGGGGCGGCATCGCGGGCTGGGGCGGGGCGATGGGCTGAGGCGGCGCGGCCGGTGGGAACGGCAGTCGCAGCGGCGCCACAGCCGGCGGCCACGGCGAAGGCGCGTACGGAGCGCGTAGCCCATGAGGCGGCGTCGGAGCGTCGGCGTCTCCGTACTGGACGGGCAGCCGGACCGGGCCCGTGCCGGCCTCGCTCGGATCGGTCACCGCACCTCCCCCCGAGGAATCGATTCCCCACGTTGAGGGGAGGCAGCGAACAGGACGCGATCAGACCCTATCGCCGAACGGCTTTCACTTCGGCGAGTTCGGTGAACCTCAGCCCGCGAGCGCGTTGACCACCCGGGACGGGCTCGGCCTGCCCAGCTTCCCGGCCATCCACTTGCTCGTCGCGACCAGCGCGTCGAGGTCGACCCCGGTTTCCACGCCGAGACCGTCGAGCATCCACACCAGATCCTCGGTCGCGAGGTTCCCGGTCGCCGATTCGGCGTACGGGCATCCGCCCAGCCCACCGGCCGAAGAGTCCACAGTGGATACCCCGCAGCGCAGGGCCGCCAGCGTGTTCGCGAGGGCCTGGCCGTAGGTGTCGTGGAAATGGACGGCGAGGGCGTCGACGTCGGAGAACCGCCCGATCAACGCCTCGACCTGGCCGGCGGTGGCGACGCCGATGGTGTCGCCGAGAGAAAGCTGCGAGCAGCCCAGGTCCAGCAGGCGTTTGCCCACGCCGGCGACCTGCCCGGCCGGGACGGCGCCCTCCCACGGGTCGCCGAAACACATCGAGACGTACCCGCGGACGTCGAGACCTTCGGCCCGGGCCCGGGTGACGACCGGCTCGAACATCGCGAACTGGTCGTCGACGGTCGAGTTGAGGTTCTTCTTCGCGAAGGTCTCGGTGGCGCTGGCGAAGATCGCGATATGCGAGACCCCGGCCTCCAGCGCCCTGTCCAGCCCTCGCTCGTTCGGCACGAGCACCGGATACCGGATGCCCTCGCGGCGGTCGAGCCCCGCCAGAAGCTGTTCGGCGTCCGCCAGCTGCGGAACCCATTTCGGGCTCACGAAACTCGTCGCTTCGAGCGTGGTCAGCCCGGAATCGGCGAGTCTGTCCAGGAATTCGAGCTTCACCTCGACCGGGACGATCGACTTCTCGTTCTGCAGGCCGTCGCGCGGACCGACCTCCCAGATCGTCACCCGCTCCGGCAGCGCCGCCGAGGACGGGACGCGATCGGGCAGCCCCAGCTCTCGCGTGCCCATCAACGCCGCCGGTTTCCGCGCGGCTGCTGTCCTTGCGGGGGAAGCGGTTCGGTCTGCTGCGGCGCACTGGGGGCGGGCGGCGCGAAGTCGTCATACGGATTGTCGTTGACTTCGCGGTAGATGACCGTGTGCACCCGCTCGACCTTGGGGATGTCGTCGAACTTCAGCGGCTCGTCCGAAGCGGACTCGATCACCAGCGTGCCGCAGCCGAATACGCGGTCCAGCAGCCCGTGCTCGAACTGCACGCTGTTGATCCGCGACATCGGGATGTCGATCCCGGTCCGCTTCAGCACGCCCTCGCGGGCGATCAGGCGGTCCGTGGTCACGATGAAGTGCGTCGTACGCCAGCGCACGAAAGGCGCCAGGAAGAGCCACGCGACGAGCCCGAGCCCGACGGCTCCGATCGCGATCAGCGAGATCAGGTCCCAGGGGGCCTGGGCGTCCTTCGCCAGGATCCCCAGCCAGATACCCACGCCGAGGGTGACGATCAGCGCGATGACGGGGAAGATCAGCATCTTGAAATGCGGGTGACTGTGCACCACGACGTGCTCGTTTTCGCTGAGCAAATCGTCCGGATAGGCCACGACGGACGCTCCCAAAGTGTGTTCGACGCTGGTGAGCTCACCGTACCGGCGAACGGCTCCGGCGGAAGACCGGACGCCGCAAATCGCCGCCGCCCGATTCAGGACCGGGCGGGCCGCACGTGGACGACGTCTCCGGCGAACACCGTGTACCGCTCCCCGCCGGGAACGTCGACCTGGAGCTGGCCGGCGGGATCGATGTCGGCGGCGCGGCCGGTCAGCGCCGAACCGTCGGGCAGCTGGACCTCGACGTCCTGGCCCAGCGTGGCGCAATGCCGCCGGTAGTCGCCGAGCAGGCCCGCCTCGGCCAGCGACCCGCCGGCGAGCCGCCAGCGGCGTTCGAGGTCACCGAACACGGTGAGCAGGCGGACGGCGATTTCGGCGCGATCGGTCTCGGTCGCTCCCTGCTCCGCCAGCGAGGTCGCGGGCAGACCACCCGGCCCGGCCGGGACGCTTTCGCCGAGTGGCAGCACGTTCAGGCCGATCCCGAGGATCACGGTGGCCTCGCCCCCGGCGACGGCCTCGGCCAGGATGCCCGCGCATTTGGCGCGATCCGGCCCGGCGAGGACGTCGTTCGGCCATTTGAGGACGGCGTCGACGCCGAGGTCCCCGGCGATCTCCCGCACCGCCAGGCCGGCGACCACGGAAAGTGAACCCAGATTGGCGAACGGGACCTCGCGCGGACGCAGCAAAAAGCTGACGTAGAGGCCGGAGCCCTTCGGTGAAGACCACTGCCGGGCGCGGCGGCCGACGCCCGCCGTCTGCTCCTCGGCGATCAGCACGGTGCGGTCCTCTGCCCCCTTTTCGGCGGCTTCCCGCAGGTCGGCGTTGGTGGATCCGGTGCTCGCCACGACCTGGATCGCGGCGTACCGGTCGGACAGCGCGGCGCTCAGACGCCCGGCGTCGAGCGCTCCCGTCTCAGTCATCTGTCCAGAATATGAGAGTCCCCCTAACGTGCAAGGCGTCCGCTCGTTACACACAGGTGGTCTCCAATAACCTGGACGGCGTGACTGAGCCCGAGCCCGCGTCGAGCGCGCCCGAAACCGGCCCGAAGAAGAAGTCGTGGGCGCACGGTGTGGCGATGCGAAGCCTGGTCGCCCTCCCGCTCGTCGCGGGGCTGGCGACGGCGGGCTGGCTGCTCGCGGGCGGCAACGATCCGGCACCCGCGGACGGGAACCAGCAGGTCCCCGTTCCGGCGGCGAACCAGGATCCGGCCACCGTCGGCGGCGGCGCGGGTCCCTCGGTCCTCGAAGTCAGCGCACCGGTCAAGGCGCAGGAGACGCCCAAGGGTGCCCGGCCGCTCGAAGAGTGGGCTAACAAGCTCGCCGGAGCGCTCGACATCCCGGCGAAGTCGCTGATCGGCTACGCGAACGGCGAACTGGCCCTGCGCGGCGAGCAGCCCAACTGCCATCTGTCCTGGGTCACGCTGGCCGGTGTCGGCGCGGCGAGCTCGAACCACGGACGCGGCGGCGACAATCCGCTCGGCCTCTCGGCGCAACAGTGGAAGAAGCACGGGACGTCGATTCCGGGCATCGCGAAGCCCGCGCTCGCCGACCCCGACTCCGCTTCGGTCGCCGCCGGTCGCGCCCTGTGCGCTTCGGGAGCCGACCTCGGCGGCGGCAACGGCTGGTGGAAGGCGGTCGCCGGCTACCAGGGCGGCAAGGGCAACGAGGCCGAACTGTTCCGCCAGCGCGTCCTCGGCAACGCCCAGCTGTACGCGACGCTGTCGCTCGACCCGTCCCGCGCTTCGAGCCCCTCGGTGAAGGCGACCCGATTCGCTCTCGGCCAGCTGGGACTCCCGTACGTCTGGGGCGGCAACGGTCCGGAAGCGGGCGCCGCGGGCTTCGACTGCTCCGGGCTGACCAAGGCGTCCTACGACGAGGCAGGCGTCGGGCTGCCACGGACCGCGGACAGCCAGTTCCGCGCCTTGCCGCAAGTGCCCGGCGGGCAGGAGCCGAAGCTCGGCGACCTCGTGTTCTACGGGAACCCGGGCACGCGGATCCACCACGTCGGGCTGTACCTCGGGAACGGCCTGATGATCAACGCGCCCACCGAGGGCCAGGCGATCCAGATCCACACGTATCACAAAAAGGGCGACGACTACGCCGGCGCCGGACGGCCGTCGGCCTAGTTCTCACGGGCGGTCCGCCGGGTCTCGCGCTTTGGCTGCCGGTCCGCTGAGAGCGGTGTTGCGAACACCGCACTCGCGTGCGCAGACCCGGATCTCACGTTCTTGAGGACGGATCTCGCGTGCTCAGATGCCGTACACCACCGCATCAGAGAATCAGGGGGAAGACCGCGGGCATCGGCATGTCGCGTGAGAACGGCCAGTCGATTCCCTGCCTGACTCCGGCCAGCAGACGGGACACGAACGTCCCGTGGCTGCCGACCAGCACGACACCGCCGGGGTGCTCCGCCGCGAGTTGCTCGACAACGGCCGTCGCCCGCGCCGTCAGTTCTCGCAAGGACTCGCCGCCCGGGCGTGCGAAGTCAGGTTCGGCCCAGCTGCGTGCGTAGTGCCTGGCGTAGTCGGGCGTCGGCTCCAGACCCGAGTCCCACTCGCGTAGGTCCCAGCGCGTGGTGACCTCAAGCCCGGCTCGCAGGGCTGCTGGAGCGACCGTCTGGATCGCTCGCGCATACGGACTCGACACGACGGCCGTCGGTTTCAGCGCGACGAGTTCCTGAGCGAGACGTTCGGCCGCGGCCGCACCCGCCGCCGTCAGGGGCCGGTCCGGGTCGTCCGGTTCCCCCGGTGTCGGCGGAACGGATTCGGCGTGACGGACGAGAACGATCTCGCAGTTCACGCGCGTTCGGCCACCCACTCGAGGGCGGCTTCGCCATGACGAAGGACCGAGATGTGCCCGTCCCCGGGGAACGAGCGCAACTCCGCCGTCGCGCACTGACGGGACAGCCACTCTCCATGCCCGAAGGGCGCGATCCGGTCCTCGCCGCCGTGCAGGAACAGCACCGGTGCGCTGATGTCCGACGGCTGGAACCCCCACGGCGCGACATACCCGAGGTCGTCGTCGATCAACCCGTCCGGCCCGCCTTCGATCGCGGGGCCGACGACCTCGGTGAACCAGTTCCAGGGACCCGACAAGGCCGCATGATCCGCCGGGGTGAACATCTCGGCGTCGTACTCGGCCGAGGCCTCGTACTTCTCCTTTTCCGCCCGCCCCGCCGAAGCCGCCGTCAAGGACGCGACTCCCGCCGCGCTCATTCCGGCGAACCAGTCGAGCCCGTCGGCTCCGTACGGAGCCATACTCGCGACGCCGACCACCGCCGGGACCCGCTCCGGCAGCAAGGCCGCGCAGGCGAGTGCGTGCGGGCCACCGCCGGAATGCCCGAAGACCGCGAACCTCTCGATCTTCAGCGCATCGGCGACCTTCTCGACGTCCGACGCCGCAGACGCGATGTCCCGGCCGGGCCGAGGAGTCGAGCCGCCATAGCCGGGCCGGTCGTACGAGACCCACCTGAGTCCGAGCCGCTCGGCGGCCGCGAACAGCGGAACCGGCGGGGCGCCGATGTTCGGGGTCCCGTGGTGCCAGAAGACCACCGGCCCGTCGCCGCCCGTGTCGTACGCGTGCAGCGTGGTCCCGTCCCCCAGGTCCACGTCGGACTCGTTCACCATGCGCCGAGCTTAACGACCGGAACCGACAGGTTCCGGAATCGCTGTACCGTCGGCGAGCGTGACCGACCAGACGCGCCGGAGCTACGACCTCGTGGCCGACCGGTACGCCGAAGAACTCGGCGACGAACTCCGGCACAAACCGCTGGATCGCGCCCTCCTCGACGCCTTCGCCGAGTTCGTCCAGGGCGGGACCGTCGCGGACATCGGCTGCGGCCCCGGACAGGTCGCCGCCCATCTGGCCACCCGAGGGCTACAGGTCGTCGGCCTGGATCTCTCGACTTCGATGTGCGACGCCGTCCGACGGCGTACCTCCCTTCCCGCCTGCGCCGCGGACATGACGGCCTTGCCGGTACGGGCCGAAGGCCTGGCCGGTCTGGTCTGTCTTTACGCGACCATCCATCTCGACGACGGCCGCCGGGCCGTCGCCTATCGCGAGTTCGCCCGGGTCCTGCGGCCCGGCGCGCCCGCCTTGCTCTCCTTCCATGTCAGTGACGCCGACTTCCCGGCCGGCGGGGTGAAGACCCTCGACACCTGGTGGGACCACGACGTCGCCCTGGATTTCCGGTTCCTCGACCCCGACACCGAGATCTCGGCACTGCGGACCGCGGGTTTCGCCCTTGTCGCCCGGCTCGATCGCGGACCGCACGCCGGGGTCGAACACCCCAGCGAACGCTGCTCCCTGCTGTTGCGCCGGACCGCCATCGGGCAACCTTGACCTTGCCCGACCTTTCGAGTCCCTCTCTTCGAGCAGAAGGATCAGGAGTCGCATGTCTCGCTTTCATGAGATCCAGCACCGGGTGGTCACGACCTTCCAGCGGCGCGTGGGCAACCCGCTTCTCGTCCGGTTGCCGAATCAGGCGATCCTGGAGACCACCGGCCGCAAGTCCGGGGTGCCCCGGCAAACCCCGATCGGGGGACGCCGAGTGGGCCGCGAGTTCTGGATCGTGTCGGAGTTCGGCGAGAAGTCGCAGTACGTCCGCAACATCCAGGCCGATCCGAGCGTCCGGGTCCGGCTCAAGGGCCGGTGGCACACCGGTACGGCGCATCTGCTCCCCGACGACGACCCCCGCGCCCGGCTGAAGGCCCTGCCCAGGCTCAACAGCGCCGCCGTCCAGGCCATGGGCACGAATCTCCTCACCATCAGGGTCGACCTCGACGACTGACCGGAACCGCCCGCCCGGATCTCGTCTTTGCCTTGACGCCAAGGGCAAGGTTTACGCTCGGAACCATGCGGATCGGCGAACTCGCCGCGCGGACCGGGACCACCACGCGCGCGCTGCGTTTCTATGAGTCACAAGGACTTCTCGACGCACGGCGCGCGTCGAACGGATACCGGGAGTACGACGAAGACGACTACCGCCTGGTCAACGAGATCCTGACCCTGCAGGCGGTCGGGCTCAGCCTCGAAGACACCAGGCCGTTCGTCGAATGCCTGCGCGCCGGTCACGAGACCGGCGATTCGTGCGCCGATTCGATCGAGGTCTACCAACGCAAACTCGCCGAGGTGGACGCCTGTCTGGCCAAGCTCAACGACGTGCGGGGAGGCCTTTTGGCCAAGCTGGCGGGCGCCTTGAAGACGCCGCCGGGACCGTGTGTCGTCATTCCAGGAAAAGAGGAATCCTGAATGTCAGCCCTTTCCGTCGTCACCGATGAAACATTCCGAGAACTGGTCCTGGACCAGGACAAGCCCGTCCTGGTGGACTTCTGGGCGCAATGGTGCCCGCCTTGTCACATGATCGCGCCGGTGCTCGCCGAGATCGCCGACGAGCGCGCCGACGCGCTGATCATCCGCAAGCTCAACTCCGACGAAAACCCCCTCACGGCAAGGAATTATCAGGTCATGTCCTTGCCGACGCTGATCCTCTTCCGCGACGGAAGTCCTGTGTGGACGACCGTCGGCGCACGTCCGAAGGCCCGCTTGCTGGCCGACCTGGACGCCGTTCTGCAGACGACCGGCGTCTGATCACCTCCCCTCCCGCCGATCTCCAGCTCGCCTTCGACATTACCGAGATTCGAACGTACGTGCTAGCAACAATTCAGCGAACCGCGAACTCTTGCCTTTCCCCAGCGAATATGCTTTCGCAGGTCAAGTGGCGATAATACGAGAATATTCAGGCCAGGTCAGTGTCGTGAAAGTACCTTTCACGACACTGGCCGCGCTCCCGCACGCGTCCCCTCGACCGAAACGACCCCGTCTTCGAAGCCGACGTACGGTATCGACCACCACGACGACGGGAGCCTCATGCTGAACCAGGTCGCAGAGGGTGTGCTGATCCACCGGAGCGAGATACTCCGGAACAACACCGTGGTCGTGCAGGGCCGAGGCGGCGTGTTACTCGTGGACGCCGGGATAACGGGCGATGAGATGGCCTGTCTGGCGAGCGACCTCCGCGAGTCGGGACAGCCCGTCATAGCCGGTTTCTCGACGCACCCCGATTGGGATCACGTGCTCTGGCATGCCGAACTCGGTGAAGCGCCTCGTTACGGCACTGCCCGCTGCGCGGCCTTCATGCGGGATCTGCTGTCGAACGCGGACTGGAGGGCGCGTGCCGCCGAGGGATTACCGCCGGAAATCGCCGAGGAGACACCACTGGACCTGTTCGGCCTCATCACGGGTCTGCCTCCGGGAACGACGCGGATTCCTTGGGATGGCCCCACGGTCAGGATCATCGAGCATCCGGCGCACGCCCAGGGCCACGCGGCGCTGGTGATCGAAGAACGCGGGGTTCTCGTCGTCGGCGACATGCTTTCCGATCTCTTCATCCCGATGTTCGGCGACGTGAACGGCGCCAATGACCCGATCGAGGAGTACCTCGCCGGACTGCGGCTGCTCGAGGGCGTGGCGGACGACGTCGAGGTCGTCATCCCCGGTCACGGGTCCGTCGGCAGAGGTGCCGAGGTACGCGAGAGGATCGAACTGGATCGAGCGTACGTGCACGCCGTACGTGACGCCCGGGTTCCCGACGACCCGCGGATCGGCTCGTCGGTCGAGCCCGGCTGGGAGTGGGTGAACGACATCCACGAAGGGCAACTCCGGCGCCTCGCCCAAGGAGCGGACCGCCTGAGCCCGTAATCGTGTTGCGCACAGAGCCTTCCGTTCGCATTCTTCAGCACATGACATCGACCCTCGCCTTCCTGCCGACGCCGTCCGTCTCCCGACGGGTGCGGGTGCGGCAGCAGGCCGGGACCGGTCGGAGGCCGACACCGGTCCGACCGTGAGCGCCGCGCTCGTCGCGGGCCTGCTCGCCGGATACGGCATCGCCGTCCCGGTGGGCGCGGTCGCGACCTATCTGGTGGTGCTGACGGCTCGGACAGGACTCAGGATCGGCGCTTACGCCGCACTCGGCGTCGCCACGGCGGACGGGCTTTACGCCCTGATCGCGGTGCTCGGCGGCAGCCGGCTCATTCCGGTCATCCAGCCGATCGCCGTACCGCTGCGGTGGGTTTCGGTGGCGGTGCTGCTCGGACTGGCCCTCCACATCGGATTCACTGGGATCCGGAACTTCCGCGACTCCGCGAAGGCCGACGTGAAGGAGCCAGTGGCGATCGGGCCGTTGAGGGCCTACGTGAGCCTGCTCGGGATCACGCTGCTGAACCCGACCACGGTGGTCTACTTCGCGGCGCTCGTCCTCGGCAGCGAGGAGATGGCTTCGGCGACCGGCGCGGAACACGTGGTCTTCGTGGTCGCGGCGTTCGTGGCCTCCGCGAGCTGGCAACTGTTCCTCGCGGGTGGCGGCGCCGTCCTCGGCAGGGCACTCACCGGACGTCGCGGGCGGCTGGTCACGGCGCTCGCGTCCAGTGCGCTGATCACGGTGCTCGGCGTCCGCCTGCTCTGGTGATCCCCGCAGGGATTTCCGATCGAGGACCGTGGTTGTCCGCATGGGTTGCGAGCCTGAGCCCATGACCGAAACCACGGAACGCCCGGCCACCCTCCACTCCTACCTCGCCTACCGCGACGCGCCGAAAGCCCTCCGGTGGCTCGAACGCGCCTTCGGCTTCGAGACCCTCATGGAGCACCCCGACGAGAACGGCCTGATCCTGCATTCGGAGCTGCGACTCGGCGGAGTCGGAGTCGTCGTTTTCAGCGCCGAGGAGGACTACGACCGCCTGACGCGCAAGGGCGAAACCGTCGGCCACGGGCTCTACATCAGCCTTCCGACGCAGGGAGCCGTGGACGCCGTCTTCGCCTCCGCCGTCGAGGCCGGCGCGACGCCGGTCTGGGAACCGGCGAGCACGGAGTGGGGGAACTACCGCTGCCGCGTCGACGATCTCGAAGGCTATGAATGGACCTTCGGCACCCACGTTCCCGGCGTTCCCCAGGCCGCCTGGAGCTAGAGCAGGCGGGCGAACCACTCGCGGCAGCGACGGAGGACGTCCAACTGGTGGTCACGTCCGCGGATCGAGTGTCCTTCGCCCGGATAGACGACGAGTTCGTGTTCGACGCCGAAGCGGCGTAGTGCGCGGTGGAAGAACTCCGCCTGGGACAAGGGAACGTTGGTGTCGTTCGCGCCGTGCACGATCAGCACCGGGGTCTCGATCTTCGACGCGAAGGAGATCGGGCTGAGCTGATCGTGCCGGTGCGGGCCGCTTCCTTCCCAGCCGAAACTGCCGCCGAGCGCGGCCTCGAAGGGACCGAGTTCCCCGGTCGCGGCGAGCATTCCCCAGTCGCAGATCCCGGCGCCCACCATCGCCGCCTTGAATCGGCGGGTCTGCCCGACGGCCCAGGCCGCCATGAAACCGCCGTGACTCCAGCCCTCGATCCCCAGCCTGTCCGGGTCGGCGACCCCCTCGTCGACGAGGAGGTCGATCCCGGTTTCGATATCGCCCCATTCCTCCAACCCGACCCGGCCGGCGACACAGGCGGCGAATTCGTGCCCATGTCCTTGTCCGCCACGGGGATTCGGCAGGAAGACGGCGTGGCCGGCCAAGGCCAGCCATTGCGCGGACGGGTACCAGTTGAGCATGAAGCGATCGGCGTGCCGGTCGTACGGTCCGCCGTGCACCATGGTGACCATCGGGAACGGTCCGTCCCGCCGGGTCCTTCCCGGCGGGAGGACCAGCAGGCCGTCCAGAGCGAGCCCGTCGGACGCCTTGTAGGACAACCGTTCCTGAGCGCCCCACCCGAATTCTCCGAGCTCCGGTGCCGTGTCACTGATACGCGACAGCTCACCGCCGATCGGTCCACAGTGGACCTCTTTCGGCCGGTGAGCCGTGCTCAGGACGGTGGCCACGACTTCGCCGTTCGACACCACCGCGTCCGCGAGACCGCGCCACAGCGACACCTCGCCGGAGCCGAGCCGGTGGAGCGCGGTGTCGAGGCCCTCGGCGACGAGCACCAAGGGCGCACCGGAATCGACCTGGGCGAGCCGGACCGGGCAGGTGGTCGTTCCGGCCGTCAGGTTCCGGTGCTCCCCCGTTTCCACGGGGACATCGAAGACCGCGAACCCGCCGACCAGTTCCGGCGTCCCGAGATAGGCGATGTGCCAGCCGTCGTGGTCTCGCCACCAGACGGGGCTGGTGGCCTCGACCTCCGCCATCCCGAGGTCGGTCGTACGACCGGTTTCCGGATCCAGCAAGGAAAGACGCGGTTCGAGAGCGCCGGGATCGAGTTCCGGGGTCGGCCAGGAGAGTACGGCGAGCATCCCGTCCGGACGGCAGGCGACGTCGACGACGTGGTCTTCGGCGAGCGTCTTGATCTCCCGGGTCCGCGGGTCGAAACTCCGCAGCCGTGCCGGGCGAAGGCTCTCGCTCCAGACCCGGATTCCCGGAACCGGCGTCTCGTCCTCGGCGATGAACACGACCTTGTCGCGCGTCGGCAGAAAAGCGGTGATCTCGCTTCGCCAGGCGATCGGCTCGTCATCCGAGTAGAGCCGCCCGTCCCGGAGGAAATAGAGCGTCGTGGAGTCCGGCGACCATTTCGGCGAGGTGCCTTCGGTCAGTTTCCGAGGCTTTTCACCGCCGTCGGTGGCGGCCAGCCAGATCTCGGGAACGCCCTTCGCGACGGTCGCCACCCGATAGGCGACCCAGCGCCCGTCCGGCGACAGTGCGGGTTCCGACGGGACATGGCTGTCGACGATCGACTCAGCACTCAGCATGTCCCCATACTGTCGGAAAAAGCTACTCCGACAACGCCTTGCCCAGTTTGTCGAGCCAGTCACCGGTGCCCTGTTCCCGCCAGGCCGGCTCCTCGTGACCGTCGAGGAAGGTGCCCTGTTCGATCAACGTCAGCCGGGTGCCACCGGCCTCGGCTTCGAACAGGATCGTCGTGACGGACACGGTCGCCAGGACGCCTTTCGCGGAAAGCTTCGTCCCGTAGACGATCCGCTCGTTTTCGACGATGTCCTCGTAGTGCGAGTCGGCGGTCATCCGTTTCCCGTCATCGGGCGGGCCGCTGGTGACCTCGCGGCCGCCGACGCGGAAGTCCAGTGAATGCCCTCCGCCGGGCACGGCGAACCATCCGGCCTTCGCGGCGGGATCGGCCCAAGCAGCGAAGACGCGCTCCGGCGGCGCGGTGTAGACGCGTTCGAGGGTGAAGGTGGCGTGTTTGACGGTCATGACTTTTTCCCTTCATCGAAGTTCAGAAAGTCGCCCAACCGGTCGAGCCGGTGTTCCCAGCCGGTGCGCTGCCCGCCGAGCCAGTCCTCGGCCATTCGCAGCCCGTCCGGCTCGAGATGGCAGGTGCGGACGCGGCCGGCCTTCTCCGACCGGACCAGCCCGCAGGCTTCGAGCACCTGAAGGTGCTGCATCACCGCGGGTAGCGACATCGACAACGGCTGCGCGAGTTCCCCGACCGAAGCCGGTCCTCGCGTGAGCCGCTCGATGATTTCGCGGCGGGTCCCGTCGGACAGGGCCTTGAACACCTGGTCCATCCGTTGGTTAGGCACATGCTTAACCATGCACCCACGCCGAGCGTTAGTCAAGCAGATGCTTAACTTTCTACTCCTCCGCGGTCATACCTTCGACGAGCAGCCACTGGGACGCGAGGTACGAGGTCAGCACGAAGGTTTCGAGGTTGGCCCGCACGCGCTCGCTGGTGACGAAGTTGCGGCGGATCAGGATCGCCAGGTCGGACGCGGAGAACAGCAGCGCGCCGACGGCGAGCCAGGTCCGGCGGTCGCCCGACGGGACGACCATCCCACCCGACACGCGAGCCTTCGGCGCGAGCACCGGATCGGCCGCGAGGGTCGACGTCGTGCTCAGTAGACCTCCGTAGATCGAAAGCACCGAAGACACCGGAGACGGCTTCGGGAGCGTCATCGCGACGGCGGCCGCCGCCCAGGCTCCGAGTCGAGGTGACGCCGTCGCCGTACGCGGCCGCGCGCCGCGACGCCACAGGAAGGCGGAGTACAGCACCTGCATCACGCCGAACGACGTCGCACCCTTGATCAGTTCGCGGTCTTCATGCGACCGGCCCATGAAGTGGTCGCCCGCGCCTGCCGCGATCAAGGCGGCGACGAGCAGGCCCTTCTCCCCCGGTGCAAGCGTTTGCGCCCGGGCGACGCGAGCAGCGAGCACGGGGACGGCGGCCGGTTTGGTCACCAGCTGCAACCGCCGGTTGCCGGTCCTGGCGGAGTACACCGTGCCGATCGCGGCGGCGCCGAACAGCACCCGCTCGGCGAACTTGAGGACCTTCACCAACCACCTCCGGAACTTATTTCCGGGTAAGTTACCAGGCGGTCAGCACGCGGACGTCTCTTAAACGGCTTCGCGGAAGGTGTTCCGGTAGGCGCTCGGCGAAACACCCAGTGACGCCTGCAGATGCTGGCGCAATGACGCGGCGGTCCCGAAACCGGCTTCGGCCGCCACCTTGTCCACCGGCAGGTCGGTCTCTTCGAGCAGCTGCCGGGCCCGTTCGATCCGCTGCTGGGTCAGCCACTGCAGTGCCGAAATCCCGACCTCGTCGCGAAAACGCCGGGTGAACGTCCTCGTGCTCATCGACTCGCGGGCGGCGAGTTCGCGCAACGTCAGCGGACGGTCGAGATTCTCCAGCGCCCAGGCTCGCGCCGCAGCCGTCGACGACGACTGTGGTTCCGGCACCGGACGCCGGATGAACTGCGCCTGCCCGCCCTCCCGATGCGGCGAGACGACCGTTCCGCGCGCGACCTCGTTCGCGATGGCGGCACCGTGATCGCAGCGGATCATGTGCAGGCAGAGGTCGATCCCGGACGCGACGCCCGCCGCGGTCAGCACGTTCCCGTCGTCGGTGTAGAGCACGTTGGGATCGAGGTCGACCTTCGGGAACTTCGCCTGGAAGTCCAGCGCCGACCGCCAATGCGTGGTCGCCTTCCGGCCGTCGAGCAGGCCGGCGGCGGCGAGGACGAAGGCGCCCGTGCAGATCGACGCGATCCGCGCCTCCGGCCGGATGAGGTCCAGGGCTCGCGCGAGCGGCGCGGTGAGGTCGTGTCCGGACGGCTCGTACTCGGTGGACGACGCGGGGATGACCACCGTGTCGGCCTCGGCCAGCACCTCCGGCCCGTGCGTGACGGTGACGGTGACGTCGGCGTCGGTCCGGATCCGCCCCGGCTCCGGCGCGCAGGTGACGACCTCGTAGAGCGGCTCGCCATCGGGCGATTTGGCCGTGCCGAACAGCCGGGTCACGATGCCCAGCTCCATCACCAGCATTCCGTGGCGGACCAGCACGGCGACCCGGTGCCGGCCCGGATGCGCGAAAAAGGCCATGGCTCGATTCTTGCACATGTTGGCCATCGGGCCACTCGATTCCGAGGCCGGCCTGAGAGACCTTGGAGCCATGAACGTGTTGTGGATCTTCGCCCACCCGGAACCCCGCTCCCTCAGCGGAGCGTTGCGCGACGAAGGGTTGCGCACGCTCCGCGAGCAGGGCGCGAACGTGCGCGAATCCGACCTGTACGCGATGAAATGGAACCCCGTCGTCAACGCCGAGGACTTCGGCGCCGCGGCCGAAAGCGACCGGCTGATCGTCGGCGCGACGTCGAAAAAGGCCTTCAACGACGATGAACTGAGTGACGACATCCTTGCCGAGCAGGAAAAACTGGCATGGGCGGACGCCGTGATCTTCCAGTTCCCGTTGTGGTGGTACGGAATGCCCGCGATCCTCAAGGGCTGGTTCGACCGCGTCTTCGTCAAGGGTTTCGCTTACGGCGTCCAGCGTCCCGACGGCCGCACCCTGCGGTACGGCGAGGGGACACTGGCCGGCAAGCGCGCGATGGTCCTGCTGACCGCGGGTGCGCCCGAGCGGACGATCGGACCGCGGGGTGTGAACGGCGAGATCAACGACCTGCTGTTCCCGCTGCAGCACGGAACCCTGTGGTACGCGGGAATGTCCGTACTCCCGCCGCTCACGATCTGCGGCGCCGACCGCGTTTCCCCCGAGCGGTACGACGCCGCCGCCGAAGCGCTGCGCGGCAGGCTGCGGTCACTGTCCACAAGCGACCCGATCCCGTTCCGCCGCCAGAACGGCGGCGACTACGACGAAGACCTGGTCCTGCGTGACGACCTCGCGCCCGGCCGGAGCGGAATCGGCGTCCACACGTCCTGAGGTCAGACGCGCACGAGGTCCGCGCCGGCGAAGAAGGTCTCGGCCGCCTTGAGCGCGCCCTCGTCGAGCAGGACGTCGCCGGGACGGCTCCCGTTGCCGATCAACTGCCCGCCCCAGTGCATTCCCAGGTATTCGGCGGTCTTACGCAGGGTTCCGATCACCGGTTCCGTTTGCTCAGGCCGCTCGGCGAGCGCGCTCACTCCCCACAGGGTCTTGCCGCGCATCTGGTCCTTGAAGCGGAGTTCCGGCTGGTCCAGCCAGCCCGCCCAGTGGTCGAAGTACAGCTTCACCGACGCCGAAACGCTGTACCAATAGACCGGCGACGCGATCACCAGATCCGTGGCCGCCATGGTCGCGTCGTACAGCAACCGCTCGTTACCGGCGGGTGGCACGAAGTCCTCGCCGTCGTGTTTCCGGTCCACGAACGGCGTCAACGGCACCTCGGACGTCCGGATCCACCGTTGCTTGGCGCTACGGGGAAGCTCCTTCGCCGCCCGCCTCGCCAGCATTTCCGTGTTGCCGCCCGCACGGGCGCTGCCGAGCAGGAACAGGAAGCTTCGTTCGTCGGGCATCGCGATCCTCCGAAGTGATTTCAAAGTACATGTATGCGCAAGCAGATGCTGTCACTGCATGTAAACTGCTGTCAAGGAACGCAGGGAGATCGCCATGACCGCCGACGAGCTGGCGTGGGGCCGCGTCATCATGTTGCACGGACGCATCGAGCAGGAGCTCACCAAAGCGCTGCAGCGCAGGCATGGACTCGGGCTGTCCGAGTACCGCGCGCTCGGCAAACTGGCCGCCACCGAGAAGGGCGTCCTGCGCATGCAGGAACTCGCCGAGGCGATCGGGCTCAACCAGAGTTCGGTGAGCCGGATGGTCGCCCGCCTCGAAGACGCCGGCCTGACCGACCGCGACCCCTGCGAAAACGACCGCCGCGGCGTGTACTCGTGCATCACCAAGGAAGGCCGGAAACGGCACGCCGAAACCGAGCCGACCTATCAAGCGGTCCTGGCCGCCGCCCTCGACAAGGCCCACGCCGACCCCGACCTGACGACCGCGGTGGCCGCCCTCCGCGACGTTTGACCCAGTATTCCTTCGCGGTTATATTCCCCTAAAGGCACATTAGGAGGTAACCGTGACCGATCGCGCCCGGTTGGAAACCACCGGAGAGCGTCCCGCGCTCCGCGTCGAACGACGACTCGCGCACAGCCCCGAACGCGTCTGGCGGGCGATCACCGAACCGGCGGAACTCGCGCGGTGGTTCCCCGCATCGGTCGCCGTGGACCTGCGACCGGGCGGGGCCATCAAGTTCACCTTCGAAGGCGAAGAGGCCCCGACGCTGGGCGAAGTCCTCGAAGCCGATGAACCGCGCGTCTTCGCCTTCACCTGGAACGACGACGTCCTGCGCTGGGAGATCACCCCGGAGAAGGACGGCAGCCGTCTGCTGTTCACGCATACCTTCGGCCGAGGTGAACCCGCCATCGCCAGGGTCGCGGCCGGGCGCACGGCCGCCGGCTGGGACAGCTGCCTCGGCGCCCTCACCGCGTTGCTCGACGGCGAAGAGTACGAGCAACCGAAGGACTGGGTCGGCCCCATCGAGGCCTACATCGAGGAGTTCGGTCTCGCGGACGGCGAAGTCCTGGAAACCGCGGACGGCAAGGTGATCCGCTTCCGCCACGACCTGATCTGGAAGCCGCTCGACGAGGTCTGGGCACTGCTCACCCCCGAGCGGGCGGCGATCGGCTCGGGCACCGTCACCCGCGAGGAACCGCCGCGGGTCCTGGAGTTCTCCCTGCCCGACGGCGGAATCGTCCGCTGGGAGTTCAGCCATTCCGAACTCGAGGGCACCATGGTCGAGCTGACCCGGACGGTTCCGAGTGGACTCGACGAAGTCGTGCCCGAGGCGCTGCGGAAATGGCGGAAGAGGCTGAAGGAGTTCTTCGCGGCGGCTCACGGAGCCTGACTCGTCATGTGCCGTCCGTCCCATCACGCGTGCCGTCCGTCCGATCACGGGCGTCGTCCCTCCGATCACGGGCGTCGTCCCTCCGATCACGGGCGTCGTCCCTCCGATCACGACCCCTGATCTCCACCCTGGGGATGACCTCCGCCGGACGGACGCGCGAAAGCCGGACGTCCGGCTAGGTTCGCCGTATGAAACCGCCGTCCGCGCTCCCTGCCCGGGTATCGCGCGTTCTTGACGTGCTTCTCGCGCTGGTTCTCGTCGTGGCCGTCGGCGGGAACCTGGCCGCGGGGACCTGGACGTTCAACGTCGCCATCCCGGTATGGGTGGCCTGGGCCGCGATCGGCGCCTGCGCGGTCGCGATCGTGCTGCGACGCCACAAACCCGTGGCGGCCTTCGGCCTCGCGCTCGTCACGATGCTGCCCGCCTCGCTCGCGGGCGGCGGCCTCGGTCCGGCCACCGCCCTGGCCACCGCGACCGCCCTCTACACGGTGGCGCTGGAATACCCACGCCCCCGTTCGCTGATCGCGATGGGTGCGGGCCTGGTCGTCGTCGTGTTCCTGGAACTCCTGCACCTCGGCCCGAACACGCTCGCTTCGGCCGCGTTCGCGGGCGGCGGGATGGCCGGTTCGTGGGCGCTGGGCTGGACGGCACGGCAGCGGCAGGCGAACCTCGCCGAGCTCGCGGAGGCCCAAGCCGACCAGGCGGTTTCCGACGAGCGGCTGCGGATCGCGCGCGAAATGCACGACGTCGTCGCGCACAGCATGAGCCTGATCGCGGTGAAGGCGGCGGTGGGAAACCATGTCGCTCAAGAACAGCCGGAAGAAGCACGCGAAGCCTTGCGGGTCATCGAACTCACCAGCCGCGAGACCCTCGTCGAACTCCGGCGGATGCTCGGTGTCCTCCGATCCGGGGACGGCACCCCCGAAGCGGCACTCGGTCCCGCGCCGAAACTCTCCGAACTGAGGACGCTCGCCGAACGCGCCGGGCAGGCCGGTGTCCGTGTCGAACTGACCGGCGAGGAGATCGACGATCTCCCCGAAGGCGTCGCGCTTTCGGTGTACCGCATCACGCAGGAGGCGGTGACCAACGTCGTGAAGCACGCGGGACCGTCGACCTGCCGGGTCACGATCACCGAAGGCCGGGGCGAGGTCGGCGTCGAGATCGTCGACGACGGACGCGGCGAAGGCACTGTCGCCACCGTCGGCGGACACGGTTTGATCGGTATGCGGGAGCGGGTCGCGGTCTACGGTGGGGACTTCGAAGCGGGACCTGTACCCGCTGGGGGATTCCGGGTGTACGCGCGGCTGCCGTACGCCGTAAAAGAAGTGGGGACACGATGATCCGCGTGCTGATCGCCGACGACCAGGCGTTGCTGCGCGGCAGTTTCCGCGTGCTCGTCGACAGCGCGCCCGACCTCCAGGTCGTCGGCGAGGCGGGCAACGGCGTGGAAGCGGCCGAACTGGCCGAGAAGGAACGCCCCGACGTCGTGCTGATGGACGTCCGCATGCCGGAGCTGGACGGGATCGAGGCGACCCGGCGGATCTGCGCGTCGGCCGCCACCGAAGGCGTCCACGTGCTGATGCTGACGACCTTCGACCTCGACGCCTACGTCTACTCGGCGCTGCGCGCGGGTGCGAGCGGCTTCCTTCTCAAGGACACCCCGCCCGCCGAACTGCTGTCCGCGATCCGGGTCGTCGCGGCGGGCGAAGGGCTGCTCGCGCCGTCGATCACGCGACGGCTGATCGCCGAGTTCGCGCGGCTGCCGGAACCCGGCCGGCGCGTCGCGGCCACGCTCGACAACATCACCGCACGCGAGCGGGAAGTACTCGGACTGATCGCGCGCGGGCTGTCGAACGACGAGATCGCGGGCACGCTGCACCTCGGGCTGGCGACGATCAAGACGCATATCGGCCACCTCCTGCACAAACTCGCGGCACGCGACCGGGCGCAGCTGGTGATCGCCGCCTACGAGTCCGGTCTGGTGCGCGCGGCGCGGTGACCCGGAGGGCGGAGGACGTTGCCTACGCCACACGCGAAGTGACCGTCGAGTAGCTAGGCTGCGGATTCATGAGCAGTGCGACGGAGCCGCTCGGGACGCCGCCCGAGGACGAACCGGACATCCACACCACGGCCGGCAAGCTGGCCGACCTGTACCGCCGTTACGACGAGGCGGTGCACGCGGGTTCCGCGAGGGCGGTGGAGAAACAGCACGCCAAGGGCAAGAAGACCGCTCGCGAGCGGATCGACCTGCTGCTGGACGAAGGCTCGTTCGTCGAGCTCGACGAGCTGGCGAAGCACCGCTCGGTCAACTTCGGCCAGGAGAAGAACCGGCCCTACGGCGACGGCGTCGTCACCGGCTACGGCACCGTCGACGGCCGTCCGGTGTGCGTGTTCAGCCAGGACGTCACCGTCTTCGGCGGTTCGCTCGGCGAGGTCTACGGCGAGAAGATCGTCAAGGTGATGGACCTGGCGATCAAGACCGGCCGCCCGATCATCGGCATCAACGAGGGCGGCGGCGCGCGGATCCAGGAAGGTGTCGTCTCGCTCGGCCTGTACGGCGAGATCTTCAACCGCAACGTCAAGGCGTCCGGTGTCATCCCGCAGATCTCGCTGATCATGGGCGCCAACGCGGGCGGGCACGTCTACTCCCCCGCGCTGACCGACTTCGTGGTGATGGTCGACAAGACCTCCCACATGTTCATCACCGGTCCCGACGTCGTGAAGACCGTGACCGGCGAAGAGGTCTCCTTCGAGGAACTCGGCGGCGGGCGCACGCACAACACCCGTTCGGGCAACGCGCACTACCTCGGTTCCGACGACGATGACGCGATCGCGTACGTCAAGGAACTGCTCTCGTTCCTCCCGGCGAACAACCTGTCCGAAGCGCCGCTGCTCGAAACGGACGCACCCGCCGGAGGGTTCTTCGACGACGTCACGGACTCGGACCGTGAACTCGACACGCTCATCCCGGACTCGCCGAACCAGCCGTACGACATGCACGAGGTCATCAACCGCATCGTCGACGACGGCGACTTCCTCGAAGTCCACGAACTGTTCGCGCCGAACATCCTGGTCGGCTTCGGCCGGGTCGACGGCCGCAGCGTCGGCATCGTGGCGAACCAGCCGACCCAGTTCGCCGGCTGCCTCGACATCGACGCGTCCGAGAAGGCCGCGCGGTTCGTGCGCACCTGCGACGCGTTCAACATCCCGGTGCTGACCTTCGTCGACGTCCCGGGCTTCCTGCCGGGCACCGACCAGGAGTGGAACGGCATCATCCGGCGCGGCGCGAAGCTGATCTACGCCTACGCCGAAGCGACCGTCCCGCTCATCACCGTCATCACCCGCAAGGCGTACGGCGGCGCGTACGACGTCATGGGGTCGAAGCACCTGGGCGCCGACATCAACCTCGCGTGGCCGACGGCGCAGGTCGCCGTCATGGGTGCGCAGGGCGCGGCGAACATCGTGCACCGCAAGACGCTCGCCGCGGCCGCCGCCGACGGCAAGGACGTCGACGCGCTGCGGGCCGAACTGATCCAGGAGTACGAAGACACCCTCCTGAACCCGTACGCGGCGGCCGAGCGCGGTTACGTCGATTCGGTGATCGTGCCCGCGCACACCCGCGGCCACATCGCGAAGGGACTCTCGCTGCTGCAGGGCAAACGAGAGTCGACGCCGCCGAAGAAGCATGGGAACATCCCGCTGTGAGCACGCCCGAAACCCCGCTGTTGCGGGTCGTCCGAGGCAATCCGAGCGACGCCGAGGTCGCCGCGCTGACGGCCGTCGTCGCGGCGGTGGCCGGCTCACGGGCGCCGGAACCGGCGCCGAAACGGGACTCGTGGTGGGCGGACAAGGCCGCGCTGGTGCGGGCACCACTCGCCCCGGGTGACGGCGCTTGGCGGGCTTCGGCCCTTCCTCGCTGACCCCGGCTCGGCGAACGGCGCGGATCCAGGCTTCGCGGACTATCGTTGCAGGCCTGGCGGGCCGTCTCGGACGGCTTGCCAGGTCCTACGAACCGTGATCGCCCCAGAAAGCCGTGCGTGACGAACCAGGACCACCTCTCCACCGAATTGCGCCGTCTGCGCAAAGCCGCCGGGTTGTCCGGCACCGAGGCGGCGAGGCTCACCGGCCTCAGCCAGTCCAAGGTCTCCCGGGTCGAAACCGGCGCTTTCATGCCGACCGAGGACCAGGTCGTCACGTTGTGCCGCGCCTACCGCGCGCCCGCGTCCGTCCGGCGGACCCTGGTCGCGATCACCCGCGACCTGCGTGAAGAGGCCGCCTCCGCCCGCGTCGTGCTCCAGCGGGGCGCCTGGCGGATGCAGCAGCGCATCGGCAAGATCGAAACCGCGTCCGCCCGGATCCGGAGTTTCCAGCCGACCATCGTGTTCGGCCTGCTCCAGACCCGCGACTACATCACCGCGCTGTTCCGCGATTCCCTGCCGGACGGCGAACGCGACCAGACCATCGAAGCGCGACTGGAACGCCAGAAGATCCTCGAATCGGACCGCGAGTTCCATTTCGTGCTGACCGAGGGCGCCCTGCGCTGGAACATGGGCGGTGCGACGACCATGCTGGCCCAGCTCGGCCACCTCATCGACCTGTCCTGCCGCGGCAAGGTCCGGCTGGGCGTGATCCCGTGGACCGCGCCCGTGTCGGTCGCCGTCCTCCACGGTTTCGACATCTACGACTCGCGCGCGGTGCTTCTCGGCACGCAGACGGCGACGGCGCTCGTCACGGACGAACGCGAAGTCGCCGACTACGAGAAGAACTTCGCCGAAGTCGAGCACTACGCCACCTACGACGCCGTCGCCTGCGCTCATCTGGCCCGGATCGCGGACGACTACCGACGGTTGGCCGGCTGAACTACTCCAGTGACCAAGGACTCTTGGCGCTATGCACCCTGAGAGTGCATCGTGAGTAAAGCAGCTGTCGGTGAAGGTCCCTTTTTCTGCGCCGAGCGCGATCTTGGTGCCCTTCACGGACCGTTCGCCGAACCGCGGCGGCAGATCACCCGAAATTGACAACTTTGCCTCCGCGCAAGCCGTCTACTTGCCGAAACAGTCACTGGGGAAAGGCACTCCGATGACCACCTGGCACGAACGCATGACCGACTGGCACAAGTCGACCTACACGCACTGGGAAGAGAACGCCTGCGTCGAAATCGGCGGGCTGCCCGGTCTGGTCGGCATCCGCGACACCAAACAGTGGGCACTGCCGGACGAGACCCGGCCGATCCTGGTCCTCCCGGCCGCGTCCTTCGCCGCCCTGATCGATCACTTGGGCCGATGAACGACGTCGCCGAGCCGTATATGGTCCACGATCCGCGGGAGATGGCGGGCCAGCTGATCAACGGCAACTGGATCGTCGCGCGCTGGGAGCACCTCGCCGAAGACGAGGACCTGGAGCGATGGACGGCCGTGCTGCGCGAGAACTGCGAAGAACTCGGCGTCGACCCGTACGTCATCAACATCCCGCGGAAGAGCCTCACCATCGTCTTCAACGGCGCGCTCCCCGCACCGACGTTCGAACAGCTCGAGAACTCGATAGCCGCCATCGAGTATCACCGCTTCCTCGAACGCGAAATCGGACCGAGACGCCTGAACTAGGCGACCTCGGGGGCGGCCCGCATCCCGAGGTAGACACACTCCGTGCCGGTCGAAAGCGTCGAGAAGACCACGGGCATCCAGTCTTCACTGAAGGACGGCCCGGCACCTGAAGCCCCGAACACCGAGTCCGTCACCGGGACCAGGACCATGTCCAGTGGCGGCGAAAAGTCCTTCATGCCGTCGACGAACTCGTACGTCGGCCCGGGTGACCGTGCTGCTGCCGGCGGCCGTAGTGCTGCTGGGCGTACTGGCCGCGCCGGCCATGCGCCGCCCGACCCCGCGCACGCCTCCCCCGGCCCCCGCTCCCGAGGCCGCCAGCACCGCCTCCCGCATCTAGAGGACTACTTGCGATCGGCAGGTCCCCTCAGTCGCGCAATGAAAGACCCGTTACTTGCAAATTTTGCAAGTAACGGGTCTTTCATGGCATCCGCGGGAGGGCGGAAGCTTCCTATCGGCGGTACCGCAGGCCGAAGCCGTACGGGAACAGCGCCTTCTTGCCGTCACCGACGTTCACCGGTTCCTGAGCCGCACTGGTCGGCCAGCTGAACGTCAGTTTCCCGGTCGGGTCGTAGTCGCCGTAAAGGACATCGGCGACACCGGCACCTTCGCTACCCGGCAGCCAAGCGGCGACGAGCCCGTTGAACTTCGGCAGTTGCGCGGCGATGTCGAGCGGGCGGCCGGACACGGTCACGACGACCACCGGGACACCGGAACTCTTCAGTTTGGCGATCGTGGCGAGGTCTTCGGCGTCGAGTCCGAAGCCGTTCGGCCGGTCTCCCTGCCCTTCGGCGTACGGCGTTTCGCCCACCACCGCGACCGCGACCTTGTAGCTGCCGTCGATTCCGTCACCCGCACGGTCATAGGTCACCGTGGTTCCCTTCCCCGCCCCCGACTTGAGGCCGTCGAGGATGGTGGTGCCCGGGATGACCGGGCCGCTCTGGCCTTGCCACGTGAGCGTCCAGCCGCCCGCCTGATTGCCCATGTCGTTCGCGTTCTTGCCCGCGACGAAGATCTTGTTGTTCTTCTTCGCCAGTGGCAGCACACCGTCGTTCTTCAGCAGCACCTGGGATTCGCGGACGGCCTGCCGGGCCAGATCGCGATGTTCCTTGCCTCCGAACGTCTTCTGGAGCGAACGGTCGGTGTACGGGCGCTCGAACAGGCCGAGCTTGAACTTCTCCGCCAGGATGCGGCGGTTCGCGTCGTCGATCCGGTCGCGCGAGACGCGACCCGCCTCGACCTCGGCCTTGAGGTAGGAGAGGAACTGCGGCGCGTCCCACGGGACCATGAACATGTCGATGCCCGCGTTGACCGAAAGGCGCACTTCCTCGGGGGTGAAGCCTTCCTGGCCGTCGATCTGGTTGATCGCGTTGTAGTCCGAGATCACCAGGCCGGAGAACCGCAGTTCCTTCTTGAGGACGTCGGTGATCAGGTACTTCTGGGCGTGCATGCGCACCCCCTGGAAGCTGGAGAACGAGATCATCACCGAGCCGACGCCGCGGTCGATCGCCTCACGGAACGGCGGCAGATGGATCTGGCGCAGTTCGCGTTCGCTGATCTCGGTGTTGCCCTGGTCGACGCCGTTCGTAGTGCCACCGTCGCCGATGTAGTGCTTCGCGGTCGCGAGCACCGAGCCCGGCTTCTCGCCGAGCTTGCGGCCTTGGAGACCGGTGATGGCCGACGCGTTCGCGATGGCGTCACGCGGGGATTCGCCGAACGACTCGTAAGTCCGGCCCCAGCGATCGTCACGCGCGACGCAGAGGCAAGGCGAGAAGTCCCACTGCGGACCGGTTCCGGCGACTTCCAACGCCGTCGCGCGGCCGATCTTCTCGACCAGCCGCGGGTTGTTCGCGGCGCCCAGACCGATGTTGTGCGGGAAGATCGTCGCGCCGTAGACGTTGTTGTGGCCGTGCACGGCGTCGACGCCGTAGATCGTGGGAATGCCGAGCGGCGTCGAAACCGCCGCCTTCTGGTACGAGTCGACCATGTCGGCCCACCCGGTCGGCGTGTTGCTGGCGGGTACGGAGCCGCCGCCGGACAACAGGGACCCCAGTTTGAGCGCGGCGGCTTGATCGGGGGTGACCGCGCCGCGTTCGGCCTGCGTCATCTGGCCGATCTTGTCGTCGAGACTCATCCGCTTGAGCAGGTCGTTCACTCGGGCGGACGTCGAAGCGTGGGGATTCTTGTACACCGGCCCCGGGGCGGCGGACGCCATCGGGGCCAGTGCCGAACCGGCCAGGAGCAGGCCTGCGAGCACTGTGGTTTGCGTCGTGCGAAGAGATCTTCTGACGCGGAGGCGGGACGACATTGTTTCCTCCGTAGCTCGAACAATCCATATGTTGCGCGCCACAACAAACTAGCTCCAGGTCCGAGTGTTCCAGGTCACAATTAGGCAACGGCGGGCCGTCGAGTACCTTCCGGATGTGCGTTTCGTCCTCGCGTCCCAGTCCCCCGCCCGCCTCGCCGTCCTGCGTTCCGCCGGCCTCGATCCGAGCGTCGTCGTCTCCGGCGTCGACGAGGACGCGGTGGCCGCGTCCCTGACCGATCCGGCTCCCGTGGAACTGGTCCGCGCGCTGGCCGCGGCGAAGGCCGAGGCGGTTTTCGAGACCCTCGTCGGCACTCACGAGGGCAGCGCCGACATGGTCATCGTGGGCTGCGATTCGATGCTGTCGATAGGCGGGGAAATGGTCGGGAAGCCGATCACTCCGGAGGCCGCGCGCGAGCGTTGGGCTTCCATGGCGGGCAAAACCGGTGAACTTCTCACCGGCCACGCGATCATCCGCGTCGAGAACGGCGAGAAGACGAAGGAAGCTTCGGGGACCGAAGGAACGACTGTTCGCTTCGGTACCCCCTCGCAGGAAGACATCGAGGCCTACATCGCGTCCGGCGAACCGCTTCAGGTGGCGGGCGGCTTCACTTTGGACGGGCGTGGCGGCTGGTTCGTCGAAGGAATCGACGGGGACTTCTCGAGCGTCATCGGGATCAGCCTGCCGCTGACCCGCCGTCTCCTGACCGAGGTCGGCGTGAGCGTCGTCGATCTCTGGACCCGTCCCGCATCCTGAGACGGCTCCCACACGATCGGGTGATCCGGAAGAGTCCTGCTTCGCCGAACGTTCTTCACGTTCGGCTAATCAGGAAACTTTCACGCACCGGAGTCGCCCCGTGTCTTTCATTCGGACCTACACCAGGCCAAGGGTCTTCGCGGCGGCGGTCCTCGGCTCGCTCGTCGTGGGCGCCCTCCTCGGCATCCTCGCCAGGACGACCGAAGCGAGCTGGTTGACCGAGCTGCTCGACCAGATCGGTTCGATCTTCACCACGCTGCTGCAGATCGCCGTGATCCCGCTGGTCTTCACCGCGATCGTGGTCGGCATCAACAGCCTCCGCAATCTCGGCGGCGGCAAGAAGGCCGCCCGGCTCGGCGGCAAGACCGTCCTGTGGTTCGCGATCACCTCGTTCATCGCGTCGCTGATCGGCATCGCCGTCGCCAAGCTGTTCAACCCGGGCAGCGGCGGCCTCGGCGAAGGCGTCGCGGCGACCGCGAAGAACGCCGACAAGGCCACCAAGAGCGTGGACAACTGGGGCTCCTGGAGCGCCTTCGTCGACGGCTTGCTGCCGAAGAACTTCCTCACCGCCTTCACCGAGGGTGAGACGCTCCAGGTCCTGGTGCTCGCCGTGCTGATCGGCGCGGCCGCCTACAGCCTCGGGGACAAGGCCAAGCCGTTCGTCGACTTCACCACCAGCGTGTTCGAGATCATCCAGCGCTACCTCGGCTGGATCGTCCGGCTCGCCCCGATCGGCATCATCGGCCTGATCGGCGCGGCCGTCGCGAACTACGGTGACGCGCTGTTCCGGCCGCTGTTCACCACCACTCTCGCGGTGTACGTGGGCTGCTTGCTGGTCCTCTTCGTGGTGTACCCGATCCTGCTGCAGTTCGTGGCGAAGGTCAGCCCGCTGAAGTTCTTCTCCAAGGCGGGCACCGCGATCCAGTTCGCGTTCGCTTCGCAGTCTTCGGCCGCGACGCTCCCCCTCACCCGGCAGTCAGCCGTCAACCTGGGCGTCCAGCCCGCGTACGCCGCCTTCGCGACTCCGCTGGGCAGCGCCACGAAGATGGACGGTTGCGCCGCGGTGTTCCCGGCGATCGGCGCGATCTTCATCGCGAACCTTTCCGGTGTCTCGCTGAACTTCTGGCAGTACGCCGGCATCGTCGTGGTCGCCGTGCTCGGCGCGCTGGCCACCGCGGGCACCACCGGCTGGCTGACCGCGCTGACCCTGACCACCGCGTTCATCGGACTCGACGCGCAGCAGGTGGCGCTCGGGATCGCGCTGATCTACTCGGTCAACCCGATCATGGACATGATGCGGACCGCGACCAACGTCGCCGGCCAGATCGTCGTTCCGGTGGTCGTCGCCCGCGGCGAAGGCCTGCTGGACGACGAGGTCCTGAACTCCACGACGGACCCTTCGCCCGCTGCTGACGGCGAAGCCACTGCCGCGGAGAAGGAGCCCGTCGCCGCAGGCGCCAAGTAGTCACCGAAGTCCGTGAAGGCCTCCTTCCCTACTTTGACGGTAGGGAAGGAGGCCTTCACGGGCTTGGAGAACCGCAGGCGAGGATTTCATCGGAAAGGATCGAGGCCCGAGGTTACGAAAGCCACTTTCGCAACGTTGAAGGTTGCGAAAGTGGCTTTCGCAACACCCCGCCCGCCCGAAGTCCTGAAGCCACCTGCCGCCAAAGTGATAGCAAAGGTCCCTTGCTACCGCGTCAGGGACAGGGCCGCAGGTCAGCCCGGGTGACCCGGACGTCCGGCCAGCCCTTCAGCTCCGAAGGCGCGGTGTACCGGCGCGTGCAGCCCACCGAACCTTTCGCGACGTCGTAGACCTCCGCCAGCACCGGCGCGGCCTGGCAGCGGGCCGAACCGGACTGCGCTCCCGGGCATTCGTGCCGGACGACGATGACGTCGGCGATCCCGTCCGTGGTCACGTCGCTCAGGGCGATCGTCCCGGCATCCGAGAAGTACGGCTTCCCGGTGTCCCGCCAGATCCCGCCGCGCGCGACGAACAGTTCGCCCGCCGAGCCGCCGTCGGTGTCGCCGCGCACCAGGCAGACCGGCGTCGTGCCGTCGACGCAGCGCAGCGAATCGCCCGCGAGGGTGACACCCATGTCGTTGATCATCAAGGGGAAGACCGAGTCCGCGCCGATCCGGACCACGCCCTGCTTCCCCGCCTCGTCACCCAGCAGCACGACGGGCAGCCCCGCGACGGTCATCGCGCCGATCTCCCGGCAGACCGAGTGGCCGCAGTTGACGCCCGGCGTCGTCGGGGCGGCGTCGGGCGCAGGCGCCTGGATCGTGTCCGCGGGCACCGAAGGATCCGGACGGAGCAGGAACACGGCCGCGAACACGCCCGCCGTCACCACGGCGGCGAGCACCGCGGTGAACAGCACGGATCGCGGTGTCCGCGCTTCCTGAGTCCGCATATCCGAGAGCGTAAGTGATCTAGCACAGAGTGCACGTCTATGTTGTTCCCGTGACGAACCCAGCCTTGCCCAACGCCCTGTTCCTCCCCACCGCGAAAAAGCCGAAGGACTTCACGAGCGCGGAGATCGAGCTGCGCCGGACCAGCGACGGCCGGATGGCGCTGATCGCGTTCACCACGGTGCAGCGCCTGGTCGAATGCTGCGGCCCGCACCAGCCGTGGGCCTTGGTCAAATCCGAGCACCTCGGCCGGGTCTACCGGGAACAGCCGTACGACCTCATCGTGCTCGATTCCGACCTTCCAGAAGAACTGCGCCACCGCGAGGCGCTGGTATAAACAGAAGTCACTGGGTGGCCTTGCTCTCACTCGATCAGAGTGGAACTTCCGTAAACTGCTGCGGAGCCGCATCGGGGCGGCCCGACGTGCGAACGCAGGAGGTACGGCGTGACCGAGCAGGCCGGCACAGGTGGTCCGGTGACCAAGATCCTGATCGCGAACCGTGGCGAGATCGCGGTCCGGGTGATCAGGGCGGCGAAGGACGCCGGGCTGACCAGCGTGGCCGTCTACGCCGATCCGGACCGTGACGCACCCCACGTCCGTCTCGCGGACGAGGCCTTCGCCCTCGGTGGGACCACCGCGGCGGAGAGCTACCTCGTCTTCGACAAGCTGCTCGACGCCGCCAAGCGGTCGGGCGCGGACTCGGTGCACCCGGGTTACGGCTTCCTTTCCGAGAACGCGGACTTCGCGCAGGCCGTGATCGACGCCGGACTGACCTGGATCGGGCCGAGCCCGCAGGCCATCCGCGACCTCGGCGACAAGGTGACCGCGCGCCACATCGCGCTGCGCGCCGGCGCCCCGCTCGTGCCCGGTACGAAGGACCCCGCCAAGAACGCGGACGAGATCGTCGCGTTCGCCGACGAGCACGGGCTGCCGGTCGCGATCAAGGCGGCGTTCGGCGGCGGTGGCCGCGGCCTCAAGGTCGCGCGCACCCGCGAGGAGATCCCGGAGCTCTTCGAGTCCGCGACCCGCGAGGCGATCTCCGCCTTCGGCCGCGGCGAATGCTTCGTCGAGCGCTACCTGGACAAGCCGCGTCACGTCGAGGCCCAGGTACTCGCCGACCAGCACGGCAACGCGATCGTCGTCGGCACCCGCGACTGCTCGCTGCAGCGCCGCCACCAGAAGCTGGTCGAGGAGGCGCCCGCGCCGTTCCTGACCGACGAGCAGCGCAAGCGCATCCACGAGTCCGCGAAGGCGATCTGCAAGGAAGCGGGTTACTACGGCGCCGGAACGGTCGAGTACCTCGTCGCCGTCGACGGCACGATCTCGTTCCTCGAGGTCAACACCCGGCTCCAGGTCGAGCACCCGGTGTCCGAGGAGACCACGGGCCTCGACCTCGTGCGCGAGATGTTCCGCATCGCCCGCGGCGAGAAGCTGCGCATCACCGAAGACCCGGTGCCGCGCGGTCACTCGATCGAATTCCGCATCAACGGTGAGGACGCCGGTCGCGGCTTCCTGCCCGCCCCCGGCACCGTGACGAAGTTCGTCGCGCCGAGCGGACCCGGCGTCCGCGTCGACTCGGGTGTCGAGTCCGGCAGCGTCATCGGCGGCCAGTTCGACTCGATGCTCGCGAAGCTGATCGTCACCGGCTCGGACCGGCAGAACGCGCTCGAACGCAGCCGCCGGGCACTGGCCGAGATGGTCGCCGACGGTATGGCGACGGTCCTGCCGTTCCACCGCGTGATCGTGGACGACCCCGCCTTCATCGGCGACGAAGACGGCTTCAGCGTGCACACCCGCTGGATCGAGACCGAGTTCGAGAACAAGATCGAGCCGTTCGTCGCCCCCGAAGCCGCCGACGCCGAAGAAGAGCAGCCGCGCCAGAACGTCGTCGTCGAGGTCGGCGGCCGCCGCCTCGAAGTGTCGCTTCCCGGCGGTTTCTCGCTCGACGGCGGTGGCGGCGGCACGGCCGTCAAGGCCAAGCCGCGCAAGCGGGCCGGCGGCACCAAGGCCGCGGTGAGCGGCGATGCCGTCACCGCACCGATGCAGGGCACCATCGTGAAGGTCGCCGTCGAAGAGGGCCAGCAGGTCGAGGCGGGCGAACTGGTCGTCGTGCTCGAAGCGATGAAGATGGAGAACCCGGTCACCGCGCACAAAGCGGGTACCGTCACCGGCCTTTCGGTCGAGGTCGGCGCAGCGGTGACGCAGGGAACCCAGCTGTTCGAGCTGAAAGACTGACGATTGTCGTGGTTGACGGACCCTCGCTCGGCCTACCATCGAAAGGGTGAGCGAGGTTCCGTCTCCGCGGCTGCGGATCAGTGACCAGGATCGAGAGTCCGCGCTGACCGCACTGGGTGAGCACATGAGCGTGGGCCGGATCGACATCGACGAATTCGGCGAGCGGTCGGCTCAGGTCACCGCCGCCAAGACCCGCGGTGAGCTGTCCGAGATCTTCGCCGACCTGCCTGAACCGCACCCGGCCTACGACGTGCCGAAAACAGCGGTCGGCGAGCCGGAGAAACCGGCGTGGGCGGGCATCTCCCCGGCTCAGCGGGTCATGGGCGCCCTGCTGCCGATCCTCTTCATCGCCTCCATCGCGCTCATCATCACCACCGGCGTCACCTGGTGGTTCATCCTCGTCCCGATCGGGATCAGCGCCCTCGGCGAGGGTATCTGGGGCAAGGGCTGGGAGAACGCGCACAAGAAGCTCGCGAAGCAACGTCGCCGGGAACTGGACGGCTGATCCGCCCGTAGACTCGGGATGTGAGTGACGGGAGACCGGACATACGGCTGAGCGACGCCGAACGCCAAGACGCGCTCGAAGCCTTGGAAGAGCATGTCCGCACCGGCAGACTCGACCTCGACGAATTCGGCACCCGGTCGGCGAAGATCAGCGCGGCGAGGATGGCGAGCGACCTCGAACCGCTGTTCACGGACCTCCCATCGCCCAGACCCAGTGCGCTGCTCCCCCTGCCCACGATGCCCGGTGTCGCGCAGGCGTCCGCGAAAAACGACGCTCCACCGGCGAAATGGCTGACCGCCAGCGCCGTGCCGATCGCCGCCGCGGTCGCGATCGCGCTGTTCTTCTTCACCCGCGGGACGTTCCTGGTGTTCCTGCTCCCGCTGGCGGTCGCGCTGATCATGAGCCGCCGACGCTGAAGCGGCGCCACCGGTCCGGTTACCCTCGAAGGGTGGAACCGGTGGAGATCAACGCGGGCGAGTACTACCTGCGACAGCTTCGGGCCGACAAGGCACTCGACGACCGTCCGGCGCTGGTCGCGGCCTTCGCCGACCCGACACATCGCAAGTACGTCCTGAACTACCGGCTGCGCGACCTCGACGAGGCGACCGAGTACGTCGCTCTACGCGCTGCTCAGTGGGCCGGCGACGAGCGCTGCTCCTGGGCGGTGGCGGAGCCGACGACCGGCGATCTGCTGGGCGAGGTCGGCCTGCGCGATCTGGATCTCGACCTCGGCTACGCGGAGGCGTCGGTCTGGGTCCGGGCGGCGTCGCGCGGCAAGGGCGTCGCGAGCACCGCGCTCAACGCCGCCCTGCGGTTCGGTTTCGGCGGCCTCGGCCTGCGTGAGGTCAGCTACCGCTACGAGGAGACCAACGACGTCTCGGCCTCGGTCGCCCGTAAATGCGGGTTCACCCTGATCGGCCCCGAACTGGATCCGGCCCCGACCGGGGAACGCCTCATCCGCTGGCGCCGCACCGCCTGACTCCCCCGCGTTTCGTCCTCTGAATGCGGTAGTGCGTAGTGCGAACCACCGCATTCAGAGGACTGAATGCGGGGTCAGAAGGGGTAGCGGGCCGGGGTGTTCCGGACGGTGACCCAGCGGGTCTCGGTGAAGGCCTCGACGTTCGCCGCCGCACCGCCGAAACGGCTTCCGGTGCCCGAAGCCGCGACGCCACCGAAGGGGCTGTTCGCCTCGTCGCTGACGGTCTGGTCGTTGATGTGCACGATCCCGGTCGGGACGCGGTCGGCCAGTTCCAGTCCTTTGAGGACGTCGCGGGTGACGATGCCCAGCGAAAGCCCGTACTCGCTCGTCGTGGCCAGCCGGATGGCCTCCTCGGCGTCGGAGAACCGCACGATCGGCGCGACCGGGCCGAAGATCTCCTGGGCGACCGCGGGCGCGTCCGGCGGCACGTCGGCGAGCACCGTCGCGGCGTAGAAGAGCCTGTCGTATTCGCCACCGGCCGCGATCCGCGCGCCCGCCGCGACGCTGGAGGTGACCAGGTCGTGGATCTTGTCGCGCTGCCCGGCGTCGATGATCGGCCCGAGCGCGACCTCCTCCTGCGCCGGGTCGCCCACCCGCAGGGCCGCCGCCTTCGCCGCGAGCCGCTCGACGAAGTCGTCGTAAAGCCGCTCGTGCACCAGGTGCCGCCCGGTGGTCATGCAGATCTGGCCCTGGTGGAAGAAGGAGCCGAAGGCGGCCAGCCCGGCGGCTTCGTCGACGTCCGCGTCGTCGAGCACGATGAGCGCCGAGTTCCCGCCCAGTTCCAGATGCGCGCGCTTCAGGTGTTTTCCGGCGAGTTCGCCGACCTTGCGCCCGGCGCCGGTCGATCCGGTGAACGAGATGACCCGGACCGCCGGATGCGTCACCAGTTCCTCGCCGACGTCGGCGCCGCCGGGCAGCATCTGCAGTACTCCCGGCGGCAGGCCCGCTTCCTCGAAGATCCGCGCGAGGACGACGCCACCGGTGACCGCGGTGCGCGGATCCGGCTTCAGGATGACCGCGTTGCCCAGCGCGAGCGCCGGGGCGACCGAGCGGACGCCCAGGATGATCGGCATGTTGAACGGCGAGATCACCGCGACGACACCGGCCGGGACACGGCGCGCCATGGAGAGGCGCGGTTCCTCGCTCGGCAGGAGTTCGCCGTACGGGCGGCCGGGCAACGCCGCCGCCTCGTAGCACTCCTGTTCCGCGACGTGCAGCGAAAAGCCGGCGACGCCGGGCACCGCACCGACCTCGCGGACGTTCCACCAGCGGATCTCGTCGGCGTGCTCGGACCACAACCGGGCCGCGGTGCGCAGGATCGCGGCGCGCTGGACATGCGGTGTGGCCGCCCAGGACCGTTGCGCCTCGGCCGCGGTTTCCGCCGCTTTCGCGGCGTCTTCGGCCGAGGCGACGCCGATGCTTCCCAGCACCGCACCGGTCGCGGGCTCCGTCACCTTCCGGGTGCCGCCGGTGCCGGGCACCCACGAGCCGCCGGCGAAGATCCGGTCCGTCCAGGTCGACGAGTCGAGAAACACCACAGGTCCGCCTTCCGTCGCGAGGGACGGCCGACGCTATGACAGATTCACCCGATCAGGCAATGATCCTTGCGCGCTTGGCACACCACTCGGCAGCGGCGATCAACTCACCGGTTCGATGATCCCGGAACGCGCTTCCGGCGCGGACGACCGCAGCGCGTCGGCGGCCTCGTCGCTCGGCTGCGACTGGGACTTCCGCTCCGCGTCGACCCGCGCCTTGTAGACCTCGACCTCGCGTTTGATCTCGTCCTTGGACCAGCCGAGCACCTCGCCCACCAGCACGGCGACCTGATCGGCGCAGTCCACCCCGCGGTGTGCGTACTCGATCGAGATCCGCGTCCGGCGCGCCAGGACGTCTTCCAGGTGCAGCGCGCCCTCGTGGCTGGCCGCGTAGACGACCTCGACGCCGAGATAGTCCGGCGCGTGCTCCAGTGGCTTCAGCAGCTCCGGCCGTCCTTCGCCGAGCGCGAGGACTTCGTGCACCATCGAGCCGTAGCGGTCGAGCAGATGACGGACGCGGTACGGGTGCAGCCCGTGCTCCGCGGCCAGGTGGTCGGCCTGGTTCACCAGTGCGTGGTAGCCGTCCGCGCCCAGCAGCGGCACCTTGTCCGTGATGGACGGCTGCGGCCTGCCCGGCAGATCGACCGCCGCCGCGTCGACGGCGTCGGCCGCCATCACCCGGTAGGTGGTGTACTTCCCGCCCGCGATCGCGACGAGTCCCGGCGCGACCCGCGCGACGGCGTGCTCACGCGAAAGCTTCGACGTCTCTTCGCTTTCCCCGGCGAGCAAAGGCCGGAGCCCCGCGTAGACACCTTCGATGTCGTCATGCGTCAGCGGCGTCGCGAGCACGGTGTTGACGTGTTCGAGGAGGTAGTCGATGTCGTGCTTCGTCGCGGCGGGGTGCGCGAGGTCGAGGTTCCAGTCCGTGTCCGTGGTACCGACGATCCAGTGGTTGCGCCACGGGATGACGAAGAGGACGGACTTCTCGGTGCGCAGGATCATGCCCGATTCCGAGACGATCCGGTCGCGCGGGACGACGATGTGCACGCCCTTGCTCGCGCGGACGCGGAACCGGCCGCGGCCACCGGAAAGGCGCTGCAGTTCGTCGGTCCAGACCCCCGTGCAGTTGACCACCGCGGAGGCCTCGATCTCGGTCTCGCGGCCGTCTTCGACGTCGCGCACGCGGACGCCGGAGATGCGGTCCGCCTCGCGCAGGAAACCGACCACCTGGGTCGAGGTGCGCACGACGGCGCCGTAATGCGCGGCGGTGCGGGCGACGGTCATCGTGTGACGCGCGTCGTCGGACTGCGCGTCGTAGTAACGGATTCCGCCGATCAACGCGGACCGCTTGAGCGCCGGGACCATCCGCAGCGCGCCCGCGCGGCTCAGGTGCTTCTGGCCGGGGACCGAGCGCGCGCCGCCCATCGTGTCGTACATCAGCAGGCCGGCGGCGGTGTACGGACGCTCCCAGACACGATGCGTCAGCGGGTACAGGAAGCTGACCGGCTTCACCAGATGCGGCGCGATCGTCGTCAGCATCAGTTCGCGCTCACGCAGAGCTTCGCGCACCAAACCGAATTCCAGCTGTTCGAGGTAACGGAGCCCGCCGTGGAAGAGCTTGCTGGACCGGCTCGACGTCCCCGAAGCGAGGTCGCGCGCTTCGACCAGAGCGACCCGCAGACCCCGGGTCGCGGCGTCGAGCGCGGTGCCCGCCCCGACCACGCCGCCGCCGATCACGACAAGGTCGAATTTGTCCTCACCCAGGCGTTGCCACGACTCTTCCCGCTTGAGCGGTCCCAGCCTGGCGGGGCTGTTTTCGGCTTCGCGCTGAGAGCTTGCCACGTGACATTCCTCCTTGTGCCGCTGTGTCTCCAGCATCGCACGATCGGCCGCTACCGGTCCGTTATGCGGGTGACACATGTGGCGTAACCCTCGTGGATCTTGAAAGAATTCGTCCGCTCAACGCCTGGAAGGAACAAATACGCGGCGGTAACGTGCCACGAACGTGGGTCGGCAAGGGCGCCGTAGCACACCGTGTTCGACCCTGCGCGGAATGTCCAATGTGGAGGTCGTACGGTGAGTGTGGGAGCCATATTCGTCTGGGAACTGCTGGGAACGGCGGTCCTGATCCTGCTGGGTAACGGCGTGGTCGCCAACCACGTGTTGCGAAAGAACAACGGCCACAACGGTGGCGTCGTGATGATCACCCTCGGGTGGGCGTTCGCGGTTTTCACCGGTGCCAGCATCGCCGCGCCGAGCGGCGCGCACCTCAACCCCGCGGTGACACTGGGCCTCGCCATCGCCGACAAGACGAAGTGGGCGGACGTCCCGATCTACTTCGCCGGGCAGATGATCGGTGCCATCCTCGGCGCCGTGCTCTGCTGGGCCACCTACAAACTGCAGTTCGACGACCACCCGCAGCGCGACGAGACGCTCGGCATCTTCTCCACCGCCCCGCAGATCCCGAACAAGGCGTGGAACCTCGTCACCGAGATCATCGGCACCTTCGTGCTGGTCGCGTGGATCCTGCTCAGCCCGGTCTACACCAACGCAGCGGGTGAGAGCGGAACGCCGAGTTTCGGCAACTCCGCACTGGGCTACGCCGGTGTAGCGTTCGTCGTGCTGGTCATCGGCCAGTCCCTCGGTGGCCCGACCGGTTACGCCATCAACCCGGCCCGAGACCTCGGCCCCCGCATCGCCTACGCGTTCCTGTTGCCCATCAAGAACAAGGCCAACCCGAACTGGGGTTACTCCTGGATCCCGGTCGCCGGCCCGCTGGTCGGCGGTGCCCTGGCCGCCCTGCTTTTCCTCGCCGTCCACAACCTGACCTGAGACTGGAGCTTCGATGACTTCGTACGTAGCCGCGATCGACCAGGGCACCACGTCGACCCGCTGCATGATCTTCGACCACTCCGGCCGGGTCGTCGCCGTCGACCAGCGGGAACACGAGCAGATCTTCCCGAAGGCGGGCTGGGTCGAGCACAACGCCGAGGAGATCTGGGAGAACACGCGGGCCGTCGCGGCGGGCGCGCTCGCCAAGGGGGACCTGGTCGCCGGCGACATCGTCGCGGTCGGCATCACCAACCAGCGCGAGACCACGCTGGTCTGGGACCGCACCACCGGCAAGCCGGTGTACAACGCGATCGTGTGGCAGGACACCCGCACCGACAAGATCGTCAACGACCTGGGCGCGCTCGGCGGCGGACAGGAGCGCTACCGCGAGAAGGTGGGCCTGCCGCTGGCGACCTACTTCTCCGGTCCGAAGATCAAGTGGATCCTCGACAACGTTGACGGTGCCCGCGCGAAGGCCGAAGCCGGTGACCTGATCTTCGGCAACATGGACACCTGGGTGCTGTGGAACATGACCGGCGGGGTCGACGGCGGCGTGCACGTCACCGACCCGACCAACGCCTCCCGCACCATGCTGATGGACCTCGACACCCTGACGTGGGACACCGAGATCGCCGCGGAGATGACGATCCCGGTGTCGATGCTGCCGGAGATCCGGTCGTCCTCGGAGGAGTACGGCAAGGTCCGCGAAAAGGGTGCGCTGGCCGGGGTCCCGATCGCGGGCATCCTGGGCGACCAGCAGGCCGCGACGTTCGGGCAGGCGTGCCTTTCGCCTGGTGAAGCGAAGAACACCTACGGCACCGGCAACTTCATGCTGCTCAACACGGGCACCGAGAAGGTCATGTCGGAGAACGGGCTGCTCACGACGGTCTGCTACAAGATCGGCTCGAACGACACGGTGTACGCGCTCGAAGGTTCGATCGCGGTCACCGGTTCGCTCGTGCAGTGGCTGCGCGACAACCTCGGCCTGATCGGCTCCGCGGCCGAGATCGAGCAGCACGCCCGTACCGTCGAGGACAACGGCGGCGCGTACTTCGTGCCGGCGTTCTCGGGCCTCTTCGCGCCGTACTGGCGTTCCGACGCCCGCGGCGCGATCGTCGGCCTCACCCGGTTCGTCAACAAGGGCCACATCTCGCGGGCGGTCCTGGAAGCGACCGCTTTCCAGTCCCGCGAGGTGATCGACGCGATGAACGCCGACTCCGGCGTCCCGCTGAAGTCGCTGAAGGTCGACGGCGGCATGGTCGTCAACGAACTGCTCATGCAGTTCCAGGCGGACATCCTCGGCGTGCCCGTGATCCGCCCGGTGGTCAACGAGACCACCGCGCTCGGTGCCGCCTACGCGGCCGGTCTCGCCGTCGGTTTCTGGAAGAGCGAAGACGACATCCGCAACAACTGGGCGCAGGACAAGCAGTGGGACCCGTCGATGGACGAGGCCCGCCGCGAGTCCGAATACCGCAACTGGAAGAAGGCCGTCACGAAGACCTTCGATTGGGTCGAAGACGACGCCTGACCTGTCAAGTCCGTGAAGACCTCCTTCCCCACTTTCAAGGTAGGGAAGGAGGCCTTCACGGCATTTCAGCCGAGCGCGCCGCCACCGGTCTGCGGAGCGCCCTTCGGCGTGACCTTCACCTGCGGCGTCTTGCCGGGCGAAGAGGGCGGCGTGCCGCACGACTTCGTCAGCGCCGCCGGGACGACGGCACGCGAACTGGACGGCGCCGGACTCGACGACGGCGCGCTGGAACTCGACGGCGGTTCGCTGCTCGACGGGGGTTTGCCACTCGACGGCGGCGCGGTCGGCGGTGTCGTCGGCGTCGTGGTCGGCAGGCAGACGATCTCGAACTCGACGGTCGCCGTCCCGCTGGCGGCCGGAAGATTCGGGCCGCCGTCGCAGTGGAAGCTCGCTTTGAACTTGCCGGTCTTCCCCGCCGCCTTGCCGTGGCCGATGAGCGGCGCCTGGTTGCCCGAACCCGACTGGACGACGAGTGTGACCGGACCGGCCAGGCCCGGCGACGTCACCGCCGTGCGGGTGCCGTGACAACTGGCCGTGAATTCGAGTGCCTGTCCGGGAGCGACCTTCGCCGAACTGACCCAGAGCTTCGGCGGCGGAGCGGTCGCGGCCGCCTGTGGCGCGAGGAACACTCCCGCCGTCATCGCGAGCAGACCCGCGCCCGCGACGATTCCCTTCATTCCCATGATTTTCTCCCTCAGTGCGTGCCCTCGCATGGGGAATACCTCCGGGAAGGGAAATCGGTTGCCTTCGTGCCCCAAAAAAATAGCCGTGAGTGGCAAGGACGGTTCTCACGTCCTTACCACTCACGACTCAATTCGCCGTTCCCCCGCCACCGGTCTGCGGCGCCCCCACCGGAATCTTAGAAACCTGACCACCCGACGCCGGTTTCACCGGAGAAACCGATTTCGACGGCGTCGGCTTATGCGGTTTGGGCGTCGGAGCAGGAGTCGCCGTCTTATCCGGCAGGATCTGCAGATTGGCCGTCATCGTCGTCTTCTTGCAGACCGCGGTGACCGCGTAGAACCCCGGCCGGGCCTTGTCGCCGATATGCGCGACGGTCCCCTGGATCACCGGCTCCGGGTTCGTCACCTCGAACTCCCCGATCCGGTCCAGCACCATCGACTTCACCTCGCCCAGCTCCCCCACCGGACAGCCGACGGACACGAGGATCTCCTCCCCCGCCTTCGACTCGCGCGGGGAAAGCCCCAGGAACGGATACGGATCCGCCTTCGGGCTCGGCGCGGGACTCGACGACGACGTCGGTGGCGGCGGCACCGCCGGGACGTCGTCCTGCGCGTACGCGACGGTGGGGACGACCAGCGCCACCCCGCACGCCACCACCAGCGCGGACCGGTACTTGATCATGGGACTCACCTCGCGATCAGCCGAGCGAAGACGATGATGTTGTCGAGATAGTTGTGCGCGACCTTGTCGAAGACGCCACCGCAGGTGATGAGCCGCAGTTCCGGCTCGGTGGTGTCGCCGTAGACGGCGTCGGTGGGGAACTTGTCCTTCGGTACCCGCTCGACCTTCGTGACCGCGAACTCGGCCGTCGTGCCGTCCTTGCGGGCGACCGAGACCTTGTCGCCGGGCGCGAGTTCCTTCAGCCGGAAGAAGATGCCCTGCTGCTTGTTCCCGTCGACGTGCCCGAGGATCACCGACGGCCCGACCTCCCCCGGGGTCGGCCCGTTCACGTACCAGCCGGCCTGCATCGGCTGGGTCACCGGCGGTACCTCGACGGTGTTGTCCGCGTTGAGCCCGAGCGGGACCAAAGTGGACTTCGCGCCGATCTTCGGCACGTCGATCGAGACCGGATCGACCTTCGGCATCCCCTCGACGGCCGCCCCACCCTCGGCCTCCGCACGGGAAGCACCGGGTGCGCCGGTGCTCGGCTCGACCGCCGACGTCTCCCCCACGACCTGCGGCGCCGCGTCCTGCCCGGAACCCCCCGGTCCGGACAGGACGAACGCCAGGGTCGCCAAAACGGCCAGCAGGACGACCGCGAGCGCCAGCGGCGCCCGCCGTCCCTTCAACCATGTCGACTTCATGTTCACCCCTGTAGTGAAACGGTGCCGGTGAAGCGCGAGCCGGTCCCGGCCCCCAGACCGGGACCGGCTCGTCGTTCACCCCACGCATGCCAGACGCCACGCGCGACCGGACGGTTGCCCGCCCAGGTCACGAAAAGATCGCGATCAGTCCCGTGCCGCCCGACGACGGTACGCGGCGGCCCCGACCCCGCCCGCGACCAGCGCGACACCGCCGGCCACAGCGGCCAGGACGCCCGCGTGGTCGGCGGGCCCCTCGGCACCTCCCGTCTGGGGCGCACCGGCCGGCACCTTCGTGACCTGGCCCTTCTCCGGGAGCACCTCGAACGTCACCGTCGACTTGTCGATCCAGCAGCTCAGCGTGACCGTGTACTTGCCCGGCTTGACGTTCTTGACCACGGCGGTCTTCTTCGTGACGTCGGCAGTGAGCGCCGCCGAGGAGATCGCCGGGCCGCCGTTGTCGTCCTCGCGGTATCTGCAGTCGAAGTCCAGCTTGATCCGGTCACCGGCGCGCCCCTTGGCGGGCGAGACGCTCAACGGCTTCTTGAGTCCGTACAGGGTGCCGTGCGGCCCCGGCCCGTCCACGTCCTCGGTCGGCGAAGGAGACGAGGACGGGGACGGCGAGGGAGACGCCGAAGAAGTGGGCGACGACGTTCCGGTCGGCGAAGTCGCCAACGCGACGCCTGGCGCGAGAAGAAGGAAACCGGCGATGGAACCGGCTGCGAGCATAATGGTGCGCTTCATGGTCAACCCCAATAAGTGAATACGAATACTGCGGAGAATGCGGGAAAGGGAGAAATCCGCGCCCCTGTTCCCCCAGTGGCGGCACTTCGTTTCCCAACACCCCCAAGACGTCGCGGCGCACCCACGGGTTGCCCGGTTTCATCACGAAAAGGTCGCGGAAATCCGCACGTTCCCGGGAATGAGAAAACCGCCCCCGGAGCGAGTCCGAGGGCGGTTTCAAGCCTGCTTGAATCAGTGCGCCATACTGCCGTCACCGGCGCGGGCCGCACCGGACGGGACCGCGCTCACCTGTCGCGGCGGAACCGAGAACGTTGCGGTGTAAGACTTCCCGTTGCAGTTGACGGTCAGCGGGTAGTTACCCGGAGCCGTGCCCTGCTTGAGTTCGGCGTCGGCGCTGACGTTCGCCGGGACCCCGATGAGCGGGCCGTAGTCGTACTTCCCGAAGGTCAGCACCGGCGAACTGAACGTCGTGGTCTTCGGCGCCTTCAGTCCTTCGCCGGGGCACTGCGCCAACGCCACATTGGAGTCGCCGTGGACGTACTTGTTGACGAGTCCGAGTTCGTAGGCCGTGTCGTCGTTGAGCTGCACGGTGACGCCGGGCGCGGGCTGGGGTTCGGGAGAGGGCTGCTGGGCGAGACCGGTCGCCGGACCCGCCAGCACCGCCGCGCCGATCGCCATCACTCCGAGAAGAACCCTGCGAACCACGAAAACCCCTAGCTGTCACCGAAACACCGACACGCGCTAGACGCGGGCACCCCCGCGGGGGTTGCTTCGCCGGAGAAGATCAGTCCAAGTCGTCGTGGCGCATCAGCTGACGGCCCGCCTCGGTGATCGACCCCGACAGCGACGGGTACACCGAGAAGGTCAGTGCCAGGTGTTCCACGGTGAGCTGGTTCTGGACGGCGAGCGCGATGGGAAGGATGAGTTCACTCGCGTTCGGCGCCACGACCACGCCGCCGACGACCACGCCGGTGGCGGGACGGCAGAACAGCTTCACGAAACCGCGTCGCAGGCCTTCCATCTTCGCGCGGGCGTTCGTCGCGAGCGGGAGCATGATGGTGCGGGCGGGCACCTCACCCGAGTCGATCGCCTGCTGGCTGATGCCGACGGTGGCGATCTCGGGGTGGGTGAAGACGTTGGCGGCGACGGTCTTGAGCTTGATCGGCGCGACACCCTCGCCGAGCGCGTGCCACATCGCGATGCGGCCCTGCATGCTGGCCACCGAGGCGAGCATGAGGACGCCGGTGCAGTCGCCGGCGGCGTAGATGCCGGGCGCGCTGGTGCGGGAGACCCGGTCGACGCCGATGAAACCGCCGGGGCCGGGCTCGATGCCGACCTTGTCCAGGCCGATGTCGCCGGTGTTGGGCACCGAACCGACGGTCATCAGCGCGTGGCTGGCTTCGATCACCCGGCCGTCGGCCAGGTGGATCTCGACGCCCTTTTCGGTCCGGACGACCTTGTCGGCGCGTGCCTGCTTGGCGACGGTGGTGCCGCGCTGCGAGAAGACCTCTTCGAGCACCGCGGCGGCGTCGGCGTCCTCGTGCGGGAGCACGCGGTCGCGGCTGGAGACGACGGTGACCTTGACGCCCATCTCGGTGTACGCCGAGGCGAATTCGGCGCCGGTGACACCCGAACCGATGACGGCGAGGTGCTCGGGCAGTTCGCGCAGGTCGTAGAGCTGACGCCAGTCGAGGATGCGCTCGCCGTCCGGCACCGCGCCGGGCAGCACACGCGGGGTGGCGCCGGTGGAGATGAGGACGACGTCGGCGTCGAGCACCTCGACGGAGCCGTCGTGCGCGGTGACGGCGACCTTGTGCGTGGCGAGGCCGGTCTCGTCGTCGTCGAACCGGCCCTGGCCGATGACGACGCGGACACCTTCGCGCTGCACCCGGGCGCGGATGTCGGCGGACTGCGCCAGCGCGAGCCCCTTCACCCGGCCGTGGACGGTCGGCAGGTCGACGCTCGTGTCCGCCATGTCGGTGTTGATGCCGAGTTCGCGCAGGTCGTGCATGTTCGCGAGAGCCCCGGAGGAGGCGATGAACGTCTTCGACGGGACACAGTCGTAGAGCACGCAGGCGCCGCCCAGACCGTCGCGTTCGACGATGGTGACGTCGGCCCCGTGCTGCGCCGCGACCAGTGCCGCTTCGTAACCGGCGGGTCCTCCGCCCATGATCACGATCTTGGTCACTGGTCTCCTCCTCGCAGCGGTGTCTGTGACTGCGTTTACCGTACGCGGGCGACCGCTGGGCGGATTGAGTGGCCGGACACGGCATGTGCGTCCGGCCGGGTGAGCGACGGGTCGCTAGGCTGTGGCCGTGCCGTTGTATGCCGCGTATGGATCCAATATGGAGCCCGCCCAGATGTTGGAGCGCGCTCCTCACTCGCCCATGGCCGGCACCGGCTGGCTGGAAGGCTGGAGGTTGACCTTCGGCGGCGAAGACCTGGGCTGGGAAGGCGCACTGGCCACCATCGTCGAAGACCCGGGCTCCCGGGTCTTCGTGGTGCTGTACGACGTCACGCCGCTGGACGAGGACGGCCTCGACCGCTGGGAAGGCGGCGAGCTCGGCATGCACACCAAGCTCCGCCTCCGCGTGCAGACCATGGACGGCTCCGTCCTGCCGTGGCTGTACGTCCTCGACGCCTACGAGGGCGGCCTCCCGTCCGCGCGCTACCTCGGCGTCCTCGCGGACGCCGCCGAGGCCGCCGGCGCCCCCGCGGACTACGTCGACGCCCTCCGCACCCGCCCCTGCACGGGCATCTCCGGCTGACCACGCCTGCCGTCCACCCAGTCACGCCTGCCGTCCACCCAGTCACGCCTGCCGTCCACCCAGTCACGCGTGTCGTCCGCCCAGTCACGCCCGCCGTCCGTTTGATCACGCGACCGCGCGGCTTTCGAACGCCCTGGACAGCTCGGCCAGGAGGCGTCGCGGGTCACGCAGGTCCGCCGCCGACGCCCGGATCGTGATCCACCCTCGCCCGGCCATCCGCGCGTCCCGCTCGGCGTCGTAATCGCGACGCCCCTCGTGGGACGCGAAACCGTCGTACTCGAGGGCGATCCGCCGCGACGGCCACGCCATGTCGAGTATGTACAGCGTCCGGCCGTCGATGGTGGTGATCGCGTACTGCGCCTCCGGTATCGGGAACCCTGCCTCGACGACGATCAACCGGATGATGCTTTCCGGCGGGGATTCCGCCTTGCCGGTCGCCAGGTCGAGCAACATGACGGCCCTGTGGATACCTCGCCGGTCGTGGCGATCCACGACTCGGTCCCGAACGTTCGCACGCAGGGTTCGGACATGGTCCGGCACAAGCCCGCGCATCGCCTCGTCCACCGCGGCGAACGCGGTTCGCTTGTCCCCATCGCAGAGGAAATCGGCCAGCGCCAGATCCAAGGAGAACGTGGCGAGCCCGTTGAGCTCGACTACGTCCGAGGGCTGGAAATCAGCCTGGTGGATCGCCAGTCCCGGCTTCGACTTGATCCGCCGCGAGGAGGGCACCGTCATGTGGATTCTCGTGTCGTCCACGGCCGAGATCCCATGCAGCGCAAGGGCTGTAGCTCCGGACAGGGCCGCGGGTGGTCCCACCACGAGCAGCGCGGCCTGAGCCCGAGTGGCCAGTTCGAGCGAATCCGAGGCACGAATGACCACCCCTCGCCATGGCTGCGCGAGGACACCCGTGGCCAATCCTTCGAGGACCCGCCGACGCCCCAGAACCTTGTCGGCCTCACTACGCGAGACCGCCCCATGTCGTCCTCCCCAATCGATCATGCCTTCGACGATCGCGGGTTTCGCGGCCACAGAAAAGGGCCACTATCCACACCTGTGGATAACTCCACAGGTGTGGATAACCCTGTGGACAGGTGTTCGACACCGGTCGTGGCGAACACCTGTGACCAGGTGGACGGCAAGCGTGATCAGACGGACGGCACGCGTGATCAGGCGGACGGCAAGCGTGATTGGGTGGACGTCAGGCGAGGGTGGCCAGGGCGGTGTGGACCAAGGTCCGGACACCGCAGAGGAGCGAACGCTCGTCGAGGGTGAACGTCGGGCGGTGGATGTCGGCCATGGGGCCTTCACCGGGCCACACGCCGAGACGCGCGAAGGCGCCCTGGACGTGCTCCAGGTACCACCCGAAGTCTTCGCCACCGGACGACTGCTCGGTGCCGGCCACGGCGGATTCGCCCAGCGCCGCTTCGACGCCGGCCCGCATCAGCGCGGTCGATTCCGGGTCGGAGACGACCGGCGGGACGCCGCGGCGGTAGTCGAGCGAGAACCCGACGCCGGTCGGCGCGAGCAGCGACTCGACCGAAGACGCGACGAGCGGCTCCAGCATCGTCCAGACCTCGTGGTCGGCGGTGCGCAGCGTGCCGCGCAGCACCCCGTCCTGCGGGACGGCGTTCGCGGCCTGCCCGGCGTGCACCGCACCCCAGACCAGCACGGTCCCGGACCGCGGGTCGACGCGCCGCGAGAGCACCGCGGGCAGCGACGTGATCACCGTGCCGAGCGCGTGCACCAGGTCGGCGGTCAGATGCGGTCGCGACGTGTGGCCGCCGGGTGAGGTCAGCCGCAGTTCGATGAGGTCGGCGGCGGAGGTCAGCGCGCCTTCGCGCAGGCCGACCTTGCCGACCTCGAGCCGCGGGTCGCAGTGCAGGCCGTAGATCCGCTCGACGCCTTCCATCGCGCCGGCGGCGATCATGTCCAGCGCACCGCCGGGCATGACCTCCTCGGCGGGTTGGAAGATCAGCCGCACCCGGCCCGGCAGCTCCGGCGCGCCGGCCAGTGCCCGCGCCGCGCCCAGCAGGATCGCGGTGTGCGCGTCGTGCCCGCACATATGCGCGGCGCCGTCGGTCTTGGAGGCGTACGGGAGTCCGGTGGCCTCGGTCAGCGGCAGGGCGTCCATGTCGGCGCGCAGCGCGACGCAGCGGTCGCCGCTGCCGATGTCGCAGACGACACCGGTGCCCACTGGCAGGACCCAGGGCTTGAGCCCGACCGACCGGAGCAGGGACATGACCATCTCGGTGGTGGCGAACTCGTGCCGGGAGAGCTCCGGGTGCGCGTGGATGTGCCGACGCCACGCGAGGACGTCGGTCGCGTTCGCGCGGAGCCAGTCGTCGAGCCAGAAGGGGCCACGGCCCGCACCCAGATCATGCACAGGTGCCATGCTGACGCCGGCCTCGGAAATAAGCGCGGTGGACGCCTCGATAGGGGTGATGACGCGACCTTCCGGGTCGCCTGGAATGTCCGGACGTGAATCGAGCACCGTCACGCCGCACCTCCTCCCGCAACACAGTTGCCTTCGTCTACCACCGTACGAGTGGACGCTGAAGACACGCTGGGTGCCGTTCGATCTGTGATACGCATTTGCGATAGATCGTGCACCATGCAGATGACAAGCCGCTCGTCGAGTGATCGAGCCCGAGACGGCCGGTAGTGGATCTGCGGCGAACGGCTACGAGAGTTCGGTCCGGGCTAAGCGGAGAGTCCTTCTACTTACCGGTAGCGGTTCAGGACTTCTTCTTCTTGGAGCGGGCGCGCCGTCCGAGGATCACCAAACCCAGCAGTACCACGGCGAGGATGCCGGCGATGACCTTGTTCTTGGTCTCTTCGCTGTTGGCCTTGTCGGTCTCGGCGGGGTCGAGGACGGGGCCCGGCGGGGCCTGCGCCGGCACCTCGTGCACCGCCGCTGCCTGCATGATCACCGGCGAAACGGCCTGGTTCGCCGAAGTCCGCGACGCCTGGGCGGCCGGGGCGCACACGAGCAGCCCGGCGATCAGCAGCCCGGCAAGCTGCCCGAGACGAGACCTTTTCGGCATGACTCCCTTTCATCGGCACTCGGTCGTCGACAGAGTGCGGATCCGATTCTGCACTCTGCCGGGTTCCGGCGTCAGCCGCCACGCGGAGGACCGGAGAACGCCTCCAAGATCCGTTGGGCGGCCAGCGTCGGGGTCAGTTCACCGTCCCGGACCGCCCGTTCGACGTCCGGAACGACCGCTCGCACGTCCGGATGCGCGGCCAGCCTTCCGAGAAGCTGTTCCCGGACCATCGACCAGGTCCACTCGACCTGCTGCCGCCGACGCCGTCCGTCCAGTTCCCCGGACGAGGTCAAAACGTCACGGTGACGGAGGATTTCGCCCCAGACGTCGTCCAATCCGACGTCGGTGAGCGCACTGCAGGTCAGCACCGGCGGGGTCCACTCGGCGTCGCGTCCGTAGATCATCCGCAGCGCGCCGGCCAGCTCGCGGGCGGCGCGTTTGGCGTCCCGTTCGTGGTCGCCGTCGGCCTTGTTGACCGCGATGACGTCGGCGAGTTCGAGGACGCCCTTCTTGATCCCCTGCAGCTGGTCGCCGGTGCGCGCCAGGGTCAGGAAGAGGAAGCAGTCGACCATGTTCGCCACGGTCACCTCGGACTGCCCGACGCCGACCGTCTCGACCAGCACGATGTCGTACCCGGCCGCTTCCATCAGCACGATCGTTTCGCGCGTCGCCCGCGCGACACCGCCGAGAGTCCCCGAAGTCGGCGAAGGGCGGATGAACGCCTTCGGGTCGACAGCGAGCCTCGCCATCCGGGTCTTGTCGCCCAGGATCGAGCCGCCGGTCCGCGTCGACGACGGGTCGACGGCCAGCACGGCCACCTTGTGCCCCGCCTCGGTCAGATCCGTGCCGAGCTGGTCGATGAAGGTCGACTTGCCGACACCGGGGACACCGGTGATGCCGACCCGCTGCGCGCCGCCCGCGTGCGGGAGCAGCTCGACCAGCAGTTCCTGGGCCTGCGCCCGATGGTCCTCGCGGTTCGACTCGACCAGTGTGATCGCCCGGGAAAGCACACCCCGGTCGCCCGCGAGGACGCCCTTGGCCAGGACCCCGACGTCGATCTTGCGCGGCAAAGTTCAGGACTCCTGGGCGGTCAGCTGCCCGATCAGGTCGATCGCCGCGTCGGCGATCACCGTGCCGGGACCGAAGATCGCCGCCGCGCCCGCCGCCCGCAGCTCCTCGTAGTCCTGCGGCGGGATGACACCGCCGACCACGACGATGATGTCCTCGCGGCCCTGTTCGGCGAGCTCCCCGCGCAGCGCGGGGACCAGCGAAAGGTGCCCGGCGGCCAGCGACGAAACGCCGATGACGTGCACGTCGGCCTCGATCGCCTGCCGCGCGACCTCGCCGGGGGTGGAGAACAGCGGGCCGACGTCGACGTCGAAACCGATGTCCGCGAAGCCGGTCGCGATCACCTTCTGGCCGCGGTCGTGGCCGTCCTGACCCATCTTCGCGACCAGGATCCGGGGACGACGGCCCTCCTCCTCGGCGAACTTCTCGACCAGTTCGCGCGCCTGCTCGACGTTCTCGGCTTTGCCGACCTCCTCGCGGTACACACCGGAGATCGTACGAATCTGACCGGAGTGGCGCCCCCAGATCTTCTCCAGCGCGTCGGAGATCTCCCCGACCGTGGCCTTCGCCCTGGCGGCGTCGATGGCGAGCGCGAGCAGGTTGCCGTCGGCTTCGGCGCCCGCCGTGAGCCGCCGCAACGCGTCCTGCGTCCCCTGCTCGTCCCGCTCCTCGCGCAACCGGCGCAGCTTCTCCAGCTGCTGCGCGCGAACGCCCGCGTTGTCGACCTTGAGGACGTCGATCTGCTCGTCGTCCGTGACCTGGTACTTGTTGACGCCGATCACCGGCTGACGACCGGAGTCGATCCGCGCCTGGGTCCGCGCGGCGGCCTCCTCGATGCGCAGCTTCGGGATGCCCGCGTCGATCGCCTTCGCCATGCCGCCGGCCTGCTCGACCTCGGTGATGTGGCCCCACGCCTTGCGCGCGAGGTCGTAGGTCAGCTTCTCGACGAACGCGCTGCCGCCCCACGGGTCGATGACGCGCGTGGTCCCGGATTCCTGTTGCAGCAGCAACTGCGTGTTCCGCGCGATGCGGGCGGAGAAGTCCGTCGGCAGCGCGAGGGCCTCGTCGAGGGCGTTGGTGTGCAGTGACTGCGTGTGTCCCTGGGTCGCCGCCATCGCCTCGACACAGGTGCGGACGACGTTGTTGTAGACGTCCTGGGCGGTCAGCGACCAGCCTGAGGTCTGCGAGTGGGTGCGCAGCGAAAGGGACTTGGAGCTCTTGGGCTCGAAGCCCTTCACCAGCTTCGCCCACAGGAGTCGTGCCGCGCGGAGCTTCGCGACCTCCATGAAGAAGTTCATGCCGATCGCCCAGAAGAAGGACAGCCGCGGCGCGAACTTGTCGACGTCCAGCCCGGCTTCGACACCGGCGCGGATGTACTCGACGCCGTCCGCGAGCGTGTACGCCAGCTCCAGGTCGGCGGTCGCTCCGGCTTCCTGCATGTGATAGCCGGAGATGGAGATCGAGTTGTACTTCGGCATGTTCTGCGAGGTGAACGAGAAGATGTCCGAAATGATCCGCATCGACGGCTGCGGCGGGTAGATGTAGGTGTTGCGGACCATGAACTCCTTGAGGATGTCGTTCTGGATGGTCCCGGCGAGTTTGTCCGGCGTGACACCCTGTTCCTCGGCCGCGACGACGTAGAGCGCGAGCACCGGCAGCACGGCGCCGTTCATCGTCATCGAAACGCTCATCTTGTCGAGCGGGATGCCGTCGAAGAGCTGGCGCATGTCGTAGATCGAGTCGATCGCGACGCCCGCCATGCCGACGTCACCGGCGACACGCGGGTGGTCGGAGTCGTAGCCGCGGTGCGTCGCGAGGTCGAAGGCGACCGAAAGGCCCTTCTGCCCGGCCGCGAGATTCCGGCGGTAGAAGGCGTTCGACTCCTCGGCGGTGGAGAAACCCGCGTACTGGCGGATGGTCCACGGCTGGTTGACGTACATCGTCGGGTACGGGCCGCGCAGATACGGCGCCGCACCGGGATAGGTGCCGAGGAAGTCCACTCCGGACAGGTCGTCGGCGGTGTAGACCGGCTTGACCCCGATGCCCTCGGGGGTCTCCCACGCGAGCGCGTCGGGTCCCTTGCCGGTGGCGGCGTGCAGCGCTTCGGTCCATTGAGGACGGTCACCCGGGTCGGGTGTGCCGAGGTCGACACCGGCGAAGTTCGGGATGGTCATCACTGCACTCCGAGCTCGTTCAACGTGCCGGTCAGGACTTCGAGGGCGTCGCAACCCGCGTACAGGTAGCCCGTCACGTCCGGGTAGTCGCCGGGTTTTCCGGCGAGCAGCACCGACGTGGCGCCCGCGTCCTTCAACGCCTTCGCGACGTCGGCGGCTTCCTCCGCGTAGGAAGTGTTGCTTCCGCAGAGGCAGGCGATCTTCGTGTCACCGGCGCGGAATTCCGCGACAATGCCATCGACATCCTCGGGCGCCCCCGGGTTGACGGCTTCGATCCCGCCCGCCTGGAACAGGTTCGCCGCGAAACTCGCCCGCGCGGTGTGCGCCGCGACCGGGCCGAGCGTGGCGAGGAAGACGCGGGGACGGCTCGGGTGCGCGTCCGCGCGGTCCCGCAGGGCTTCGAACGCCTCGGCGTACCGGTGCCGGGGCAGGCCGCCGTCCGCGACGGTTTCGACTGGTTCGCGGACGACCGCTTTTTCCGTCAGGTTGGGGAATTCGCTGACACCGGTGATCGGATCGCGCCGGGTCGCGAGCCGCTTCGACCGCTTCTCCCAGGTCTCCGCGAGACGTTCGGCGAGGGCACCCGAAGCCAGCTCGGCCTCGATCCCGTCCGCCGCCTCGATGGCGGTGAACTCACGCCAGGCGGCCTTCGCCAGGTCGTCGGTGAGGTTCTCGACGTACCAGGAGCCGCCCGCGGGATCGATGACACCGGCCAGTTTGGACTCTTCCAGCAGGACGGCGTGCGTATTGCGCGCGATCCGCGCGGAGAACGCGTCGGGCTGGCCGATCGCGGCGTCGAACGGGAGGACGGTGATCGCGTCCGCGCCGCCGACCCCGGCGCCGAAACAGGCGAGCGTGGTGCGCAGCATGTTCACCCACGGGTCACGCTGGGTCAGCATCGCGGGCGAAGTGACGGCGTGCTGCCGCATACCCGCCCCCTTGCCACCGGAGACTTCGGTGACGCGGGCCCACAAACGCCGCGCGGCGCGGAACTTCGCGATCGTGAGGAACTGGTCCGCCGTGGCGGCGAGCCGGAATTCGATCTGACCGGCCGCGGCGTCGACGTCCAGCCCGGCTTCGGTCAGCGCGCGCAGGTACGCGACACCGGCCGCGATGGTCGCGCCGAGTTCCTGCGCGTCCGAGCCGCCGGCTTCGTGGAACGGCAGGCCGTCGGCCACGATCGTGCGGACCTTCGGGTGACTGACGGCGACCCGCGCCGCCAGTTCCGCGGCCGGGGCGAGCGGATGCGCCTCGCCGGTCCGCGCGGTCAGGCCGATCGGGTCGGCGCCGAGGGTCGCGGCGACCGCGCTGGCCGGGATCTCCCGCTCGGCGAAGAGCTCGAACAGAGCGGCAGAAGCGGCTTCGTACTCTTCACCGGCGTCGAGAGTGACGGGCGCGAGTTCGACATAGACCTCGTTCAGCGCGTCGGCCAGCTCGGCGACCGGGACGCCGCCCGCGCCCACGCGCAGCCAGATCGAGCTGACGCCGCCTTCGAGGTCGGCGAGGACGGCGGTGTTGGTGGCCTTGGCCTCACGGCGTGCGTACCGGGCGCGGATGTCCCAGCCCGTCGTCACCGAACCTTCGGGCCGGGCGCTTCTCACGAACGGAGGAAGACCGGGGAAGCCCGTTCCCTCGATCGTGTCATCGGCCGTATAGAGCGGCTGGATCTCCAAACCGTCGTACGTCCGGGTGACCAGCTTGCTTTCCGGCAGGCCTTCGAAACCCTCGTCGATCGCACCGCTCTTGCGCAGCACCCCGGCGACGAGCTCACGCCACTGCTCCCGGCTCACTTCCGGGAACTCCGCCGCGAGAACGAGGTCTTCCGGCTCCGCGGGCTCAGCTGGGGTCGGCACTGACTCCGTTCCGGCCACTTCCGTCATACCCAAGGATGCTAACGGCCCTCAACAACCCCTACCTGTGACGCTAGTCGCGCTAAAGGGGTGGGTCGTTCACTCGCCAGGGCAAGGTGCATAAGCCCGCCATGGGGGCATACGACACAATTGGGCCGTGCCGTCCGACACCACCGAGTCCAGCGAGAGCCCAGGCGAAGAGACGCGTGTCGTCGCCGGGCGATATCGGTTGCGCTCGGTCATCGGATCCGGGTCGATGGGCACGGTCTGGTCGGCCTACGACGAATTCCTCCACCGTCCGGTCGCGGTCAAAGAGGTGCGGATGCCCCCGGGCGTCCCGGTCTCGCAGGCCGACGAACTGCGCGAACGGACCCTGCGCGAAGCACGCGCGATCGCCGTCCTGAGTCACCCGAACGTGATCATCCTGCACGACGTCGCCCGCGAGAACGACGAACCGTTCGTGGTCATGGAGCTGCTGCCGTCGCGCAGCCTCGCGCACATCCTGCGCGACCACGGTCCGCTGAAGGTCGAGCAGGCGGCGGCCGTCGGGATCGCGGTGGCCTCCGCGCTCGAAGCCGCGCACGCCGCCGGGATCACCCACCGTGACGTCAAACCGGGGAACGTCCTGGTCGCCGGCGACGGTCGCATCAAGCTCACCGACTTCGGCATCGCGCGCAACGTCTCCGAAGCCACGATGACCCGCACCGGCATGATGCTCGGCTCCCCCGCCTACATCGCACCCGAGGTCGCGTCCGGCGGCGCCGTCGTCCCCGCCGCCGATCTGTGGGGTCTCGGCGCGACGCTGTTCGCCGCCATCGAGGGCTCGCCGCCCTACGACGCCGACGGTGACCCGCTCGAAACGGTCGGCAAAGTCGTCAACGGGAAGGTGCCGAAGCCCGGCCCAGGTCCGCTGTCGGACGTCATCGGCGCGCTCATGAAGAAGGAGCCGTCGAAGCGCATCACGCTGCGCGAGGTGCGGCGCCGGCTGTACCCGCTGCAGGCCAAGACGCTGATCGACCTCTTCCCGGCCGAGCTGTTCCACACGCCCGACGGCAAGAAGACCAGCGCGCATCTGGACGCGACCGACACCCAGGTGATCAAGCCGGTCGCCCCGGAAAAGCCGGGCGAGGGCACCAGTTCCGAACTCGCCGCCGACCCCGGTCCACTGCCGTTCCTGCGCCCGCCCGCCGAGACTCCGGCACCCTCGCCGACAGCCCCGTCCTCGGCGCCCGCGGTGTCCCCGGCCGAACCCGAGCCGATGCCGACGGTCGTGCCGCTGCCGCCGCGTCCGCCGGGCCGCTCGACGGTGGCCACGGTGGTGCTGGCGCTCGCGTCCATCATCGTCTTCCTGCTGGCGTCGGCAGGCGGGTTCGTCCTGGCCAGGGCGGTCGGCGGGGAATCACTGCAGCCACCGGCCGGACAACCACAGGGTGATTCGGTCAGCCCGCTGCCGCCGCCGAAGCTGATCACGCAACAGGGTGACGCCAGCACGGTCAACGGCGTCAAGGGCGGCCGGTTCAGCCTCGGTGTGCCGGAGGGCTGGCAGAAGTTCGTCGCGCCGCACGTCACCAGGGGCCTGCCGAGCACCGTGGTCCAGTACGTCTCGCCCGACGGCCGCCAGGCCATCCGGCTCGAGCGGCTGAGCGGTTTCCTGTCCGACAGCCCGCCGCCCGCCTACTTCAGCTGGCTGAGGACACAGCATCCGGAAGTCGCCCTCATCGGCGAACCGGTCGCCGTGCCCGGCCGGGGCGACAACAGCATGCGCTACGTCTACCGGACGACCGAGCGCTCCGCCGCGACCCGGGAAACCACGAACGAGAGCATCACTCGCACGACGTTCATGGACCTGTTCAGCGGGGGCACCGACCTGTGGATCTTCTCGGTGACGGCGCCGATCGAACAGGAGACGTCGGCCCGGTCCGGGGTGTTCGAGCCGGTCGCGCTGTCACTCATCGTCGACGGCTAGGCCCGCGAAGTACGCCTTCGAAGCACGTTGCTGCGCCAGCCTCCGCAGCATCGAAAGCAGCTTGTCGCCCAAGACGGTCTCGACGACGGCGATCTCGATGATCCGCTCGAGTGACTCGACGCCCGCGATGCCTTCCAGGTCCAGATCGGCGGTCCGGTCGGCGATTTCGGCGTAGTCGTCCAGTTTTTCGAGGTACCAGCCGTGTCCGACCTCTTTGATCGTGCACAGGACGCCGACCAGCGCGTCGATGACCGGGTCGTCGTCGTGTTTGCACGGCCATCCCCGGCGGTCCGCGAGATCCTGGACGGTCGCGAGCGCCCAGGCCCGGGATTCCTCGTCGCCGGCCTGCCTGGTGGCCGTGATGCCCTCCTGGGCGAGGCCGAGGATGCGGTGCGGACCGGCTTCCCCGGCGTCGACCGCGGCGAGCACCTCGCCGACCGTCGCGAGCGAAAGGCCGCCGACGTCCATCAGCGCCCTGATCAGCTTGATCCGCTGAACGTGCCCGTCCTCGTACTTCGCCTGGTTCGGGCTCGTCCGCTCCCCAGGCGGGACCAGCCCTTCCCGCAAGTAGTACTTGATCGTGGCGACCGGGACCCCGGCCCTTTCGCTCAGTTCCGCCATCCGCACGCGCTTCTCGCTCCGATCTCGGGGACGGTTCCAGGGTCATCCCTGAAGACTTCTCAGCATGGATAGTCTAACTTTCCATAACGGAGAGCTTGACTATCCGTTTGGGGAGAGACCTATGACCATCTTGACCGATCTGCGCGAGAGAACCCGCACCTGGCACCGGCCGTCGTACCGGTTCGCGCAACTTCTCGCCGGAATCACCGTGGTATGCGTTTTGCTGCTGCTGGTCGACCAGCGGACGCTGCAAGGCGCGCCGATCTGGGCGAAACCGTTCAAGTTCGCCGTCTCCGGCGCCCTGTACTTCTTCACCTGGAGCTGGCTCACTTCGCTGCTTCCCCGTTTCCGGCGGACCGCGAACTGGCTCACGACCATGCTCGTCGTGATCTTCGCGGCCGAGTACGTGCTGATGGTGTTCCAGGCCGCCCGCGTCCGGGCGAGCCACTTCAACAACGCGACCCCGCTGGACAACACGATCTTCCAGGTCATGGGCGGGATGATCGCGACGCTGTGGCTGATCAACCTCGTCCTGACGATCGCCGTCATGTTCACCCGCATCCCGGACCGCGCGACCGCGTGGGCGGCCCGGATCGGCGCGCTCCTCGGCATGGTCGGGATCTCGTTGGCGACCCTGATGAGCAGCCCCACCGCCGAACAGCAGGCCGCGCTGGACGCGACCGGGACGTCCGCGATGATCGGCGCGCATACCGTCGGCCTCCCCGACGGCGGCCCCGGCCTGCCGATCCTCGGCTGGAGCACGGTCGGCGGCGACCTGCGGATCCCGCACTTCCTCGGTTTGCACGCGCTCCAGGCGCTTCCACTGCTCGCACTCGCCCTCGGCGTCCTGGCCTCCCGCTACCCGCGGCTTCGCGACGGCGTCCTCCGCAGCCGGCTGGTCCTGATCGCCGGTGCCGGCTACGCGGGCCTGCTCGCGCTGCTGACCTGGCAGGCCCTGCGCGGCCAGTCGATCGTCGCGCCGGACGGCCGGACGCTGACCGCGTTCGCGCTGCTCCTCGCCGGGATCGCCGTCAGCGGGCTGATCGCGATCGGACGGCCGTCGAAGGACCGCGAGCTGGAGGATTCCCTCCGATGAGCGTGGAGACCCTGTTCACCTGGACCTTCCCGCTGGCGACACCGTTCTGGCTGCTGATGATCCTCCTGCCCGGCTGGTCCTGGACCCGGCGGATCATGTCCTCGCCGTGGGTGCCGCTGCTGCCCCTGATCCCGTACTTCGCCCTCGCCATCCCGCATCTCGGCGAACTCTGGACGGTGGTGTCGCGGCCGGACCTGGACGTGCTCGGCACGTTCACCGGTTCGCCGTTCGGGGCGGCGACGATCTGGGCCCATCTGGTCGCCTTCGACCTGTTCATCGCCCGGTGGATGTACTTCGAATCGCGCGAGCACAGGATCCATCCGCTGGTGACGGGCCCGATCCTGGCGCTCACGATCTTCCTGTCCCCGTTCGGGCTGGTGGCGTTCCTGCTCGTGCGAAGTGGCCGGATACGCTCGTCGGCATGAGTGAGAACGAGGTCGCGGCGGCCGCCGCCATCGCCGAACGCACCGGCGTCGAGAAGCACGACATCGCCGTCGTGCTCGGTTCGGGCTGGCGCCCGGCGGCGGACGTCATCGGGGAGCCCGAGGCGGAGATCCCGCTGGGCGAACTGCCCGGATTCCTGGCGCCGGGCGCGGTCGGGCACGGGGGAACCGTCCGGTCTGTCCGCGTCGGCGAGAAGCGGGCGCTGATCCTGCTGGGCCGGACGCATTTCTACGAGGGCAAGGGCATCGACCCGGTCGTGCACAACGTGCGCACGGCCGCGGCGGCGGGCGCCCGGACGGTCCTGCTGACCAACGCCGCGGGCGGTCTGCGCGAGGGCTTCCGCGTCGGGCAGCCGGTGCTGATCTCCGACCATCTGAACCTGACCGCGCGGTCCCCGATCGTCGGCGCGAACTTCGTCGACCTGACGGATCTCTACTCGAAGCGGCTGCGCGACATCGCCCGCGAGATCGACCCCTCGCTGGAAGAGGGCGTCTACGCGGGCCTGACCGGGCCGCATTTCGAGACGCCGGCGGAGATCCACATGCTGCGGACGCTCGGCGCCGACCTCGTCGGCATGTCGACGGTGCTGGAGGCCATCGCCGCCCGCGCCGCCGGCGTCGAGGTGTTCGGGCTTTCGCTGGTGACCAACCTGGCGGCCGGGATGACCGGGGAGCCACTGAACCACGAAGAGGTCCTCGAAGCGGGCCGCCAGTCGGCGACGCGGATGGGGACGCTGCTCAAGGAACTCGTCGCCCGCGCCTGATCGCCAAGGACGCTTCTGGGGTAGGTCGTGAGTGTTTTGGGTCGTTAGGGCCAACCGTGTCTTAGGTACCTACGGTCGGACGGGTTGGCGTGGCCGGACGGACGTCACACGTGATCGGACGGACGGCAAGCGTGACTGGACGGACGGCAAGCGTGACTGGGCGGACGTCACCGAGTGTCGTCCGTCTGATCACGGGCGTCGTCCGTCCGATCACATGTGCCGTCCACCCAGTCACGCGAAAGCACCGACCCGGCCCGGCTTGGTCGTGTGGTGAAGGCGGTGAGAGCCAACCGGGTCTTAGGTACCCACTGGGTTCCTGCTGCGGCGGGTCGTAGGTCCGGTCCGTGAAGGCCTCCTTCCCTACCCTGAAAGTAGGCAAGGAGGCCTTCACGGACTTCTGGGTCGTCAACGTGCACCAGCAGCGCGGGTGGCCAGGGCGCCGCGCCGTAGGCGGTCAAGGGGCTCGTGAGTGGTAAGTGTCGTTAGAACGACCCAAAACACTCACGATGGAGCCCAGTCACTCCTGAACGTCCACTGCTCAACCCGCGTAGTCGGGAAGCCGCTGCGCGACCTCCGCCGGTGACGGCATGGCCGCGACCTCGTCGCCCAGTTTCCGCGCCGCCGCGCGGACGCCCTCATCGGCCAGCAAGTACCGCGACTTCTCGAAGATGGCCGCTTCGGTGGCGTCTTCGCCGATCAGCTGCCCGCCCACTCCGGCCGCGAGGACGGCTTCGGCGTTCGTGAACTGGTCCGCGCCCTGCGGAAGCACCAGCTGTGGCAGCCCCGCGCCGAAGGCACCGAGCGTCGTCCCGCTCCCGCCGTGGTGGACCACGAGGTCCACATGCGGCAGCAGTTCGGCCTGCGGCACCCACGCCTCGACCCGGACATTCCCCGGCACGTCGCCGAGTCGCGCCGGATCCACCGTCGGCCCCGCGGCGACCACGACGTCCGCGTCGAGCCGCGCCAAAGCCCTGATGGCCCGCTTCAACACGTCCTCGTCACCGAAGGCGGTGCCGAGGGTGAGGTAGACCAGCGGACGGCTCTTGTCGCGTCCGAGCACACCGGCCGGGAGGTCTCCCGGTTCGGCCCAGCCGACGGGACGCAACGGGATCCTGTTCGCTTCGGCCAGGAAATCGGGCGACTGCACCGATTCCGGGCAGATGTCGACGACCGGGTCGCCGAACGAAGGCCGCTCCATGCCTTCGAAACCGACCTCCGCCGCGTATTCCGCGAGGCGGGCGGTCATGATGTCGACGACCTCGCCCGGTGAGACCCGGCCGAAACCGTGGCCGACCGCGGGGATCCCGGCGAGGCGGGCGGCGATGGCGCCACCCATGTTGCCGGTTTCGTAGACCACGAGATCCGGCCGGTGCCGCTCGAACAACGGCGTCAGGTCGGCGACGAACCGCCGGGGCAGCACGTTTCCGAACACTTCACCGATAACGGGATAAAACGACTCGGGCGGCGCGCCCGTGGGCCGGGGCTCGACGTCGGGCCCGAACACCGAGGCGAACGCCTCCCGCATGCCGAATCCGGCGCTTTCCGCTGCCAGACCCGCCTTTTCGACGACCGGACGCATCTCGTCTCCGGTGGCGAAAAGGACATCGTGCCCGGCGTCGCGCGCGGCGACGGCGAGCGGTAGTAGGGGATAGAGGTGACCGTGACTGACCAGAGAAGTGAAGATCAACCGCACCTTCTCCAACGTACCCGTAGGCTGACTCGGTGACGACTTCCTTGACCCCGGCTCTCAGGGATCAGGCGTTCCGCTGGATCGCCGACGATCCGGACGACGACTCCCGTGTCGAGCTGCAGAACATCCTCGCCCGCGCGATGGGCGGCGAAGCCGGTGCGGCCGACGAACTGGCGGACCGGATGGCCGGCTCGCTCGAGTTCGGCACCGCCGGCCTGCGCGGACCGGTGCGCGCCGGACCCAACGGGATGAACGTCGCGGTCGTGACCCGCACGACGGCGGGTGTCGCGGAGTGGCTCGCCGCACAGGGACATTCGGGCGGCGTCGTGGTCGTCGGCCGCGACGCGCGGCACGGTTCGGAAGCCTTCGCCGAGGCGGCCGCCGAAGTGCTGACGGCGGCCGGTTTCGCGGTGAAGGTGCTGCCGGGACCGCTGCCCACCCCGGTGCTCGCGTTCGCCGTGCTGGAACTCGGCGCGATCGCCGGCATCCAGATCACCGCGTCGCACAATCCCCCGGCCGACAACGGTTACAAGCTCTACGACGCGACAGGCGGCCAGATCGTCCCGCCGTCGGACGGCCAGATCGAACGCGCCATCGAAGCCGTGCCCGCCGCGGTCAGCGTGCCTCGCGCGCCGGGCGCCGAAGTGCTGGGCGACGAACTCCGGGACGCCTACCTCGCCAAGGTCGCGCTCCTCCCGCGTGGTCCGGAACGCTCGATCAAGGTCGCCGCGACCGCGCTGCACGGCGTCGGCGCGGAAACCCTGCGCGCGGCTTTCGAGCGCGCCGGTTTCGCGGATCCGCACCTGGTGCCCGAGCAGGCCGAACCGGACCCCGAGTTCCCGACCGTCGCTTTCCCGAATCCGGAAGAGCCGGGTGCGACCGACCTCCTGCTGGCCCTGGCGTCCGAAGTGGACGCCGATCTGGCGATCGCACTAGACCCCGACGCCGACCGGTGCGCGCTGGGCGTCCGCGAGCGGGACGGTTCGTGGCGGATGCTGCGCGGTGACGAGACCGGCGTCCTGCTCGGCTGGCACGTTCTGTCCACTGTAGACAAAGCCGATCCGCTCGTGGCCACGACGATCGTGTCGTCGTCGATGCTGGGCGACGTCGCGAAGGAATTCGGCGCGCGCTACGCCGAGACGTTGACCGGGTTCAAATGGCTGGTCCGCGCGGGCGAAGGTCTGGTCTTCGCCTACGAGGAGGCGCTCGGCCTCTGCGTGAACCCCGGTTTCGTGCGTGACAAGGACGGCATCTCGGCCGCCGTACTCGCCGCGGGCCTGACCGCTTCCCTGCTCGCGGCCGGGCGAGGCCCGCTGGACGTCCTCGACGAACTGGCCGTGAAGCACGGCGTGCACGTGACGGATCAGGTCTCGCTGCGCGTCACCGATCTGTCGGTGCGCGAGAAGCTGATGGCGGGCCTGCGCGCCGAGCCCCCCGCGTCCGTCGGCGGCACCGACGTCACGATGGAAGACCTCCTGCCCGACGCCGACGTCCTCCGTCTGACCGGCGAGGGTCTGCGCGTGGTGATCAGGCCGTCCGGGACCGAGCCGAAACTGAAGGCGTATCTGCAGGTGAAACAGCCTGTCACCGGCGACCTCGCCGAGGCGCGCGCCGTCGCCGTCGAGCGGCTTGCCGCGCTCCGGGCCGACATCGAGTCGCGGCTGACCTGACCATCGGCCCATGGCGAAGTTGCTGATCGTCCACCACACGCCGTCGCCCTCGACGCAGGCGATGTTCGAAGCCGTGCTCTCCGGCGCGAACCATCCGGACATCGAGGGCGTCGGCGTCGTGCGCCGTCCCGCGCTGGGCGCGACCGTGCCCGACGTCCTCGATGCCGACGGCTATCTGCTCGGCACCCCGGCGAACCTCGGGTACATGTCCGGGGCGCTGAAGCATTTCTTCGACACCGTGTATTACCCGTGTCTCGACGCCACCCGGGGACGGCCGTTCGGTTTCTTCGTGCACGGCAACAACGACACGGCCGGCACCGTACGCGGGATCGAGAGCATCACGACCGGCCTCGGCTGGGAGCGCGCGGCGTCTCCGGTCCTCGTCACCGGAGAACCCGGCAAAGCGGACCTTGAGGCATGTTTCGAATTGGGCGGCACCTTGGCGGCCACTCTCATGGCCTGAAGGTCGTCGTCCGGAAAAGTAAGGGGCCTGTCACCGGAAGCCCTGGGGGTCGACCTCCGGCAACAGGCCTAGGCCAAGGGTTCGCCGTGATGGCGATCAACCTTGGCTACCGAAGCGTACTACATCCAGCACGATCTTGTGCACCCACCGGGGAAAAGGCCTCTCACTCCGTTGTCCGTGCACCCCCAGAGCACGGATTCCGGAGAGAGAGGCCCGAACACGGCCCGAAACCGCTTGACAACTGTAAACCACTGCATACATGCCCTGTCAACAGCTGCGGACAAGCGAAATCGCGTTACACTTCGGCTACAGAACGACAGGTCTGCCGCACGGCGGCAGGCCTGAACGGCAGGCCTACAGCCGGAAGGGGGATCATGTCGCCGCACCAGACCTTCGCCGAGAAACTGAGCGCGCTGATCGATTCGATGCGCGCGGACGAAGGTGCCCCGCACAGCTATCGAGAGCTGTCCGCGGCGATCGATCGCGCCGGCGGGCCGGCCATGTCGCCCGCCTATCTCCAGCAGCTCGCCACCGGCAAGCGGATCAATCCGAAGATCCACTACGTCGAGGCGCTCGCGAGACTCTTCGGAGTCCCGATCACCTACTTCTTCGACGATCAGGAAGCACAACCCCTCGGCGAGGCGAAGCTCATGGCCATGCGAGCGCAGGAGCTTTCCCCGCAAGGCCGTCGCCAGGTGATGGACCTGCTCGAACTCGTCGAACGCTACGAAAAGGCCGAGCGCGACCTGCCGGGCGAGAGCCGATGAAGGAACGCGAGCTCCGCAAGCGCTGCCGCAAGATGCTGAACAAGCTCGACATCGAACCGCCGCTCGACGTCGGCGTGCTCTGCGAGCGCCTGGGCGAACAGCGCGGCAGGCCGATCCGGCTGATGCCGTATCCGCTGGAGGTGCCGGGTCCGTTCGGCTGCTGGATCGCCACCGGATCGGCGGACTACATCTTCTTCCAGCAGGAGACCACGAAATCCCATCAGGATCACATCATCCTGCACGAACTCGGGCATATGCTCGCCGATCACCATCCCGGCGGCGACGCCCAGCCCGCCGACTTCCTGCGCGGCCCCGCGACCGGTCTCGACGGCGACGCCGTACACCGGGCTTTACGCCGCACCTCCTACGATGAGGCCCACGAATGGGAAGCCGAGACCGTGGCGACCATCATCCTCGAATGGGCGTCGGTCTTGAACTACACGATGCCCCGTCGCGCCGACGACGATGACGTCCGCCGCGTCCAAGGCGCGCTGGGCGATCACCAAGGGTGGATGTGAACGCGCTCTTCTCCCCCGTCAACATCGTCGCGATGGTCCTGTTCGCGACCGCGCTCGCCTGGCGGATCTACCAGACCTACCGGGCTCCGCGCGTACTGCCGAACTGGGCCATCACCGTCACGATCGTCTGCGTCGCCGGATCGTTCCTGGCCCAGCAGAAGGTCATCTCCGACTGGCTGGACGAACTGACCGGCCGCGGCACCGGACGGCTGGTCAACAACATCATGCTGGCCGTCGCGGTCTGCGCGTTGCTGATCGTCTTCCTGGGTTCGGCGCTCGGCCCGCGACGGCCGCTGCGGGTGTTCTTCGAACTGATCCCGCTGGCCGCCGCGATCGCGCTGATGTTCATCGCCATGGCCGTCACTCCGGTGGAGGTACGCGGGCTCGCGTTGAGCCCGAAACTCGTGCACGAGCCCGGTGTGGCGTTGTTCTACCTCGGTGCCGGGCTGTACCTGATCTACGGCCTGCTCGCCTGTGCCTGGTGGATCCTCCGGTACATCCGCGCGGCGGACCGGCATTTGAAGACCGGGCTGAAACTCAGCGCCGCCGGATTGATCCTGCTGTCCGTGGGCAGCGTCTTCCGCGCGCTCTACATCGTGATCGCTTGGGCCTTCGGACCGTCGATCCCGGTACTGCTCACCGTCGCCGTCCCCCTGGTCCTCCTCGGGATCGTGCTCTTCCTCGCCGGGATCACGTACCCGGGGGCGCGCGCGAGGTTCGCGGCACTGCGGCGCAGGCGCCAGCACAAACTCCACCACGAACGACTCACTCCACTGTGGACGGTGCTGTCCGACGTCTACCCGAACATCGTGCTCCGGACCACGCCGCGCGGACCGTGGGACCGGTGGCGCCCGCGTACGGTCCACCGTCACTACTACCGGCGCGTGATCGAAATCCGTGACGGGCTCGTGCAATTGAGTCCCTATCTGGAAACGGACCTCACGGCGCTCGCCGTCGACGACCCCCGGGGAGCGGCGGAGGCGTTGAAGACGGCGCTCGCCAGGCAGGCCGCGGGCGAGGCGACCGACGGGCGGGCGAAACTCGTGCTCCCCGGCGGCGCCGCGGACATCGAATCCGACGTACGGCCGTTGCTCGCGCTTTCGGCCGCGGTATCCCGGAACGAGGCATGACCTTGCAGCTCCTGCTGACGGCGGACCGGATCCTCCCGCGTCCGAGCACGCCCATCGAGGACGGCGCCGTACTCGTCGAAGGCGACCGGATCGTCGCCGCCGGCACCCGCGACGAGGTCGTCGCGCAAGCGTCACCGGACGCGGAAAGGCTCGACTTCCCCGGCGCGACGCTGATGCCCGGCCTGTTCAACGCCCATGTGCACCTGGCCTTCGACGCCTCCCGCGAAATGCTCCCGAACTTCCTGGCGAGCGACGACGCGTCACTGCGCGCGGGTGCCAAGGACCGGCTGGGCCAGTTGCTGCGCAGCGGCGTCACCACGGTGCGGGATCTCGGCGATCGTGCCGCCCTGGGCGCGCGGGTCCGGGCGGAACTCGAAGCGGAAGGCGTGGCGGCGCCGCGACTTCTGACCGCGGGCGCTCCCCTGACGGTCCCGAATGGACACTGCCATTTCTTCGGCGGCGAGGTCGACGGCGCGGTCGCGATCCGCGCGCTGATCGACGCCAACGCGGCCGCCGGCGCCGACGTGATCAAGGTGATGGCCAGTGGCGGCCAGATCACCGAGGGCGGCGCGGAGATGTGGGAGTCCCAGTTCGACGTCCGGACGCTCCACCTGATCGTCGAGCACGCGGCGACCCACGGCCTCCAGGTCGCCGCGCACGCCCATGGCTCCGACGCGATCGAAGCGTCGGTCGAAGCCGGGGTCCGCACGATCGAGCACTGCACCTGGATGACCGGGCCGCAGCAGCAGGACAGGCGGGCGGCCGTCGCCAAACGGATGGCGGACGAGGGCATCGCGGCGTGCTCGACGAGCAGCCGCAACTGGCGGACGATGGCCGAGCGGATGGGCGAAGAACTCGCGAAAACCGTCTACGGCAGGCTTTCCTGGCTCGAAGAGCTGGGCGTCCCGCTGCTGTCGGGAACCGACGCCGGACTGCCCGGCTCGGTCTTCGACGATCCGGTCGGCGCGCTCGAACTCTACGAATGGCTCGGCTTCGGCAGGCGCCGCATCCTCGAGATCGCGACCGAGGACAGCGCCACCGGCCTCGGTCTCGGCGACGTCACCGGACAGCTCGCGCCCGGCCTGAGCGCCGACGTCCTGGTGGTCGACGGCGATCCGCTCGCCGATCTTTCCGCTCTCCGGAACCTTCGCCTCGTCCTTTCGCGCGGCTCCCGGGTGTGACCCGGAAGTGGGACGCCAACTTTGGTGACACCGTTTTAAAACAGTGTTATCGTCGCCTTCCCACCACGAAGGGAAAGAGCCATGGAAGGCCCGATCAGACTGTTCACGGTCATCGCGCTGGTGTCGCTGCCGACGGTGATGTACGGCGGCTACGCGCTGATGGGCGTCATGCGCGACCGGAAACTGACCGAACACCAGCGGAGCATGTTCCGCGCCGGGCACGCCCACGCCGGCGTCCTGCTGGTCCTCGCGCTGGTCGCACTGCAGATCCTCGACCGCACCGGCCTCTCGGACGGCACCCTGTGGATCGCCTGCTTCCTGCTGTTGTTCGGCGTACTCGCCCAATCCGGCGGGTTCTTCCTCCACCTCGCGCCGGGCAAGGGCAAGCTCGGCGGACGCGTCACCAGCACCGGAGCCGTCATGCTCGGAGCGGCGATGCTGACCACCGCGTACGGCGTGGCCTTCCCCTGACAAAACCGGTGGAACGGGCTCGTTAAGCTTGCTGACGTGCCTGAATACCTGCCGACAGCCCCCGTCAAGGGGACCCGCGACTTCCTGCCCTCCGAGATGTCCGTCCGGACGCAGGTTTTCGGCCATCTCTACGACGTGCTCGAACTACGGGGTTTCCTCCGCTACGACGGGCCGATCCTCGAACCCGCCGAGATCTACGAGCGCAAATCCGGACAGGAGATCGCCGACCAGCAGCTGTACACGCTGACCACCAAGGGCGGCGAGCGGCTGGCCCTGCGCCCGGAGATGACGCCGTCGGTCGCCAGGATGATCGCGGGCAACGCGAAGTCGCTGCAGTTCCCGGTGCGCTGGTACAGCCACCCGAACTGCCACCGCTACGAGCGGCCGCAGCGTGGCCGGGTACGCGAGCACTGGCAGATCAACGCGGACATCTTCGGTTCGGACAGCGCGAACTGCGAGATCGAGATCTTCGAGCTCGTCCACGACATGATGGGCGCGCTCGGGGCGACCCCGGAGATGTTCCAGGTGCGGGCCAACGACCGGAACCTGCTCTCTTCGGCACTCACCGACATCGTCGGCGTGACAGCCGAGCAGTTGCCGCAGGTGTTCACCCTGGTGGATCGCTGGGAGAAGTCGGACCGCACGAAGCTGAGCGACACCGCGGCCGAGATCGGCCTGACCGACAAGCAGTTCGAGAAGCTGACCGAGACCCTGACGTCGGGGACGGCCCTGCTCGACGAACTGCCCGAGCAGGTCAAGGAGAACTCGAATCTGGTCAAGGTGCTCACCAGCGGCGCCGCGGACCTGATCACGTTCGATCCGATGATCGTGCGCGGGCTCGCGTACTACACGTCGACCGTGTTCGAGGTCTTCGACACCTCTCCGGAGAACCGCCGGGCCCTCTTCGGCGGCGGCCGGTACAGCGACCTGGCGTCGTTGTTCACGTCGCAGCAGATCCCCGGGATCGGCTTCGGCATGGGCGACGTCACGCTGATCGACTTCCTGGACACCCACGATCTGACGCCGAAGCCGCGCAGCGAGGCCGACGTCGTGGTGATCCCGGTGGTCGAAGAGCTCACCGGCGCCGCTCGCGACGTCGCGGGGCGGCTCCGCAAGTCCGGTCTGCGCACGTCCACGCCCATCGAGTTGCGCAAGCTGGGCAAGGAACTGACCCGGGCCGACAAGGCCGGCGCGCGGGCCGTGGTGATCGTCGGCCAGGAGGACTGGGACGCCGGGAACGTCACGGTCCGCAGCCTCGCGACCCGCGAGCAGCAGACCGTGGCGGTCGACGCCGTCGTCTCGACGGTCACTTCTTTGCTCTGACACAACGAAAACCGGCGCCGGATTCCGGCGCCGGTTTTCGTTTCCCCCTCAGCGCGAAAGCATCCGCAGGGATTCTTCGGGATAGCGCTCACCGGCGACCTGGTCGGCCGGTACCGCCGTCTCGATCGCGGCCAAGTCTTCGGCTGTCAGCTCCAAGCCGACGGCCGCGACGTTCTCTTCGAGATACTTACGCCGCTTGGTCCCCGGAATCGGTACGACGTCCTCCCCCTGGGCCTGCACCCACGCCAGCGCCAGCTGACCAGCGGTCACGCCCTTCCGCTCAGCCAGGGCGCGCAACGCCTCGACCATCGCCAGATTCCGCTCCAGGTTCCCCTCGGCGAACCGAGGCTGCGTCGTCTGCCGGAAGTCGCCTTCCGCGAAGTCCTCTTTGGACTTGAAGCGGCCGGTGAGGAACCCGCGGCCCAACGGCGAATACGGCACCAGGCCGATGCCGAGTTCGCGACAGACCGGAACGATCTCGTTCTCGATGTCACGTGACCAGAGCGACCATTCCGTCTGCACGGCCGAAACCGGATGCACCGCGTGCGCCCGCCGAATGGTCTCCGGCCCCGCCTCGGACAAGCCGATATGCCGGATCTTCCCCTGTTCGACCAGTGAGGACAGCGCGCTCGCGGTCTCCTCGATCGGCACGCTCGGGTCGACGCGGTGCTGGTAGTACAGGTCGATATGGTCGACGTTCAGCCGTCGCAACGAGGCCTCGACCTGTTGCCGCACATAGAATTCGTCGCCCCGGACTCCGCGTTTGCGCGGGTCGGCCTCGTCCCGCACGATGCCGAACTTGGTCGCCAGCACGACCTTGTCGCGCCGGCCGGCCAGCGCACGGCCGACCAATTCCTCGTTGCGGCCGAAGCCGTACATGTCCGCCGTGTCGATCAGGGTCACGCCCAGCTCGATCGCGCGATGGATCGTCGCGATCGATTCGGTGTCGTCACCTTGGCCGTAGAACTCGCTCATGCCCATGCAGCCGAGTCCCTGCGCGCCGACTTCCAGCGTGCCGAGCCTGCGTGCGGGCAGCATCGAACCCGTCATGTTTTCTCTTTCGCCGAAGGGTGAAGGATTTATTTGCCGGCGGCGCGGGCGAGCCGCTCCGGGTAACGCTCACCGGCGATCGCCTCGGCGGGCGCGGCCTTCTCGATGGCCTCGATGTCCACTTCGGACAGTTCCAGTTCCGCCGCGGCGGCGTTCTCTTCGAGATACTTGCGACGCTTCGTCCCCGGGATCGGCACGACGTCGTCACCCTGCGACTGCACCCAGGCGAGCGCCAGCTGACCGGCGGTCACGCCCTTCTCCGCCGCCAACGCGCGCAGAGCCTCGACGATCGCCATGTTGCGCTCGAAGTTGCCCTCGGCGAACCGCGGCAGCCCGCGGCGCATGTCGTCCTCCGGCAGGTCCTTCACCGACGTCACGCTGCCGGTGAGGAAACCACGGCCGAGCGGCGAGAACGGCACGACGCCGATCCCCAGCTCGCGTACGGTCGAGAGGATTTCGCCCTCGATGCCACGGGTCCACAGAGACCACTCGCTCTGCAGGGCCGTCACCGGATGCACGGCGTGCGCCCGGCGGATCGTCTCCGCACTGGCTTCGGAGATCCCGGCGAACCGGATCTTCCCCTCCTCCACCAGCTCGGCGAGTGCGCCCCAGGTCTCCTCGACGGGCACGTTCGGGTCGACCCGGTGCTGGTAGTAGAGATCGATGTGGTCGACGTTCAGCCTGCGAAGCGACTCTTCGCAGCTCTCCTTGACGTAGGCCGCGTCGCCCCGGGCGGACATCCCGCCGTCCTCACTCCAGACGATGCCGAACTTGGTCGCCAGCACGACCTGGTCCCGCTTGCCCGCGATAGCCCGGCCGACCAGTTCCTCGTTCGCGCCGGCGCCGTAGACGTTCGCCGTGTCGAGCAGGGTCACCCCCAGTTCGAGGGCACGGTGGACGGTGGCGATCGACTCGGTGTCGTCGTCCCGGACGCCGTAGGCCTGGCTCATCCCCATGCAGCCGAGGCCCTGTGCCCCGACTTCCAGACCGCCGAGCTTCCTGGTGCTGATCACGCTGAGATTCCCTCCATGGTGGCTCCGGTGCCGAGCACCTTCCGTTCCACCTGCTCGTAGTGGTCGATCTTGTAGTCGAGGATGTCGAGGCAGGCCTGCAGCTCGGCGATCCGCTCGGCGACCGACGTGCGCTGGTCGACGAGGATCGACTTGCGGCGTCCCGCGCTCGACGCGCCGTGGTGGCGCAGCGACGCGTACTCCCGCATGCGTTTGATGGGCATACCGGTCAGGCGCAGCTTGGTCAGGAACCCCAGCCACCCGAGGTCGTCGTCGCTGTAGGCGCGGCGCCCCGCGGCGTCCCGCGCCGGGGGCTCGACGAGTTTGATGCGCTCGTAGTACCTGAGGGTGTCGATGGACAACCCGCTACGTCGCGCGGCTTCCGCTATCGAGTAGCTCATGTCGTCGACATTACGACCTGGAGCGCGCTCCAGGTCAACTCCGAATCCGAGCGATTGATAACAGCGTTGCGTTACGCTCCGATCATGCCCCGCCCCAGGACGCACGACGAGAACCTCCGGCTGAAGCTGCTGGACCGCGCCGGAGAGCTCATCTCGGCCGACGGACCGAAGGCCCTGAGCCTCCGCAAACTCGCCGCGGACGTCGGCACGTCCACCACCGCGGTCTATTCACTCTTCGGCAGTAAGACGGACCTGGTCAGTGCCCTGTTCGCGGAGGGCTTCCGGCGCTTCGGCCTGCGGATGTCCGGGGTCTCGCTGAGCGGCGACCCGGTCGAGGACCTGGTGCGGCTCGGGGTCGCGTACCGGGAAAGCGCCCTGGCCGACCCGCACCTCTACGCGATCATGTTCACGAAGTCGGTCCCGGGTTTCGAGCCCGCGGAAGAGACCGCCGAGCAGGCTCGCGCGACCATGGCGCCCCTCGAAGAGACCATCCGCAAGGCCGTCGCCGACGGCGTCTTCATCGGCGCGCCGCCCGAGGTCATCGTCGTGGGCTGCTGGGGCACCGTGCACGGCCTCGTGTCGCTCGAACTGAACGGGAACCTGCCGGAGGCGTACACCGTGAGCCCGGCATACGAGACCGCACTACGGGCGAACGCCTCCGGCTGGCTACGCCGCTGACGCCCTCCCGCTCCCCCGCACGACCTGCGTTTAGCCCCCTAATCGCGATCTGTCCGCCCCAACGCCCCAGCCGGTGGCCGAGGTCCGTGAAGGCCTCCTTGAGGGACCTAGGGTCCCTCAAGGAGGCCTTCACGGACTTGTGGTCACCTGAGCCGAGCGCACCCCGCACGACCTGCGTTCAGCGGGCTAATCGCGATCTGTGAGCAGGTCAGACGGCGCCGTACTGGCGGTCTCCCGCGTCGCCCAGCCCGGGCACGATGAACCCGGAGTCGTTGAGCCGTTCGTCGATGCTCGCGGTCACCACCCGGACCGGCAGGCCGGTCTTGCCCAGGTGCTCGATCCCCTCCGGAGCCGCCAGTGCGCAGATCGCCGTGACGTCGGTGGCGCCGCGGTCGGTGAGCAGCCGGATCGTGTACTCCATCGACCCGCCGGTCGCGAGCATCGGGTCGAGCACCAGCACCGGCCGGTCGGCGAGCGATTCGGGCAGCGACTCGAGATACGGCGTCGGCTTCAGCGTCTCCTCGTCGCGGGCGAGTCCGACGAAGCCCATCTGGGCGTCGGGGATCAGCTTGTGCGCCTGGTCCGCCATCCCCAGCCCGGCCCGCAGCACCGGCACCAGCAGCGGCGGGCTCGCCAGCGCGTAGCCGTCGGTGCGCGCGACGGGCGTGTGGATCCGCTCGATGCGCACGGGCATGTCACGCGTGGCTTCGTAGACCAGCATGACGGTCAGTTCGTGCAGCGCCGCACGGAACGCGGCGCTGTCGGTGCGCGCGTCGCGCATGGTGGAAAGCCTGGCCTTGGCCAGCGGGTGATCAACGACGTGCACATCCATACGAGTCAATTTACTGCCGCGCGAACCAGCCGACCCAGCGACGCTGCCACGGCATCTCCACCGAACGTTCGTGGTGGTTCGCCCGCGCCCAGGCCACGGCCTCGTCTGCGGTCAGCCCGGAAAGCGTCGCCAAGCAGGAGATCACCGTCCCCGTCCGCCCGACGCCGCCGTAGCAGGCGACCTCGACGCCCTCGCCCGCCGCGGCCCGTGCGTGCAGGGCCACGATCCGCCGCCGGGCTTCCGCCCAGTCCGTCGGCAGCAGGAAGTCGGGCCAACGGATCCAGTCCCGCTTCCAGTCCATTTTGTGGTCGTGTTTCCGGCGCAGTTTCGCCCCGCCCAGATACAGTCCGAAGTCCGGCGAAGGCCCCTCTGGCCAGGGGCGACCCAAGCCCCGTCCTCGTACTTCGACACCGTCCGGCAGCGCGATCGCTCCGAGTAGTGAGTTCCCCATCACGAGAGAATGCCATTGTCGGCCAGAAGATGGACGCCAGGCCCACGAAGCGGCGCTAGGCTACTCCGCGTGAGCGAAGAGCCTGCCCTGCCGGGACCCGAACAGATGCGCATCTCCGACGCCGACCGTGAGCAGGTCGCGCAGGTGCTGCACGCGGCGATGTCCGAGGGGCGCATCACCATCACCGAGCTGGAAGAACGGCTCACCATCGTCTACGCGGCCAAGACCGTCGGCGACCTCAAACCGGTCACCGCGGATCTGCCGCAGACCCGCTCGGCGATCCAGCCGGCGACGTCGCGCTCGCTCGGCCTGCCCGACGACCGCATCGGCGGCCATCCGGGCTCCGGCGCGTCGATCGCCGTCATGTCCGGCGCGTCGCGCAAGGGCAGCTGGGTGGTTCCGCCGCAGCACAACAGTTTCGCGTTCTGGGGCGGGACCGACATCGACCTGCGGCACGCGCGCTTCGCCGAGAAGAACACGACGATCACCGCGGTCGCGATCATGGGCGGGATCGACATCATCGTCCCCGACGACATCAACGTGGACGTCACCGGAATCGGCTTCATGGGCGCGTTCGAGCTGGAAGACCGTGCCGGTACGCCCGCCGCGCCGCCCACCGCCCCGACGGTGAAGATCACCGGACTGGCGTTCTGGGGCGCCGTCGTCGTCAAGCGCAAGCCACGCAAGCAGGGCACACCGGAGCTCGAAGCCTGACTCGAAACCGAACTGGGGGGATTTCTGTGCTGCGCCGAAGTTTCGTCGCGATCGCTTGTGCCACTTTGCTTTCCGTCACCGCCTTCCCGGCGGCGGCCGGAACGGCGGATCCGCGTCAGACGGCGATGGACGCGGCGGTCGCCGCGGGCATCCCGGGAATGGTCGCGGTCGCCGACGACTTCCGCGGCGTCAGCGGCGTCGCGGACATCACCCGGCCCGGCAAGCCCAGCGCGTCGGGCCGATGGCGGGTCGCGAGCGTTTCCAAGGTCTTCGTCGCGACGCTGGTCCTGCAGCTCGCGGCCGAAAAGCGCGTCGGGCTCGACGAGCCCGTCCAGCGCTACCTGCCCGGACTGCTGCCCTATCCGGAGCCGATCACCGTCCGCCAGCTGTTGCAGCACACCAGCGGACTTCCGCGCGACCTGCATCCCGACGACACCTGGGCGACGTGGCCGGAGATCGACACCGAACGCTTTCAGCACTTCGACAGCGACGACCAGATCCGCCTGAGTACGTCGAAGCAACCGCTGGTGTTCAAGCCCGGCGCGGGCTGGGCGTATTCCAACACCGGCTACAACGTCCTCGGCCTGCTCGTCGAGAAGACCACCCGCAAGCCGCTGGAGCGGGTGCTGGCCGAGCGCATCACCGGCCCGCTGCACCTGCGCGACACCTCGCTGCCCCGTGACTTCCCGTTCCTGATCCGCCCGGCCGCCCGCGGCTACGAGCAGCTGTACGACGCACCGCGTGGCCTCACCGACGTCACCATCTACAACTACTCCCGCTACTACGGCGCGGGAGGCATGGTGTCCTCGGGCGCCGACCTCAACCGCTTCTTCGACGCCCTGCTCGGCGGCCGTCTGCTGCCCGCGGACCTGCTCGCGCAGATGAAGACGACGGTCGCGGCGGGCGGCATGGAGTACGGCCTCGGTCTGATGAAGCTGAACCTCAAGACCGCGGGCATCTGCGCGGAGGACATCACCATCTGGGGTCACGGCGGCGACCTGCCCGGCTACAACACCCTCAGCTTCCGGGACGAATCCGGCAAGAACATCTCCACTCTGGCCACAGTGGACCTCACGGCTTCCCCGGAGGCCGCGCTCAAACGCCAGTTGCCGATGATCAGCGAGTTCTGCGCGCCGGTGTTGCCCGCGCGGGCCACCGCCCAGGCCCCGGTGCCCAGCTTGTAGGCCGCCTACACTCACCCGTATGACAGCTACGACCAGCTCGTCAGCGGTGCCGGCCACCCCGGCGCCGCTGACGGACGCGACTCGCGACGAGGCGAGCCTGCGCCGGTTCCTGCACGGGCTGCCTGGTGTCGACCAGGTCGGCGTCGAGCAGCGGGCGGCGGGCCTCGGCACGCGCAGCATCAAGAAGGCCGCCAAACTCTGGGCGATCGACACCGCCATCTCGATGGTCGATTTGACGACCCTCGAAGGCGCCGACACCCGGGGCAAGGTCCGCGCGCTGGCCGCGAAGGCCAAGCGCCCGGATCCGGAACGGGCGGACACTCCGCGGGTCGCGGCCGTCTGCGTGTACCCGGACATGGTCGAGACGGCCGTCGACGCGCTCCGCGGCACCGGCATCCACGTCGCGAGTGTGGCCACCGGTTTCCCGGCGGGCCGCACGAGCCGCGAGATCAAGCTGGCCGACACGAAGATCGCCGTCGACGCCGGTGCCGCCGAGGTCGACATGGTGATCGACCGCGGCGCCTTCCTGGAGGGCCGCTACATGGCGGTCTTCGAGGAGATCCAGGCCATCAAGGCCGCCTGTGGCAGCGCTCACCTGAAGGTCATCCTCGAAACCGGTGAGCTGGCCACCTACGACAACGTCCGCCGCGCCTCCTGGCTCGCGTTGCTGGCGGGCGGCGACTTCATCAAGACCTCCACCGGCAAGGTCTCGCCCGCCGCGACGCTGCCGGTCACCCATGTGATGCTGCAGGCCGTCCGCGACTGGTTCGTCCAGAGCGGCGAACTGCGCGGGGTCAAACCCGCCGGCGGCATCCGGACGACCAAGGACGCGATCAAGTACCTGGTCGCGGTGCACGAGGTCGCCGGTGAGCAGTGGCTGAACCCGGACCTGTTCCGCTTCGGGGCGTCCAGCCTGCTCAACGACCTCCTGCTGCAGCGCCGCACCCAGGCCGACGGCCACTACAGCGGCCCCGACTACGTGACGGTGGACTGATCCATGGGCATCTTCGAGTACGCGCCCGCGCCCGAATCGCGCGACATCGCGAACCTCAAACCGCATTACCGGCCGTTCGTCAACGGCGAGTTCGTCGACGGCTCCGGTGAGCCGCTCAAGACGATCAACCCGGCCACCGAAGAGGTGCTCGCCGAGGTCGGCACCGCGTCGGTGTCCGATGTGGACATCGCGGTGAAGGCCGCGCGCAAGGCGTACACAGGTGTCTGGTCCAAGATGCCGGGCTCCGAACGCGCCAAGTACCTGTTCCGCATCGCGCGCCTGATCCAGGAGCGCTCGCGCGAGCTGGCGGTGCTGGAGAGTCTCGACAACGGCAAGCCGATCAAGGAATCGCGTGATTCCGACGTGCCGACGGCCGCCGCGCACTTCTTCTATCACGCGGGATGGGCCGACAAGCTCGACTACGCGGGCTACGGCCCGAACCCGCGGCCGCTCGGCGTCGCGGGCCAGGTCATCCCGTGGAACTTCCCGCTGCTGATGCTCGCGTGGAAGATCGCGCCCGCGCTGGCCACCGGCAACACCGTGGTGCTCAAGCCGGCGGAGACCACTCCGCTGACGGCGCTGGTGTTCGCGGAGATCTGCCAGCAGGCCGAACTGCCGCCCGGCGTGGTCAACATCCTGCCCGGCGCAGGTGACATCGGCGCCGCGCTCGTGGGCCACGGCGACGTCAACAAGGTCGCGTTCACCGGATCGACCGACGTCGGCAAGGCGATCCAGCGCCAGATCGCTGGTACTTCGAAGAAGCTCACGCTGGAGCTGGGCGGCAAGGCCGCGAACATCGTCTTCGACGACGCTCCGCTGGACCAGGCCGTCGAAGGGATCGTCAACGGGATCTTCTTCAACCAGGGCCACGTGTGCTGCGCGGGCTCGCGTCTGCTGGTGCAGGAGTCCATCGCGGAAGAGGTGCTCGAAAAGCTCCGCTACCGCGTCTCGACGCTGCGGCTGGGCGACCCGCTGGACAAGAACACCGACATCGGCGCGATCAACTCCGCCGAGCAGCTCGCGAAGATCAAGGGCCTCGTGGAGTCCGGCGACGCCGAGGGCGCGGAACGCTGGACCAGCCCCTGCCCGGTGCCGGAACGCGGTTTCTTCTTCGCTCCCACGGTGTTCTCCGAGGTGCAGCAGTCGATGCGCATCGCCCGCGAGGAGATCTTCGGCCCGGTGCTCTCGGTGCTGACGTTCCGTACGCCGGACGAAGCCGTCACGAAGGCGAACAACACGCCGTACGGGCTCTCCGCCGGTATCTGGACCGAGAAGGGCTCGCGCATCCTCTGGATGGCGAACCAGCTTCGCGCCGGTGTCGTCTGGGCCAACACGTTCAACCGCTTCGATCCCGCCGCGCCGTTCGGCGGCTACCAGGAGTCGGGTTTCGGCCGCGAAGGCGGACGCACCGGACTGGAGGCCTACCTCGATGTCTGACCGTATTTCGGTGGCGAAGACCTACAAACTCTACGTCGGCGGCAAGTTCCCGCGCTCGGAATCCGGCCGGGTCTACCCGGTCTCCGACGCCAAGGGCAAGTTCCTGGCGAACGCCTCGCACGCCTCCCGCAAGGACGTCCGTGACGCGGTTTCGGCCGCCCGCAAGGCTTTCGGCGGCTGGTCGGCGGCGACCGCCTACAACCGCGGCCAGGTGCTGTACCGCGTGGCGGAGGTGCTCGAAGGACGTCGCGAGCAGTTCGTCGCGGAGGTTTCGGCGTCCGAAGGCGTCGCGGTGAAGAAGGCACAGTCCCTTGTGGACGCGTCGATCGACCGCTGGGTCTGGTACGCGGGCTGGACGGACAAGATCGCGACCGTACTCGGCGGCGCCAACCCCGTCGCGGGACCGTACTTCTCTTTCACCGTCCCGGAACCGACCGGCGTCGTCGGCGTGCTGGCGCCGCAGCAGTCGTCGTTGCTGGGCCTGGTGAGCGTTCTCGCCCCGGTGCTGGCGACGGGTTCGACCGCGGTGGTCGTCTCCAGCGCGGAGCGACCGCTGCCCGCGATCACGCTTTCGGAGGTCCTGGCGACGTCCGACCTGCCCGGCGGGGTGGCGAACATCCTGACCGGACGGGCGTCGGAACTCGGTTCGTGGCTGGCGTCGCACGCCGACGTCAACGCCCTCGACCCGACCGGCGCCGAGCCCGCGGCCCGGGCGGACCTGGCGCGCGACGCCGCCGGCACCGTGAAGCGCGTCCTGACCGTCCCGGACGCCGAGCCGGACTGGACCGCCGACGCCGACATCTCACGCCTGCGCCGGTACCTGGAAGCGAAGACCGTCTGGCACCCGCTGGGCGTCTGACCCCCTGCCGCATTTAGTCCTCTGAATGCGCTTGGTCACCGTGCCGTGAAGGCCTCCTTGCCTACCTTGAGGGTAGGGAAGGAGGCCTTCACGGACATCTGGGCTCGGCGCCCGCTGGGCACGCATCGCATTTAGAGGACTAAATGCGTGAAAGGGATCAGGGGTCCAGGTCGGAGCCGGTCAGCGGCCGCCCGGGGAGCGACTCGCCCCGCCCCGCCCGGAGGCCGTCGATCATGATGCCGATACAGCGCCGGGTCGCCATCCGGGCGACTTCCTCGTTCTTGCCCGGCATCTGCCGTAGCAGGGTCGCGAACAACATCGCCACGTCACCGGTGGCGACGTCCGTCCGCAGTTCGCCCTCGGCCTGGGCACCACGCACGAAACCGTCCAGCACCAGGACCAGGTCGTCCCGCAGGGCCTTGATCGAGGGATCGCTCTTCAGGATCGCCAGCGCCCGCGGTGACACCATCGCGAGTTGGACGCTCAGCTGAAGTTCCATCGACTGGTGAAGCAGCCGGATCAGGGCATCCCAATCGGACGCCTCCTGATCCTTCGCCGCCTTCGCGTCGACTAGGACCCTGTCGAAGTTGTCGACGGCGACCGCACGGATCAGCGCGTCCCGGTCCGGGAAACGCCGGTAAAGGGTGCCGACGCCGACCCCGGCCGAGCGGGCGATCTCCTCCATCGGAACCTCGGCCCCTTGAGCTGCGAAGATCACTCTCGCGGCCGCGAGGATCTGGTCCCGGTTCCGGCGCGCGTCGGCGCGCAAGCGGGTCTCCGGGTCGGCTGTCATGGTCCTCGCCTCTCGATGGTGCTTCGGCGCGGTGATTCTCGCACGTACGGCCGCGCACTTCACGCTTCCCGGGAAACCACCCCTTCGCGAGTGGACGACCTGTCTCCACTTGAGTACCTTGGATCTGGTAAGCGGAATGAAATCATCCGCATACGTTTTGGGGTCTCCTGTCCGATAACGCCCGAGCCCACCCGACACCTGGGGAAGGACAACCCGATGACTGACGTCGAAGAAACCACCGCCACGCTGCCGCTGGCCCGAAAATGCCCGTTTTCGCCTCCTCCGGAATATCAAAGGCTTCGCGAGGAAAGTCCGATTTCACGGGTCGGCCTGCCTTCCGGGCAGACGGCCTGGGCGCTGACCAGGCTCGAAGACATCCGCGAAATGCTGAGCAGCCCGCATTTCAGTTCCGACCGGCAGAATCCGGCGTTCCCGCTGATGGTGGCGCGGCAGATCCGCCGCGACGACAAGAAACCTTTCCGGCCGTCCCTGATCGGGATGGACCCGCCGGAGCACGGCCAGGCCCGGCGCGAGGTCGTCGGCGAATTCACGGTCAAGCGGATGAAGGCGCTGCAGCCCCGAATCCAGCAGATCGTCGACGAGCACATCGACGCCATCCTCGCCGGCCCCAAACCGGTCGACCTCGTGAAGGCGCTTTCCCTGCCCGTCCCGTCACTGGTGATCTGCGAACAACTCGGCGTCCCCTATTCGGACCACGAGTTCTTCCAGGCCTGCAGTTCCAAACTGCTCAGCCGCGAGGTCAGCGCGGAAGAGCGGATGGAGGCGTTCGAGAAACTCGAGGCCTACCTCGACGAACTCGTGACTAAGAAAGAAGCGAACGCCACCGAGGACGACCTCCTCGGCCGCCAGATCCTGAAGCAGCGGGAATCGGGCAAGGAAGACCACGACGACCTCGTCGGTCTGGCGTTCCTGCTGCTCATCGCCGGGCACGAGACGACGGCGAACATGATCTCGCTCGGCACGGTGACCCTTCTGGAGAACCCCGAGGAGCTCGCGAAGATCAAGGCGGACCCGGGCAAGACCCTTCCCGCGATCGAAGAACTCCTTCGCGTCTTCACCATCGCGGAGACGGCGACCTCGCGGTTCGCCACGGCCGACGTCGAGATCGGCGGCACGCTCATCCGCGCAGGCGAAGGTGTCGTCGGGCTGAGCAACGCGGGCAACCACGACCCGGACGGCTTCGAGAACCCGGACGACTTCGACATCGAGCGCGGCGCGCGGCACCACGTCGCCTTCGGTTTCGGGGCGCACCAGTGTCTCGGCCAGAATCTGGCGCGGATGGAACTCCAGATCGTGTTCGACACGTTGTTCAGCCGTATTCCGGGGATCAAGGTCGCCGTTCCCGTCGACGAACTGCCGTTCAAGCACGATTCGTCGATCTACGGCCTCCACGAGCTTCCCGTCACCTGGTAGGGAGGACGCATGAAGATCATCGCGGACACCGGGAGGTGTGTGGGCGCGGGCCAGTGTGTGCTCACCGATCCCGACCTGTTCGATCAGAGCGAGGACGACGGGACGGTCATCGTGCTGGTCCCCGAGCCCGAAGGCGAAGCGGCGGAGGAGAACGCGCGCACGGCCGTGCACATCTGCCCGAGCCAGGCCTTGTCTCTCGCCTAAGTGGGGGTCGTGAGTGGCGATTCGGGTTCTAACCCGAATCGCCACTCACGACCATCCCGACCCAAGGCCTACTTGACCGCGCCCATCGACAGGCCGCGGACGAGGTGGTTCTGCGCGATCCAGCCGACGATCATCACCGGGAGTGACGCGAGCAGGGCGGCCGCGGACAGCTGCGCCCAGTACAGCCCTTCACTGGTGATGAACCCGACCAGGAACACCGGCACCGTCCCGGCACGCGCGGCGGTGAGGTTGACCGAGTAGAAGAACTCGGTCCACGAGAAGATCACGCAGATCAGCGCGGTCGCGGCCACGCCCGGCGCGACGACCGGCATGATGATCTTCCGGAGCAGGATCGGCAGGGTCGCACCGTCGATCCGGCCCGCTTCGATCATCTCGTGCGGCACTTCGAGGAAGAACGACCGCATCATCCAGATGGCCAGCGGCAGGTTCATCGACGTGTACAGGATGATCAGCGCCCACACGTTGTCCAGCAGCTGCGTGTTCTGCGAGATCACGTACAGCGGGATGATCGCCGCCACGATCGGCAGCATCTTCGTCGACAGGAAGAAGCCGAGGGCGTTGCTCGTCCCCTTCACCGGCGCCAGCGACAGCGCGTACGCCGCCGGGATTCCCAGCAGCAGCACGAAAAGCGTCGAAACGACGGTGACGAACGCGGAGTTCGAGAGGTACGGGAGGAATCCGCGTTCGAGCACCCCGGCGAACTGGTCCAGCGTCGGCTCGAAGAACAGCCGCGGCGGATCGGTGTAGGCGTCGGCCTCCTGTTTGAACGCCGTGAGGATCATCCACAGCAGCGGGAACACGAACAGGATCGCGATCACCCAGGTCACGGCCGTCAGCGCGCCCGGACCGAACCGGCGGTTCATTTCGCACCTCCCTGGACGGAGAACGCACGGAACATCAGTCGCAGCGCGAAGGTCGCCACGATCATCGTCAGGATCACGACGATCACGCCCATCGCGGACGACTGCCCGATGTCGAAACCTTGGAACGCGCGCTGATAGATGTAGAAGGGCAGGTTCGTGCTGGCCGTACCCGGCCCGCCCTGTGTCATCAGGAAGATCGCGTCGAAGCTGTTCACGATGTAGATCGCGCCCAGCAGCGTCGCCAGCTGCAGGAACCGGCTCAGATGCGGCAGGGTGATCAGGGAGAACGTCCGCCAGCGGCCGGCGCCGTCGACCGACGCGGCCTCCAGCACGTCCTTGGGCTGGCTCTGCAGCCCGGCCAGGATCAGCAGCATCATGAACGGCGTCCACTGCCAGACGACCTGGGCCATCACCGCGGCGAGCGGGAACTCCGAAAGCCAGTCGACGTCCGTGCCGAACACGAAGTGCAGCAAGCCGTACGTCGGGTCGAACATCGTCGTCTTCCACAGCAGCGCGCCCGCCGCGGGGAGGATCAGGAACGGCGTGATCAGCAAGGTCCGGACGACGCCACGGCCGAGGAACTTACGGTCGAGCAGGATCGCGAGTCCCAGGCCGAGCAGCAGCGAGAAGAACACGCAGACGACCGTGAGGACGACGGTGTTCAGCAACGCGCCGAGGAACGTCGAGTCGGCGAAGACGTCGATGTAGTTCTGCAGTCCGACGAAATGCCGGGAGCCCGGCCGGACCAGGTTCCACGACTGGAACGAGTAGATCACCGTCAGCACGAACGGAAGCTGGGTGACGGCGACGACGAACAGCAACGCCGGCAGCAGCGGGAGCCTTCGTTTGAACGGCGTGTCGGTGCCTCGCTTCGGAGCCGCCGTCTTGGCGTGGGCGGGCTCGGTGCGGGCAGGAGCGGAGAGCGTGGACATCACTGCACCTCCTGATACGACTTGCCGACGGTCTGCGCGTACTCCTGCGACTGTTTCAGTGCTTCGTCCACGGTGATCTGGCCCGCGATCGCCGCCGAAAGCTGCTGGCTCACGCGAGTGCCGAGATCCTGGAACTCGGGGATGCCGACGAACTGGATCCCGGGGTACGGCACCGGATTCGCCATCGCCTTCTGCTGGTTGGCGTCCGCGATCCCGTCGAGCGTGGGCTGCGCGTAGGCCTTGGCGGCCTCGCGATACTGAGGGATGTCGTAGGTCGACTTCCGCACTCCCGGCGGCACGCGGTTCCAGTCGCCGAACTGCTGGGCGACCCGCTGCACGTAGGCCTTGTCGGTCATCCAGGCCATGAACTTGAAGGCGGCGTCCTTGTCCTTGGCGACCTTCGGGATCGCCAGCGCCCAGGTGTAGAGCCAGCCGCTCGCCTGCGTCTTCTCCACCGGTGCCGGGGCGTACCCGGACTTCCCGACGACCTTGCTGGCCGACGGATCCTCGTTGGTCCCGGCCATGACCGTCGCGTCGTACCACATCGCGGCCTGTCCCTGCGTGTACCGCGTGCCGCATTCGGAGAAGCCCGCGCTCGACGCGCCGACCTCGCCGTGGTTCCGGACGAGGTTCACGTAGAACTCCGCGGCGGCCTTGAATTCCGGGCTGGTCAGCTTGGCGTTCCAGTCCTTGTCGAACCATTGCGCGCCGAAGGTGTTGGCGACCGTCGTGAACGGCGCGAGGCTCTCACCCCAGCCCGGCTTGCCGCGCAGGCAGATCCCGGCGAGGCCCTTCGACTTGTCGTCGAGTTTCGCCGCGAACTCGGCGATCTGCGACCAGGTCGGCTTGGCGGGCATCGTGATCCCGGCCTGTTCGAACAGATCCTTGCGGTAGGCCAGGAACGACGATTCGCCGTAGAACGGCACCGCGTACATCGATCCGTTGTGCGACAAGGATTCCTTGATACTCGGGATGAAGTCGGCCGAGTCGTAGGAGGGATTCGCCGCGATATGCGGCTCGAGGTTTTCGAGCCAGCCGTTCGCCGCCCACTGCGGGGCTTCGTAGTTGCTGATCATGACGACGTCGAACTCGCCGCCTTCGGTGGCCGTCGACGCGGTGATCTTCGCGCGGGCCTGGTTTTCCGGCAGCGAGACGAACTTGAGGGTGACGCCGGGATTGGCCTTCTCGAACTCGCCCGAGAGCTCGATGGCGTCCTTCATCTGCGGGTTCGCCACGATCCCGACCACGAGCGTCCGGTCACCGGTTCCGAGCGCACCCGCGCCCGCGCAGCCGGTGAGGGTCAGCAGAAGTACCGCGAGCAGAGCGACGGTTTTACGCACTTTCGCCTCCCGGTAAGACCTGCACCTTCAGGCCGGCGCCGCTCCTCATGAGGGCGAGCGCGTCGGGGTACCGCTCCAGCGGCAACGTGTCGGTGAGCAGGGCGCCGGTGTCGATGGCGCCGTCGGCGACCAGGTCGAGCGCGGCGCCGTAGCTGTTCATGACGGCCATCGAGCCGACCACGGTGATCTCGTCGTTGTAGATCCGGAACGGCGACAGCGCGACGCGCGCTTCGGCGGGCGCGACACCGAAGACCAGCAAGCGTCCACCGCGGTGGAGCGAGTCGAAAGCCGCTTCGATGGCGGGTGCGGCGCCGGTGCAGTCCGCGGCGGCGTCGAACTTCTCGTCGTCCAGTTCCTTGACGTCGCCCGCGACGGCGACCGCGCCGAGGTCCTTCGCCCGGCCGAGGCGGGAGGTGTTGCGATCGACCACCGTGACGTGCGCGCCCGCGCGCTGCAGCAGCTGCTGCATGATCAGGCCCATCGTGCCGGCGCCGACGACGAGGAACCGCTCCCCCGCCTCGACGCCGATCCGGCGGACCCCGTGGACGGCGCAGGAGACCGGCTCGACCAGTGCGCCCTGTTCCCAGGTCATCGTGTCGGGCATCCGGTAGCAGTTCGCCGAGGGGACGGCGACGTATTCGGCGAACGCGCCGTTCACGGTGTCCCCGGTCGCGTTCCAGTTTTCGCAGAGGTTGCCGCGGCCGGACCGGCAAGGCTTGCAGTAACCGCAGAACAGCGACGGGTCGACGGCGACGCGGTCGCCGACCTTCCAGCCACCCGGCACGTCGGCGCCGAGTTCGACGATCTCGCCGGCGAATTCGTGGCCGGGGACGATCGGATAGGGCGTCGGCGGGAAGTGCCCGTCGGCGATGTGGAGATCGGTCCCGCAGATACCGCAGGCACCGACCTTGACGACGACCTGGCGATCCCCCGGTTTGGGATCGGGTACCTCGCCGACCCTGATCTCCCCGGGCTTGTCCACGATCGCGGCACGCATGCCAGCTCCTCTTCTCTCCGCTCAAATGAGCGGGCCAGGCTTATGCTTCAGACTGCATGTTCAGGCATGGTGAACTTTTCCCAGTTGTTACGTCAACCTTTCGTGGCGATTTCGCGCTATAGTGCTCATATGAGCGGGAAGAAACAGGGTCCCGGCCTGGTGGAATCACTACGCCTGGCCGCGGTGGCGCGGCGGTTCTACGAACAGGGCGCCTCGAAACTCGAGATCGCCGACGAATTCGGCATCAGCCGGTTCAAGGTCGCCAGAATGCTTGATACAGCGCGGGAAAGCGGCATCGTCAAGGTCGAGTTCCATCTCCCGGCGCCGGTGGATCTCGTCCTTTCCGAGGAGATCCGCGCGGCGTACCGGCTCGATCGAGTACTCGTGCTCGAACGAGCACCGGAGCCCGAACCGCGCGAAGCGGCGCGAAGGAAGATCGGCACGCTCGCGGCTCGACTTCTGTCCGAAATCGTCACTCCCGGCGATGTTCTCGGCCTGTCTTGGGCACGTTCCGTGAACGCGATGACCGACGCGATCCACTCGCTGCCGAAATGCCCGGTCGTGCAACTGTGCGGAGTCCAGGCGGGTATGGACATGCGGGACCGGTCGGTGGAAACGGTCAGCCGCGTCGCTTCCGTGTCGGGCGGCGAGGCGTACCCGATCTTCGGTCCGCTCGTCCTCCCCGATCGCCGCACCACCGAGACGCTGCGAAGGCAGCCCGGGATCGCGGAGACGTTCGGCCAGTTCAAGAACCTGACGAAGGCCGTCGTCAGCATCGGCGCGTGGAAGCCCGAAGAGTCCACGGTCTACGACGCGCTCGACGAGGCGGAGCGGAGTTCGATAGCGAAACGCGGCGCGAAGGCGGAGGTCTCCGCGCGCCTGTTCGACGCCGACGGGACGCCGATGTCCACCGGACTGGCCCACCACGTGCTCGCCATAAGCGCCGAAGAGCTGTTGGCCGTCCCCGAGGTGATCGCGCTGGGCTACACGGAGCCGAAGGCCGAAGCCATCGACGCCGTCCTCCGCTCCGGCATGGTCTCGACCCTGATCACCGACGCCGCCGCGGCCATCCCGCTGCTCAAGCTGGCCGAGGCCCGCCCGCTCGCCTGACCGCTTCGTCCTGGGCGGCCATCACGTCGTCGCCGTGCCGGAACGCCCACTCGCCGAAGGCCTCGATCGGTCCGAGCAGGCTGGTTCCGAGGTCCGTCAGCGAGTACTCGACCTTCGCCGTCCGGCCGCAGTCGCGCCTGCTGACCAGGCCGTTGAACTCCAGCCGCCGGACCGTTTCGGTGAGCACCTTCGTGCTGATCCCGCCGAGCCGCCGCCGCAGTTCGGCCGGCCGGAGCGCGCCGTCGCGCAGCGCCCACAGGACGACCGGGTTCCACGTGTTCGCCATCAGGTCGAAGGCCAGGCGCGCACGGCAATCGGCGAGGAAGACGTCGTCCATGGGACCTCCGGTAACCATTCGGTACCCGCGCCGCTTTCTACGGTCGTCGCTGTAACTCGATCATAGGGAGCGGCACATGCGTATCGGGATTTTCGGCGCGGGCGGGATGGCGGAGGCGCTCGGCGGCCAGTGGGCCGCGGCCGGGCACGAGGTGATGGTCGCCGCACGCGACCGGGCCAAGGCCGCCGAGATCTCCCCGCGAGTGGGGACCTGGGCGGAAACGGCCCGTGCGAGCGACGTGATCCTGCTCGCCGTCCCGGCGGCGTCGGCGACGGAAGTCGTTGCGGCGGCCGGGAACCTCGCCGGGAAGGTGCTGATCGACTGCACCAACGCGGTCGGTCCGGGTGCCGTCCTCACGGTGCCGGATCAGGCGGCGCGGATCGCCGCGGCCGCGGAGGGCGCGCACGTGGTCAAGGCGTTCAACCTGTGTCACGTGGACGTCTGGCGGATGACTCCGCCGGTGTTCGGCGGCCGCCCGCTGGCGGTGCCGCTCTGCGGCGACAAGGTCGACGAGGTGAGCGAACTGGTCCGCGACCTCGGCTGCGTACCGCTGCACGCCGGCGGACTCGACCGGGCGGGACTCATGGAGGCGACCATGGCGTTCATGGTCGGCCTGTGGTTCGACGGCCACGACGCCCAGGCCTGCTTCCCACCGCTTCCGGGCTGATCTCAGGGTCGTCCCGGATGTGCCGAGCGGGCGCTCACGCGAATCTGTCCGGCGTGAAGACGAAAACCTGGCGACAGCTGACCGTGTGGCTGCATGTCATCACTTCGGTGGCCTGGATGGGCGAAGCGCTGGCGCTGTTCACCCTCCTGGCGATCAGCCGCACCACCGACGACGGCGCGACCCGCGTCGCGGCGACCTCGATGGCGCACGAGATCGACTCGCTCCTTCTGGCGCCACTCGCCAACGCGTCGGCCTTCACCGGCTTCATGCTCGCGGCGGCGACAGCCTGGGGTTTCACCCGGCACTGGTGGGTGCTGTCGAAGTTCGCGATCACGCTCGTCCAGCTCTACGCCGGGATCTTCCTGCTTTCCGGTGCGCTGCGGGACTCCGTCGAGGCGGCGCGGGCGGGCGAACCCGAGCCCACTCCCCTGGCCTTGATCGTCGGCACCGCGCTGATGGCGAGCGCACTCGCGTTCCAGGCGTGGCTTTCGGTGGCGAAGCCGTGGGGCAAGGCTCGGGCGGGCGTGAAGCCGCCGACGGCGCCGACGTGGGTCTTCGTCGCCGCCGTCGGCGCGCCGATCGTCGACATCACCGCGGGTCTGCTCCTCGGCTACCCACTGCCCGCGCTTTCGCTCATCGTGCTGATGGTGCGGTTGGTGCAGCGGCGGCGGGAACTCCGTCCGCAGCCCGCCCCGGTTCGCGTTCCTTGAGGGGAAGTCGTGTCGCGTGTCGTGACTTGGCCTCGGGTCTCACGGAAGGGGTTGCGAAAGCCACTTTCGCAACGTTGAAGGTTGCGAAAGTGGCTTTCGCAACGTGAACGCGGCGGACCCACGCCTCAGAGGCTGTTCACGTCGGTGATCCGGATGACCGCGGAGCCAGCCTCGTCCGAAGCCGCCAGGTCGACGTCTGCGCTGATGCCCCAGTCGTGGTCGCCCGCCGGGTCGTCGAAGATCTGCCGCACACGCCAGATCTCCTTCTCCTGCTCGATGATCAGCAGCGCGGGTCCGCGCGCGTCGGGGCCGATGCCGAGGGTTTCGTGCTCGTCGAAGTAGTCCTCGATGGCGTCTTCCCACGCGTCGGCGTCCCAGCCCGAGGCCGCGTCCAGCTCGCCGAGTGTGCCGTACGCACGCCGCGAAGCCAGCTCCACCCGACGGAACAACTCGTTCCGCACGAGCACCCGGAAGGCCCTCTCGTTCCGCGTGACCGCGGGCGGTTCGGACGGCGGCCTTGCCGAAACCGGGCCTTCCTCTTCGGGATGCCGCAAGGCTTCCCACTCGTCCAGGAGGCTGGAGTCGACCTGGCGCACCAGTTCGCCCAGCCATTCGATGAGGTCCTGCAGTCCCTCGTTCTTGGCCTCGTCGGGGACCGTGTGCCGGAGCGAGTCATAGGTGTCGGTGAGGTACCGCAGCACCAGCCCTTCCGACCGCGCGAGCTGGTAGAAACCGATGTACTCCACGAAGTTCATCGCACGCTCGTACATGTCGCGCACGACGGACTTCGGCTTCAGCTCGTAGTCGTCGACCCACGGATGCCCTTGCCGGTAGCGGGAATACGCCGCCTCCAGCAGCTCTTCCAGCGGCTTCGGGTACGTGACGTTTTCGAGCAGTTCCATCCGCTCGTCGTATTCGATGCCTTCGGCCTTCATCGCCTGCACGGCCTCGCCACGCGCCTTGAACTGCTGCTGCGAGAGAACCGGTCGCGGATTGTCCACAGTAGATTCCACAATGGACACGACGTCGAGCGGATACGACGGCGACTCCAGGTCCAGCAGTTCGATCGCGGCCAGCGCGAACGGTGAAAGCGGCTGGTTCAAGGCGAAGTCGAACTGCAGGTCGACGGTGAGCCGGACGATCCGGCCCTGTTCGTCGGGTTCATCGAGCCGCTCCACGACGCCCGCGGCGAGCAGCGCGCGGTAGATCGCGATCGCGCGCAGGATCAGTTTCCGCTGAGCGGGACGGTCCGAGTGGTTGTCCTCCAGCAGATGCCGCATCGAGTCGAAGGCGTTGCCCGGCCGCGAAATGACGTTCAGCAGCATGGAGTGGGTGACGTGGAAGCTCGACGTCAGCGGTTCCGGATCGGCCGCGATCAGCCGGTCGAAGGTGCTCTCCGTCCAGTTGACGAACCCCTCGGGCGCCTTCTTGCGGACGATCTTCTTTTTCTTCTTGGGATCGTCTCCCGCCTTCTCCAGCGCCTTGGCGTTTTCGACGACGTGGTCCGGCGCCTGCACGACGACGTAACCGTCGGTGTCGTAGCCCGCCCGGCCGGCGCGCCCGGCGATCTGATGGAACTCACGCGCCTTCAGATGCCGTTGCCGCACACCGTCGTACTTCGTCAGCGCGGAGAAGACCACTGTGCGGATAGGTACGTTGATGCCGACGCCGAGCGTGTCGGTCCCGCAGATCACCTTCAGCAGCCCCGCCTGCGCGAGCTGCTCGACCAGGCGCCGGTACTTCGGCAGCATGCCGGCGTGGTGCACGCCGATGCCGTGCCGGACCAGCCGCGACAGGGTCTTCCCGAACCCGGCGGCGAAGCGGAAGTCGCCGAGCATCTCGGCGATGGCCTCCTTCTCCGCCTTGGTGGTGACGTTGATGCTCATCAGCGTCTGCGCGCGTTCGATCGCCGCGGCCTGCGAGAAGTGCACGACGTAGACCGGCGACTGGCCGCCGTTGAGCAGCTCGGACATCGTCTCGTGCAACGGCGTCAGCGCGTAGCGGAAGGTCAGCGGCACCGGTCGTTGCGCCGAGGTGACCACCGCGGTCGGGCGGCCGGTCCGGCGGGTGAGATCTTTTTCGAAGAACGAGACGTCGCCGAGCGTCGCCGACATCAGCACGAACTGCGTGTTCGGCAGTTCCAGCAGCGGCACCTGCCACGCCCAGCCGCGGTCGGGCTCCGAATAGAAGTGGAACTCGTCGGCCACGACCTGGCCGACCGGCGCGTCGGCACCGAACCGCAACGCCATGTTCGCCAGGATTTCCGCCGTGCAGCAGATGATCGGCGCGTCGGCGTTCACCGCGGAGTCGCCGGTCATCATGCCGACGTTCTCCGGGCCGAAGATCTCGATGAGCTGGAAGAACTTCTCCGAGACCAGCGCCTTGATCGGCGCCGTGTAGTAGCTGCGGCGGCCGTGTGCGAGCGCGGTGAAGTGGGCTCCGACGGCGACCAGGCTCTTTCCCGAGCCCGTCGGCGTCGACAGGATCACGTTCGCCCCGGAGACCACTTCGATGATGGCCTCCTCCTGCGCGGGGTACAGCTCGAGCCCGCGCTCGGCCGTCCAGGTGGAGAAGGCTTCGAACAGCGAGTCGGGATCGGGATCCGCAGGCAGGAGGTCTGTAAGAGTCATCAGAGGACCTATCGTGCCATCCGTTGGTCGCTTCTTGCCCAGGGGTGATCGCGCCCTTCGCCGGAAACCCGTAGGCTTCGCGGTACCGCGCACCCATCGGGCAGGATGCATCATCCGATCGCGCGTACACAGGCGGTAATCCGAGAGGGCTAAGGAATGGCACAGGACATCATCCCGATCGAACTCGGCCTGCCACAGGGTGACGTCGTCACTCTCTGGGCGCCGCGCTGGCGGGAGGACGGCGAGGAGTGGGAAGCCTTCCTCGGCGACGAGGAGGACCTGTACGCCTTCCCGGACGCCGCGCATCTCGCCGCGTTCGTGCGGACCTCCGAGCAGCACGACCTGCTCGACCACCCCGCGTGGGACGTCGTGCCGGCACTGAACGTGCCCGAGCTGATCCCGGACGACGACCACTCCTACGACCTCGTCGGCGTCCCCGAACTGGTCGCCGACAAGCCGGACCAGTGGACGCTCGGTGAGCTCGCCGAGATCATCGGCATCGTGCGTTCGCTCGCGGACGTCTGCGAACTGGACGACGTCCACGAGGTCCTCGACGCGCACGAGAGCTTCTCGCTGCTGGACCAGGGCACGCTGCCCTTCTCCGGCCGCGACGGCGAGCGTCTGTGGGCGGACCTGTCGCAGGCGGTCTCCGAGAAGTGGGACGTCGTGCTCGACGCGATCGACGGTCTGGTGACCGCTCCCGACGTCGACGAGAAGGTGCTGGAGCAGACGGCGGAGGAGCTCGCGACCTTCCTCGCGGAATCCGCCGAAGCCGAGGCGGCCGCCGCCGAGGACGACGACCTCGAAGACGTCGACGCGGACGACGAGGAAGACGACGAGCCCGTCGGCTTCTGGGGCGAGGTCGGCATCGACCCGATCAAGATCATCACCTCCGGCGCCGAGTACTACACGCTGCGCTGCTACCTCGACGACAAGCCGGTCTTCCTCGGCAGCGAAGGCGAGATCGACGTCTTCACCTCCGAGAAGGCGCTGATCCGCGCGATCGCGGACGGCAAGGAGCTGGGCGACAACGACCTCGCCCAAGTGTCCACTTGGGACGAGGTGACCACGAAGGCCACCGCCGGTGAGCTCGAGATCGACGTCGACATCGAGAACACCTACGTGCTGAACGGGCTCGGCGACGACATCGCCGAAGGCCCCGAGTCGATCGACCCGACCCAGCTGGAGCTGGCCGTCGAGCTGATCACCGACGCGGCCGAGTGGGCCGAGGACGACAGCGTCGAAACCGCGCTGGCCGCCAACGAAAGCCTCGGCTGGCTGGTGTCGTTCGTGCTGCGGCCGGACCCCACACGCCTCGAGCCGAGTGCTCCGTTCGACGCCGAGCAGTCCGAATGGCGCAAGCTCGTCGAGACCTTCGAGAACCGTCTCACCGTGCTCTGATCCATCCTGCGAAAAGCCCCTCAGGTTCGTCCTGAGGGGCTTTTTTCGTCCCTCACGGGCACCAGGGCGACGGCCAGCACCGGGAAGACCGCGGCGACACAGAAGGCCAGGGCGTAGCGCGAATCGCCGATCACGAGTCCCAGCATCGGCGGCGTCAGGGCGGCGGCGATGTTCTGTCCGGTGTTCTGCGTGCCCATCGCCCGCCCGGCCCACGCGATCCCGGCCATCTCCGCGGACGCGGTGAAGCCGAGCCCGTTGTCCGACACGGTGATCACCGCGGCCAGGACGAGCGCGAGCAGCACCAGCCACGGCCAGGTCGCGTCCCCGAGCGCGACCAGGAGCATCACCGCGGCGCTCGAAACGGCCAGCTGCCGCATCGGCCGCAGCCTGCTGCCGACGCGATCGGACCAGTAGCCCGACGCGAGCCTGCCCAGCGCGCCGAGGATCTGCACGGCGCCGACGAACCAGCCCGCGGACGACGGCGTCCAGTGGTACACGGTCACCAGGTACACCGGCGTGAACGCGGAGACCGCGAACTGCGGGACCACGAGCAGCGCGCTCGCGCCGTGGACCCGCCACAGCGCGGGCTTCCGGTACGGAGACGGCGGCTTCTCCGTCGTCCCGGGCACGGCCTCCGGACGGGGCGGGTCGATCAGGAGCCACGCGACCAGAAGCGCGACGACGACGGCCGCGACCGCCGGCAGGAGCAGGGAGGCCTGGAACCCCCAGCGATCCGCGATCGGCGGGAGTCCGAAGGCGGCGACCCCCACTCCGAGCGGCTGGGCCGTCTGGCGGATGCCCATCGCGAAGCCGCGTTCGGCCGGGCCGAACCAGCCGAGGACGGCCCGGCCGCTCGCGGCGTTCACTGACGCTGTGCTCGCACCGGCGAGCAGAAAGACCCCAAAGAGAACCCCGAGCGAGTGATCACCGGCGGCCGCGTACACGAGGAGTAACCCCGAGACGCCCAGCCCGATGGCCATGACCAGACGCTCTCCGTAACGGTCCGCAGCCGCGCCCCACAGGATCAAGGTGAACAGGAGGCCAATACTCGGCGCCGCGACCACGGTCCCCGCCTCGGCGAGGGTCAGCCCCTCCGCACGCTGCATGGACGGCACGAGGAACGGGATCCCGTAGAGGAACGAACAGCTCGCGGTCTGCGCGGCGAGGCCGAGCGCGAGGATGAGCCAGCGTCGTTTTCCGCCGATCCCCACGTCCACGACCTGCGCCATCGTCGCCACCGTTTCACTATATGGGAAAGTTCTCCTATATAGTGAAATATAGTTGGCCATGCTAACGAACGCAACCGCCGTCCCGGCGGCCGCGTCGGCACCCCCGGGCCGTCAGCGGAGGGCGGCGTAACCGGGTTTGATCACCGTGTTGATGATGTCGAGCCGCTGGTCGAAATCGAGGAACGCGGATTTCATCGCATTGATGGTGAACCACTCGAGATCGGCCAGGCCGAAGCCGAACGCCTCGGCCAGCGCGGCGAATTCGCTGGTCATCGAGCAGCCGCTCATCAGGCGGTTGTCCGTGTTGACGGTGACCCGGAAGCGCAGCCGGGTGAGCAGGCCGATCGGATGTTCGCCGATCGAGCGCACCGCTCCGGTCTGGACATTGGACGTGGGGCAGATCTCCAGCGGGATCCGGCGGTCGCGGACGTAGGCGGCCAACCGTCCCAAATGGACCGTGCCGTCACTGTCGGTCTTGATGTCGTCCACGATGCGTACGCCGTGACCGAGCCGTTCCGCACCGCAATGCTGAATCGCCTCCCAAATGGACGCCAGCCCGAACGCCTCCCCCGCATGAATGGTGAAATGCGCATTATTCGTCCGCAGAAACTCGAATGCGTCGAGATTTCTGGTAGGCGGAAATCCATCTTCCGGTCCGGCGATGTCGAACCCGACGACGCCGGCGTCCCGGTAGCGGACGGCGAGACCGGCGATCTCGAGCGCGCGGGCATGCTGGCGCATCGCGCAGAGCAACGTCCCGATCCGGATCCGGCCCCCTCCGGCCGCCACTCTCCGTTCACCTTCCGCGAACCCCGCCTGAATAGCCTCGACCACCGCATCGAGTGACAGGCCGCGTTCGACGAAGAGTTCGGGGGCGTAGCGCACCTCGGCGTAGACGACGCCGTCGGCCGCGAGGTCTTCGACGGCCTCCGCTGCCACTCTGACCAGCGCTTCCTCGGTCTGCATCACGCCGCAGGTATGGGCGAACGTCTCAAGGTACGAGACGAGCGAGCCGGAATCGGCGGCCTCGCGGAACCAGCGGCCGAGCGCGACGGGATCGCTGGTGGGCAAAGCGGTGTAACCCGTTCGATCGGCGAGTTCGGCGACCGTCGCCGGGCGCAGGCCGCCGTCCAGGTGGTCGTGCAGGAGAACCTTCGGAGCGCGGGTCAGTACCGCCTCCGGGATGCGGGAACTGGTGCTTTCAGAGGACATACGTAACGGTAACCAGCCTGTCATTCCCCTACATGGCGGTAACTCTCATGCTCGACTTAACCCTCAGCTTTGTCGATCACGGGCTGAATCGGCCATCAGGGGCAGAGCTCGGCATTGTCCGATACCCGGGGGCCATACGCACAGCAATTTCGCAATGGATAAGCTTCACGTCACGTCCCTCCCATTTCCCCGCCCACGAAGGACACCGCAGTGACCACTGACAACCACATTGCAGCCCCGTCCTTCGACCGGATGCGCAACATGCTGGTGCGCGCGGCCGAAGTGCGTGAGAGCGAACAGCAGCAGATCTTCGACGCGCTCGACGACATCTACGCCCGCCTGGCCCCGGTCGACTCGCTCGGCGCGGTCCGGAAGCGGCTCTCGGAGATGCCCGACCGCACCGAGACCAGCGTGCTCGCCGAACGCCTCGACGAGACCATGTCGCGGCTCGAAGCGCAGGACAACGCGATCGCCGCGCTGACCCGCGCCGTCGAGAGCATCGTCGACAAGCTCGCCAAGCCCTTCGCCCAGCTCGACGGCCGCCTCGACGGCATGGCCGCGAAGTTCGAGGGTGTCGCGGGCCGGATGGACGGGCTCGAGGACAAGCTCCAGAACATCCACCGCCGTCTCGACGAGCTCGGCGCGCACCTCGACAAGCAGGACGTCAAGACGGACACGCTGCCGCAGTCGGTGATCGGCCCGGTGCGCGAGCGCGTCGAGCAGGCCGAGTCGGTGCTGCGCGACCGCGTCGACACCGTCGACCGCGAACTGCGCACCCGCGTCGAGAACCTCGACAAGGCCACCAAGGAAAGCCTCGCCGCGAACGCCGACGCGCTGAAGACCGCGCTGACCGAGACCGGCGAGATGATGGACGCCTCGGAGCGCCTCGACGGCCTCGGCGACCGCCTCGAGAAGGTCACCTCGCGGCTCGACACGCTGGCCGAGCGCCTCGACAAGGTCGAGGACGGCTTCACCGGACGCCTCGGCGACCTCGACGGCTCGATCCGCAGCGGCCTGTCGAAGGTCGAGAGCACCCTGCAGAAGCAGCCGGACACCGACTCGGTCGACACGCTGGTCCGCAAGTCCAACGACGAGTCCGTGCGCCGCATCGGCGGCCAGCTGGACGAGGCCATGGCGACCTTCGCGGAGCTGATGCTCGGCGGTGGCCCGGCCGTGCAGCAGATCTCCCCGCCGCCGCCCGCCCCGCGTCAGCCGCGTCGCAGCTCCCGCAACGGCCGCGCGCCCAAGGCGGCCGACGCCAAGGCGAAGGCCGACGGCACCGACGAGACCACCGACTGACGTCTCTCTCCTTCGCGTTTAGTCCTCTGGTTGTGGTAGTTCGTACTACGCACTTCAGCACGCAGAGGACGAAACGCGACGGGTGAGGTCTCTCCCCTACGCGCTGAAGGCCCCCTTCCTCCCGGCTCCGCCGACGGAAGGGGGCCTTCACGCTTCCCCGCCCCCACCCCGCCGACCTGCGTTTAGCGGGCTAATCGCGATCTGGTGCTCGCGTTTCGCCCTCTGAATGCGGTAGTTCGCATTACGCACTACAGCATCCAGAGGGCGAAACGCGGCGGGTGCGGGTGGGCCGGGCGACCTGCGTTTAGCGGGCTAATCGCGATCTGTGGGCCGCACCGTCTCCAGCACCAGGGGCGTGGCCGCAGGGGCCTCGGAGGCGACCGAGTAGGCGTCGGTGAGGGCGGCGAGGGCCGACGGGACGGCGTCAGGGGTGTCGGTGTGCAGCTCCAGCAGGGGCTGCCCGGCCTCGACCTCGTCGCCCGGCTTCGCCAGGCACAGCACGCCGGCCGCGGCCTGCACCGGATCCTCCTTGCGCGCCCGTCCGGCGCCGAGCCGCCAAGCGGCGACCCCGACCGAATACGCGTCCAGAGAAGCCAGCACGCCGTCCGAAGGCGCCTCGACGACGTGGACGTGCCGAGGCCGCGGCAACGCCGCCTCGGGGTCCCCGCCCTGTGCGGCGATCATCCGGCACCAGGTCTCGTAGGCCCGTCCGGAAGCGAGCACCGCGGCCGGGTCCACATCGGACAGACCCGCCAGCGCCAGCATCTCCCGCGCCAAGGCCACGGTCAGCTCGACGACGTCGGCCGGGCCGCCGCCGCGCAGGACCTCGACCGACTCCGCGACCTCGATCGCGTTGCCGACGGCGTACCCGAGCGGCACGTTCATGTCCGTGATCAGCGCAGTCGTCGCGACGCCGTGCGCGGTCCCGATCTCCACCAGGGTCCGCGCGAGCTCCCGAGCCTGCGGCAGCGTCTTCATGAACGCGCCCGAACCGGTCTTCACGTCCAGGACGAGCCCGGCCGAGCCTTCCGCGATCTTCTTGCTCATGATCGAGCTGGCGATCAGCGGGATCGACTCCACCGTCGAAGTCACGTCCCGCAGCGCGTACAGCTTCTTGTCCGCGGGAGCCAGTCCCTCGGTGGCCGCGCAGACGACGGCGCCGACGTCGTCGAGCTGCCGGATGATCTCCGACGTCGACAGCGCGGCACGCCAGCCCGGAATCGACTCCAGTTTGTCGAGCGTCCCGCCGGTGTGCCCGAGGCCGCGCCCGGACAGCTGCGGCACCGCCGCCCCGCAGGCCGCCACGAGCGGCGCCAGCGGAAGCGTGATCTTGTCGCCGACGCCGCCGGTCGAATGCTTGTCGATCGTCGGACGGCTGACCTTCAGGTCCAGCCGCTCCCCCGAGGAGATCATCGCGCCGGTCCAGCGCGAGATCTCGCCGGAGTCCATCCCCCGCAGGAAGATGGCCATCGCGAGGGCGGCCATCTGTTCCTCGGCGATGTCGCCGCGCGTGTACGCGTCGATGGTCCAGTCGATCTGCTCGTCGGTGAGCCGCCCGCCGTCACGCTTCGCGCGAATGATGTCGACGGCGGCGAAAGTGCTCACTTGTTCTCCGGCAGGTCGTCGGGGCCGAACGCGTCCGGCAGCACCGCGGACATCGGCAGGATGCCGCTGGGAGTGTCCACAAGGCACTCCGCGCCGCCGTGCTCGAACAGGATCTGACGACAGCGACCGCACGGCATCAGCAGATCGCCGTCACCGCTGCGGCACGCGACGGCGACGAGTTTGCCGCCGCCGGTCAGCCGCAGCTGTCCCGCCATCGTGCATTCCGCGCACATTCCCAAGCCGTACGAAGCGTTTTCGACGTTGCAGCCGACGACGATCCGGCCGTCGTCCACGACACCGGCGACGCCGACGTGCAGGCCCGAGTAAGGCGCGTACGCCGACTTCGCCGCTTCAACGGCTTGCGCCCGAAGGGCTTCCCAGTCGTATTCCGCCATGTCAGTCCTCACCTCGCCGGTAGAGGGCGCCGTCCGCCTTGGGCGGCCGCAGCCGCTGCGAAGCCACCGCCAGCACGATCAGCGTCACGAAGTGCGCGGTGTACGGGATGAGGTCGCTGGGCAGGTCGTCGTTGGTCCAGTAGATCGCGTACAGCAGGCCGGCGCCGACGACGCCGAGCGCGGAAGCGATCCACTGGCGGCGGAACAGCTGCACGGCCACGATCACGGCCAGCAGGATCACCGCGCCGTACAGCAGCGCGAGCACCGCGGTGCCGCCACCGGCGAGCTGGAGACCGTCCGCGTACCCGAACAGCGCCGCGCCGCCGAGCAGGCCGCCCGGCCGCCAGTTTCCGAAGATCATCGCCGCGAGGCCGATGTAACCGCGGTTGTTGGTCTGGTTCTCCAGGTAGTCCGCGCCACCGGCGAGCAGCACGAGCGACGCGCCACCCATTCCGGCGAGCCCACCGGAGATGATCATGGCGACGTACTTGTGCAGGTAGACGTTCACCCCGAGGGACTCCGCCGCGACCGGGTTCTCACCGCAGGACCGCAACCGGAGGCCGAAACGCGTGCGCCACAACACGAGGTAGCTGATCGGGACCAGCGCGATCGCGATCATCGTGAGCGGCGCGACCTCGGTGACCAGTCCATTGAGGACACCGGCGAGGTCGGAGATGAAGACGCGCTGCATCTTCTCCAGATCCGAGAGCCAGTCCGAGAGGAACGTCGCCGAATAGGTGTCGAACTTCGGCACCGGCGGCGACTGGCGCGGGTTCCCCGAAAGGGGGGTGAACACCAGGTTCGCCAGATACTTCGCGACACCGAGACCGAGCAGGTTGATCGCCACACCGGAGACGATGTGGTTGACGTTGAAGGTCACCGTCGCGACGGCGTGCAGCAGGCCGCCGAGGGCGCCGAACACGACCGCCGCGAGCAGCCCGGCCCAGACACCGCCGTAGAACGCGCCCCACGCGGCACCCCAGGTGCCGAGGATCATCATGCCTTCGAGACCGATGTTGATCACGCCCGCGCGTTCGGCCCAGAGACCGCCGAGGGCGCACAGCAGGATCGGCAGCGCCAGCCGCAACGCGGTGTGCGCGGTGTTCGTCGAGGTCAGCGTGTTGACGCCGGTGGCGTACGACGCGATCGCCAGCACACCGACCGCCAGCAGTCCCCAGATGGCGCCCTTGGCCCATCCCGGAATGCGGCGCTTCTGCCGCTTCACCGGCATGGTCGTCCCGCCCGCGTTGGACGAAAGAACATCCGTGCTCACACCGCACCTCCCTCGGAAACGCTGGAACCCTTACCCGCCAGCGCGCGACCGACGCGTCGCTGTTCGGCGGCCAGGTCCGCGCGGCGCACGATCTCGTACGCGATGACGACCGACAGCACGATCACGCCCTGCATGATGACTGCGATCTCCTTGGACACGTTGATCTGCTCCAGCGACACCGCGGACCGGTCGAGGAACGCCCACAGCAGGGCGCCCAGCGCGATCCCGGCCGGATGGTTGCGGCCGAGCAGGGCGACCGCGATGCCGGTGAAGCCGTACATCTGGGTCGAAGTGATGCCGTAGGTGAAGTCGCGGCCGAGCAGTTCCGGCATCGCGATCAGACCGGCGACACCACCGGAAAGCAGCATCGCGATCAGCGTCATCTTCTTGGCGTTCACGCCGCCCGCGGCGGCCGCCGTCGTCGATTCACCACTGGCCTTCAGCTCGAAACCGAAGCGGGTCCGGTTGAGCATGAACCAGTAGGCGGCGCCGATCAGGATCGCGATGATCACGAACCCGAACAGTTCGCCGGAGCCGATCGGGATACCCGGGATCCGGCCGGAGGCGGCGATCTCGCGGGTGGCGATGTTGTTGCCGGTCTGCACGCCGAACTGGTCGGCGTTGACCAGGAACGCCACGATGCCGCCGACGATCGCGTTCAGCATGATCGTCGAGATGACCTCGGAAACGCCGCGGGTCACCTTCAGCACCGCCGGGACCGCGGCGTAGAGCATGCCGCTCAGCACCGCGACGACGAGGATCGCCAGCGTGTGGATCACCGGCGGCAGCTGCAGCGCCCCGCCGATGATGGCGGTGACGATGGCGGCGAACCGGTACTGGCCCTCGACACCGATGTTGAAGAGGTTCATCTGGAAGCCGATGGCCACCGCGAGACCGGACAGGTAGTACACCGTCGCGAGGTTGACCGTGTCGACCGCGGTCGAGCCCTTGAACAGCTGCCCGAGCATGGTGCCGTACGCCTCGAGCGGGTTCGCGCCCGAGATGATCAGCGCGATGGCCGTCAGGATGACGGCGAAAACGATCGCGAGCAGAGGCGGCAGCAGCCTCGTACGCCAGGAACTCACGACACACCTTCTTCTTCGGAGTCTTCGGAAGCACCCGTCATCGCGGAGCCCAGTTCCTGCGGGGTCACGGTCGCGGGGTCGGCCTCGCCGACCAGCCGTCCGCGGAGCATGACCTGGATGGTGTCGGAAAGCCCGATCAGCTCGTCGAGGTCGGCCGAAACCAGCAGTACGGCCAGCCCGGCCGCCCGTGCCTGGCGGATCTGTTCCCAGATCAACGCCTGCGCGCCGACGTCGACACCGCGCGTCGGATGCGACGCGATCAGCAGCACCGGGTTCCCGGAAAGCTCGCGGCCGACGATCAGCTTCTGCTGGTTACCACCCGAAAGCGCCGCGGCCGGGACGTCGATCCCCGGCGTGCGGACGTCGTACTGCTCGACGATGCGGCGGGTGTCCTCACGCGCGCCGGCGATGTCGAGCAGCTGGCCCTTGGCGACCGGTTCCCGCGTCTGGTAGCCGAGGATCCGATTGACCCACAACGGCTGGGTGAGCAGGAGACTGTGCCGTGTGCGGTCTTCGGCGATGTAGCCGATGCCGGCCTCGCGGCGGGAGAGCGTCCCCAGTTTGTGCAGTTCGATGGTCTTGCCGTCGGTGTCGACGAGTTCGATCCGGCCACCGCCCTTGCGCATGCCCATGATCGTCTCGACGAGTTCGGTCTGACCGTTGCCCTCGACGCCGGCGATGCCGAGCACCTCACCCGCGTGCACGGTGAAGGAGATGTGGTCGAGGACGTTCCGCTCGGAACCCTCGACGCTCAGGCAGACGTCGTCCAGGCGCAGGACGTCCCGATCGGTGACGGTGGACTCGCGGGTCTCGGGGCTGGGCAGTTCCGAACCGACCATCATCTCGGCCAGCTGGTGCGAGGTGATCTTCTTCGGATCGGCCGTGCCGACCGTGGTGCCGCGGCGGATCACGGTGACCGTGTCGGCGATCGCGCGCACCTCGTCGAGTTTGTGGGAGATGAAGAGGAAGGTGAAGCCTTCCGCCTGCATCCCGCGGACGGTCTCGAACAGCGCGTCGACCTCCTGCGGGACGAGCACCGCGGTGGGCTCGTCGAGGATGATGATCCGCGCGCCGCGGTAGAGGACCTTGACGATCTCCACGCGCTGGCGATCGGCGACGCCGAGCTCTTCGAGCAGCACGTCCGGGCGGGCGTTCAGGCCGACCTGTTCGGCGAATTTCGCCAGCTTCGCCCGGGCCGCGCGGCCGATGCCGTGCAGTTTCTCGGCGCCGAGGAAGACGTTCTCCCCGACGGTGAGGTTGTCGGCGAGCATGAAGTGCTGGTGCACCATCCCGATACCGGTCTTGATGGCGTCCTGCGGGTTGCGCAGTTTCACCACTTCGCCGTTGATCGCGATGCTGCCCTCGTCCGGCTGCTGCATGCCGTAGAGGATCTTCATCAGGGTCGATTTGCCCGCGCCGTTCTCGCCACAAACGGCGTGCACCTCGCCCTTGGTGACGGTGAGGTTGACGTCGGAGTTGGCCACCACACCCGGGAATCGTTTCGTGATCCCGGTCAGCTGCACGGCCGGTTCACCCCGGTCGGGGGCGTCGGTGACCTCGGCCTGGGGAGCGCTCATGAAAAGCCATCCAGTTCTGGAAGAGAAACAGGTGGGGGCTCGGAAGGGTGGTTCACCCTCCCGAGCCCCGCTGCAAGGAAAACCTTACTTCTGCGGCTTGTCCGACACGGTGATCGCCCCGGAGACGATCTGCGCCTTGTAGCCGTCGAGGACGTCCTTGATGTCGTCGATCTTGCCACCGGAGGTGGCGTAGCCGACGCCGTCGACCTTGAGGTCGAAGCGCTTCGGCAGCGACGTCAGGTCACCCTTGGCCAGAGCGCGGAGGTAGTCGAACACCGCCACGTCGACGCGCTTGAGCATCGAGGTGATGATGACGTCCTTCGACGCCTCGACCGTCTTCTGGTTGTACTGGTCGGAGTCGACGCCGATGGCGAGCGCGTTGCCCGTCTTCGCGGCCTCGAAAACGCCCTTACCGGAGGCGCCGGCGGCGTGGTAGACCACGTCCGCGCCCTTGGAGATCTGCGCCGCGGCCTTCACGTTGCCCTTCGCCGGGTCCTGGAACCCGGAGAAGTCACCGGCCGGGGTGAGGTACTCGTCCTCGATGACGGCCTTGGACGAAGCGGCCTTCACACCCTGCAGGAAGCCGGCCTCGAACTTCTGGATCAGCGGCGTGTTCACGCCACCGACGAAGCCCACGTGGCACTTCTTCGACTTGTAGGCGGCGGCGACACCGGCCAGGAACGAACCCTGCTCTTCGGCGAAGACCAGCGGGGTGACGTTCGGGGCCTTGACGGAGTCGTCGTCGACGATCGCGAACTGGATGTTCGGGTACTTCGGCGCGATGGCGCCGACGGCCTTGGCGTAGGCGAAGCCGACCGCGATGATCGGGCTGAAGCCCTGCGAGGCGAGCTGGTCGAGACGCTGCGACTTCGCGGCCTCGTCCTCGGACGTCGCCGCGGTGCTCTCGCTGACGGCGGTGACGCCGAGTTCGGCCTTGGCCTTGTCGGTACCGGCGGCGGCGGAGTCGTTGAACGACGCGTCGCCACGACCGCCGACGTCGAAGGCCAGTGCGACCTTGAGCTTGCTGCCGTCGACCTTCTCGGTCTGGGCGGTGCTGCTCGAGGCGGCGGCCGCGGCGGGCGGCTTCGGCGCCGTCACGCAGCTGGCGGACTGGTCCCCAGTGCTCGCGTTGTTGTTATTCCCCGCACCAGAATCCTTCGCGCACCCGGCCAGTACGAGTGCACCGGCCATGGTGACGGCGGCCAGCGCGGTTCCACGCATGCGACGCAACGTGTGTCTCCCTCCCCGCTGATCCAGCGGATGGTCCGAAGAAACGACCCGGCGACACTGCCGGGTTCGACCGAGAGACGGTACCTAACGGCCGCTTGGCAGCCATAGGAAAGGCACGCTACGTAACACAAACGTTTACTCATGAGTCGTAAGCGCGACGAATGGAGTACTGACGGTGATCACAACGGAGTAATCGCGTGCCGCAGACGGCCCCTCGACCGACTGACGGTCCGGCGATCATTACGCACCGTTCAGGGTGCCGGAGCGGGTGACCTGCGACGGTCGCCCAAGATCAGTCTCGACGTCGCGAGGGTCACCACTCTCGGTGATCGCCTCCGCGATCGACACCCCCATCGAGCGTCCACAGTGGACGAACTGGTGAGTTAGGGGTCCGCGTCACTCGATCGTGCGACTGCCCCGATGTCTGGTCCATCACACAGACGAACCCGGAGGTGAGCCCACCGTGAGGTGCGGGTCTAGCATCCTTTTATCCACGCTCGATGACCATGATTTCGGCACCGTCGCCGGAGCCGTCCCCAGGTGGGCGACCCGGCGGCAGGCGCGGAAACCAGCGGTCAGCGGGCCCAAGCCATGACGTTGGAGGCCGTTCACCGATGTCCACCACGGCTAGCACCGCCACCGAGGCGGCCGCGAGCGATCGGGCGGGTGCCTCACGCCGGCAAGGGACGTTCTACCGGGGCGACCCCGGTATGTGGTCCTGGGTGCTGCACCGCATCACCGGCGTGCTGACATTCTTCTTCCTCTTCGTGCACGTGCTCGACACCGCGCTCGTGCGTGTGTCGCCCGACACGTACAACGAAGTCATCGAGACCTACAAGACCCCGCTGGTCAACCTCCTCGAGGTCGGCCTCGTCGGCGCCGTGCTGTTCCACGCGCTCAACGGCATCCGGGTCATGCTGGTCGACTTCTGGGAGAAGGGACCGAAGTTCCAGAAGCCGATGCTCTGGACGATCCTGGCCATCTGGGTCGTGGTGATGATTCCCGGTGCCTTCTTCATGATGAAGCGCACCGTCGAGGTTATGTTCGGGGGGCACTGATGTCTGAACTCGCACTCGAGCGCCCGCGCGCACCGAAGCGCGCCGCCGCCCGCCGCAGCAACTTCGAGCTCTACAGCTGGCTGTTCATGCGCATCTCGGGCCTCGCCCTGATCGTGCTGGTGCTCGGCCACCTGTTCATCATGAACATCCTCGACGGCGGCGTGCACCGCATCAACTGGGGCTTCGTCGCCGGCCGCTGGGCTTCGCCGTTCTGGCAGTTCTGGGACCTGTCGATGCTGTGGCTCGCCGAGATCCACGGCGGCAACGGGCTGCGCACGATCATCGACGACTACGCCCGCAAGGACAGCACCCGGTTCTGGCTGAAGATCGTGCTCTACGTCTCGATGGTGCTGATCCTCGCCGTCGGCACGATGGTGATCTTCACCTTCGATCCCGGTATCTCGGCCAACTGACGCCCACCACAGGTAAGCGGAGCATTCCTATGCAGTTCCACAAGTACGACGTGGTGATCGTCGGCGCCGGTGGCGCCGGCATGCGCGCGGCCATCGAATCCGGCCAGCGCACCCGCACCGCGGTCCTCACCAAGCTCTACCCCACGCGTTCGCACACCGGTGCCGCCCAGGGCGGCATGTGCGCCGCGCTGGCGAACGTCGAAGAGGACAACTGGGAATGGCACACCTTCGACACGATCAAGGGCGGCGACTACCTGGTCGACCAGGACGCCGCCGAGATCATGGCGAAGGAGGCCATCGACGCCGTCCTCGACCTCGAGAAGATGGGCCTGCCGTTCAACCGGACGCCCGAAGGCAAGATCGACCAGCGCCGCTTCGGCGGGCACACCCGTGACCACGGCAAGGCCGCGGTGCGCCGCGCCTGCTACGCCGCGGACCGCACCGGGCACATGATCCTGCAGACGCTCTATCAGAACTGCGTCAAGCACGGCACCGAGTTCTTCAACGAGTTCTACGTGCTGGACCTGGTCCTGACCCCGGACGAGGACGGCAACCCCGTCGCCTCCGGCGTCGTCGCCTACGAGCTGGCCACCGGCGAACTGCACGTCTTCCAGGCGAAGTCGATCGTGTTCGCCACCGGCGGCGCGGGCAAGATCTTCAAGACCACGTCGAACGCGCACACCCTCACCGGTGACGGCCTCGGCATCATCTTCCGCAAGGGCCTGCCGCTGGAGGACATGGAGTTCTTCCAGTTCCACCCGACAGGTCTGGCCGGGCTCGGGATCCTCATCTCCGAGGCCGTGCGCGGTGAAGGCGGCATCCTCCGCAACGCCGACGGCGAGCGGTTCATGGAGCGCTACGCCCCCACCATCAAGGACCTCGCGCCGCGCGACATCGTCGCCCGGTCGATGGTGCAGGAAGTGCTGCAGGGCCGCGGTTGCGGGCCGAACAAGGACTACGTCGTCCTCGACGTCACGCACCTGCCCGAGGAGACGCTGAACGCGAAACTCCCGGACATCATGGAGTTCTCGCGGACCTACCTGGGCGTCGACCCGGTCACCGAGCCGGTGCCGGTGTTCCCGACCTGTCACTACGTGATGGGCGGCATCCCGACCAACATCCACGGCGAAGCCTTGCGGGACAACGAGAACGTCATCCCCGGCCTGTACGCCGCGGGCGAGGTCGCGTGTGTTTCGGTGCACGGCTCGAACCGTCTCGGCACCAACTCGCTGCTCGACATCAACGTCTTCGGACGTCGCGCCGGCATCGCCGCCGCCGAGTACGCGCTGGCGCACGACTACGTCGAACTGCCGGAGAACCCGACCACCGTCGTCGAGGACCAGCTGTCGCTGCTTCTCTCGGAGCACGGTGACGAGCGCGTCGCCGACATCCGCACCGAGCTGCAGAAGACGATGGACTCCCACGCTTCGGTGTACCGCACGGAGGACACGCTGAAGCAGGCGCTGACCGACGTGCAGTCGCTGAAGGAGCGCTACAGCCGGATCACCGTGTCGGACAAGGGGAAGCGGTACAACACCGACGTCCTCGAAGCCGTCGAGCTGGGCTTCCTGCTCGAACTCGCCGAAGTCCTCGTCGTCGGCGCCCTGGCGCGCAAGGAATCCCGCGGCGGACACGCGCGCGAGGACTACCCGACCCGCGACGACACGAACTTCATGCGGCACACCATGGCTTACAAGCAGGGCGAAGGCCTGTCGGCGGACGTCCGTCTCGACTACAAGCCGGTGACCTTCACCCGCTACGAACCGATGGAGCGGAAGTACTGATGACCACGGCCACCCCCGAGAAGTCGGAGGCCGTGTCCTCCGACCACACGCCGATCACCGTCACGCTGAAGATCCTGCGGTTCAACCCCGAGATCGACAACGAGCCCCACTGGGAGTCCTACGACGTCCCGGCGCAGCGCACCGACCGGCTGCTGAACCTGCTCTTCTACGTGAAGGACTACATCGACGGGACGTTCTCGTTCCGCCGCTCGTGCGCCCACGGCGTCTGCGGGTCCGACGCGATGCAGATCAACGGCATCAACCGGCTGGCGTGCAAGGTCCTGATGAAGGACCTGCTGGAGACCGGCGGCAAGAAGACCGTCATCACCATCGCGCCGATCAAGGGCCTGACGACGCTCAAGGACCTTTACGTCGACATGGACCCGTTCTTCGAGGCCTACCGTGCGGTGAAGCCGTACCTCATCGCCTACGGGAACGAGCCCACGCGCGAGCGGATCCAGTCGCAGGCCGACCGCGACCGGTTCGACGACACGACCAAGTGCATCCTGTGCGCCTGCTGCACCTCCTCGTGCCCGGTGTACTGGAACGACGGCTCGTACTTCGGCCCGGCCGCGATCGTCAACGCGCACCGGTTCATCTTCGACTCCCGTGACGAGGGCGCCGAAGAGCGTCTCGACATCCTGAACGACTCCGAAGGCGTCTGGCGCTGCCGGACCACCTTCAACTGCACCGACGCCTGCCCGCGCGGGATCCAGGTGACGAAGGCGATTCAGGAAGTTAAGCGCGCCCTTCTCTTCAAGCGCGTCTAACCACCTCTGCTGGCGCCCTAGCTGCGCGGCTGTCCGTGAAGGCCTCCTTGAGGGACCCAGGGTCCCTCAAGGAGGCCTTCACGGACTTCGGAAAAGTTATCCACAAGGGGTGGGTTATCCACAGGTTGACGAACTGTGTGTGGTGATCGCGGTGCGGGCGGACCCACGCTGTGATCATGAACAAACGCGGCAGGTGGGCTGAGCACCCCGAACTGCTCCAGGAACGAAGCCGTCACGGCGTCATCAAGGCCACGACCTTGGAATCGCTCGAGATGGGCAGCAAGGTCATCTATCGAAGATGCCTGCCCGGTGGCCCTTGGCAGCGGCTGCTCCCGGGCATCATCCTGCTCCACAACGCTCCTCCCAGTTCCTTGGAACGGGTGATGGGCGCTTTGCTCCACGCCGGACCGCGAGCGCTCGTGACCGGAGTGGAAGCGTGTCGGCGACATGGTTTACGCACTCGCGAACTACCGCCGCACGACGACATTCATGTCCTCATCCCCCATGAACACAAGGTCCGCAGCGCCGGCTTCGTGACCGTCGAGCGCACCCTCCGACTGCCGGAACCGCAGATCCGCGACGGCATCCCCTTGGCACCGCTCGTTCGCGCGACCACCGACACGTGCAGGCGACTGCGAGCTGTCGAGCCCGTCGGCAGCCTCCTCGTCGAGGCGATTCAGCGCGGCAGATGTTCTCCAGAAGCGCTTACCCGCGAACTGAACACCGGTTCGAAGCGAGGTACAGCGATCCCCCGCAGGATTCTCGGCGAATGGAAGGATCTTCACTCGGTCGCGGAAGCGCGGGCCAAGATTCTGAGTCAGAGCCTCCTGGTACGGCCGAGCCACTGGAATCCCGAAATCTGCGACAGTCGTGGCGGCTATATCGGCCGTCCCGACGCCTGGTGGGATGACGTGGCACTCGCCTGGGAGATCGATTCCTTCGATTTCCATTTCTATCGCGACGACTACAGGCGCACGATTCTGCGGAACACCCGCTACGCCACCGCAGGAATCACTGTCGTCCAGACACTTCCTTCCCAGCTGCTGAAGGATCCGGCGGGAGTGCTGGCCGAACTGAACGCGGCGCACCTCGCCGCCTCCGCACGCCCGCGCCCATCTGTCAGCCTGGTCTCCCAGGCTGCTTGATGGTCCGTGAAGGCCTCCTTGAGGGACCCTGGGTCCCTCAAGGAGGCCTTCACGGACTTCCGTGTCGACCCAAGCCGAGCGTTACTCCAGGATTCGTGCGGCGGCGGCAGGGTCGGCAGTGCCGGGCAGCCGGTCGAAAGCCTCGGGGTCGATGTACTCGACGGCGCCCGTGCTCACCTCTCGCAGCATGTTGTACAGCCCGGCCATCACCGCGCGCGTGAAGTGTTCCCGGTGCTGCTGCCCGAGCGTCTGCGTCTGGCCGCGGACCTCGAACAGCACCGTCCCGGTCCCGTTCAGCGCGAACGAACATCGCGCCTGACCGGGCAGATCGCGATCGGCCGCATGCGGGTAGCGCGCCCCGACGAAGCCGCGTGACGTCATCCCGTTGAACCCGCTGATCGCCAGCTGCCGCGATTCGTCCTTTGTGTACACATCGCGATACTTCGCGTATTTCTGGCCGGGTTCGAAGAACTTGTCGGGCAGCGGCGGATAGTCGATGCCGACGTCGAGCAGCCGATCGCTGCCTTCCTGCCGGACGCACGCGCCTTGATGGTGCAGATCGACGTAGACGTCGGGCACCTTGCCGCGCTGCTTGGTCAAACCGACGTAGACCGAACGCAGTGCCCGGGCCTCGGGAGTGACGAACCAGCCTGGTTCCTCCGACGCACCCGGGAAGTCCTCCGCGCGCGGGACATAGTTCAGATCGGGGTTGAAGTCCCGGTTGACGTCGAAGCCGGGACGCTTCCGGTAGTCGTCACCCTGGAGGACGTCGCTGAGGTAGTTCCAGGCCGGCGGCCGGTCCTTGAGTTGCGGGAACTTCTGCTGGACCTCGGTCCACGACAGGTCGTTGCCGCGCCGGTCGAGTTCGGCGCCGTCGGGGTTCAGTTTGGGGACCGCGACGAACGTGATGGTCTTCCGCAGTCGCTCGGCGTCCCGTGACTCCGAAGTGCCGAGGTAGTCGAGAATCCGCAGCAACGCGTCGGTGCCCGTCTTCTCGTTGCCGTGGATTTCGCTGGACACCACGAAAACCTTCGGCCCGGTCCCGACGGTCGCCTGGTGGATCACCCGGCCGCGGTTGGACCGCCCGGCCTCTTCGACGACCACCCTCCCCTTGCTCACCCGTTCGAGCCTGCCGAGCTCACGGACCATCTCCCGATAGTCGGTGAACTCGTTGATGGGCAGTTCCCTCGGTTCCTCACTGCACGGCTGGACGGGAGCCGCCACCGCGGCGGGCGCGCTGACGAGCGGGAGCACCGCCAGCCCCACCATCACGGGAACCAACCGACCGAACACCGACATCGTGAACTCCCCACTGTCGAAGGTGTTCACAACGTAGCGAGGACGCCGTCGAAAGGGCCAGGAAACGAAACGGGGCCGGCCCACGAAACGTGGACCGGCCCCGGAACGAACGAACTACTTCACCGCGTCCAGAGCGTTGACGCGGCCGTGGCCGTAGTACGAGTTGTCCTTCGCCGGGCCTTCACAGACCGGCGCCGCTGTTCCGCAGGGAACCGCGTCCGCCTGGTGCTCGAGCAGCCACCTCAGCGCCGCGGGCGGAGCGTGCCGGAAACGGGACGCCAGCAGCGCGGCGACACCGGCGACGTGCGGGGACGCCATCGAGGTGCCGCACTTGGCGCCGTAGGCACCGTTGAAAATCGTCGACAGCGGGCAGCCGACTCCCTGGCCGGCGGGCGGCAGCTGGGCGCGGTCGCCACCGGGGGCGGTGACCGAAACGTCGTCACCGTAGTTGCTGAACGACGACTTCGTGCCCGCGTAGCCGATGGACGAGACGTTGACGACGCCGTCGATGGCCTTGGGCAGGATGCCGCAGCTCTCGTCGACCGGGTGGGGGCGGTTCGGGTCGGTGGTCTGCTCGTCCGGGTCAAAGCCGCTGTTGCCGGCGGCGGCGACGTTCAGGACACCACGGCCGGTCGAGTAGGCCACCGCGCGGCGGACGGCCTCGAACGCGGCCGCGTCGCCCGGCTCCTTCGCGCAGTAGAACATGCCCGGGTCGATGTAGTAGCTGTTGTTCGTCACCGGGAAGCGGTGCTTCGCGGCCCACATGAACCCACAGACGGCGGCTTCGGGGAGGATCAGGCCGTCGTCGTTCACGACCTTGACCGATGCCAGCTTGACGCCCGGCGCGACACCGGTGAAGCCGCGCGCGGCGTCCTTGCCCGCGATCGTGCCGGCGACGTGCGTGCCGTGGTCGGAGTTCGTCGGGGCCCAGGCGGCGGGCGTGGTGTCGGGTGCGCCGGAGTTGCAGCCCGCGGACGTCTTCGGGTCCAGGGCGTTCTTCAGCGCGGGGTGGGTGGGCTCGATACCCGAGTCCAGCACGCCGACGGTCACCGAGCGGCTGCCACCGGAGACCTTGTTCGCCTCGGGAGCCTGGATCGCCCGCATGTCCCACTGCTGGGCCGACAGGTCCTCTTCGACGGCGACGCTGGTGGTCTCTTCGTTCTCCTTGGTGTCGACCACCGCGGAGCGGGTCGAGCGGGCCGAAGCCGCCGGCGGGAACGCCACGTCACGGCCGCCCGAGTAGGCGCGGAAGACGCCGATCTTCGCCTGGAAGTCGGCATTGCGCGAGGTCGCGACCGCGACCCCGATCTCCGGGTAGTAGGCCACCTTCTCGCCGCACTTCGCGCGCAGCTCGGTGTCGACCTTGCGTTCCGGGGTACGCGGGTTGTAAAGCACCACGTAGTTGAACGGCGCGCTCGCGGTGTCGCACTGCGGCGCGGGCGCGGCACTCGCCGACGGGGCCGCGAAAACGCTTCCCGCCGCCGCCGCGACGAGCGCGGGGACGAGCAGACGTCTGATCCGGGACATTCAACCTCCATGATTCGGTGAGGTGAACGTTAGGGAGCCGACGCCGGGCCCACCACCGTCAAAAGGACGACAAACCCGATCAGGCGTCAGCCTTTTCCGCGTCCCGTGACTTGGCGCCACGAAGCGTGCGCAGACCGATGACGCCGATGATGGTGCCGAGCACGAACGAGACGACCGTCAGCACCGCGTGCACGATGAAGTAGGCGGTAGGCGAACCGTCGGCGGCCCACGCGCGGTCGCTGTCCCAGAGGTTCTTGGCGAACGTGATCCAGATGATCCACGACCAGACGCCGAAACCCAGCAGGAACATCGAAGTACCTCGCGAAATGCGCATGCCCCTGAGTATGCAGCGGGGCCGGCGACGCTACATTGCTCGGGTGCACAGCGCTATCTCCCGGTCGCTCATGGTCCTCGTTTCCGGTGTGCTCGCCTTCACGGTGACGCCGGTGGCCACAGCCGCCCCGAAGCCACCAGCCCAGGCACAGCCGTGCGCGAACAAGTCGACGCCTCCCCCGCCGATCGACACCTCCGAGAAGCCGCGCCCCGGTGAGGCCGCGCCGGCACCGCTGCCCGTCCCGCCCGTTCCGGTGGGCGGCGACCGGATGGCCGAATGCGGGCTCGTGCTCCCGAAGCGCGCGCTGAACCCGCCCGAGGGGACGACGGCCGCGTCGTGGGTGCTGCAGGACCTCGAGAACGGCGACATCATCGCGGCGAAGGATCCGCACGCCCGGCAGCGGCCGGCGTCGTTGATCAAGACGCTGCTCGCGCTGGTCGCGGTCACCGAACTGCCGCCGCGCAAGGTCATCACGCCGACGAAGGAGGACGCCGAGCAGGAGTGCACCTGTGTCGGCATCGCCGCCGGCGCACAGTACACAGTGGACCAGCTGCTGCACGGGCTGCTGATGCACTCCGGCAACGACGTGGCGCACGCGCTCTCCACCACGCTGGGCGGCGTCGACGCCACCATCGCGAAGATGAACGCGCTGGCCGCCCGCATCGGCGCCACGGACACGCGGGCCGCGACGCCGTCCGGACTCGACGGGCCCGGTATGTCGACGTCGGCCTACGACATGAGCCTGATCTTCCACTACGCGATGAAGCAGCCGGAATTCGCGCAGGTGGTCAAGACCAAGAGCTACGAAATCCCGGCGATCGGCGGGAAACCGGCGATTCCGATCTACAACGACAACAAGCTTCTCGGGTCCTACCCCGGATTCCTGGGTGGGAAGACCGGCTTCACCGACGACGCGCGCCACACCTATGTCGGCGGCGCGCTCCAGAACGGCCACCGGGTCGCGGTCGTGCTGCTTCGCGCCGAGCAGCGGCCGACCCGGGTTTCGGAGCAGGCCGCGAAACTGCTCGATTACGGCATCGCGCTCCGCGAGGCCAAGGCCGAATCCGTCGGGCGGATCGACTACAAACCGGCGGAAACCGTGGACGTCGGTGCCGCCGGACAGGCCGTGCCGAACGCCGACGGCACGTCGAACAGCGGTGCCGCGGCGGCGGCCGAAGATCCGTTCGGCACGACCGGCTGGATCATCACGCTGATCGTCTTCCTGATCATCGTGGCCGCCTTCGTCATCGGTCACCAGCGCAAGAAAGCCATGACGACCGACTGACCATCGGAACCGGCCGCCGGGTCAGGACTTCCGTCGGCCGAGCCAGCCCAAGAGCGCGCCGGTCGCGAAAGCCCCTCCGACGGCACCGAGCCCCGGCCCCTGCTGAACGGTCACCCTCGGGTGGATCGACACGGGGGCCGGCGGCTCGATGACCGTCGACATGTTCTCCTTCGCCGTCGCCGTCCACGCGGTGACGAACAGCAGGAACCGCGAAACGAGGTTCGCGAACACCAGCAGACCGATCACCGGGCCGAACAACGTGAACGCCGGTGATTTCGTGACACTGCCGAGGTAAAGGGTCGCGCCCTGCTGGAGCACGATGAACCCGACGGCGGCGAAGACCGCCCCCTTGACCGCGCTGCGCAGGGCGACGTGCTCGCGCGGCAACCTCGCGATCACCCAGAGGAACACCAGGGTGTTGGCGAGGAGACCGAGCAGGATCGTCGCGACCTTCAACACGAACACGGCCCAGGCCTGCTCCTGCAGGCCGACGAGTTCGAGCAGGAAACGGCCGATGCCGCTACCCGCCGCGGTGAGACCGAACGAGACCACCAACGCGAGACCGAGCCCCACCAGGGACAGCAGGTCCTTGAGCGTCGTCGAAACCAGTGGCAACTGCTGCTTTTCCTGGCCCCATTGGGCGGTCAGCGCGTCACGCAGGTTCGTCATCCACCCGATGCCGGAGTACAGCGCGAGCAGCAGACCGAAGATCCCGATGCCGCCACCGGACTTCAGCGCCGCGCCGACGATGCCGTTGACCAAGTCGCGCAGCCCGTCGGGTACCGACTTGTTGATGCCGTCGGTGATCTGGTTGAGGATGGTCTGATCGCCGGCGACCACCATCCCGACGACCGCGAAGGCGACCATCAGGATCGGGATCACCGAAAGCACACTGAAGTAGGTGATGGCCGCGGCGTAGTGGTTGCCGTAGCGCTCGGTGAAGGCGTCGTTCGCCCGGATGAGGTGATCGAGCCAGCCGTACTTCCGCCTCAACCGCGGTAGCAGCTTGTCCTCGTCCGGCTTCGCGCCGTCATCTTTCGCCACTAGGAAACGCTAACCACGTCCACCGTGGCCCGCAGCGCGAATCAGCCTGCCGGGGGAAGGAACCCGATGTTCTCGTAGACGTTCCGCAACGTCACCGAAGCGACTTCCCTCGCCCGTTGAGCCCCGAGGGCGAGCGCCTTGTCGAGCTCGGCGACGTCGTCCATGTAGGACTGGACGCGTGCCTGCACCGGGGTGACCCAGTCGACGAACGCCTCGGCGACGCCCTTCTTCAGATCGCCGTAACCCTTGCCCTCGAAGGCGGTTTCGAGTCCGGCGACCGGCTGGTCGGTCAGCGCGGAGAGGATCGTCAGCAGGTTCGAGACACCCGGCTTGTTCTCCGTGTCGAAGACGATCTCGCGGCCGGTGTCGGTGACCGCCGAGCGGACCTTCTTCGCCGACTTCTTCGGGTCTTCGAGCAACTCGATGAGGCCGTTGCCGGTCGACGAGGACTTGCTCATCTTCGCGGTCGGGTCCTGCAGGTCGTAGATCTTCGCGGTGTCCTTGACGATATGCGGCTCCGGCACGGTGAACGTCTTGCCGTAGCGGTTGTTGAACCGCTGCGCGAGGTTCCGCGTCAGCTCCAGGTGCTGCCGCTGGTCCTCGCCGACCGGAACCTCGTTCGCCTGGTACAGCAGGATGTCCGCGGCCTGCAGGACCGGATAGGTGAACAGGCCGACACTGGCGCGATCGGTGCCCTGCTTCGCGGCCTTGTCCTTGAACTGCGTCATCCGGCTGGCTTCGCCGAACCCGGTCTGGCATTCGAGCACCCAGCCCAGCTGCGCGTGCTCGGGCACGTGGCTCTGGACGAACAGCGCGCTGCGCGCCGGGTCGACGCCGAGCGCGAGCAGCTGCGCGGCCGAACGGCGCGTGCGGTCGAGCAGCACCTTCGGGTCCTGCTCGACGGTGATCGCGTGCAGGTCGACGACCATGTAGAAGGTGTCGTGGGTGTCCTGCAGCCGCACCCATTGCCGCAGCGCACCCAGGTAGTTGCCCAGGTGGAACGAGTCGGCGGTCGGCTGGATCCCGGAGAGCACCCGCGGGCGCTTCAGTTCGTCGGACACGCCCGGATTCTGTCAGGCCGCGTCGCACGAGGTCACCCGAGGTCGCCCCGGCCGAACGGTCTAAACGGTTAAACGCCACATACTTCCGACGGTTCTGAGCGAGGTGTCCGATTCCTAGCGTTCATGGCACCGGATCTTCCGGCCACACCGAAGGAGAACCCAGATGAAGGCACGATCCCTGCTGATGGGCTTGGCCATCGCGGCTGCGGCCGTGTTCACCCTCCCCGGCGCCGCGACCGCTTCCGAGCCCACCGGCGGCGTCCAGCCGAACATCGTCGGCGGCGGCAACGCGACGCAGGTCTACTCGTTCATGGTGTCGCAGCAGTCGAGCAGCGGCGGGCACCAGTGTGGTGGCTCACTGATCAGCTCGACCTGGGTGGTCACCGCGAAGCACTGTGGCACGCCGTACCAGGTGCGCGTCGGCACCACGAACCGCACCAGCGGCGGCACCGTGGCCCGCGTGGCCCAGCGGATCGCCCACCCGAGCGCCGACCTGGCGCTGCTGCGTCTCTCGACGGCGGTGTCGCAGGCGCCGGTCACGATCGCCGACGCGTCCGGGGCCGTCGGCACCGCGACGCGGATCATCGGCTGGGGCCAGACCTGCGCCCCGCAGGGCGGCTGTGGCGCCCCGATCACCCTGCAGGAACTGAACACCTCGATCGTCGCCGACAGCCGGTGCCTCGGCATCAGCGGCGCGAGCGAGATCTGCACCAACAACCCCGGTGGGAACAAGGGCGCCTGCTACGGCGACTCGGGCGGCCCGCAGGTGAAGCAGGTCAACGGTGTCTGGCAGCTGGTCGGCGCCACCAGCCGCGCCGGGAACAACAGCAGCACCTGTGCGACCGGGCCGTCGATCTACGTGGACGTCCCCTACTTCCGCAGCTGGATCCGCACCAACTCCGGAGTCTGACCCGGTTCCCGCGTCGCCCCACCGTCCCCTGGGGCGACGCGGTCCCAGCCGGTTCAGCAACGAACCGTGCGGAAGTTCGAAGAGCCGCTCCAGCAGCGCGACCGCCTTCAGCGAGTCGCACCGCTCGGGGCGGCTTCTTCCTGTTCGCCAGTAGCTCAGGGTCGCGATGCTGACCCGGACGCCGTGCTGGGCGAGCCGGTGGCGGATCCGGTCGAGACCGAGTCCGCTGTCCGTGATCGCCCGGTCCAAGGCGCGGGGAAAGGGATCACCGGGCCGACTGCGCCGCGTCACCGTCATGGACCCGAGCGTGGCGATCAGCGCGCGGCTAAACAATCCGGATGGGACTAGGTGTACCTACCCAAGAAATCCGGACGACCTGCGTTTAGCGGGCTAATCGTGCTCTGATGGCACCCGCCCTCAGCTGGCTCCGACCTGCGTTTAGCGGGCTAATCGCGATCTGTGGGCGGCCGGAAGCGGGGCGCATTTAGAGGACTAAACGCGGGGAAGGCGCAGGTCAGGGGTGGCGCGGGTGGGTGAGGGCGTCGCGTTCGGCGAGGACGGCCTCGGCCATCGCGGCGACGTCCGGGGCCGGGGCCTGGACCGGGGTGACGACGGGGATGGTCGGGGCGGCCGTGGCAGCGGCGGCGGCGCGCGCCTTCCGGCGCTGACGGAAGACACCGAACGCCATACCGACGATGCCGAGCGCGACGGCGATCAAGCCGACCGGGCCCAGAAGACCGAATGCCATCTCCGAGCGCGAAGTCGTCTCCGCGGCCGAGGCCGGGCCGGCGCCCGCGATGAGCAGCGCGACCGGGATCGCGACGACCGCCGCGGCCCTGGCCGCGGGCAGAGCCGACCGCATCAGGAGATGAACTGGGTTCCGCACCGGAGTGCCTCCCGTGACGTGACATTACTGAACCGGAACGCTAACCCGAACGAGTGAGCATTTCCAGGTCGCTGGTCAAAAAACTACCGAGCGTGTCAAGACCTGTGGGTTCTGATCAACTCGGGGAACGAGACTAGCCCCTCACAGGGGGGATGTTTCGAGCACCCCTCTCCTCAAAGTTGTCGCGACCGGAACGGTTTCTGACAGAACGAGACAAGGGTTAGGCCGTTCGGATGTCACTACGGGGCCGAACAGGCACGATCCGACTTTCCCCGGTTGGTTTCTTGTGTGCAATGGTCTATACCTGTGGCCATACCTCTTAAAAGGTATAGACCAATCCCCTGCATGGTCCCCTCGTACGAAGGAGCCACCGATGTCTCTTCGACGTATCCTCGCGGCGGTCGCCGCCACCTTCGCGGCCACGACGGTCGCCGTGGTCGTCCCGGCCCAGTCCGCCTCGGCCGCGGACTGCGCGGCGCCGTGGAACGCGAGCTCGGTCTACTGGGGCGGCAACACCGCCTCCCACAACGGGCGCAACTGGTCCGCGAAGTGGTGGACACAGAACGAAACCCCGGGTACGGCCCAGGTCTGGGCCGACCAGGGCACCTGCGGAGGCGGCTCGCAGAACCCGTCCGGTTTCGTGGTCAGCGAAGCCCAGTTCAACCAGATTTTCCCGAGCCGGAATCCCTTCTACACCTACAACGGCCTGGTCACCGCCCTGAGCGCGTATCCGGCCTTCGCCGGCACAGGCAGCGACACGGTCAAGAAGCAGGAGGCGGCCGCCTTCCTGGCGAACGTCAACCACGAGACCGGCGGCCTGGTCCACATCGTCGAGCAGAACCAGGCGAACTACCCGCACTACTGCGACACGAGCCAGTCCTACGGCTGCCCGGCGGGCAACGCCGCGTACTACGGCCGCGGCCCGATCCAGCTGAGCTGGAACTTCAACTACAAGGCCGCCGGTGACGCGCTGGGCCTGCCGCTGCTGACCAACCCGTGGCTGGTGCAGAACGACGCGGCGGTCGCCTGGAAGACCGGCATCTGGTACTGGATGACCCAGAACGGACCGGGCACGATGACCCCGCACCACGCGATGGTCAACGGCAACGGCTTCGGCGAGACCATCCGCAGCATCAACGGCAGCATCGAATGCAACGGCGGCAACCCCGCCCAAGTGCAGAGCCGTGTGAACAAGTACCAGCAGATCGTCGGAATCCTCGGCGTCCCCGCCGGGAACAACCTGTACTGCTGATCCGCCCAAGAAGCTGAAGGGGTCCTTCGCCGCATCGGACGCGGCGAAGGACCCCTTCGTCATTCAAGAGAGCCGAGCAGCCGGCGTAGCACTCCATCCAGGACATCGAGATCGTCGCCGAGCGGCGCGAGCAGCTTCGCGACGTTCGCGGTGTGCTCGCTCATCGCCGCGTCGACGACGTCGAATCCGCGCTCAGTCAGCGTCACCCGGAAGCTGCGCCGGTCTTCGGGGTCGAGCGCGCGCTCGACCAGCCCGGCCGACTCCAGCCGGTCGATCCGACTGGTCATCCCCGCTCTGGACATCATCAGCGTCGCCGACAGCTCGGACGGGATCAGCGTGTACGGCTTCCCCGACCGCCGAAGTGCGGCGAGGACGTCGAACTCCCCTTGCTTCAGCCCGTGTTTCGCGAACACGGCCTCCACCATCGGCGTCGTCAGCATCACCGCGCGCCCGAGGCGCCCGGCGACCCCGATCGCGGTCAAGTCCAGTTCCGGTCGTTCCCGCCGCCATGCGCCGACGACCGCGTCGATCGCATCGGCGTTCTGCTCTTCACTCACGACCGCAGTCTATTCGACAGGAGATAGTTTGACAGCGAACTATCAGCCATGGAACTATCGCTGGCATGACACAGCGCATCGAAACCCGTGAGCCCGTCCTCGTCCGCGCCGCCGAAGCCGAGACGGTCGGCGCGGCCCCCACCTTCGTCACCCTGCTCGCCGATGTCTCGACCACGGGTGGGGTCATGAGCAGCGCGAGAACGCGCTTAGGCGTCGGCGCCGATGGAGCCGCGCCGCACTATCACACCGGCTCCGCCGAGATGTTCTTCATACTCGGCGGAAACCTGGAAGTCCTTGTGGGAGAAGAGATCGTCACTGTTTCCGAAGGGGACATGCTCGTCGTCCCGCCGCTGACGACGCACGCCTTCCGCGCGGCCGTCGACTCCTCGGCGGACGTGCTGATCGTGTTCATCCCCGGCGTGGAACGGTTCGACTACTTCCGGCTACTGGAGAAGGTCGGGCATGGTAAAGCGACCGTCCAGGATCTCTTGGACAGCCAGGAAAAGTTCGACAACCACTTCGTCGATAGTCCGTTGTGGACGGAAAGCGCGAAGGCCCGTCAGTAGCCGCGCGGCGGGTATCCCGGAGGCGGATGACCCTGCGGCGGATATCCGGGCGGCGGGTACTGCGCCGGCGGATACTGGGGCGGATAAGGCTGCTGCGGCGGGTATCCGGGGTGCTGCGGCGGCTGACCGTACTGCGGCGGAGGCGGATACTGCTGCGGATACCCGGGATTCTGCGGCGGGTACGGCTGCTGCGGGTACTGGGCCTGCGGCGGATACTGGGGCGCCTGCGGTTGCGGCGCCTGCGGCTGCCCGCCGCCGAGGTGGAAAGGCAGCTGCGACACCAGTTGCGCGAGCCTGCCCAGTGTCGCGAGCACGTCGTCCGGCTTCGTCCGGCCGAACGTCGGATTCTCGACGTAGACCAGTTCACTGCCCACCAGCGACCAGGTGTGCAGCTTCAGCGAGCGCATCAGCCCGGCGACCTGCGGCGTGAGTACGCCGACGGCGACGTTCGGATCCGTGTCGATCAGCTTGTACCAGCGGTTGAACTTGCGATCCGCGGTGGCGGGCTCGGGATACTGGTCGACGTCCCAGGCGGACTCGATACTCGACACGATCTGGAAGTTCGGCATCGGCGTGGGCAGCGTGACCACCCAGACCGTGTCGATCGAGATCGTGTCGAGCTCGTTGACCTTCTTGTTGGTCCACCGCGTGTGCACGCTCGTGACCGTCGGACGGCGGTGGTAGTCGAAGACGCTGAACCGCAGGCCCTGGTGCGTGCCGTTCAGCGCGCCGAAGGCCATCCGCTTGTCGCCGCGCTGGTTGAACGGCAGCACCGTCCAGCGCTCCAGGAGGTTCGGCGCGTCCGGGCTGAACTCCCACCCGTACTGGCCCGACATCTGGTAGCGCTCGGCGTTCGTCGCCTCGACGCGCTTGGCTTCGTTCGTCTCCATGACGTGCTCAGGTTAGCCGGAATACGTCGCCGTCACCGGCGCATGGTCGGACCAACGCTGATCGTAGGACTCGGCGCGCTCGACCACGACCGAGGTGCACCGCTCGGCCAGCCCCGGCGTGGCGATCTGGCAGTCGATACGCCAGCCGGAGTCGTTGTCGAACGCCTTCCCGCGATACGACCACCAGGTGTACGGGCCGGGGCCTTCCGGGTCGAGTTTGCGCTGCACGTCGACGTAACCGGCTTCGGTGAACACCCGGCCGAGCCACTCGCGCTCCTCCGGGAGGAAACCCGAGCTCTTCTGGTTGCCGCGCCAGTTCTTCAGGTCGGTCTTCTCGTAGGCGATGTTCCAGTCGCCGACGACGACCACCTCACGGCCGCCGGCCTCGGCCTTGGCGCGCAGGTCGACGAGGTAGGGCAGGAAGGCCGCCATGAAGCGCTCCTTCTCGTCCTGACGCGGTGTCCCGACGTCGCCGCTGGGCAGGTACAGGCTCGCGACGACGACGTTCGGCAGGTGGATCTCGGCGTACCGGCCGCTGTCCTCGAATTCGGGCTCGCCGAAGCCGATGCGGACCTCCTCGGGCTCGGCGCGGCTGAAGAGCATGACGCCGTTGCGCCCCTTCTGCACCGACGGCGCGTGCACCACGTGCCAGCCTTCGGGCGCGGCGGCACCGGCGGGGAGCTCCTTCAGCTCGGCCCTGACTTCCTGGCAGGCGACGACGTCGGCCTTCGTGGAGGACAGCCACTCGACGAAGCCCTTTTTCGCGGCGGCACGGAGGCCGTTGACATTCACAGTGGAGACGGTCAGCACTCTTCGCACGCTACCCGGAGGGTCCGACAGAATCGTCAGGGGTTGAGCCGCGCGGAGAGGTCGCGTTCGTAGCGGTCCGAGATCTTCCGCAACGACGGCCCCATCGTGAACTCCAGTAACCGCAGGAAACCGTGCGTCTCGATGGTGACGTCGCAGATCACCTCTGTCCCGGCCCCGGTGCTCTTCAGATGCCAGGCGCCGGACACGGTGACCGGCCCGGGATCCAGCGTGCGGAACGAGACCTCGGCGGGTTTGTCGGCGCGGGTCAGCTCGACCTCGCTGTCGATCTCCTTGCCACGCGGCTTCACCCGCTGGTGGTATTTCGCCCCCGGCGAGCCGCCCGCGCCCGACGCGAGCGAGCACGACACCACGTCGAAGCGCCACTCCGGCTGATTGGTGAAGTCGGCCAGATACGCGTAGACCTCGTCGATCGGCTTCGGGGTGACGACCCGGCTCTGGACTTGCTTCATGACGGACCTCCTCGCGACCCCCGCGGTCACGAAGTCGCCGGAAATCGCACGCCGTTACCGAGGGCGCTCTGCGAGACTGCGCGCATGAGCGAGCTGACCGTGCTCGGCAGCTGTGGCGCGTGGCCCGAACCGGGCCGCGCCTGCGCCGGCTTCCTCCTGGTCCACGACGGGTTCCGGATCGTGCTCGATCTCGGCTACGGGGCGGCGTCGCGGCTGTTCGAGCATTGCCCGGGCGGGCGGGTCGACGCGGTGGTCGTGACGCACGAGCATCCCGACCACTGCGCCGACGTGAGCGCGCTCGGCCGGGCCCGCGCGTACGGGCTGCCGGACGAGCCGCGGATCCCGCTGCACTGCACGCCGGGCACGGTGCGACGGCTCGAGGCGCTGGAGCCGCGGCCGCATCCGACGACCATCTTCGACATCCACGAACTCGGCCCGCCGCGCGACGTCGGGCCGTTCCGGATGACCACGTTCCTGTTGCCGCACCACGTGCCGAATTACGGGGTGCGGCTGACCGCGCCCGGCCTCACCGTCGCCTACACCGGAGACAGCGGGCCGAGCCCGGTCCTGGCGGAACTGGCGCGCGACGCGGATCTGCTCATCGCCGACGCGACGCTGCAGGGCCCGTCGCCGGACGAGACTCCGCGCCTGGTTTCGACGGCGGGCGAGGCCGGCCACTGGGCCGAGCGCGCGGGCGCCCGGCGACTGCTCCTGACCCACTTCTGGCCGGGCAGCGACCGCGACGTCTCGGTGGCCGAAGCCCGCGCGGAGTTCGGGGGCGAGGTACTGGCCGCCGAGGAGGGCTCCCACCTGCGTTTAGCGGGCTAATCGCGATCTGGGGTCACGGGCCGCACTTGGAGCCTTCGACGGGGGGCGCGTACTGGGCCGAGACCCACTTGCCCTCGGCGATCTTGCGGAAGCCCGCCTCGACCACCGGCTGAGCGTCGATCTTCGCGTCCTTGACGTACTTGCCGACGATCTTCTGCCCGCCGGGGGTGTCGCGCGCGTTGAGCACGTCCGCCGTCACGACGACCTGGCATCCGGTCGGGCTCGAAGCGCTCGACTCCCTGTCCTGCCCCGAGATGGCGACGACGACGATCAGCGCGATACCTCCGCCGATGAACAGAACCGGTTTCGAGATGGCCATGACGGTCGCTCCTCGAACGTGGGAATCGTTTTCTTCCTCGACCAGAGTGGCAGAAGCCGGGGCGGGCGCCCAGATCCAGGATTGCCAACCACCCGGAGGCGCCAACCCCACCGGTCGCGTACTACCCACGGTCACGGTCCCGGCGGCAGGACCGACAAAACCTGAAGGCCCCCTTTCCTTGCGTCTAGCGCGAGGAAAGGGGGCCTTCAGGTACTTACTGCGAGACTCAGCCCTGGGCGATCTTCTTGGCCAGGTTGGCGTCCAGCGTCGCGAGGAACTCCTCGGTGGTCTGGAACGCCTGGTCCTTGCTGATCAGCAGCGCGAGGTCCTTGGTCATCTTGCCGCTCTCGACGGTCTCGACGACGACCTGCTCCAGCTTGTTCGCGAACCCGATCAGCTCCGGGTTCGAGTCCAGCTTGCCGCGGTGCTCGAGGCCCCGGGTCCACGCGTAGATGGACGCGATCGGGTTGGTCGAGGTCGGCTTGCCCTGCTGGTGCTGGCGGTAGTGCCGGGTCACCGTGCCGTGCGCGGCCTCGGCCTCGACGGTCTTGCCGTCCGGGGTGCGCAGCACCGAGGTCATCAGACCCAGCGAGCCGAAGCCCTGCGCGACCGTGTCGGACTGCACGTCACCGTCGTAGTTCTTGCAGGCCCAGACGTAGCCGCCCTCCCACTTCATCGCCGCGGCGACCATGTCGTCGATCAGGCGGTGCTCGTAGGAGATGCCCTTGGCGTCGAAGTCGGCCTTGAACTCGGCCTGGTAGATCTCCTCGAACACGTCCTTGAACATGCCGTCGTAGGCCTTGAGGATGGTGTTCTTGGTCGACATGTAGACCGGGTACTCACGGTCGAGGCCGTACTGCAGCGAGGCACGCGCGAAGTCCTCGATGGACTTGCGGTAGTTGTACATCCCCATGGCGACGCCGCCGCCCTCGGGGAACTTCGCGACCTCGAACTCCATCGGCTCGGAGCCGTCGTCCGGGGTGTAGCTGATGGTCAGCGTGCCGGGACCGGGGACCTTGAAGTTGGTCGCCTTGTACTGGTCGCCGTGCGCGTGACGGCCGATGATGATCGGCTTGGTCCAGCCGGGCACCAGGCGCGGGATGTTCTGGATGACGATCGGCTCGCGGAAGATCACGCCGCCGAGGATGTTGCGGATCGTGCCGTTCGGCGAGAGCCACATCTTCTTCAGGCCGAACTCTTCGACGCGCGCCTCGTCCGGCGTGATCGTGGCGCACTTGACGCCGACGCCGTGCTTCTTGATCGCGTTGGCCGAGTCGACGGTCACCTGGTCGTCGGTGCGGTCCCGCTCCTCGATGCCCAGGTCGTAGTACTCCAGGTTCACGTCCAGGTACGGGTGGATCAGCCTGTCCTTGATGAACTGCCAAATGATGCGGGTCATCTCATCACCGTCGAGCTCGACGACGGTGCCCTGGACCTTGATCTTGGCCATGAGCAGCGGTGCTCCTTCCGCGGATCTTCGCGTTCTTCTTCAATCTCCGGTAGCGGTACAAGCGTACTGCTTAACCGTCCTGGATGGTTCCAGTAGTGGTCGGTATCAAGTCTCCACGAGGCCGATGTGGCCGACGTCACCCGGTCGGACGACGGCCATCCGGCCGTCACGGGGCCCGCGAAACCGCGACATCATCGAACCGCACTCCTCTGCCGGCCATCGGAAAAGGCGGTCCCCATGTCCACCAACCCCTACGCCGTGCCGCCGTTCGAGCAGCATCAGGCGCCGGAGCCCTACGTCCAGCCTAAGCAGACGAGCCGCGCCGTGCCCCGCGTGATCAGCGCGCTCGGCGGGGTGCTGCTCACGCCCGTCGCGCTGGGCCTGGTGATCTACGCCGGCTCCCGGCTGCAGCGGATGTTCGCGCAGGCCTACACCGTCGGCGACGACCTCCTCGGCCTGTTCCTGCTGTTGCTCGGCGGCGTCCTCCTGCTCGGCGTCGCGCTCCTCGGCGCGTTGTCCGGCCTCGGCCCGGTGATCGGCGGGCTGATGTGGGGTGTGCTGCCGGGCCTGACGGTCTTCCTGAGTCCGCGGGACTTCCTGGGCCTCATGTACGACGTCGGCGGCCGCGAGCTCGGCGTCGGCGTGGTGACCTGGATGGTCATGGGCGCCCTGATGGGAAGCGGGTTCCTTCTGATCGGGGCCGGCCTGGTGGGCACCCTCGCGCGGCGCCGCTCAAATCGCGTTTAGCCCGCGAAAGGCGATCTGGGCGAACCCGGCCGACCTGCGTTTAGCGGGCTAATCGCGATTTGGGCCAGATCGTTTTGAACCGCGCGGGCCCCGGGGCCGTAGTCCGGTTAAGGGAGGTGGCCCGCCCATGTCATCGCAGCACCGGTACGTCGCGGAGTACGACGACGAGGACTATCAGGAGTACGGCGAGTACGACCAGCAGCCGTACAAGGACCCTCGCCGCCCCTACGAGGACGTCGAGTCGTACGAACCGTACGAGCCCTTCGACGACGACCTGGGCGCCGAAGACAGCCGCGCCGGCCGAGGCGTGCGTCGCGTGCTCAGCGGCGCCGGCGGTCTGATCCTGACGCCGGTCGCCCTCGGCCTGCTGGCTTGGGGCGGCCTGCGGCAGCAGATGCTCGTCCAGGCGACGCTCAGCACCCAGCGTGACGTCTTCAGCATCGGCCTGCTCGTCGGCGGCGGGATCCTGCTGCTGGCGGTGGGGTTGCTCGGCGCGCTCTCGGCGACGGGCCCGATCCTCAGCGGCCTGGTCTGGGGCGTGGTGCCCGGCGTGGCCGCCGCCGCGGTCCCGGAATGGGGCTTCCAGCTGGTGAAATACCTCCCGCAGAACGACGTCACGTACGGCGTCACGAGCTGGCTCTTCATCGGCGGGTTACTCGGAACGGGGTTCCTGTTGATCGGCGCGGGCCTCGCGTCGAGACTCGCCCGAAAGCGCCGCTGACCGGGCTGGGACCATCGGCGTATGGGTTTGTTCACCGTTCCCGAAGCCCGCGCCGAACTCGCCCGGCTACGCCCCGTGCTCGACGAGCTGATCCGGCTGCGTGCCGACGCGGCCGAACTCGCCGCGTCCCTGCGCCCGGGCGGCCGCGAGACCGCGCTCGGCGGGATGCCGGAGTGGAAGGCCGCGCAGGCCCGGCTGGACGACCTCATGACCACTGTCCAGCGGACGGGCGCGGAGCTGAAGGGGTTCGCCCCGCTCTTGATCGACTTCCCCGCCGAACTCGACGGTGTCGACGTCCTGCTCTGCTGGCTCGAAGGCGATCCGGAGCTGTGCTGGTATCACCGCGTCGACCTGGGTTTCGCCGGACGGCGCCGTCTCCCGGACAGGGTCGCCGTCGTGAGCGAGGAGATCGCGGCCGGCCTGTTCGACGGTATCGCCGCGCACTACGACGAAGACACCTTCCACGGCCTCGTCGCCGAAGCACTCGTCGACGGCCTCGGCTGCACGTCTCCCGAACACGTCCTCGACGTCGCGACCGGAACGGGCGTCGCCGCCTTCGCCGCGCTTCGCCTGCAGCCCGGCGAAGTGCTCGCGATCGATATCTCGCCGGGCATGATCGCGCAGGCCGAGGCGAAGGCCGCGACGCGGGATCCCGCCAAGCTCATCACCTGGCAGGTCGCTTCCGCGGTGCCGTCGCCGATGCAGGACGAAGGCGCCGACGCCGTCCTCTGCGCGTCCTCGCTGCACTTCCTCGGCGCGGCCGCGCTCCGCGACTGGCTGCGGGCGCTGCGTCCTGGCGGCCGGGTGGGCTTCAGCCTGCCGCTGGCGTCGGCCTTCCGGCCGTCGGAGGCGTTCGCCGCGATCGTCCCGACCGACCTGAAGCTCCCGGAAACCGAAGCCGACGCGACCGAACTGGCCTCCGAAGCGGGCTTCACCGAGGTGACGGTGAAGCGGCTGGACGTCGAGTCCGGGGACCGGGTCCGGTCGGTGTTCGTGGTGCACGCGACCAAACCCGGCCCGTAGTCCTTACAGCGGAGCGATGAACGGCACGCACGTCGGCGCGGGTGCGTTCGCCGGGTCGAGTGCCTTGAGGATCAGGCTCGTCACGTTCGGATCGATGGCCTGGCTCAGGTGTCCGGACGCGTCCACTCCGCAGTTGTCCTGCAGGACGATGTCGGTCGTGCCCGGTTCGCCGAGGACACCGCTGGTGTACGGCGTGACCACGCGGTCGTAGCGGCTCACGATGCTCGTGTACGTCGGCCCCGGCACGGCCACGCCGCCCCTCGCGAGGTCGTCGAGGAAGTCGGACGGCGCGAGGTATTCGCGGCAGGCCCCGCAGACGCCGTCGGCGAGCAGGTCGAGCCCGGGGATCGACAGTACGGCCTTGGCCAGCCCCGAAAGACCGTTGAGCGAAGTGCCCTTGAAGTTCGAGCCGAAACCGACGAAGTGCTTCACCTTCTCCGCGCCGCCCACGAACTTGAGGTAGTACGCGGGCATCGTGGTGCCCTCGGAGTGCCCGACGATGTCGACCTTGTCCGCGCCCGTACTGCTCCGCACGCGGTCGACGAACGTGCCGAGTTCGACGGCGCTCTTCCGCATCGAGCCGAGTCCGCCGAACAACTGTCCACCCAGGACGGTGGAGCCGTAGGTCAGCGAGTAGACGCAGTAACCGGCGTTCTTGAGCTTCGGCGCGTGATGGAACCAGTTCGTCGTCGCGTTGCCGCCGAGGCCGTGCACGAGCACGACGGGCTCAGGATGTTTCGCGCTCGGCTTGCACGACCAGTCGTTCCAGCCGCTCGACGGCGCCGCGCTCGCCACCGCCGGAGCGGCGATCGTGAACGTCAAGGCCGCGACAAGCGTGGTGAGGATCTTCCTGGTCTTCGTGGCACCGCCGTTGGTGACCCGAGCCCGCATCCCTGCCTCCGGTTACTCGTCAGTATGTGATGCGAGTCATCATGCGTCACAAACGACGAGGTCGAACCAGGACAACGATCAGACTTCCCCGTCACTTCTTGTGAACGGTCACAAAGGCAGGAGAACGCGGCGTTCGATCGGACTGGACATGACGATCGACGTCGTCGTGGAGCCCAGCGCGGACAGGTCTTCGAGGAGGTCTTCCAGATGAGAGGTGTCGCGGACGGCGATCTTGAGGATCCAGCAATCCTCCCCCACCACGTGGTGCAGTTCGAGGATTTCGGGGCGGTCCATGATCTTCCGCGCGCGCGGATGCCGGATGGTGAACCCGCTGTGCGGCGCCATCCGCACGAACGCCCGCAGTCCGTGACCGACCCCGGACGGCGACACGAGCGCCGCGTAGCCGGTGATCGTGCCGTCGGCTTCGAGCCGTTTGACGCGCTCGCCGACGGCCGCCGGGCTCAGCGACACACGTCGGCCGAGTTCACTCAGGGTGATACGCCCTTCCTCCTGGAGGAGTTCGAGCAGTCGTCGGTCGATCACGTCCAGTGAGCTTTCAGCGGAATCGCGATAAGGCCGTTGTTCTTTCAGTGATTCGGCCGATCCACCCATGATTTCCCCTTCTTGGACCTGGATCGCCACCGTAACACTTGTGGACATGAAGAAAGTGCTCGTTCTGGGCGGGAGCCGGTACTTCGGCCGTGGGGTGGTCGAGAGGCTGCGCGACGCCGGACTGGACGTCACCGTGCTCAACCGCGGATCGACGCCGGCGCCGTCCGGTGTCGCCCACGTGATCGCCGACCGCGACAACGGGTGGGGGCTCGCGGCCGCGCTGGGCTCCCGTTCCTTCGACGTCGTGCTCGACCAGGTCTGCTACACCCCGGTCCAAGCCGCCATCGCGCGACGCGTGATCCGCACGGCCCGGTACGTGATGACGTCCACGATCGAGGTCTACGACCAGGTCCGGACGGACGCCCCGATGGCCGAATCGCTGGTCGCTTCCACCCCTGTCGACCTCGGACTTCCTTGGCACGAAACGGATTTCCTCGAAGCCCACTACGGCGAGGGCAAGCGGCAGGCCGAGACGGTCTTCGCCGCCGGAGACGTGCCGTTCGCGTCCGTGCGGGTCGCGCACGTCCTCGGCGGCGACGATTTCACCGGCCGCCTGCGGCAGTACGTCGAACGGCTGGACGCGGGCGGCGCCGTCGATGTCCACGCGAATCCCCGGCCGGCGACCTTCATCCATGAGCGTGAGATCGCGGACTTCCTCGCCTGGGCCACGATCGAGGACTTCATCGGTCCGGTCAACGCCGGCTCGCACGGCGAATTGTCCGCGCTGGACATCGCCCGCGCGGTCGCGATCGAACCCCGATTCCGGATCGTCGAACAGGACGCCTCGCCGTTCTCCTTCGATCGCTCCACCGTTCTGGACACCTCTCGCGCGACAGAGCTCGGTTTTTCCTTCTCCACCACTACCGACTGGCTCCGCGAGGCCGTCGAAGAGATCCGAAGGGCTTGAGAATGCGTTACCGCACCATCGGCGACATCGAGGTCAGCGCGATCGGGCTGGGCGGGATGCCTCTGTCCATCGAAGGCCGTCCGGACCGAGCCCGCGCCATCGCCACGATCCACGCCGCGCTCGACGCCGGCGTCACGCTGATCGACACGGCGGACTCCTATCACTGGCACGCGGGCGAAATCGGCCACAACGAGGAACTGATCGCCGACGCGCTGGCCACCTACGGCAGCGGTTCGGACGCGGTCCTCGTCGCGACCAAGGGCGGCCGTGGCAGGCCCGGTGACGGCTCGTGGACCGTGACCGGGACGCCCGCGCACCTCAAGAGCGCCTGCGAAGGTTCCTTGAAGCGGCTCGGCGTCGACGCGATCGGGCTGTACCAGCTGCACAAGCCCGACGAGAACGTGCCGTGGGCCGAATCCGTCGGCGCCATCAAGGAGCTGGCCGACGCAGGCAAGATCCGGCTCGCCGGAGTGTCCAATGTGTCCAGTGCGCAGATCCTCGAAGCGCGCGAGATCCTCGGCCGGAAACTGGTTTCCGTACAGAACGAGCACTCGCCCGCGGTTCTGGTGCACGAGCCGGAACTGGCGTTGAGCACGGAACTCGGGCTCGCCTACCTCCCCTGGGGGCCGCTCGGCGGAATCGGCGCGGCCTTCCACTCGGTGGCGGACGAACACGGCGTCAGCCCGCAGCGGGTCTGTCTGGCTTGGCTGCTCGCGAAGTCACCGTCGATGATCGCGATCCCCGGCTCGACAAGGCCCGCGACGATCCGCGATTCGGCGGCCGCGGCCGATCTCGTGCTCACCGCCGAGGACCTGGCCCGGCTGCCCTGAGTCAGGCGCTGGCGACCATCGTCACGCCGAGGGCGATCATCGTCGCGGCGACCAGGCCGTCCAGCATCCGCCACGACGACGGCTTGCGGAAGAACCCGCTGAGCAGGCGCGCGCCGAAACCGAGCACGAGGAACCAGATCACGCTGGCCAGCACCGAACCGACACCGAACGCCCACCGGCCGCCGCCGTGCCCGGCGGCGATCGCGCCGAGCAGGAGCAGGGTGTCCAGGTAGACGTGCGGGTTCAGCCAGGTGAGCGCGAGCGTGGTCAGCACGATGCGGCGCAGCGATCCACCGGCGTCCGGGCCGCCTGTCTCCAACATCGACGGCTTGAACGCGCGACGGGCGGCGAGGGCGCCGTAGCAGAGCAGAAAGGCTCCGCCGACCAACGCGGCGATGGTCAGTACTTCGGGCGAAGTCCCCATCAGTGCGCCGACCCCGCCGACGCCGAGGCTGACCAGGATGGCGTCCGAGAAGATGCAGATCAGCACCACCACGAGCACCGCTTCCCGGCGGATGCCCTGGCGCAGGACGAAGGCGTTCTGCGCGCCGATCGCGACGATGAGGGCCATGGTGGCGCCGAAGCCGGCGGCCGCACTGAAGAAGACGTCACCCATACGAAGAACACTAGGAACCTCGACGTCAACAGTACAGCTAAAGATTCTTACGTAACATTAGCGCTCATGATGTCAGATCTGCCCCTCGACCTGGTCCGCACGCTGCTGGCGGTCGCCTACGAAGGCACGTTCGACGCGGCCGCCTCGGCCCTGCACGTGACCCCCTCGGCGATCAGCCAGCGCGTCAAGGCGCTCGAACAGCGCACCGGACGAGTGCTGCTGATCCGCACGAAACCGGTACGCCTGACCGAATCCGGGCAGGCCGTCGTGCGCTTCGGCCGTCAGCTGGCGCTGCTGGAGGCCGACACGCGAGCCGAACTCGGCCTGACCGCGGGCGACGAACCGGTCCGGCTGCCGATCGCGGTGAACGCCGACTCGCTGGCGACGTGGTTCCTGCCCGCGCTCACGCGGGTGCCACCCGAGCAGAAGATCTGCTTCGAACTGCACCGCGAGGACCAGGACCACACCACGACCCTGCTGCGGGAGGGGCTGGTGATGGCGGCCGTGACGTCGTCGCCGGATCCGGTCGCGGGCTGTTCGGTGCACCGGCTCGGACACATGCGCTACCTGGCCGTCGTGAGCCCTCGCCTCGGGACGGACCTCGATCTCGCCGAAGCCCCCGTCGTCGTCTTCGACCGCCGTGACGACCTTCAGGACCGCTTCGCCCGCGAGCGCGGCACCATCGCGAGCTCGCTGCGTCACTACGTCCCGTCGTCCGAAGGGTTCTTCGACGCCGTCGCGGCCGGGATGGGCTGGGGCATGGTGCCGCTCGCCCAGATCGGCGACCGCTTGCGCGATGGGCGCTTCGCCTGCCTCGACGCGGACCACCCGATCGACGTCCCGCTGTTCTGGCAGCAGTGGAAGCTCGACTCCCCCGCGCTGGCGGCGGTGTCGGAAGCCGTCACCACCGCGGCCGCCGACCTGCTGGTCGACCCACACGGATGAGGACGCGCACGGCCGCGCGTTCGTGAGATCCTGGGCGCATGACGCGCGCATTGCACCTGGTCGGAGACGAGGAAGCGGACCGGCTGCTGACCGAAGACCCGTTCGCGCTGCTCGTCGGGATGCTCCTCGACCAGCAGTTCCCGATGGAACACGCGTTCCGGGGCCCGCAGAAGATCGCGGACCGGATGGACGGTTTCGACCTGAAGAAGATCCACGCGATGGACACCGAGACCTTCGTCGAGCTGTGCGTGGTCCCGCCCGCCATCCACCGCTACGGCGGTTCGATGGCCAGGCGGGTGAAGGACCTCGCGGAGCACGTCGTCGAGCACTACGACGGTGACGCCGCCGGGATCTGGACGGCCGGACGGCCGAAACCGGACGGCCCCGAAGTCCTCAAGCGACTCAAGGCCCTGCCCGGCTTCGGCGACCAGAAGGCGGCGATCTTCCTGGCGCTGCTCGGCAAGCAGCTCGGCATCCAGCCCAAGGGGTGGCGCGCGGCCGCCGGCTCGTACGGCGACCGCGGCTCGCGGCGCTCGATCGCCGACGTCGTCGACACCAAGACCCTCGGCGAGGTTCGGGCGTTCAAGAAGGCGGCGAAGGCCGCTGCCAAGGCTCCGGCGAAGTAGCTACTTCGCGGCTCCCGGCCACGGTCCCGGCGTCTCGGCGGGCAGTTCGTCCTGCTCGACTTCGGTGCGGAACAGCCGGAAGCCGCGTGCCTGGTAGTTCTTGAGCGCGGCCGGGCCGTCGGTGGTGCAGGTGTGGACCGTGACGCGGCTCGTCGCCGTTTTACCTGGCCAGCGCTCCGCCAGTGCCCAAGCTTCCCGCAGAGCGACGGTGAGCAGGTGTCCGCCGAGGCCCTTCCCGACGAAGGACGACATCAGGCCGAAGTACGCGAGTTCGACTTCGCCATCCGCGCTGCCGTCGAGTTCGAAGTAGCCGCACGGCGTCCCCTGCGCGTACGCGACCCAGGTCTCGACGCCCGGCCTGTCCAGCCATTCGGTCCACTGCCGCCACGTCCAGCTCAGCCGGTCGATCCAGAACCAGTCGCCGCCGACGGCCGTGTACAGGTACCGGTTCAGCTCCGGGCTGACCAGTTCGGCACGAGTGATGGCCACCGGGACGGCGGGCGGTTTCGCCGCGCTGAGGTCGTCCGGCGAGGTCTGCTCGAGGTGCCAGGTCGTGATCTCCATACGGCGATCATTTCAGGCAGACCCGCGGCGACGTCCGCTACCTGCGGGCGAACCACAGGACGTCCGGTTCCCCTTGCGGCACGGGGATCTTCAGCTCACGCACCTCACCGAACCGCGCCCGCAGCCGCTTCGCGAAAGCCGGAACCGCCTCGGCACTCCAGACCCCGAGCACCCCGCCCGGCCTCAGCCGCGCGGCGAGCATGTCGAGACCGTCGTTCTGGTACAGCTTCGCGTTGCCGTCGGTGACCGTCCATTCAGGACCGTTGTCGATGTCGAGACACAACGCGTCGAAGCGCTCTTCCGTCCGTCGCAACCATTTCACCAGATCGGCCTCGACGACGGTGACCCGTTCGTCGGCGAGGGCGTCGTCGTGGACGTCCTTGAGCGGACCCTCGCGGTTCCAGCGGATCACGGCGGGTTCACGCTCGACGACCACGACGTCGCCGACGCCGGGGTGATCCAGCGCGGCACGCAGCGAATAGCCGACGCCGAGGCCGCCGATGAGCATCCGCGCCTTGCCCGGCACCAGATCCGCCGCCACCGAGACCAGCAGCCGTTCCGATTCACCGTTGCGGGTGTCCATCAGGAAGACGCCGTTGGCGATGACCTCGAAGTCTTCGCCCGCGCGGCGAAGCACGAGTTCGCCGCTCCTCCCGTCCACCACGTCGAGTACGTCGGTCATCCGGGCAGCTTATCCACGTCGCTCACAGCAGGCCCGCCAATTTGTACAACACGAGACTGCCGGCCACGGCGACGTTGAGACTCGCGCCGGTGCCCACCATGGGGATCTCGACGACGGTGTCGAGAAGGTCGAGCGCTTCCGGTGGAATGCCCTGCTGCTCATGGCCCAGTACGGCGATGGTCCGTCCGCGCGCGGACGGGAGATCGGCCAGGCGCACGGCTTCGTCGGCGAGTTCGACGCCGACTATCGCCGTGCCCGCAACCCGTTCCCGCGCGAGCCAGCCCGGCGGGTCGTGCACCCAGTGCACACAGGCCGGGCGCCGCAACGTGTTCCCGCGGCGAAGCGCCTCCGGCACCCACGGAAACCGCGGTACGGCAAGGCAGGCACCTACCGCATCGCAGGTGCGTAGGAGCGTGCCGAGATTCGCGCCGTGCAACGGCCACAGCGGGGCCGCGACGAGATGTCCCCAGCAGCGGTGGGCTTTTTTCCTTCTGGCCGCACGCAGTTCCGAGGGCGTGCGGACCCGGATCGACGGGCTCACCGGACGTGAGGCGTCGCGCCTCCAAGGATTTCGAGGATCATGACGACACTGTAGCGGGATCACCTCCGACGCTCCTAACCTTGGAGCGTCGGAGGTGGTTCACATGCACGCGACCGTCGGAGACGAGATCCACGTGCACGGACGCACGGTGGGTTCGGCTTCACAACGAGGCGAAATCCTCGAAGTACGCGGCGAACACGGCGCTCCGCCGTATCTCGTCCGGTTCCGGGACGGACACGAAGGACTCGTCTATCCCGGCCCTGACTGCGAAGTCGAGTCTCGCGCCGAATAGCCGTTACTCGGCCGGCACGGGCTGCCTCACGCGGGCCCGCCAGCCCACCACGACCACGGCCGCGCCCGCCGCGGTCAGCACCGCGGCGATCTCCGGCAGCAGGAGCGGTCCGCCGCCGGTGAGCACCGCTCCGCCGACGACGCCGGAAAGGCCGACGCCGAGGTAGATCGCGGACGCGTTGAGCGAGAGGACCAGTCCGGCGTTCTGGCGGGACAGTTCGATCAGCCGGTGCTGGATCGGCGGGTTGATCGACCAGGTCGCCAGACCCCAGAGGAACAGCACGACGGCCGCGCCCGCGACGCTGGTCGCGACCAGCGGCAACATCGCGAGCACCACGGTGATCCCGGCGAACACGACCAGCAGCGGCCCGCGGGCGCCCCAGCGGTCGGTCGCGCGGCCGCCGAGGACGTTGCCGAGCGCGCCGCCCGCGCCGTAGACGAACAGCAGCAGGCTCACCGTCGTGCCGTGGACGCCGGCCGTCGCGAGCAGGACCGGCGAGATGAACGTGTAGACGGAGAAGGCGGCGAGGCAGCCGAGGACGGTCGCGCCGAGCATCGCGAGTACGCGCGGGTCCTTGGCGACGGTGAACCGCTCGGACAGGCGGACCGGAGGCGGCGCCGGGACGGCGGGCAGGACCAGCCGGACGGCGATGGCGCCGAGGAGCGAGAAGGCCGCGACGAGCGCGAAGACGGCCTGGTAGCCGATGCTCTGCGAAAGGACGCTGCCGAGCGGGACGCCCAGGATCGTCGCGATGGTGAGCCCGCCGAAGACGAGGGCGACCGCGCGGCCGCGACGTTCGGGTGTGGTGAGTTCGGCGGCGACCGCGCTGGCCGCCGGGGTGAACACCGCCGCGCCGATCGCGGTGACGACCCGGGCCAAGAGCAGGGTCACGTAGCCGGGGGCGAGAGCGGCGAGGGCGTTGCCGATGGCGGTGACGACGAGAGCGGCGACGAGGAGCGTGCGGCGCTCCCATCGGCCGGTGACCGCGGCGAAGAGCGGTGAGCCGACCGCGTACGCGATGGCGAAAGCGGTGACCAGCTGAGCGGCGGCCGTCTCGGAGACCCCGAGCTCGCCGGTCAACGCGGGCAGTAGCCCGGCGACGACGTACCCGCTGGTGCCGACCGCGAAGGTGCCCAGTGCCAGCACCGAGGTCCTAGGTGGCGCGAAAGTCATGAATCCCCAGATCCAGACCCTTTACGCCCGCTTCCCGCTCACGGCCAGATCGCGTTTAGCCCGCGGAAGTCGCTCCGGGCCCCGGTCGCCCAGGTGCCGCCCAGATCGCGATTAGCCCGCTAAACGCAGGTCGGTGCGGCAGGTGCCCGGCCGGGGCCGGATCGCATTTAGCCCGCTGAAGGCGCGTGGGGTCGTTGTTCGATGGTTGTCGTAGTTCGATGCTGACCGTACTACGATCTCACGGGAAGTTCGAGGGGCGTCGTACTATGGACTTCATGGCCGCGAACCAGCAGTACGTCTATCCCGAGCCGGACGAGATCCGGATCGAGGCGGTCCTCGCCGCGCTCGCGGACCCGGTACGGCTCGACATGGTCCGGCAGCTGGCCGACGCCGGCACCGAGATCTCGTGCAGCGGATTCGACGTCGCCGTGACCAAATCCACACTCACCCACCACCTGCGCACCTTGCGCGAAGCGGGCGTCATCATGGGCCGCCAGCAGGGCACGGCGCGCTACAACTCCTTGCGCCGCAACGAACTCGACGCCCTCTTCCCCGGCCTGCTCCAGGGCGTGCTCGCCGCCCGCCGCTGAGGGTGGGCAGCCTCACCCGAAACCGGGATGACAAAGGCGCCCTTGATCCGTTGAACTGGGGGCAGGGCAGCTCGTCGACGCACGCGCCGAACGCGCTGTCCTCCTTTGTGTCCGAGACCTAAATCGATTCAGGCTCCCATCCGCGACGGTGGGCGAGTAATCGTTTACTCAGTACGACCCTCGAAAGGAGAGCCGTGCCCGTCGCGCTGCTCGCGCTCGCCATCGGTGCCTTCGGCATCGGGACCACCGAATTCGTCATGATGGGCGTGCTGCCCGAAGCCGCCAAGGATTTCGGCGTGTCGATCCCGTCCGCCGGTTACCTCATTTCGGGTTACGCACTCGGCGTCGTGGTCGGAGCCCCGCTGCTCACCGCGGCCGCCGTGCGCCTCCCGCGCAAGACCATGCTGCTCGCGATGATGGGGCTGTTCACGCTCGGCAATGTCCTCTTCGCACTGTCGCCGAACCAGGAGTTCGGCGTCGCCTTCCGCTTCCTCGCCGGCCTGCCGCACGGCGCGTTCTTCGGCGCCGGAGCGGTCGTCGCGTCCAGCCTGGCGAAGCCGGGTGAACGCGCGAAGGCCGTCTCGATGATGTTCATGGGCCTGACGCTGGCCAACGTCGTCGGCGTACCGCTCGGGACGCTGCTCGGCCAGAAGGTCGGCTGGCGCGCGACCTTCGGCGTCGTCGCCGTGATCGGCCTGCTCGCCATGGCCGCGATCGCGAAACTGGTCCCCCACCAGGGCAAACCCGTCGAGCCGTCGCTGCGTGGCGAACTCGGCGCGTTCCGCCGCCCGCAGGTGTGGCTCGCGCTCGCGATCGTCACCTTCGGCCTCGGCGGTGTGTTCGCCTGCCTGTCCTACATCGCGCCGATGCTGACCGACGTCACCGGCTACTCGCCGTCCAACGTCACCCTGCTGCTCTCGCTGGCCGGGGTCGGCATGACGATCGGCAACTACCTCGGCGGCAGGCTCGCCGACAAGGCGCTGATGCCGAGCCTCTACGTCTCCCTGATCGGGCTCGCCACGGTGCTGGCGATCTTCACCTTCACCGCGAACGGGAAGGTCGGCGCCGCGGTGACGATCTTCTTCGTCGGCCTCGCCGGCTTCATGATCGGCCCGATGATGCAGGCCCGGATCATGGAGAAGGCGGGCGGCACGCCTTCGCTGGTCTCCGCCGCCGTCCAGTCGGCCTTCAACATCGCGAACTCCATCGGCGCCTACCTCGGCGGCCTGGTGATCGCCGGCGGGTTCGGCCTGGTCGCGCCCAACTGGGTCGGCGCGTCGCTGGCGGTGCTGGGGCTCTCGCTGGCCGTCGTCTCGGGCGGCCTCGACCGTCGCGAGGCGAGGCTCACCCCGGCCATGGCCTCCTGACCGGCCGCCGACGGTCCTCTCAGGACAGGGGACCGCCGGTGATCGTGAAGGCGATGAAAAGGATCAAGACAGAAAGCGCGCCATAAGTGAGGACGTCGACAGGCTTGCCCCGGATCGCCAGGAGCCCTGCCTTGGCGTCGGGCAGGACCGCCCTCAGCAGACCCGCGAGCATCAGCGCCCCGCCGATCAGCGCCGCGCCCTGACGCCAGTGGTACTGGCCGATCCGCAGGGCGGCGACGGCCACCACCAGCATCACCAGCAGGAACGGCAGGTGATGGAGCAGTGCCCCACGGTCACGCCGCTGTCCGGCCACCGCCATCAGTCCTCGTCCTTCGGGGTCTCGCGGGCAAATCGATTCACTCCGCCAGTATCCCGGGTGAGTAACCGGACAGCAGGTCAGGGCGTCTTCCGGGCTGTCAAGAGCGGTAAAACCCACATGCAGGGTGCACACGGGCCCGGATACGGTCAAAATGTGACCGTGGCACAACCGACGACTCAGTTGAACGCGACCGAGCAGGACACCCTGGTCAAACAGATCGGCCTCGCCCTGCTGCGGGCCGCGCCGCGCGATTGGCGAAAGGTGAGCGCCGAGTACCGAGCCGTCGGCAGGTACCACGAGATGACCGGCGAGATCATCACCGAGGACGGCACCTCGCACGAGTGGGTCGCGACGCACGACATCGCGACGCTGTTCGGCAGGCTCCGTGCCGGGATGTACCGCGACGGCCGCGGCACCTGGTTCAACGCGCGCTACCAGCTCGACCACCCGTCCAGCTACAACCTCGAGTACAACCGCGACGAGCCCACCTGGCGCCTCGCGCCGCCTCCCCAGGCACTGTCCGACGAACTGCGCATGTTCCCCCGCTCCGAGGAGAACGTGCCCGAATGGCTGATCCGGCGCATGTCCGGCCTCGGCCCCGAACAGCCCGGGCCGCATTTCCGTATCGCCCGCATCTTCGACACCATCGGCCCGGCCGGGCGCCCGGTGATCAACCGGCCCGATCTGGAGATCGAGGAGCAGGACAGGCTGCTCGAATACCTCGACCACGCGCCGCTGGTGGTCCCCGAGCGCGGCTACGACATCGACAGGCTCGCGCAGACCCCCGAGGCCACCGTCCCGGTCGCCTTCCACAGCGACGGCCAGTGGATCTGGCCCGCCGCGGTCAACTTCTACCTGCGTGAGTACGGCGTCTCCCCGGAACTCGACCTGATCGAGCACGTCCGGCAGAACGGTTTCACGCAGCCCGAGGTCGACGAACCGACGCGTCAGGCCGCGGCCGGATACCTCACCCGGGGGAACCAGCCACCGCAGCAGCGTCCGGGCGGTCCCGGTGGACCCGGTGGTCCGGGAGGACTCAACGGCGGCCCTGGTGGCCCCGGTGGGCCGCCTCCGCAGGGTCCGCCGCCGAACGGCCCTGTGCCGCC
>NZ_JACBXD010000090.1 GCF_013870525.1 Amycolatopsis pittospori
TCCGACTTCGGCAGCGCGGCCGGGATGGTGCCCAGCTGCTTGAGGGCGGTCAGGCCCGCCATCTGCACCGGGAGGTTGCCCACCTGGGGACCGTCGGCGCGGGCGCCACCGATCTCCGGGGTGGTGGGCAGGGCGCCGGCACCGTTCAGCGAAGGCACCGCGGGGGCCGCGGGCAGCGCCGGAGCACCGAAGGGCAGCGCGGGGAGCGCGTCGATCGGCATCTCCGAACCGACGGAGTCGGTGAAGGCGCGGGTGAAGTCCTCGCCGTTGATCTCGGTGCCGTCGGTGGAGTTCTCCTCCGCGATGGCCAGCACCGGGATCTCGAGCTCGTTCAGCGGCACCACGAACACGAACGGGTGGTGGAGGTTGAAGCCGGAAAGGGCTTCTCCACTGCCGTCGGTGATGCTGTCGCCACCGGCCTGGCCGGTGATCATGCTTTCCGCGTTCGTCTTGGAGACGCCGCCGGCCGCCGCGATGGCGTCGCCGAACACCTCCGGAACGGCCGCGACCGGGATGTCGAGGATGTTGCCCGACAGCGACCCGTCGAGACCCGTGGTGTCGACGTCCCCACCGGAGGTGGCGTCGATGACGTCGGAGCCTTCGGCGTCGGCGATGCCCGCCGCCGAGATGGCGTCGTGCGTGACCGGGACGATCGGCAGCGCCTGCGCGCCGATGATGTTGCCCGCGACAGCGCCGTTGTCACCGGTGGTGGTGGCGTCGCCGCCGGCCGCCGACACGACGTCGTTCAGGCTGTTGCCCTTGGCGATACCCGCACCCGCGACACCGAGACCGGTGACCGGGACGGCTCCGCCGACCGGCGTCTGGACGATGTTGCCCGCCAGCGCGCCTTCCTCGCCGTTGGCGGTGGCGTCGCCACCGGCCGACGAGTCGGTCAGGTTCGTGCCCTCGCCCGACGCGATTCCGCCCAGCACCGCGGCGAAGTTGTGCGCCTGGACCGGCAGCGAGACCGGGCCGTAGACCAGGTTGCCCGCGCCCGCGCCACCGTCACCGGTCGCGTGGACGTCGCCACCCGCGTTGGAGGTGGTGTCGCCGTCGGCGCCACCGTGACCCTGACCGGCGAGCGCGCCGCCGATCCCGAACACCTGCGCCGGCACGGAAGCCGGGACGGTGGCCAGGTTGGAGCTGAGGAAGCCGTTGTCGTCGGCGGTGTTCCCGCCGCCGCCACCGGAGACGACCTTGGTCTCGTCGGCGGTGCCGGTGCCCTGCCCGACGAACGAGCCGCCCACGCCGAAGACCTCGACCGGGATCGCGGTCGGGACCTGGACGATGTTGCCCGAGCCGGACGAGTCGTTGCCCGTGCTGCCGTCGTACCCGCCGGCGGTCACGGTCTTCGTCTCGGTGGCCTCGGCCACGGCCTGGCCGATGTGCGAGCCACCGACGCCGTAGACCTCGGGGGCCAGCGCGGCCTGGGTGTTGACGATGTTGCCCGCGAGGGTCGAGTCGTCACCCGTGGTGTGGCTGCCGTTGCCGGCGTTCGCGTCGACGGTGTTCTCGCACGAGGTCGAGGACACGTTGCCGATGTAGGTGCCCGCGATGCAGGTCACCTCGACCGGGGCCGCCACGGCCGGGTCGACGATGTTGCCGCCGCCCGCGGAGCCTTCGCCCTCGGTGCTGACGAAGCCACCGGCGTCGACGACGCTCGAGTGGCTGGTGCCGCCGTCCTTGCCGGTGTTGGCGAGGCCGACCCAGCTGGCGGCCACGCCGCCGACGTTCGCGACGTCCGCGGTCTGCGGCACGATCGCGTTACCCGCGACGGCCGAGTCCTCACCGGAGGTCTGGACGTAGCTGGGGACGTTGCTCCAGCCGGGGGTGGTGTCACCCGCGGTGGCGTCCGCGGACGAGCTGCTGTTCGAGTTCGCGAGCGAACCGTGCACGGCGCCCGCGTTGTCGTTCACCTTCACCGGGAGGGCGATCGGCACCGCGCCGACGTTGCCGCCGAGGGCGGAGTCGTCACCGTCGGTCTCGACCCAGCCGCCGGAGGTGGCCTCGGTCTCGGCCTCGTAGCCGGAGCTGTTGGCGTTGCCGATGATCCAGGACACGGCGTTGCCGGTGACCTGGACCGGGGTGGCGAACTGGCCGGCGACCACGTTGCCGGAAAGGGCGGAGCCCTCGCCGTCGGTGGTGATGTTGCCGGTCTCGGTGGTGCTCTGGCTGGCGGAACCGCCGACCACACGACCGGTGCCGCCGGCGAGCCCGCCGCCGTTGCCGGCGATCTGCACGGGCAGTGCCCAGTCCAGGGACACGACGTTCCCGGCGAGGCTGGAGTCCTCACCGGTGGTCTCGACGTCCTGGTTGTGCGACCAGGTCTGCTGGTGGTCTCCACCCTCGACCTCGGCGTCGCCGAGCACGCCGATGGCGTTGTCGACGATCTGGATCGGGACGACGACGTCGCCGACGACCTTGTTGCCCTTGAGGATGTCGTCAGTGGTGGTGAACCCACCACCGGTCAGCCCACCGCTGACCTGACGGGCCGAGTCCTTGGCCGCCAGCGGCGCGGGGACGGCGCCCTTGCTGGAGAGCTGGGGAAGCCCTCCGCCGATGCCGTCGCTGCTGCTGCCCGGCGAGGTGACGCCGTCGAGCGCCTCCGAAACCGGCTTGGTGACGGCCTTGGTGCTGACCTCGCCCTTGTAGCCGGGGACGTCGACCTGGCCGAGGGGCGTGCCAACGGCGTTGTTGTCGATCTCGATGGGAACGGTGACGTTCGCGTCGAGCGGGGAGGCCGGGGTGTCGGGGTTGACCTGTTCGTCAGCCGAGGCGATGCCGGTGCCCAGCATCAACAACCCACCCGTGACCAACGCGGTCTGGAGTCCGCGCTTTGCCCAGGATTGCATGGGGTATTTCTCCTTCATTTCGGGTTCCCTTGCGGGTTCATGGAGGTGCTCGCGGCCTTCTGCCGATGTGGAGCACCTGTTGGGAGGTGGAGCAATGCGGGCGCACAAAAGCGCACCGCCGTATCGCGGGGATCAGGAGCGGACGCGAAGCCAAGCCCGGAATCGGGAGGCGTGAGGCGCGTCGGCTACCCCGCGGAGGGAGGTGTTCAGTCGGGAGTGACACCGGGCTGGGAGCCCGGGGTGAGCGGCATGTACCGCGTGCCTGCCAGCGAGTAGCCGGTCAGGGAACGCTCGACGGCCGAGACGAGCCAGGCGGGAACGCCATGGGTCAGGCCGTCGAGGTGACCACCGGGGGCGTTGCCGCCACCGGGGACAGTCGGGAAGGAAGGCGCGACGGGAAGCGGCGCCGGGGTGATCGGACGCGGGAGGTCACCACGGTGACCGTCACGCGACGGGACGTCCTCGACCTGATCGGCGGATCCGTGCTGCTGCACGAACGCCGGCATCGGGAGAACGGTTCCGGAGGAAGCGGGGAACTGGCTGGTGGCCAGTTGGGCGAAGTCGGTGACCTGCTCGCCGGCACCGCCGGTTTCGAGCGGCGACTTCGGGTCGAGCGGGACGCCGCCGACGGGGATCTCCGGGAGGAGGTCGCCCTTGCCACGCGGGTCGAGGAGGTCCCAGACCTTGCGGCCGAAGTCCTGCGCCTCGGGCGATCCGGCGATGGTCTCGTCCAGGACCTGGCGGGTGTCCTCCGGCTTGCGCACGATGTGCTCGAAAGCCCCGAGGGTCCGCTTGACGGGGGTGATCACCGCGTTGTCGGCGAAGTCGGTGACGGTGTCGCTGACGCGCGTGGAGACCTCGTGCTGCTCGACGCGGATGTCGGAGTCGGTGGACGGGCCGCCGACGTGGTCGCGGCCGCCGCAGTGGGCGCGCGACGGGGTCGACTTGGATTCGTCCGGAAGCGACCACGCGGTGGCTTCCTGGTGGCGGGCGGCACCGGCGCACATGGCGGCCTTGCTCGCACCCGCGACGTCGCCGGCGAGCTTGGCGGTACCGCCGGAGACGTCGGTCAGTCCGGCCGCGGTGGCGTCGGTGACCGGGGTGACGCTCGTCCCGGGCGTGGAGATCACGGGAGCGGAGGGCACGACGTCGGCGGAAGCGGAAGCACCGGAAACGGCCCACGCGGCGGCGGAACCGGCGACGGCGCCGCCGACGACGAACAGCGCACGCGAAGCGAGACGGCCGAAGCGCGCCGCGCCCCGCCCCTCGTTCTTCGCCGCGTTCGTCACTCGGGCTCCTGTCGTTTCGGTGTGCCGGTTCGTCGTTGCGGAACCGAGATAAGCAAAGGGCGGAAGGCCAAAGCGAGCCAGGAGCGACTTGATGGCACGATCGTGTGAAGAACACACGGTGTAGCCCGAAATGACGATCAGTGATCACCCCTGGCGGGACCCGGTTACTTCCGAGTCGATCAGTGAGTGGTGTGTCAAGCGTCGCTTCGGGCGAATTCGACCCGAGCGCGTTGCCCGGAATGTTCAAGAACGTCGCCTCGGACCGATACGGTGAGCCGGTGAGCGAGCCACAGCGCAAGCAGCCGGAATTCGACCCGGCGAACCCCTTCCTCTCCGAATCCACCGAAGACGTCACCAACCTGGTCCCGCGCGGTCTGCGGATCGGCGCGGCCCTGTCGTGGCGCTTCATCGTGGTGATCGCCGCGCTCTACGTCATCGTCTTCCTGATCGGCTACCTGTCGGTGGTCGTCATCCCGCTGTCGATCGCCTTGCTGCTCGCCGCGCTGCTCGCGCCCGCGGTGTCGAAGCTGATGCTGGTGAAGTTCCCTCGCGGCCTGGCGGCGGGGATAGTGCTGATCGCCGGGCTCGCGGTACTCGGCGGGCTGCTGACCTTCGTCGTCGCGCAGTTCTCCTCCGGTCTCCCGGAGCTGCAGAAGCAGCTGACCGAGAGCCTCAACCAGATCAAGCGCTGGCTCATCGACGGGCCGCTGCACCTCCGCCAGGAGCAGATCCAGGAGTTCATCAACCAGGCGATCGGCTTCCTGCAGAACAACCAGGCGTCGATCACCACCACCGCGCTCACCACGGCGGGCACGGTCGGCGAGATCGTCACCGGTTTCATCCTGACGCTGTTCATCCTGATCTTCTTCCTCTCCGGCGGAGACCAGATCTGGACGTTCCTGGTCCGCGGCGTGCCGGGCCGGGTGCGCAACCGGGTCGACGTCGCCGGGCGTCGCGGCTTCGCCTCACTGGTCAGTTATGTGCGCGCGACGGCGGCGGTGGCCGTGGTCGACGCGGTCGGCATCGGCATCGGGCTGGCGATCGTGGGCGTGCCGCTGGTGATCCCGCTGGCGACGCTGGTGTTCCTCGGCGCCTTCATCCCGATCATCGGCGCCGTGATCGCCGGCGCGGTCGCCGTGCTGATCGCGCTGGTGACGAAGGGGGTGGTCGGCGCGCTGATCGTGCTGGCCATCGTCATCGGCGTCATGCAGCTGGAAAGCCACGTGCTGCAGCCGATCCTGCTCGGCCGCGCGGTCAAGCTGCATCCGCTGGCGGTGGTGCTCGCGATCACCGCGGGCCTGGTCACCGCCGGTATCGCCGGCGCGCTGCTCTCGGTGCCGTTGCTCGCGGTGCTCAACGCCGGGATCCGGTCGCTGCTGCACGAACACGATCCGGATCCGGCCGAGGTCGACGTCCTGCGGGATCAAGCGGCGCAGCCGAACGATTCCGGGAAAGAAGCAGACACCAAGTCGTGACGAACACCCCGCTCTGGCGCGCGGTCACGGCCCTCGGCACGCGGGATCCGGCCACTCCGCTGTGGCGCGGGGTGATCGTGCTCCGCGTGACGACCCTGCTCTTCGCGTTGGGTTCGTTCATCGTCCATTACGACGGCTACGCGAATAAGTGGCTGGCGTGGACCGCGTTCGGCGTGATGACCGTGTGGACGGTACTCAGCAGCGTGTTCTACGCGCGGCCGACGAGCCGCTGGCCGTGGCTGGTCGGCGTGGACCTCGCGTTGACCGTCGCGCTCATGTTCACCTCGGCGTGGATCCTGACCACCGCCCAGTTCGACGCCAACATCCCGCTGATCACGACGGTGTGGGCGGCGGTCCCGCCCGCGGCGGCCGGGACGCGGTTCGGTGCGCTCGGCGGGGTGCTCGCCGGGCTGGTGGTCTCGGTGGTCACCGGGCTGGTGCGGTGGAGGTTCGACGTCGACGTCGCGCGGGACGGCTTCCTCCTGACCGCGAGCGGGTTCGTGATCGGCTTGGCCGCGACCATGGCGCGCCAGTCGGCCGACGCGCTGACCAGGGCGCTGCGGATGGAAGCGGCGACGGCCGAACGCGAACGGCTCGCCCGTTCGATCCACGACAGCGTCCTCCAGGTGCTCGCGCGTGTGCGCAAACGCGGCAACGAATTCGGCGGGGAGGCCGCCGAGCTGGCGAAGCTGGCCGGTGAGCAGGAGATCGCGCTGCGGGCGCTGGTCACCACCGAGCCGACGCGGCCGAGCGGCAACGGCACCACCGACCTCCGGGCGGCGCTGCAGCTGCTCGCCACACCGTCGGTGCAGGTCTCGACGCCCGCGGGCGACGTCCAGCTACCCGAACACATGACCGCGGAACTGGTGTCGGTGGCACGCGAAGCGCTGCTGAACGTCGAGAAGCACGCGGGCCCGGACGCGCATGCCTGGGTACTGCTGGAGGACCTCGGCACCGAAGTCGTGGTCAGCGTCCGCGACGACGGACCCGGAATCGCGCCCGGTGTACTGGAACGCGCGGCGGCCGACGGACATCTAGGTATAGCGGAGTCCATCAAGGGCCGGGTGCGGGATCTGGGCGGGAGCGTCGCCTTGGACACCGCCCCGGGCCAGGGCACGGAATGGGAAGTCAAGGTTCCAGTCACGGCGAGGGGAAAGCGATGACCGGTGAGCCTCAGGTGTCGGTGATGGTGGTCGACGACCACCCGATGTGGCGTGACGGGGTCGCTCGAGACCTGGCCGAGCACGGTTTCGACGTGCGGGCCACCGCGCCGGACGCGCCCGCCGCGGTGCGGATCGCGCGCACGGTCCAGCCGGACGTCGTGCTGATGGACCTGAACCTCGGGGAGACGTCGGGGGTCGACGCCACCCGCGAGATCACCACGGAACTGCCTTCGACCAAGGTGCTCGTGTTGTCGGCGAGCGGCGAGCACAGCGACGTCCTCGAAGCGGTCAAGGCGGGGGCGTCCGGCTACCTGGTCAAATCGGCTTCGGCGACCGAGCTGGTGGACGCGGTCAAGCGGACGGCCGCCGGCGATCCGGTGTTCACGGCCGGGCTGGCCGGACTGGTGCTCGGCGAATACCGCCGCATGGCCGACGCCCCGGACGACGGGCCCGCGCCGCCGCGACTGACCGAACGCGAGACCGACGTCCTGCGTCTGGTCGCGAAGGGGATGACGGCGCGGCAGATCGCCGAGAAACTCGTCCTCTCGCATCGGACGGTGGAGAACCACGTCCAGTCCACGCTGCGGAAACTCCAGCTGCACAACCGGGTCGAGCTCGCGCGCTACGCCATCGAGCACGGGCTCGACGTGGAATAACGCCGCTTAGGTCAGCTCTTGCCGACACTCACGACCCGGCCGCTCCGTTCGGCGGGCAACGGGGTTTTCGCGATCGACCAGTGCGGCCGGTCGAGCCGCCAGCTCGCGACGACGTCGGTGACGACCACCAGGTCGTCGTCCTCGGTCCATTCGACCGCGACCTGTTTGATCGGCGCCACGATCGGCATCGACGGCGCGTGCGTCCAGGTCAGCGTGTCGAGGGCGAGCACCCAGACGTCGGCGGTCTGCGTACTCGTCCCCTGCCAGGCAGGGTCGCCGAACACGACGGCGACCTTGTAGCCGTCCCGGCTCGGGATCACCGGCCCCGGCGAGCCGTTGGACACCGGCCGCTCGACCGGGGTGCGCTGGTTGTTGCGCAGGTCGAGAACGGAGAACTTCGTCAGTTCCGCGAGCAGCATCCGGTCCTTGGTGATCGCGAGGACCCGCGGGTACTGGTGGACGGCGCGGCCGGTGGCGGGGTCGATCAGCACATCCTCGGCGCTGGACGTCCCGGTGTTGACCGTGATCAGCAGGCCCTGCGGCACCTCCTGGCGCACCGCCGTCGTACAGCTCGCCGGGCGGCCGCGGTCGCGTTCGGTGCCCAGCAGCGAGACGAACTGGAGGCGGCAGAGGTCGTTGCCGTCGTCGCGGATCAGCCAGACGCCGGTTTCGTCGGCCGACGGGGCGGCGCTGCGGGCCTTGCCCAATTTCCAAGGCGGGTTCTTCGGGTCGCCGTAGACGAACACCTCGGACGGCTCCAGGCACGACGATCCGCAGCGGGCGGCGGAAAGCACGACGGCGGCCTTGCCTACCCGAAGGACATCGTTGACCCGGTCGCCGGCGGGAGCGCCGGGCAGCGGAGTGGAGGCACCGGTGGCGGGATCGAGGATCGAAGGCGGCGAAGTCGCCATGACGAGGCGGAAGCCGATGTAGTCCACCTGGTTGCCTTCGAGCCGCGAAGGCGATGGAGGCGGCTCATAAGGAGTCTCCGGCACACCCCCGTAGCCGGTGCACCCGGCAAGCAGGAGGACAGCCGCCACCATCGAGGCGGCACGGGGGAGAAATGCGGGTCTGTTCAGGGTATTTCCCCGATCTCGCGGGTGAGATCCGGTTCTACCATTGAAGACATGGGCGAGGAAGAGCAGCCGACGACCGAAACCAAGCCGTTGACCGGACGGGACATCCGGGTCTCCGACGCGGAACGCGAACACGTCGTCGAAGTGCTGCAGAAGGCGATCGGCCTCGGGATGCTGAACCTCGACGAGTTCACCGAGCGGACCGACCGCGCCCTCGCTTCGAAGACCCGCGGTGAGCTGAACGCGGTGCTCACGGATCTGCCGGGGCTGGTGCATCCCGAGGCGGGAATGGTGCCGCGTCAGCAGCAGAACCCGTGGGCGCCGCCGCAGCGGCAGCACGCCTACGCGACGCCGTCCGGGCAGGTCATGGAGCTCAACGGCAAGTACTCGGCGTTGCAGCGCAACGGGAACTGGCTGGTCCCGGAGTCGATGGTGATCCGGAACAAGTACGGCGCCACGAAGCTGGACTTCTCCCAGGCCGAGATCCGGTACCCGGTGGTGCACATCGAACTGCAGGCCAAATGGGGTCCGGTGGAGATCACCATCCCCGAGGACGGCGCCGTCGACACCAACTCGATCACCGACATCAAATTCGGCAACCTCGACGACCGGACGCGGTCGAACGGCCGCCCCGGCACACCCCGGTTCGTCATCACCGGGCGCGTGCACGGGGGGTCGCTGATCATCAAGTACCCGCGTCAGGGCTTCTTCGGTTAGGCGCCGACCGGCCGTACGTGCTTGAGGTGCCGGATCACGAAGTAGGCGATACCGGCCAGCACCAGCGCGGCCAGCCCGGACACCGCGTGCATCCCGCTGGCGAAGGCTTCGTGCGCGGGGACCGCGTCGGCGAGCTGAGCGCGGGTGACGGCGTTGCCCAGCGTCCCCACCGTCGCGATGCCCAGCGCGTAGCCGAACTCGTTGCCGGTCTGCGAAAGCGAGGCCGCCGAGCCCGCCTTCTCCGGCGGCACCGAGCCGACGACCAGATCCGTGCCCAGCGTGACCAGCGGCCCGCCGCACAGCCCGGTGATGGCGAAGGCGATCGACGGGATCACCGGGCCGGCACCGGCCTCGACCTGCGTCAGCAGCAGGAACCCGGCGATCGCGCCCGCCAGCCCGGTGGAGATCAGCATCGCGGGACGGAAGCGGCGCGCGAGGATCGGCGTGACCAGGAAGCTGACGGTCGACGCGAGCATGCCGGGCAGCAACGCCAGCGCGGCGCCGACCGGCGAAAGCTCCAGGACGATCTGGAAGAACTGCGCGACGAACAGCATGGTCGTCCCGCCCAGCATGGTGAACGCGCACATCCCGCCGAGCGCGGTCGAGAACGCGCGGTTGCGGAACAGCTTCAGGTCGATCAGCGGGTCTTCGAGGGAGCGCTGGCGCCGCACGAACACCGTGCCGAAGCCGAGACCGAGCAGCAGTGAGACCACCGGGACGACGTGCACGCCCTCGCGGGCCAGCTCCTTGATGCCGTAGACCGCGGGCAGGATCGTGACCAGGGACAACGCGACACTCGGCAGGTCGAGACGGCCGGCGTTCTCAGTGCGGAACTCGGGCAGGAACTTCGGCCCGACGACGAGCAGCAGCACCATCGCGGGAACGCCGAGCAGGAAGACCGATCCCCACCAGAAGTGCTCCAGCAGTACGCCACCGACCATCGGGCCGACGATCGCGCCCACGGTGAAGCAGCCGGCCCAGATGCCGATCGCGAGCGACCGCTGGCGGGCGTCGGCGAACAGGTTGCTGATCAGGGCGAGCGTCGACGGCGCCAGCGTCGCACCGGCGATCCCGAGGATCGCGCGGGCCACGATGAGCATCAGCGCGCTGGTGGAGAACGCCGCCAGCACCGACGCGAGCCCGAACGCCGTCGCACCGATGAGCAGGAGCTTCCGACGTCCGACGCGGTCGCCGAGAGTACCCATGGTGACCATGAACCCGGCGATCATGAAGCCGTAGACGTCCATGATCCACAGCTGCTGGGTGCTGTCCGCGCCGAGGGTCTGACTCAGTTTCGGCAGCGCGAGGATCAGCACGAAAACGTCCAGGGACACCAGGAAGGTGGGGAGGGCCAGCACGGCCAGCCCGACCCACTCCCGGCGTCCCGCCCGTGTCGAGGTCTCGGTGGTCGTCATGGTCCGGTCCTTCCGTCGCTTCGGCTGCTTTCACCGATGCGTCGAAGCGGTGGGCCCGATTTCGACAGGGCCGCGGATCTTTTTCAGATCCGGAAGAGGATCAGCAGGCCGATGCCGACGAGGACGACCGGCAGCAGCAGATGACCCCAGCGCGCCAGAGCGCGGGCGATCACCGGGCGGGTGGCGAAGTACCGGCCCGCGGCGCACCAGACCGCGACGAGCGCGAGGAACACGACGACGTACACGATCAGCCCGCCGGTGCCGGTGTTGGCGAAGACGGGAACGTAGACGCCGATGTTGTCTCCGCCGTTGGCGAAGGTCACCCCGGCGACCGCGAGCACTCCGGCACCGACCTCGGGTTCCGCGTCTTCTGTGCCGCGCTCACGCCAGACCCGCCAGGCCGCCCGGAGGCCCAGCAAGAGCGGCACCAGGCCGAGCCAGGGCAGGACGGCGTCGGGCAACAGACCGGCACCGAGCGCGCCGACGATCGAAACGGCGAGGATCGCGGCGAATCCGAGGTACTGCCCGGCCACCACCTTGGCCACGCCCCCGCGTCCGGTCGCGCGGCCGAAGTAGAGCGCGAGCAGCACGAGGTCGTCGACGTTGGTCACCGCGAACATGCCGGTGGCCTGGCCGACCAGCCCGAAGTTCACCACGAGGGGAGCAAGGGACCTTTGCTATCGCTTCGCGGCCGCCGCGCGAGCCTCGACCGGGTCCGCCGTGGCCAGCGCGGCCTCGGCGAGCTCCTCGCATTCGGCCAGCGTCGTCGCGGCCAGGCTCGCGCCGACCGCGCGCACCGCGGGCGCGTTCATCGAGAGACTGGTCAGGCCGAGCCCGGCCAGGACCAGCGCGAGCCTCGGGTCGGCGGCGGCCTCACCGCAGACACCGGCGGGCTTGCCGGTGTCCTTCGCGGCCTGACCGATGACCTTGAGCAGGCGCAGCAGCCCGGGCTGCCACGGGTCGTTGAGCTTGGCGACCGCGCCGAGCTGGCGATCCGCGGCGAAGGTGTACTGCGCGAGGTCGTTGGTGCCGACGGAGACGAAGTCGACCGCGTCGAGGATCTCGCGCGCGGTGAGCGCGGCGGCCGGGATCTCGATCATCACACCCGCGCGGGCGATACCGGCCGCGCGAACACGCTCGGCGAACCACGCGGCCTCGGCGGCGGTGGCGACCATCGGCGCCATGACCGAGACCTCGGCGCCGGAGTCCTGCGCCGCCCCCGCGATCGCTTCGAGCTGGCGGTCGAGGATCTCGGGGCGATCGAAAGCGACACGAAGGCCGCGTACGCCGAGCGCCGGGTTCGGCTCGACGTCGGGCTCCAGGAAGGCGAGCGGCTTGTCGGCGCCCGCGTCGAGGGTGCGGACGATGACCGGCTTGCCGCGGAACGGCGAGAGCACGGCGGTGTAGGCCTTGCGCTGCTCTTCGACGGTCGGCTCGGCTGAGGCGTCGAGGTAGCAGAACTCCGTGCGGAAGAGGCCGACCCCTTCGGCGCCCGCGTCGGCCGCGGCCTGCGCGTCCGTCGCCGAGCCGACGTTGCCGAGCACCTTCACACGGTGGCCGTCGGCGGTCGCGCCGGTGCCGTCCCACTCGATCGCACCGGTCTTGGCGGCCGTGACCACGGCGGCGTTCGGGTCCGCGAGCTCGACCACACCGGTGTCACCGTCCACCGCAAGCGCTTGCGCGTCGAGAGCGAGGATCCCTCGCACCGCGACGACGGCGGGAATGCCGAGCGATCGGGCGAGGATCGCCGTGTGACTGGTGGGGCCACCTTCTTCGGTGACGAGCGCGAGCACCTTCTCCGGGTCGAGCCCGGCGGTGTCTGCCGGAGCGAGGTCGCGCGCGACGAGCACACTCGGCGACGCCAGCTCAGGGACGCCCGGAGGCGCGATGCCGAGCAGCTCGGCGACGAGCCTGTCGCGTACGTCGAGGACGTCGCGAGCCCGCTCGGCCATATAGCCACCGGCTGCGGCGAGCGCGTCGGCGAACTTGCCCGCCGCCTGGAAGACCGCCCGCGGGGCAGGCAGATTCTGGGTCTTGACCAGCGTCTCGGCCGAGGAGACGAGCGCCGGGTCGGCCGCCATCGCCGCGGTGGTGATGAGGATCGTCGAGGCCTCGCCTGTCGCGGTCTCGGCCAGCTTCTCGAGCCTGGCCGCCACGATCTGCGCGGCCGGGTCGATCCGGGCGGCTTCGGCGGCGGGATCGGCGGGCGCCGGCGTGCTCGCAGGTTCGCCGAGCGGCTCGGCGACTCGGACGACAGGACCGCTCGCGCGGCCGGGACTGACGGCGACCCCGGTCAGTGACTCAGACGGCATGGTCTAGACCATATCTCATAGTGGGCGTGACCTGGCTCATAGCGAACAGCACAACACAGAAGAAGACATCATTCCAGCTCGGATGCCTTCGGATAGGACGGCTGCGCCCCCTGGCGCGTCACAGTGATCGCCGCGACCTTCACCGCCTTACGCGCCGCGTCGGCCAACTCCTCACCCCTCGCGAGCGACGTGGCGAGCGCACCCGCGAACGCGTCACCGGCGCCCGTGGTGTCGACGGCCTCGACCTTCGGCGAAGACACCTCCGTCACGCCGTCTGCGGTAATCACCGCCGCCCCCTTCGCGCCGAGCGTCACGACAGCGGCCTTCGGACCGAGGTCGAGCAGCTTGGGGAAGTCGGCCTCGTCACCAAGAAGGAACGCCGCCTCATGCTCGTTGACCAGCAGGACGTCGAGATGTTGAAGCGTCTTCTTCGAAAGCTCGGCCGCCGGCGAGAGATTCAGCAACGTCTTCACGCCGGCCTCAGCCGCCTTCGCGACGGCGTGCTCCACAGTCTCAAGAGGAATCTCCAGCGACAGCACCACGATCTCGGCGCCGTCGAGGTCGATGTCCTCCGGCCGCAAAGCGGAGTTGGCGCCCGGCGAGACGAGAATCGAGTTCTCGCCGTCGGGTGTGACGGTGATGTACGCGATGCCAGTCGGCCTCTCGCTGGTGCGCAACGGTTTCGTGTCGACACCGGACTCCGCCAGCGACCGCTTGAGCAGCTCGCCGTAGGGATCGTCTCCCACCGCGCCGAGCAGCGCGACGTCCGCCCCGAGCCGCGCCGCGGCGACCGCCGTATTCGCCCCTTTGCCACCCGGTGACAAGACCGTGTCGCCACCGAGTACGGTTTCGCCACCCCCAGGTCGCCGGTCGACCGGGACGACGAGATCGGCATTGGCGGAACCGATGACCAGTACCTGAGAAGTCATGGAGGAAACCATGCCATGACCAGGAGTTGTCCGGTCATGACCCTTCACCCGGCGAAGATGTGAAGAACTTTGTAACTTTCTCGGCGCGTAGTGCGACAATCAGGCGAGCAGCGGAACGCCGTCACTCTTTCGGGGGATAACCTTCCCCCGGGCGTCACTTCGGCGATCACGCCCGCTCTCAGGTGCGTTGCCGCGTTCACGCGGTGACGTTGCCCCGATCCCGGTGAAAGCCGGGAGCAGGGCATCGGGTCGCCGGCGTCGATCACGTAGCCCCCCGAGTGATCGGCGTCGGCGGCGCCCCGCTTCGCAGTCTCGAAGCGGGGGCCGTCAGCTCACTCCGGCCGTCTCCCGGAACTCCACACGTTCGGATTTCCGCATACTGCTCTCGAACTCGCGTCGCGCGTTCACCGAGAACGGCCTCGCCAACCGGTACCAACCGCCGGTGAGGTTTCCGGACTCGGCGTCGTACGGGTTGCTCCTGGTCAGCTCGGCCAGACGCGGGTGCCGGATCGCGAACATGTCCGAGCCGGGCAGGAAGTCCAAATAGGTGGAGCCGTGGTCCACGCCCCACCGGACGGCGTCGATCTCGTGCCACCACACGCCTACAAAAGTGCCGTAAGTCCGTAGGTAGAAACCGCGGGTCCCGAGCTCGAGCACGACCTTTCGCTTCTTTTCGTGCGTAGCGCCTTCCAGCCCTTCGACCACCATGGTCACCGCGAAGAGGGCGAAGAGCACGACAAATGCGCAAACTTGCACAGCAGTGCCAGTACTCGCTGCGGCGACCACCAACGCACAGACCTCGATCATCAGGGACCCGAACCGGAAGACCCACATCTTGCGCTTATCCCAGCCGTTCACGTGGATCTTCACCACGCCTTCCACGACTTCGAGATCCTCTTCGCGAGCGACGGTCCCCACCGGTTCAGCAGGAACCACCGGCACGGCGGTGTTGTCGTCCTCGATCGCGACGTCGACGTACTTGACCAGAAGTGGCAATAGGGACTCGGCGTCACGGGGCCGGAGGTCGACATCCGAGACCTGGAGGTCTCCATCGGGTTCTCGGGCGAGGCCTGCGGCTTGAGCATCGAAATTCGCTCCCGGACGAATGATCAGGGTGAACTGATCGGAGCCGGGGTTGTGAGAGGTGTACTCACGGAACTTGAGGCTCAGGAAGACTTTCTCGATGTCGTCCCACCGAGCGATCCAAGCCACCACGCCACTCTTGATACGAGTGATCCCCTCCGCGTCGAAGATCAGCTCGTCGGCCGGTGGAGGGTTGCGGTAGTTCCGGAACTCGATGGTGCCGCAGTAGATGAACACCGCGCAGAGAACTCCGCCTACGATGCGCACTGCCAACTGGTAGTCGCCGAGCACGGCGAAAGCCATGACCATGGTCAAGGTGCCGAAGAGAACGACCAGCACCAGGTGACCGAAGACCGACGGCGTTCGCGAGATCACCAATCGATCGTCCACTGTCTTCGAGTTCCCATCGAGTCGATGACGTTCCCCTTCAGTGCCGAACGAGACTTCAGCATGTTCTCGAAGAACGGGCCAGATCGGCTTGACCAAGTCAGCCACCCTGCACGATTCCCCTGTACTCACTGAGCTTGTCGGGCCGGATCAAGACCATCGCTCGGCGGACCTGTGCAAACGCGGCATCGCTGAACGCCTCAGGCAGCCGGTAGCCGTTGCCGACCGGTGGAAGCGAGCGACCATCGAGCGTCGCCCCGATCTCCCACAGTCCGCTCAGCTCTCGACGACGTTTCGGGAACTCGTCGTCAGCGGGGAAGAAGTCGATCAACCGCAAGGTGCGCTTTCCATCGGTGATGGTGGTCAGCCGAAGCTCACGAATGTCTTCCCACCGCACCTCGAAGGTCGCCTTGTCCCGGCGAAACCAGCGAATGCCCTCGGCCGACACCGTGAAAGTGGTACGCCAGGTCGACCTTCCCAACCGGGCGGGGGTGCAGAACCAGAGCCATCCGGGCGAGAGGAGTCCTATCGCCGCGAGAGTCAGGGTCGCTTCGCGAAGCTCCGTCCCTCTTTCCGCGGTGAAACCCACTATTCCGAAGACAGCGCCTACAGCGAGGATCAGCCCACAGATGCGCCAGAACTTGGCGGACGACCATTCATGTGGCGTGACCGTTCTCGATGCCGTCGCCGGAAGGCCGACAGGAGCCACGGCACTACCCGTCGTTCGAACCGGCGAAAGGGAAAGCGCGGTCACCACAGGTCGGCCGGAGGGAGGTTCACGGAAGCGCTTGACCTGCCTGCGGTAGGCGAACAGACCCAGCCCCACGAGGCCGCCGACGGCAGGAGCGATGCTCCACCACGGAACGTCGCTCTTGAAGTCCCGTGCGTAGTACCTACCGAACTCCTTGACCCGGACTGGCTTGCCGATGTCGGCCGGTGACAGCTCTCCGGGGAAGGAACGGGCCATCGCGACTTCCTGCTTGGAGCCGGATGAATAGGGGCGAACCTCGATTTCGCAGACCCAGTAGTAGCCGATCCCGGCGAAGCTCAGCGGCCCTATCTCGTCGCAGGTCTTCGCCGTGGCCATGTCGACGAATTTGCTGGTCCCCTCCTCACCATCGGCCACGATCCCGCGTCCGATCAGAGTCCAGGAGATCAGGGCATAGAGCGCAAAGACGCCTGTGGCACCCGCGACCTTCCACAGGGATTTGCGTTTGACCGTAGGGACAGCTTCGTAACCTGTCGCCAAGACGACTTTGTTCACTGAATGGACCCGGATATCCGTTGTGTCCCCGACTGCTCAAAGATCGGCTGCTGTTCGCCCGGCCGCCTGACGCCGACAGAGCCGTCTGCTTGGCCTGGTGGCTTGGAGTCCCCGGGTGCGTTGATGGTCGTCTCTCGCCTGTCACGCGCCTTGTCTTCAGACGCGCTCTTGACCACCTCCCGGAAGGCAGTCTTCCCGGCTTCCTTCACGACCTCCCAAAACGCTCCCATTCCGGCGCCCTCGAACACGTCGCCCTTCTTGATGAGATCGCCGACGTTCTTGTAGAAGTCCATCAACATGGACTTCGCGCGCATGAGGACGCGCATCAGTTTCTCGGCCCACGTCATGGCCTCGGTGCTTTTTTCGATCGCGAAGGGAACACCCTCGGCCGCCAAGGCGGCCGGATAGGCCGGCGGCGGGTACCTGGCGATGATCATGACGATCTTCGCCAGGGCATCGGTGATCAAGTCGCGGATGATCGTTCGCACCACCGAGAGCACGGTTTTACAGATATTGATGACGTTCCCGGCGAGTTCGGCGAGCCGCACTATCTCCCGGTACCCATTGAGCTGCTTTTGAACGTAGGCGCGATACGCGTCAGCCGCGGCGCCCGACCAGGCCATACAGTTCTTTTGGACCTCATCGGTCAGCTTCTCGGCCGTCGTCTTGACGTACTCGCCGATCTTCAGCCATTTCTGCACCTCGAGGTCAAGAGCGTCTTGGTCACCGGAAACCCAGTCGAGCGGTTCCTTCAAGAAGTCAACGTGCTCGATGATCCACCCGAAACCCCAGCTCATCAGGGTTTCCAGAGGGTTCTTGATGACCTCGACGATGTCCGGTACGGCTCCCGCGAGGCTGAGGATGCCTTCTGTCCAGTCGCCCTTCCAGAGCTTCTCGACGCCACCGGCGACATCTTGGATGGCACCCGCGCCTTCCAGGGCGCTGTCCACCGCGTACTTCTCTGAGTCCGTTTCGCCCTTGGCGCTTTCGAGGACCTCGTTCTCAGCCACGTTCCACCTGCTCGGCCCGCTTCAGAAGGTCTATCGCGTCCTGCTCGGTCATCCGACGCACCTCTGCCCACTTCCGCACCGCGGCGACATGATGCTCACCTGCCGAGATCGCGGACTGCAGGGCCTCTCGCACGTTCTCCGAGAGGTTGTTGCAGATCAACGGCATCCCGCACATATTTCCAATCAGCCCGAAGGCCAACATGTCCACACGATCTTTGTCCGCGTCGAGCGCGACTCGCAAATGGTCATGAGTCTCTTCCACCTGCTTGGCGTGTTCGTCGATCTGGTCAGGGTTTACGTTGAAGCCCTGGCCCCCTTGTGGCTGCCCCATGGTTCCCCTCCCTCAAGTACCTGCTCAGCGCAGGAAGTCGCCGCCGGTGAAGTAGTCGTCCTCGTGGTCCGTCTGCTGCCTGCGCGCGGCACGCGGCGGCGCAGAGGGAGGTGCCGGAGGAACGGGTGGAGTGGGTCGAGGCGGTGGCGCGTCGAGCTCGTCTTCGGCGACGAAGCGGTCGTCCTCGTCCGCTTCCTGGTGGCCGCCTTCGACGTAGCCGGTCGGCTCGGGCTCCGGGTACTCGTTGTGCAGCTGGTTGACCAGCTCGTTCATGGTTTCGGTGCCGGCGATGGACGGGACGCCTGCCTGCATCGCGCCGGCGAGTTTGCTTTGGGCGCTCTGGACGACGCGGAGGATCTCCTGCGCGAGCGCCGGGTTGTCCCGCACCGACGGGCCGATCTCCAGGCCCACCAGGTTCCCGGCGTGGTTGACCTTGACCGAGATCTGGCCGTCCTTGCTGCGTTCGGACACGGAGACGCCTTCGATCTCGGTCCGCATCTGATTCGCTTTCCGCTGGGCGTCGGCCAGCTTGGCCTCGAAATCAGCGAAGAGCTGCTCAGGGTTCGACACGCGAACCTCCCCTGTTCACGTCGTAGCCGTACGGCGACCGAGTGTGGCATACGCGTCTGACATCGGGGAACGTTTCGCGCGCATCCGCACCCCGGTCGTGTGGATCACCACAGGGACCCCTGGTTTTCCCTACCCGGTTCGGCGGCCAGCCCGGTGTTCGCGCAGGTCAGGAGCTCATAACGTACCGCTCATGACGATTTCGGACTGGAAACGCGCGGTCTACGCGCTTCTCGTACTTCCCGGGTATCTGGGCGGCGCGAAGGCTCAGCGTGGGCTCGCGCGGCGTTGGCTCGGGCAGGCGGGCGAGTCGCGGCCGCGGTTCGTGGCGGCCTTCGGTCCGAGTGCGGTGGCGTTCCTTCTGGCGTTGCTGCTCTTGTACCTCGTCGGGCGTATCGCGACCTATGGGCTCTTCTGGTCGGGCAGCGACCCGGAGGGCACGTGGGGCGGGCCGACGCTGGTGGGGGCGTGGATCGTGCACTTCTTCGTCGCGCTCGGGATGGCCGTTCCGATCTTCCTCGCGCTCCGGCCGCTCACCCGGCTCCAAGCCCGCCTTTTGAGTTGATCGGAGAACCCGCGTTTCTTCGAGGAGTGTCGCACTGACCACCTAGAATGCTCGGATGAGCAACACCGGCCGCAGGGGTCGCGAGCGTGCTGCGACCGATCAGGACATCCGCCGGACGGCGAGGGCGCTCCTGGTCGAGCAGGGCCCGGAGGCCGTGACGCTGCGGGCGATCGCGCGCGAGCTCGGCATCACGGCACCGGCGTTGTACCGCTATTACGGGTCCCGTGACGATCTGGTCGAACACCTGCGGTCGGACGTCGTCGCGGATCTCGCGGCCGATCTCGCCGAGGACATCGCGCAGCTGCCGGACGAAGGCGCCCTTCAGCTTTTCGCCATCTGCAAGGGGTTCCGGCGCTGGGCGCTGGCGCACACCAAGGAGTTCACGCTGGTGTTCGCGTCACCGTCGGGGGACGGCACGTCGAGCAGGCTGGACGAGCCGTTCGGGCGGATCTTCCTCGCCGCGGCGGGGCGGGTGCTCGCGATGCACGACCTGGTGACGCCGTCGAACGACGTGGTGCCGGTCGAGCTGCGCGACGACCTCACCTCGTTCCAGGCCGAGCTCCTCGCGGTGCTCAAGGAATCCGGTGCGACGTTCCCGTTGGAGAAGCTCGACCTCGGCGTGACGTACCTGATGATCCAGTTCTGGGCCCGGCTCTACGGGCACGTCACGCTCGAGGTCTTCGGCAATTATCCGATCCCGTTCTCGAAACCGGACGTCCTCTTCGACGCAATGCTCGCCGACCTCGCCCGTGAGATCGGCCTGACCGCCGACTGAACTACGCCGCGTGCCCGCCGTCGACCGAAACGGTCGACGCGGTCACGTATTTGCTTTCCGGCCGCGCCAGGAACGACACCGTGGCGGCGACCTCCGACGGCGAGCCGTAGCGGTCGAACACCGTCAGGCTCCGCTGGTCGGCGGCGTACGGGCCGTCGGCCGGGTTCATGTCGGTGTCGGTCGGGCCGGGGTGGACGATGTTCACGGTGATGCCGCGCGGCCCCAGTTCCCTGGCCAGGCCCTTGGTCAGGCCCAGCAACGCGGTCTTGCTCACCGCGTACAACGACATCCCGGGTCCGGGAACGCGGTCCGAAACGCAGCTGCCGATGGTGATCACGCGCCCACCGTCGCCGAGGTGCCTGGCCGCGGCCTGGTGGCCACGTAGACGCCGCGGACGTTGACCGCGAGCACGCGGTCGATGTCTTCCACGCTCGTCTGGTCGAGCGGGCCGACGAAACCGACACCCGCGTTGTTGACCAGCACGTCGAGCCTGCCGAATTCGGCGACCGTCGTCTCGACCGCGGCCGCCACAGCCACGGCGTCGGCACTGTCGGCCTGGACGGCCAGCGCGCGGCGGCCGAGCGCCTTGATCCTGTCCACGACGCCGGCCGCGAGTTCGGCGTTGTTCTGATAGGTGAGCGCGACGTCGGCGCCGTCTTCAGCGAGCCGGATCGCCGTGGCGGCACCGATCCCTCGGCTGCCACCGGTCACCAATGCCACCTTGCCGTCGAGGGTCATGCGGTGTTCTCCATTCGATTTCGTTGTCCTTGAACAACTCCATCGAAACGCCTCATGACCCTCGACGCTGGCGCAAATCGGTCCAGGCGTCACAGCAGCCTCGGTGCCTACAGGACGATGTTGACCAATCGCCCCGGAACGACGATCACCTTGCGCGGCGTGCCGTCGCCGACCAGGGCGGCGACCTTCTCGTCGGCCAGCGCGGCCGCCTGCACGGCGTCCTTGCCGGCGTCGGCGGGCACGGTGACGCGCGAACGCACCTTACCGTTGACCTGGATCGGGTACTCCACGGTGTCCTCGACCAGGTACTTCTCGTCGACGACCGGGAACGGCCCGTGCACCAGGGAATCCGCGTGGCCCAAGCGCTTCCACAGTTCCTCGGCCAGGTGCGGGGCCAGCGGCGCCAGCATCAGCACCAGCGGCTCCACCAGCTCGCGCGGAGTCGCTTCCGTGCCGCCGTAGGTCTTGGTGACGTAGTTGTTCAGCTCGATCAGCTTCGCGCCGGCCGTGTTGAACCGCATCTCCGCGTAGTCCTCGCGGACGCCGGCGATCGTCTTGTGCAGCTGCTTCCGATCGTCATCCGTGGCGTCCACTGTGGACACACGCAGCTCGCCGGACTCCTCGTCGACGACCAGACGCCACAGCCGCTGCAGGAACCGCTGCGCGCCGACGACGTCCTTGGTCGCCCAAGGCCGTGAGACGTCCAGCGGGCCCATCGACATCTCGTAGAAGCGGAAGGTGTCGGCGCCGTAATCGGTGGACATCTGGTCAGGCGTCACGACATTCTTCAGGCTCTTGCCCATCTTGCCGTATTCCTGCTTGACCTCTTCGTCACCGAAGAAGAACTTGCCGTCCCGCTCCTCGACCTGGTCGGCCTGGACGTAGACACCGCGGGCGTCAGTGTAGGCGTACGCCTGGACGTAGCCCTGGTTGAACAGCTTCCGGTACGGCTCCCCGGACGACACATGGCCCAGATCGAACAGCACCTTGTGCCAGAACCGCGAGTACAGCAGGTGCAGCACCGCGTGCTCGACACCGCCGACGTACAGGTCCGTGCCGCCGGGGTCGTCGACGCCGTGCTCGGCGGGACGCGGGCCGACCCAGTAGGCCTCGTTCTCCGGCGCGACGAACACGTCCGGGTTGGTGGGGTCCAGGTACCGCAGCTGGTACCAGCAGGAACCCGCCCAGTTCGGCATGGTGTTGATGTCGCGGCGGTAGGTCTTCTTGCCGTTGCCCAGGTCCAGTTCGACCTCGACCCAGTCGGTGGCGCGCGCCAGCGGCGAGGACGGCGTGCTGTCCTTGTCCTCCGGCTCGAAGGTCACCGGCGAATAGTCGGCGACCTCGGGCAGTTCGACCGGCAGCATGCTGTCCGGCAGCGCGTGGACCTGGCCGTCCTCGTCGTAGACGACCGGGAACGGCTCGCCCCAGTAGCGCTGGCGCGAGAACAGCCAGTCACGCAGCTTGTACTGGACGGTGCCGCGGCCGTGGCCGTTCTCCTCCAGCCAGCCGATCATCGTCTTCTTGGCTTCGCCGACACCCATTCCGTCCAGGAAGCCGGAATTGATCGCGGGCCCGTCACCGGTGAACGCCTTGCCGTCGAAGCCGTCCGACGGCTGGACCGTGCGGATGATCTCCAGGCCGAACTTCTCGGCGAATTCCCAGTCACGGGTGTCCTGGCCGGGGACGGCCATGATCGCGCCGGTGCCGTAGCCCATCAGGACGTAGTCGGCGACGAAGATCGGGATTTCCTTGCCGTCGGCCGGATTGACCGCGTAGGAGCCGGTGAAGACGCCGGTCTTCTCCTTGTTCTCCTGACGGTCCAATTCGGACTTGCGAGCGGCGGCCGCACGGTAGGCGGTGATGGCTTCGGCCGGGTCGGCGGCCTCACCGGTCCAGCGGGCGTCGACGCCTTCCGGCCAGGTGGCGGCGGTCAGCTCGTCGACCAGCGGGTGCTCGGGCGCGACCACCAGGTACGTGGCACCGAACAGGGTGTCCGGGCGGGTGGTGAAGACCTCGATCTTCTGCTCGCCGGCCTCGAACGACACACGCGCGCCGTGCGAGCGGCCGATCCAGTTGCGCTGCATGGACTTGACCTTTTCCGGCCAGTCCAGCAGGTCCAGGTCGTCGACCAGGCGGTCGGCGTAGGCGGTGATCCGCATCATCCACTGACGCAGATTGCGCCGGAAGACCGGGAAGTTGCCGCGTTCGCTGCGGCCTTCGGAGGTGACCTCTTCGTTCGACAGGACCGTGCCCAGCCCGGGGCACCAGTTCACCGGCGCCTCGGAGATGTACACCAGCCGATGCGAGTCGATGATCTCCAGCTGCTCGGCGCGGGTCAGCTCGCACCAGTTGCGACCGTCGGGAGTGCTCCGCTTGTCCTGCGCGTATTCGGTTTCCAGCTCGACGATCGGACGGGCCTTACCGGCCTTCTCGTCGTACCAGGAGTTGAAGATCTGCAGGAAGATCCACTGGGTCCACTTGTAGTAGTCCGGGTCGATCGTGGAGATGCGGCGACGCTCGTCGTGCCCCAGGCCCAGGCGCCGGATCTGGCGCAGATAGGTCTGCATGTTCTCTTCGGTGGTCTTGCGCGGGTGCTGCCCGGTCTGGACCGCGTACTGCTCGGCCGGCAGGCCGAAGGCGTCGAAGCCCATCGTGTGCAGCACGTTCCGGCCGATCATCCGGTGGTACCGCGCGAAGACGTCGGTCGCGATGAAGCCCAGCGGGTGCCCGACGTGCAGGCCCGCGCCCGACGGGTACGGGAACATGTCCTGGACGAACAGCTTGTCCGACGGGACCTCACCGCTCTCGTCCGCGAGCGGGCCGACCGGGTTCGGCGCGTGGTAGGTGCCGTGGTCGGACCAGTAGTCCTGCCAGCGCTGCTCGATCTGGCCCGCCAGCTCCGCGGTGTAGCGGTGCTGAGGGGCCGCGTCGGCGCCGCTGGGCGCTTCGCTCGCCTGGTTCATCGATCCTCCGTGCTCATCCACGTCAAGCCACTCCAGAAACAACTCGACCCCTCAGCCCGGAGGGCATGAGGGGTCGCCGCGCTGGTCCCGGCCGATCGGCCGAGGTCAGCGCGGCAGGCTAAGGAGCAGCCGAGCCGTGTTCATGAGCCCAGTTTAACCCGCTGGTCAAAGCCGTTCCGAGGGGACCGCCAGTGCGATGAACTGGGTCACCTGTGTGGCGGAGAAGTTGTTGTCGCTGACGAGCACCAGACTGCGTTCGCCGTTGGGCAGTCGCGGCCCCCAGGTCATCCCCTCCACGTTGTCCACAGTGGACAACGTGAAATCCGCGAGGTCCGCGAGCAGGCGCTTCTTGACCGGTTTGACGTTCTTCGCGTCGGACAGCGAAGGCGTTTTTGCGATGTTCGTGGCGCTCTTGGTGTCGATTTCGTAGATACGGATCTTGTTGCCGACACCGGTGACGAACGCGCGCTCCATGACGAGGTAGCGCGTCGGGTCGGCCTGGTCGACGGCCAGCAGCGACGAGACGCCGGTGGTCGCGAAGGCTCCGGGCGGGTTCGGCGACGCGAAGACCTTGTCCTGCGGATACGCGTACTGCGCGAGCACCGGCCCGAACCGCGACTGCAGGGTGATGCGCGAAAGACCACCCGTGGTCGTGGTCGGCTCCGGACCGTCCTGCAGCAGCGGTCCCTCGACCGAACTGGCGACGAGCGAGCCGAAACCGGCGAAGGTGATGCCTTCGAGGGCGAGGTTCTGCCGCGGACCGGCCGTCGCCGTCATCTTCTCGTTGGCGGGGATCGGCAGGTCGCGCACGTACGAGCCGTCGCGTTTCGCCTCGCGGATCGACGGGTCGATCAGCGCGGCGGCGGACCGCTCGCCCTCCTGCGACCAGAGGTAATGGCCGGTCCACGGGTCGACGCGGAGTTCTTCGGGGTCGATCGTCTGCATGTTCGGCGGCTGCGCGGGGTCGTTCTTGGCCAGCGGCGGGTACGTCGTGCCGTCGGGGCGCAGGAGCGGCTTGGTCCCGGTGAAGGTGACCGGGCCGAGCCCGTTGGCGTCGAGGGAGAACTTCGCCGTGTAGTACCGGGCCGGGTTGATGGCGGACCTGTCGTCGCAGATCAGCGCGTATTCGCCGGTGCGGGGATCGAAGTCGATACTGGACAGGCCGCCGACGATCGTGCCCTCGTAGGGCAGGAAGTTCGGGACGAGCTGTTCACCGATCAACCGCAACGGACGGTGCTCGGCTTGAGCGGCCGGGGCCGCCATCAGGGTGAGGGGGACGGCCCCGATCAGGGCCGTGGCGAGGACGCGGCGTGACATGGCCTGTAGCACAGTCGATCAGGGTATCCGGCAGGTTGCCGGAACGTCACGCTTATCCTCGTGGAGTGTTCGTCATAGCGCTGGTTCCGATCGTGCTGGGTGTCCTCGTCGGCTGGGGTGGCTTCCTCGGTCTGCGTGAGAAGCTGCCGCGTGACCGCGGCGCCGGCGTGCGCACCGCCGCCACGATGCGCAGCGAGGACGCCTTCCGCCTCGGCAACAAGGTCGCGGGCCTCCCGACGCTGGCAGGTGGCGTGATCGCCGTACTAGCGGGGATCGCCGCGCTCGTCATGCCGACGACGTTCGGGCTGCTGCTCGGCTCGCTCGTGGGCGTGATCGGGATGATCGCGCTGGTCGCGGCCGGAGGAGTGCTCGGCAACCGCGCCGCCGCGACGGTGCCCGCCCCCGAACCCGCCGCGCCGGAAGCACCCGCGGGCTGCAGTGGCTGCGCCTGCGGGACCTGCGGTGTCTTCAAGAAGGCCGACACCGCCACCGCCTAATTGCGCTGGAGGTCGCCCGGGTGGGTGGCCAGCAGCGCCAGCGGGATGCCCTGACGGCGCAGGACCTGGCCCCACAGATCGTGGTGCGGCGAGGCGAGGACGTCGCTGGGCAGCGCCGGGACGATGACCCAGTCGTCGCGTTCGATCTCGCTCGCGAGCTGCCCGGAATCCCAGCCCGCGTACCCGGCGAAGACCCGCACGCCGCGGACCTTCGGGACCAGGATCTCGGGATCGGTGTCGAGGTCGACCAAGGCGACCGGGCCGCGGACGGCGATCACGCCGGGCACGCTCGACGCCGTCTCGCCGGTCCGCAACGCGGCCAGGCACAGGGCGGTCTTCTTCTCCACCGGCCCGCCGACGAACACGGACTGCGGTTCGGCGACGTGCCCGCCCCAGCTGGGGAGCACGTCGTAGACCGGAACGTCACTCGGCCGGTTGAGCACGACGCCGAGCGTTCCCTCGTCCCGGTGATCGATGACGAACACGACGGTCCGCCGGAAATTGGGGTCGAACATCGTGGGGGCGGCGACCAGGAGCGTTCCCGGTTCTACCTCGGCGTCCGCTGGCACGTCCGCCATGATCCCACTTCGAGCGCGGACAAAACGTCCGGCCAGGGAACAACAGCATCACGAGCACCGTTGGACACAGAGGTCGGTGCGCTTTCCGTGTCCCCCGGGCTCACTGAAGAACCGCCTTTGTGGAATACCGTCCGGCTGGAGCCACACTGCGCATAGCCGCCGAGAGGCGACCCTAAAGCGCACCGACCCCTATCTTTAGGCTTTCGCCGTGACCACCAGCGCCCCGGCGCCCACCAGGGCGTTCGTCCGCGATCGCGACTTCCGCCGCCTGCTGTTCACGCGGTTCTCCGCGCACTGGGGCAACGGGATGTACCAGGCCGGACTGACCGGCGCGGTGATCTTCAACCCCGAACGAGCCGCCGACGCGCTCGCCATGGCTGGCGGGTTCGCGGTGTTGTTGCTGCCGTACTCGGTCGTCGGGCCGTTCGCGGGTGCGCTGCTCGATCGCTGGGATCGCCGGAAGGTGCTGATCTTCGCGAACCTCCTGAGGTCGTTCACGATCCTCGCGACGGCCGTCGCCGTCGGCATCGGAGCGGCCGGTTTCGGACTGTTCTCGCTGGCACTGGCCTCCGAGGGGATCTCCCGGTTCATCGGCTCGGGACTGTCCGCGTCGCTGCCGCACGTCGTCGAAGAGAAGTCCGTGCTCGCCGCGAACGCCTTCGCCGCGACGTGGGGTTCGGTGCTCGCGGTGGTCGGCGCAGGCTGCGCGATCGGCCTGCGCGCCCTGACCGGCGCCGACGACGCCGGATCGGCGTGGGTCACGGCCGTCGCCGCGCTGGGCGGGATCGGCGCCGCGGTCCTCGCCTCGGGATTCGCGCGTGGACTGCTCGGGCCGTCGACCGTCGACGAACCGGCCAACCCGGCACTCGCGGTCGCCCGAGGCCTCTCCGACGGCGCGAAGGCGGCTTGGCGCACGCCCAGCGTCACGGCCGGATTCATCGCGCTGTTCGCGCATCGCGCGTCGTTCGGGATCTCGCTGCTGGTGACGGTCCTGCTGATGCGCAACCACTTCACCGACGCCGGCGTCTTCCGCGCCGGAATGGCGGGGCTCGGGGAGATGGCGGGCTTCGCCGGGGCGGGGATCCTGGTCGCCGGACTGCTGACCGCGCGGCTGATCCGGCTGTTCGGCAGGGTCCGCGTCGTGGTGGGCGCGCTGGTGCTGGCGGCCGTCGCGCAATCCGCGCTCGGGCTGCCGATGGTCGTCCCGACGGCGTTGTTCGCGGCGTTCCTGGTGACCGGCGCCGGACAGGTGCTGAAGCTCTGTGTCGATTCGTCGGTCCAGATCGACGTCGCGGACGAAGCCCGCGGACGGGTCTTCGCCCTCTACGACACGCTTTTCAACATCACCCAGGTGGCCGCGGTTTCCCTGGCCGCGACGGTGATCCCGGACGACGGCCGCTCGCCGGGTCTGCTGATCGCCGCCACCGTGCTCTACCTGGCCGGAGCCGCCGGATACGTTCTCGCGGTACGAAAACGGAGAACAGGCGATGCTGTTCCTCCCTTGGCATTAGGGTGACGCTTACCGACACCGGGTGACGTATGCCCGGGATCAAGTACTTCCGGGGGCTCAGTGACTACGGCCGGCGACGACAGCGCGCGCCTCGAAGCGCGCAATGCCGCCATGAAGGACCAGGTCGACACGCTTCTCGAACAGTTCGAGCGGCAGACCGCCCAGCTGCGGGACGCGCAGGACGCCGCGTCGCAGCTGTCCGCGACGGTGGTCTCGCAGGACGGCCTCGTCCGCGCCACCATCGACGCCACCGGAACGCTGAGCAAGCTGGAGATCCAGCCGAACGCCTTCGAGCGGACCAATCCCGCGCAGCTGGCCAACACCGTGCTGACCCTGGTGCGCCAAGGATCGCTGCAGGTCAAGCAGCAGGTCGCCGATCTGATGGCGCCGATCACCGAAGGACTGCCGGACCTCTCGGACCTCATCGAGGGCGCGCCGTCGCTCCAGGGACTGATGCCGTCGATCCCGGACTTCCTCGCCGAAGAGGAGGAGCAGCCCGCGCCGACGAAGTCCGACGCCGATTTCGAAGATCCTTTGCTGCGCAACGACGCGGCCCCGCCGCCTCCGCCCGCGCCGCCTGCCCCTCCCGCCGCGCCGCCGACGCCGAAACCGATCCCGAAACGCGTGCGTCAGGACGACGATGAGGAAGAGCCTCCTTCGAGCTGGCTGACCAGGGGCGTCTGATGGCGGCCGGTGGTGGCGGTGGCGGATTCACCGCGGATCCGGACGGGGTCCTCACGGCCGCGGCCAAGCTGGGGCTGGCCGCGGATCAGCTCGACGACGCCGGCAAGGAACTGATGGCCGCGATCAACTCGCTCGGCCAGTGCTGGGGGAACGACGACGCCGGCAAGGAGTTCGCGAAGGACTACGAGCCGGGCGCGCAGGGCTCGTCCGAGGGGTTCGCGAACATCGTCGAAGCGCTGCGGGGGATGCAGCACAACGTCGAACGGTCGATGACCGCGTTCAAGAACACCGAGGAAGAGATCAAGACGACGCTGGACAAGAAGGGCTAGCGCCGTGGGTATGGAGATGCCCGACGCGGTCAAGTGGCTCTTGCCGATCGTCGTCGGCGAAAGCTGGCCCGAAGGCGACGAGGACAAGCTCCGCGAACTGCGCGACGCCTGGCACAACGCGTCGAAGGCCGTCCAGCCGATCGCCGACACCGCGACCAAGGGCGCCACCGAGGTCCTCGGCGGCTGGACCGGTGAGGGCGCGGAGAAGTTCGCGGAGGCGTGGAAGAAGTTCGTCGAGGGCGACGAGGCGTACTTCAAATCCCTGGCCGATTCTTCGAAGGCGCTCGGCGACTCGTGCAACGCGACCGCGCTGGACGTCGAGTACACGAAGTACATGATCATCATCTCGCTGGTGATCCTGGCCGCGCAGATCGTCGCGATGCTCGCGGCGGCCGCGGTGACCTTCGGTGGATCGACGGCCGGTATCGCGCCGGCGCAGATCGCCACCCGCATGACCGTCCAGATGATCTTCCGTCAGCTGATGCAGAAGCTCGCGCAGGAAGGCTTCAAGAAGGTCGCGAAGGAACTCCTCGAGAAGCTTCTCAAGGAGGGTCTGAAGAAGATCGGCAAGGAGGTCCTGCAGAACACGGCGATGAACCTCGCCATGGACGCGGGCATCCAGGGCCTGCAGATGGCCAAGGGCGACCGCGACAGCTGGGACTTCAGCAAGACCAAGGACTCCGCGATCAGTGGCGCCGTCGACGGGGTCGTCGGCGCGGGCAGCAGCAGCATCGGCAAGGGCGCCACCAAGGGACTTTCCGACAGCGTGGGCGGCCAGATCCTCGACAGCGCCGCGCGCGGAGCTGTGCGAGGCGCGGCCGAAGGCGTCGCGAGCACCGTCGGACAGGCCGCCGTCACCGGCGACCTCGACAAGCTTTCCGCCAAGGACGTCCTGATGGGCGCGTCCGGCGGTGCTGTCGGCGGTGGTGTCGACGGGGCGAAGAGCCAGATCGGCGACATCCGCGCCGCGAACACCCCCGGTGCCGCGACGGCGGGCGACGGTCCGACGACCCCTGACATCGATTCCGGCGATTCCGGGACTCCTTCGCGCACGCCGCCTTCGGATCCCGCACCGGATTCCTCTTCACGGTCTTCGCGTTCGGATTCGTCCACTTCGGACGGTGACTCGTCTTCGAGCCGCGCTGCCGATTCGCCGCGTGCGGCGGACGCCGACCGGGTCAGCCAGTCTTCGGCGCCGGCTCCGGAACGTCCGGCGG
>NZ_JACBXD010000091.1 GCF_013870525.1 Amycolatopsis pittospori
GCCGGGGCGCAGATCCGCGCCGTCGAGTTCGGCGACCGCTTCGACGGTTTCCCGCACCGGCATCTCTTCGAGCAGCGTCACGAGGTGGATGGCGGTCTCGCCGGAGTGCAGCAGCCGGACGACGCCGTCGGCCTGGCCGCGGATCGGGCCGGTCTTGGCGAGGTCGGTGAGGGCCTTGGTGACGTCGAGGAACTTCACGACCCGGCCGGTGGGCGGGGAGTCGACGACGACGGCGTCATAGGTGTGGCGGCCGTCGGATTCGGTCCGGCCGACGCATTCCTTGATCTTCCCGGTGAGCAGGACGTCGCGCAGGCCCGGCGCGAGCGTGGTCGCGAACTCGATCGCGCCCATCCGCCGCAGCGTCCGTCCGGCGAAGCCGAGGTTGTAGAACATCTCGAAGTACTCGAGGAGCGCGGCTTCGACGTCGATGTGCAGCGCGCGCAGCTCGCCACCACCGGGAACGGCCGCGATGCGCTGCTCGGCGTACGGCAGCGGCTCGGTGTCGAAGAGCTGGGCGATGCCCTGGCGTCCTTCGACCTCGATCAGCAGCACGCGGCGCCCGCCTTTGGCGAGCGCGAGGCCCAGGGAGGCGGCGAGCGTGGTCTTGCCCGTCCCGCCCTTGCCCGTGACGAAATGCAGCCTGGCTCTGGCGAGTTCGTCGGTCCAGCCGGCAAGGGGAGTGCTCACCGGTCCCACCCTAATTGAGTGTTCAGCTCGCCAGCAGCATGACGCCGAGCGCAGCCGCGACCACCGCGACGATGACCCAGGTCAGGACGCCGGGCAGCACCGTGAGCATCACCACACCGAGCAGCAGGAGCACCACGAAGGCCACCGCGCCGGTGGCCGCGACCGTTCCCGAACTGTCCGTCCGGTCCCGGGCCTTCGCCATCAGGACGAGCACCAGCGGCAGTCCCGCCACGGCGAGAAGGACGGTCGCGACCACACGCCAGGTCTCCACGAGACCTCACGTTAGCGGAGCGATCAGCTCCCGATCGGGGACGCGGGCACGCACGGCACCGGCTTCGCGTGCGCCGGGTCGAGCGCGTTGAGGACGTGCCCGGCCGCGTTGCGGTCGGCGGCGACCCCGCCGTGCTCCGCCAGGTCCAGCAGGCAGCTGTCCTGCAGGACGATGTTCTTCACGTTCGGTCCCTTGCCGAGGCCGCTCGTGTACGGGACGACGGCTTCGTCGTAGCGGGTCAGGATGTTCGTGTACGTCACACCCGGCTGGAAGATCCCGTTGCCACCACGCAGGTTCGAGAGGAACTCCGAACCGCGCAGGAACTGGCGGCACGAGCCGCACGCCGGGTCGAGGATGCCGTTGATGCCGGGACTCAGGCCCAGCGTGACGGCGAGCGCGTACAGATGTGAGGCGCCGAACAGCGTGGTGCCGTCCCACAGCGGGGTGAGGCTGACGTACTTGTCCACTTTGGACGCTCCGCCGAGGAACTTCACGTAATAGGAAGGCATCAGCGTGCCCTCGGAATGCCCGAGGATGTCCACCTTGGACGCCCCGGTCGCATCGAGCACCTTGTCGACGAACTTCGACAGTTCCTTCGCGCTCTGTTCCATCGGAAGAAGCCCGCCGGGCTGGTAGATCGGCAGCGGCGCGCCGGGGACCCCGTAGGTCAGGGAGAAGACGCAGTACCCGTTGTTCTTGAGCAGCGGGCCGAACGTCTGCCAGTTCACCGTCTGGTTGGCGCCGAGACCGTGCGCCAGCACCACCGGGTTGGGGTGGGTCGAGCTCGGACGGCAGTCGAAATCGTTCGAACCCGGCGGAGGTCCGCCCGGATTCGCCGCCTGCGCGGGCAGGGCGGCGGCGAGGGTCCACGGAACGGGGAGCTTGTCGGCGGCGTTCGCCGTATTCGCCAGTGAGGTGCAGATCAGGGCAAGGACCGCGGCCAGGCAGGCGGCGGCGAGGGACTTCGTTGTCCGCATGTCAGCGTCCTATCTACTCACGAGTAGGTGTGAAGTGAACCACATCGACGGGAAATCGGCGAACGGGTCGCGAGAGGGTTTTCCGCATGTGTGTCGGGCGCCCTTGCCGGTTTGGCTACGCTCCCGGGCATGAGCGCCACCAAGTGGGAGTACGCGACCGTCCCCCTGTTGATCCACGCCACCAAGCAGATCCTCGACCAGTGGGGCGAGGACGGCTGGGAGCTTGTCACCGTGCTCCCGAACCCGACCGGCGAGCAGCACGTCGCCTACCTCAAACGAGCCAAGAACTAGGGGATTGAAGCCATGACCTGGAGCGATCGGCTCGCCGAGCTCGGTATCGAACTGCCCGCCGTCGCGGCCCCGCTGGCCGCGTACGTGCCCGCCGTCCGGACCGGCTCGTACGTCTACACGGCCGGGCAGCTGCCCTTCGTCAAGGGCGAGCTTCAGGCGACCGGCAAGGTCGGCGCCGAGGTCAGCCCCGAAGAGGCGAAACAGCACGCGAGGACGTCGATCCTCAACGCCCTGGCCGCGGTGGACTCGGTCGTCGGGATCGACAACGTCGTGCGCGTGGTCAAGGTCGTCGGGTTCGTGGCGTCCGCGGAGGGCTTCACCGGCCAGCCCGCGGTGATCAACGGGGCGTCCGAGCTGCTCGGCGAGGTCTTCGGCGAGGCGGGCATCCACGCCCGTTCGGCCGTCGGGGTCTCCGAGCTGCCGATCGGGGCGCCGGTCGAGATCGAACTGATCGTGGAGGTGAAGTGATGGACCCGGACATCGAGAAGTCCTCGCACGAGCTCCTGCTTCGGCTGGCCGGACGTCTGCCGGACCAGCTCCTGTGGCGGTTCCGCGACTGGCTGGGCGAGGGCGCGATGGGGACGCTCGCGCGGACCCTGCCCAGGTCTTTGCTTAAGCACAGGATCGACCTGGATCAAACGGAGTATCGCCTGCTAGTCGCGGGGCTCATTCCTCACGGGGCCGACTGGCATCAGGTGAGTTCCACCCTGGGGGTAGACGACGTCACCGAGACCAGGTACACATTCACGCAGAGTGCGCCCGAATGGGTGAACTCCGTCGACTCTGTGTCCGTATTGATCCACGCAACGTTGCGGGGACGGCCGGATGTGGGTGAAGTGCGGCAAAGCTGGCGACACCTCGGTGTGGTCGGCGAGGGTGGGGCGAAACGAGTCCTCCTGGTCACGGCGCTCAACGGGCTGCCGAGGTTGACCGGCGAGCTTCAGCGCGTCCTGCGCGTGCTCGGTGACGAGGAGCCCGGCGTCGAGGTTCTCCCGCCGAGCATCGACCTCACCGGCTATCACCGCACCGCGCTCGCCAACTCCGAGCTGGTCTGTGTGGGCGCGGTGGACACGGGAAGTCGGCTGGTCGCCGCTTAACGCTCGCACCACCAGGCGAGCCGGGAGGGAGCAGAGCAATGGTGGAGGTCCACGACGGCCCGCCCATGGACGGGTTCTCGGTGCCCCTGCGCCTGCACAACCTGTTACTGGCCCTGGCGGGTCGAATCGACGACAGTGCTTTGACCGAAGCGCGTGAGCTGATCGCGCGTGCGCACATCGACGAAGCGGTCGAGCTCACCACCGGCACCCTGATCGCGGGGAAGATCCCGGTGACCTCGTCCGAACAGCGTGAGCTGGCGCTCGTCCTGGAGATGAGCAGGTCCGACGCCACCCTGGCGAACGACCTGCTCGTCGAAGAGGACGAGCAGGTGCTCACCCACCGGTTCACCGGTGAGAACCAGCCCGAATTCGGCCTCGCCGAGGCGCTCGACCGCACCCTCCAGGTGCTGCCGGACGTCCGCTCGGTGCACGCGGTATGGCGGAACACGCCCGCCGGGAGCGTGCCCGGCGCGCTGCCACAGCGGGTCGTCCTGGTCGAGATCGGCCCGGAGGGCAACCCGCCCGCGGTCGCGTTCCGCGTGGACACCGCGCTTCGCCGCGCGGGCATCCGCTCGGTCGTGGAGGTCGCCGGCCCCGGCGTCGCACGGTCCGCGTACCACCAGGCCGCGTCGTCGGCCGCGAGTCCTGTCTGGGTCACCGGGAGTGCCCATTCCAGTGACTTTCGGTCGGAGCCGGTGACCCCGCCCGCTGCCCCCGCCCCGGCTCCCGAGCCGGTCAAGGAGCAGCCGAGCAGGCACGGGCTGAGGCCGGTCGGCAGCACCTCCGAACCGATCGCGCCGGTGGTGCCGATCGTGCAGCAGGCGCCGGCCCCGGCGTCGCCCGCACCTTCGTCGTCGACGTCTTCGGTGTCTCCGGTGTCGTCTGTGTCTTCTGTGTCGTCTTCGGAGCAGGCGCCGCCGCGCAAGTCGCGGGCGGAGACCCGCGCCGAGCGCACGGCCGACCTGACCCCGGCCGAGGTGGCTCAGTTGCGTCAAGCGCTCAAGGAGGACCCGGAAAAGGGCCGCGAGATCGCCACCGGCAAGCCGAGCATGCACGAGGTCGTCGAGCTGCCCGCTCTCGACCTCGACGACCCGAGCCTGAGCGAACGCGATCGCGCGCTCCTGCGCGAACTGCACGCCGAGCTCGCCGAACGGGAACGCGCCGAAGCGGCGAAGATCCGGCTCAACGGGGCTTCGCGCAGCAGCGGTTCCAGCTGGTCGTCCTAGCAAGTCCCCGCGTTTCGTCCTCTGGATGCGGTCGTTGCACGCGCAACTACCGCAACCAGAGGACGAAACGCGATGTTAGGTTGCGGGTGTGGCTGAAGAACTGACATTCGACATCCCGGTGGGGGCCGGGGTGGGCACCCGCGCGAACGCCGGCGGCACGCCGGTGACGCCCAAGGACGCGGCGACCGTGATCCTCCTCCGCGACGGCACGCAAGGCGTCGAGGTCTTCCTGCAGCACCGCGTGAAGGGCATGCCGTTCGCGGGCGGGATGACCGTCTTCCCCGGCGGCGGCGTGGACTCGCGCGACGTCGACGCGTCGGTGAGCTGGGCCGGTCCGGAACCCGCCTGGTGGGCGAAACGCTTCGGTTGCGAGGAATCGCTCGCCCGCGCCCTCGTGTGCGCGGCCGTGCGGGAGACGTTCGAAGAGTCGGGCGTACTCCTCGCGAGCATCGGCGACACCGTCGTCGCCGACGCGACGCTTTACCACGACGCCCGCGAAAAGCTGGTCTCCCGCGAACTCTCACTCGCCGCGTTCCTCGAAGCGAACGGCCTCACGTTGCGCGCGGATCTGTTGCGCCCCTGGGCGAACTGGGTCACGCCGCCCGAGGAACCGCGCCGCTACGACACCTGCTTCTTCGTCGCCGTGCTGCCCGAGGGGCAGGAGGCGGACAGCGCCACGTCCGAGGCCGTCAGCTCCGGCTGGCAGCGGCCGGCCGACGCCATCGCCGACGCCAAGGAAGGGCGCCGCATGCTCATGCCACCGACCTGGATCACGCTCGCGGAACTGGGCGAGTTCGGCTCGGCGGCCGCGGCGCGGGCCGTCGAGCGCGAGATCGTGAAGATCATGCCGACGCTGGTGCGCGAAGGCGACAAGGTCCGCGTCGTCCTGGACCCGGCGTGAGCGCCCCCGCATACGGCGTACTGCGCCAGGTCACGCCGACGACTTCCGTGCTACTGGAGCACAATCCGTCGTCGATGACGTTGGAGGGCACCAACTCCTGGGTGCTCCGCGGTCCCGGCGCGGCCGGTTCCGTGGTCGTCGACCCCGGTCACGAGGACATCGAGCATCTGACGCTGCTGGCCGGGACCGGCGCCGTCGAACTGATCATCCTGACCCACCACCACCCCGACCACGCCGAGGGCGCCCCCTGGTTCGCCGAACGCGTCGGCGCCCCGGTGCGGGCCTTCGACGAGTCGCTGTGCGTCGGCGGCAAGTCCCTTGTGGACGGTGAGGTGGTCCGGGCCGGCGGCCTGGAGATCTCGGTGCTGCACACACCCGGGCACACCGAAGACTCGATCTGCCTGACTTCGGAAGGGCAGATCCTCACCGGCGACACCATCCTCGGCCGCGGCACGACCGTGCTGCACGACCTCGGCGACTACCTGCGCTCCCTGCGGAAACTCATCGAGTTGCCCGCCGGCACCGTCGGCCTGCCGGGCCACGGCCCCGAGCTCCCCGACCTGGCCACGACGGCGCGCGAATACCTGGCGCACCGGGAAGAACGGCTCGATCAGGTGCGTTCGGCACTGAAGGTCCTCGGCGCGGACGCCACCCCGCGCCAGGTCGTCGAGGTCGTCTACGCCGACGTCGACAAGGCTTTGTGGGCGCCCGCCGAGTGGAGCGTGCAGGCGCAGTTGGACTACCTGAGGTCGGAGGACGGCGAATGAGTGACGTAGAGGTCGAGTTCTACTGGCGCCCCGGATGCGGGTTCTGCGCCGCGCTGGAGCGGCCGCTCTCGAAGAGCGGCTACAAGGTGAAGGCGGTCAACATCTGGGAGGATCCGGACGCGGCCGCACGGGTGCGCTCGGTGGCGAACGGGAACGAGGTCGTGCCGACGGTCTTCGTGGGCTCCAAGGCGATGGTGAACCCTTCGTTCGCGGAGATCGAAGCCGCCGTGAAGGCCGCCTCCGCCTGAGTCGCCAAGTGCTATGAACGGCCCGTTACTTGCAAAATTTGCAAGTAACGGGCCGTTCATAGCGTTCGGGCGGGGTTTCGGCGGGCGAGCCCCGTGGCAGATGTTGCGAAAGCCACTTTCGCAACGTTGAAGGTTGCGAAAGTGGCTTTCGCAACGCTGTCTCTCCGGCGGGCCGCGCTGAGTCGAGGTCGCCCGTGAACGGCGATTCGGGTTCTATTGAGGGGTAAGGCAAATGTGGCGTGGCCGGATCTCTGCTGCGGGGCCTGCTTCATTGCAGGAGCTCTTCGCGGCACGGGTCTGGACTTGCCGGTGAAGCCCACTCACTCCTTGACTATCCACAAAGGACACTTTTCGACAGTCGAATGTACGATTAGCGCCTAAATATCCGGTTCTCGATCGGGGTCGTGAGTGGCAATGTTGGTTCTAACCCTACTTGTCACTCACGACCCCAGCGGTCACTCACGACTTCAGCGCGGCAGCATCGGCATCACGTAGTAGGTCAGCGCCACCTCGCCAGGGTCCACCGAGCGGATCACGCAGGCCCGCATCCCGGGCTGGATATCGAGCCGCACTCGCTCGCCCGAGAAACCCTGGAGCGCGTCCAAGAGGTACCGCGCCTGGAACGAGGGCGAAGTTCGGCCGCCGGACACCTCGGCCTTCAGCGTCTCCTCGGCCTCACCGGTGTCCTGCTTCGAACTGGCCAGCCGCAGATGCGAGTCGCCGACCTCCAGCGTGAGTACTCGGCGCGCGTCCGCGTAGACGCCGACACGGCGGACGGCGGAGGCCAGGGCATCGGCGGAGACCTCGACCTTCGTGTCCACAGTGGACGATTCGATCAGCTTCTCCGAGAGGAATCCCGCGTCGAGAACCGCGGTGGTGACGGCGACGCCGGACCAGCTCAGGCCGAAGCGGGTGCCATCACCGTGCAGGCCGACGGTGCCGCGTGCCTGTTTCGCCGTCTCGGCCAGGAGGCCCGCCGGGACCAGCGCGTCGACCGGTTCGCCTTCGGCGCGCAGCGGGACGGTGGCCACGGCCATACGGTATCGGTCGGACGCGGTCAGCCGCAGTTCGCGACTGAAACTCTGTACGCGGACGCCGGTGAACATCGGCAGCGCGTCGTCCTTCGCCGCCGTCCCCGCGACGGTGCGCAGCGCGGTCACCAGCGCCGAACCATCCACTTCGGACACGCGGGGAGGCATGTCCGGGAGGCTCAGTTCCCGGCTCAGCAAGGGAATCGCGTACCGGCCGCCCTCCACCCGCACGGCGAGCCGCGAGCCCTCGACGACCAGGCGCACCCTTTCGTCGTCGAGCATGCGCAGCGTTTCCGCGAGCGGCCCGGCCGGGACCACGACCTCGCCGTCGGTGTGCACGACGGCGTCGCTGTTCAGGCGGACCGCCCGTTCGCTGTCGTTCCCGCCGACCGTCAGCCCCTCCCGCCCGGCTCGCAGGAGCAGGCCGGAACGGGCCGAGAGCAGCCGTGCGGCGGCGGAGACGGCGGACGAGAGGGAGCGGGTGGCGGCAGTCAGGTCCATGCCCGCAAGTTAGCGGGCGGCACCGACAAGTTCGGGCGTCTCGGCGACGGTCACCGGCGGCTGGGGGCGGAAGGTGCCGCGCAGCAGCCACACCACGACGGCGAGCGCGAATCCGACACCGCCGGCGGCGAGGAACGCCGCTTCGGTGCCCGCGTGCTCGACGAGGTAGCCGCTGATCGACTGCCCGAAGGCCAGCCCGAGGGTCACCGCGGTGAGCACCCAGCCGAACGCCTCGGCCGCCGTGCCCTTCGGCGCGGCGATCTCGATCGCGGCCGAATGCGTCGTCGACTGGGGTGTGATGAGCGCGCCCGCGGCGAGCATGGCCAGCGCGAGGCCCCACAGCGAACCCGGCAGGGCGAGCAGCGCCACGAGAGCGCCGAACCCGGCCAGCAGCACCGGCAGCCGCAGGCCCATCTGCCGCGGCCACGGGCGCAGGCTGTACGCGACGCCGAACGCGACCGAACTGACCGACCAGGCCGAAAGCAGCAGGCCGCCGATCGAGGTGTTCCCGGCTTCGGTGGCGGCCGCCGGGACGGCGACCTCGACGAAGCCGATCACGGCGCCGAAGCCCAGCGCGGCGATCGCGAGGGTGCGCATCCCGGGGCTGGCCAGCGCGCCGAGCAGTTTGCCGCCCGCCGACGGCGCCGGTCCCCAAGCGCGCACGGTCGGGCTCAGCGCGAAGAACACGGCGCCCGCGATCATGGTCAGCGAACCGGTCACGATGCCGGTACCCGCCCACGGCGCGGCGATCAGCAGCCCGGCGAATCCGGGGCCGAGGATGAAGAAGACCTCCATGCTGATGGCCTCGTAGGAGAACGCGGCGTTCCGCGTCGGCCCCGCCGGGAGAAGGCGTGTCCACAGCGCCCGTGAAGCGGAGCCGACCATCGGTTCGGTGATCCCGGTGCCGAAGGCCAGCGGGACCAGTACGAGCGTCGGCGCGTGCGCCTCGATCGCGAAGATCAGCCCGGTCATCGCCAGCGCGAAGAGCACCGTGGTCGTCAGCAGGGGCCGCGTCGGCCCGAAGCGGTCGATGAGCCGCCCCTGCACCACCGCGCCGACGGACACCCCGACGAGCGAGCCGGCCGAGACCAGGCCGGCCGAGGCGAAGGAGCCCGTCTCGCGCTGGACGTAGAGCAGCGCGGAGATGCCGATCATGGCGATCGGCAGGCGGGCGAGCAGGGACGCGACGACCGCCCCGCGCGACCCGGGCGCGGTCAGCGCGGCTTTGTAGTCGGCGAGGGAGGTGCGGTGGCTCTCGGCGGATGCGGACACAGACTGGGACACGCGTACCAGTATGACCTACTTTGGTACGCGAGTACCAGATCTGCGGCGGTAAGGTTTGTCACCCTCGGATTTCGGGTACTACGAACCTTGAAGCAGGCAGGTTCATCACGATCGAGTAACGTTCGGCCCATTTTGGGTCATTCAGGGCAACAAATCGACGCAGATGGCGTCCTTGAGAGTGAAAGAACTTGAGTTCACGGCCGACGGCCGTGGATGGTTGTACAACAGCACACAATCTCCAACTCCCTCCGGCGTACGGGTCGGGGCCTTGTTCCGGAGGGCGGGGAGCGCGGATCGTCGGGGGATGGTCCGCGCACAGCGAAGAGCCGGTGCGCCACGTCGGGGGTGGCGCCCGGCTCTTCGTTGTGTCTACCGCATTCAGTCCTCTGAATGCGGTAGTTGAACGCACAACTGCCGCAAGTAGAGGACTACTTGCGGCAGTTGAGGGTGAAGATCTAGCGAGCGCGGCGCGCCAGGCGCTCCGGGTCCAGGATCAGGACGCTCTTGCCTTCGAGACGGAGCCAGCCACGGTGCGCGAAGTCGGCGAGAGCCTTGTTCACGGTCTCGCGCGAGGCGCCGACGTACTGGGCGATCTCTTCCTGCGTCAGGTCGTGCGTGACCCGCAGCAGACCGGCTTCCTGGCTGCCGAAACGCTGCGCGAGCTGCAGCAGCGCCCGCGCCACGCGGCCGGGGACGTCGGTGAAGATCAGCTCGGCGACCATGTTGTTCGTCCGGCGCAGCCTACGGGCGACGACGCGCAGTAACTGCTCGGCGATCTCCGGGCGAGTGGAGATCCACTGCCGCAGCGCCGGGCGGTCCATCGTCACCGCGCGGACCTCGGTCACGGTCGTCGCGCTGGACGTCCGCGGGCCGGGGTCGAAAATGGACAGTTCGCCGAACATGTCCGACGGGCCGAAGATGCCCAGCAGGTTCTCCCGGCCGTCGGGTGACTTGCGGCCGATCTTCACCTTGCCGGACTGGATGATGTAAAGCTTGTCGCCGGGTTCACCCTCGTTGAAGATGACATGCCCGCGCGGGAACTCCACGGATTCCAAGGTCTGTGCCAGCGCCTCGGCGGCTGCAGGCTCAACACCCTGGAAAATGCCCGCTCGGGCCAGGGTTTCGTCCACCTCGGGTGCCTCCTCATCGAGAAACGACGCCGAACCTCGTTACCGAGGATCGTGTCGCCGATCACTTTTCGCGTCAGTCTAGGGCGTGCTGGCGAGATCGCCCGTCGGCTCGCCGCTGGCGCGTCGGTGCCGGGAACGATCTCGCTCGAACGTGGAGCCTAACTCCGCACGCGTCGCGCGCGTAGCCTGGCCGCCCTCCCGCCCAGCCTGCGCAGCCGGAAGAGCTCGAGGGCGCGTCCGATGCCGTGCCCGTAAAGGGCCCTGACCTCGTTGGGCTGCGCCTGCTCGAGGAACTCCTCGACTTCGTTCTCTTGCACGGCGACGTGCTTGAGCCGGGTTTCCACGCGTTCCATGAACAACGCGAAGAACATGATCACCAAGGGGACCAGGATGACGAACCAGACCGTCATGCGCCCTGCCCCGGGAATTCCGAAAAGCTGTGCATTACTCCAGATCCTCGCTCATGGCGTCCTCGATCGAAGCGCCGAGGTGGTGTTCTGGCGTGTCGGCCGTCGACCGGCGGGTGCTCCCACTGGCTCGTCCGATGGCGCCCGTAGGCTATCGGGGTGCCTCCTGCCCTCACCAATGCCCCCCGCGCGGGGGGTAAGGGTGAAAGCCGGCTCGCATTGGTGAGACGCGCCAGGCGGATGAAGCGTTGCCTCGACGACGAGTTCCCGGACGCGCACTGCGAGCTTGACTTCACCACTCCGCTCGAACTACTGGTCGCGGTCGTGCTTTCGGCGCAGACCACCGACGTCCGCGTGAATCAGGTCACCCCCGCGCTCTTCGCGCGCTATCGAACCGCGGCCGACTACGCCGGCGCCGATCGCACCGAACTCGAGGAGTACCTCCGCCCGACGGGGTTCTTCCGGGCCAAGGCGAATTCGGTGATGGGTCTCGGCGCCGCCCTGGTGGAGCGCTACAACGGCGAAGTGCCCGGCAAGCTGAAGGACCTCGTCACGCTGCCCGGTGTCGGCCGCAAGACGGCCAACGTCGTGCTCGGCGACGCCTTCGGGGTCCCCGGCATCACCGTGGACACCCATTTCGGCCGCCTGGTGCGCCGCTGGGGCTGGACCGAAGAGGAAGACCCGGTCAAGGTCGAGCACGCCGTCGCCGAGCTGATCCCGCGCAAGGAGTGGACGCTCCTCTCGCATCGGACGATCTTCCACGGCCGCCGCGTCTGCCACGCCCGTAAACCCGCCTGTGGAGCCTGTCCGCTGGCCAAGATGTGCCCCTCGTACGGAACCGGTCCCACGGGGTTCGAAGAGGCCGCGAAGCTGGTCAAGGGCGAAGAACGCGAGCACATCCTGGATCTGGCGGCGCGCGGGTGACCAGGGTCACCAAACTGGCCCTCGGTGCCGCCGTCCTGGTGGTGGCCCTGATCGTCGCGTTGCTCACGGCCCGTGACGACAAGGAGCCGGTCAGGACGTCGGGCGATCTGACCGCCGCCCGGTCGAAGGCGGCGCTCGCCGCGTGCCCGCCGCCCGGTCCGGGTGAGGTCGCGAAGCTGCGCGGGGTCGACGTCGAATGCCTCGGCGACGGCTCCCGGGTCGACCTCGCCCGCGTGCTTTCGGGCGGTCCCGTGCTGGTCAACCTGTGGGCGTCGTGGTGCGAGCCGTGCCGCGCCGAACTGCCGTTGCTCCAGGAATACGCCGCCCAGCCGGGTGCCGCGCGGGTGCTTCTCGTCCAGGTCGCGAGCTCCGGGGCCGACGGGCTGGGTCTGCTCTCCGAGCTCGGCGTCCGGCTGCCGTCGGTCTTCGACGGTGACGGACAGTCGGGGCCGGTGCGGACGGCACTGAAGGTCCCTTCCTCACTTCCCGCGACGTATCTGGTCACGGCGGCCGGCGAGGTCCGGCTCATCGAGAACCCACGCGTGTTCCTGAACACTGAGCAGGTGCGCGCCGCAGCGGAAGGGACCCCATGACCGGACCCCTCGTGGACCCGGAGACCGTGCCCGAGTGGCTGCAACCGCTGGTCAAGATCAGCCGGGACGTCGGCGCCGACACCTTCAGCAGGTTCAGCGTGCCGCCGGACGCCAGCTACCGGCCGGCGTCCGTGCTGATGCTCTTCGGCGAGGGCCCGGACGGGCCGGACGTGCTGCTCCAGCGCCGCGCCGACACCCTCGGCTCGCACGCGGGCCAGGTCGCCTTCCCCGGCGGCGGTGCGGAGCCGGGTGACGACGGACCGGTCGGCACCGCGCTTCGCGAGGCGGAGGAGGAGACCGGCGTCGAACCCTCCGGGATCCTGCCGGTGGCGATCTTCCCCGAACTGTTCGTGCCGGTGTCCGGATTCGCCGTGACGCCGGTGCTCGCCTACTGGCGGACGCCGTCCCCGGTGCACGCCGTCGACCCGGGCGAGACGGCGGCGGTGGCCAGGGTGCCGGTCGCCGAACTCACCGATCCGGCCAACCGGTTCCAGGTCATGCGCAAGGGTTTCGGCTGGAAGGGGCCCGCGTTCGACGTCGGCGGGCTGTTCGTCTGGGGTTTCACGGGCGGGCTGCTGGCGATGACGCTTTCGCTCGGGGGCTGGGAACGCGAATGGGACCACGGCGACGTCCGGGAGCTTGACGTAGCGTTGGCCGAACATCAGGCGCGGGTCGACGGGCGGCAAGTGCCGGAGAAGGAGTAGTCACCGGTGAACTGGGTTGACGTACTGGTGATCCTGCTCGCGCTGCTGGCCGGCGTGTCCGGCGCGTTCCAGGGGGTGATCATCGCCCTTCCTTCGCTGGTCGGGGTGGTGCTGGGCGCGCTCGCGGGGATCAAGATCGCACCTCTGGTCGTCGAACTCTTCGAGCATCCGGCGGCGAAGGTCGCCTTCGCGGTGGCGACGGTGGTGTTCCTGGTCGCGCTCGGCGAGACCCTGGGGGTCTGGACCGGACGGAGACTGCGTCAGAAGATCAATCCCGACAAGCTTTCCGGCGTCGACAAGACGCTCGGCGCGATCGTGCAGGCCGCCGTGGTGTTCGTGGTCGCCTGGCTGATCGCGACGCCGCTCACCGCGGTCTCCGGGGTGCCGGGGCTGGCCAAGTCGATCAACAGCTCCGTGGTGCTCGGCGGCGTCAACGACGTCATGCCCGAGGCGGCGCAGGGCTTCCCGACCGAACTGCGGAAGCTGCTCGACGCCTCCGGCTTCCCGTCCATTGTGGACCCGTTCCAGAAGCCGAACGTCCAGGACACCGGCCCGCCGGACACCGCGCTGCAGGCGAAGCCGATCGTGCGGCAGGTCCACGACAGTGTCGTGAAGATCCGCGGCAACGCGACTTCGTGCTCGCGAGCGCTGGAAGGCAGCGGATTCGTCATCGCGCCGCAGCGCGTGATGACCAACGCGCACGTTGTCGCGGGTACCGACGAGGTCGCCATCGAGTCGACATCGGGCAAGTTCGCCGCGCGGGTCGTCTACTTCGACCCCGAGGCCGACGTGGCCGTGCTCGCCGTGCCGAGGCTGCAGGCGCCGGTGCTCCCCTTCAAGCAGCAGGTCGCGCGGGCGGGTGACGACGCGATCGTGCTCGGCTACCCGCTCGACGGCCCGTACACCGCGACGTCCGCCAGAGTGCGCGGCCGGATCAACCTGCGCGGACCGGACATCTACGAGTCGAACACCGTGCAGCGCGACGTGTTCACCGTGCGCGGGCAGGTCCGCAGCGGTAACTCCGGCGGGCCGATGATCAACCCGGACGGCGAGGTCATCGGGGTCGTCTTCGGTGCGGCGGTGGAGGACCCGGAGACCGGCTTCACCCTGACGTCCGAGCAGGTCAAGCCGGTGGTGGACACGGCTTCGTCGCTGAGCGCGAACACGTCGACCGGTCCCTGCGCGAACTAGCCCTTTCGCGGCCGCGCGCGTGCTATGAACGGCCCGTTACTTGCAAAATTTGCAAGTAACGGGGCTTTCATGTCATCCGGGGCTTGACGAAGGACGGCCGTTCCGCCAGTCCGCAACGGCCTCGTCCACGTCCAGCGGCCGGGCCCGCAGCACCGGCCCGCCGGCCGGACGCCGGTGCTCCGCGCGGATCCGCTCGTTCAGGTCCTCGACGATCTCCCGCACCCGCGCTTCCCGCCGCACCCGGGCAAGGGTGTCCGGCAGGTCGTCGAGTTCCTTGGCGATGGCCAGCGACGGCGGCAGCAGCGCCGACACGTCATGGCCTTCGGTGCGGACCTTGTTCACCACCCAGGCGAGCGCGGTGTCCTTGCCGTCGGTCTTGGGCAGTGGCTTCCCGGCGCCGGGAAGGTCGTCGAAATCGCCTTTCGCCTGCGCCGCGCCGACCTGCCGGTCCACCCAGGACTCGAACGAGACCCCCGTCGGTTTGCGTTCGGTCATGCTTCCAAGATACGGAGGAAGTCCAGCAGCGCGGCCGAAGTGCGCTCAGGGGCTTCCAGGTGCGGGAAGTGCCCGATGCCGGGCCAGCGTTCGAGGCGCGCTTCCGGGGCCCAGCGGCGGGACGCGGCCGCGGTCTCCGGCAGGACGCAGTGGTCGTCCTCGCCGTGGATTTGCAGTACTCGGGCGGCGTAGCGGCCTCGGAGTGCTTCGCTGAACCTGCGGCCTTCGCCGCGGAACTGCGCGCGGAACGCCCATCGGTAGTACTCGAGCGCGCTGTGCGGCACGCCGGGGACGAGCATCGCCTGCCGGAAGTTCCGCACGGCCTCGGTGAAGTCGGCGGTTTCCGTCCATTGTGGACCGGACCAGGTGCGGAACAGCTCCTCGACGGCGAGGGCGTCGTCCTTGACCAGCCATTTTTCCGGCGCCATCGGCACCTGGAAGCGGAACAGATGGCCGGAAGCGCGCAATTGCCCCGGCCGTCGCACGGCGCCCCGCAACGCCAGGGGATGCGCGCCGCCCAGCACGCTGACCGACGAGACCAGCCGGGGATGCAGCGCGCCCACCGTCCAGGCGAGCATGCCGCCCCAGGCATGCCCGACGAGGTGGGCCTTGCGCGCGCCGAGAGATTTGATCAGCCCGCCGACGTCGCCCGCGAGCGTCCACGCGTCGTAGCCGCGTGGGGGTTTGTCGGAGTCGCCGTATCCGCGCAGATCCACCGCGACCGCGCGGAAACCGGCGTCGGCCAGCGCCGTCAGCTGGTGGTGCCAGGTCCACCAGAACTCGGCGAACCCGTGCAGCAGCAGGACCATCGGCCCGTCGCCGAGTTCGGCGACGTGCAGCCGGATGCCGTTCGCCGAGACGTCACGATGCGTCCACGGTCCGTCGAGCCGGACGATCGACGGATCCGGTGTCGCCTGCACCGCCTCGAAGACCCGTCAGCTGTGGTCGGCGGGCGAGTCGTCGCGGTGCGGCTTGAACGCGGCGGCGGTGTCCTTGAAGCTGTTGATCGTGCGCTCCGGCGCCTTGATCTTCTTCACCTTCAGGTAGCCGAGGAAGCCCGCGGCGATCGTCGTGACGAGCATCAGCCCGAACACGATCGCGAACGCCGCCGGGCGCTTCAGCCACTCCGACAGCAGTTCGCCGAGGAAGAAAAAGAAGAAGAACGAGCTGTACAGCCCGACGACCAGCGCGACGAGGAAGAAGATGGCGCCTTTGAGGCCCTTCTTCGCCTCCGCGACGACCTCGGACTTCGCCAGCTCGACCTCGGCGCGGATCAGCGTCGAGACGTGCTGTGTGGCATCGCCGACGAGCTTCCCGAGGGACTGCTCGCTCGCTACCACGTCGTCGTCGCTCGACAGGGGGAGGTAGGGCACGGCCCCCACGCCGTCGGGGCCGGTGCGTTCGTGCTTGGGGCTGCTCACACCGGTCATCGTGCCACGTGCCCTCATCCCGGGCGCGGCGGACCGGCGAGTGTCGCGTCCTCAATCGTCCCGGGCGTGCACGCGGCTGCGGTGCACGAGCATCGCGGCGGCCGAAAGCGAGGCGATGGCCGAGGCGATCAGGACCGCCGTCTTCGCCAGTTCGACGGACTCGCCGTCGAGTGCGAGATCGGCGATCAGCAGGCTGACGGTGAACCCGACGCCGCCGAGCATGGACAACGCGCCGATGTCCCGCCAGCCCATCCCGCGAGGTTTCTCCGCGAGCTTGAACTTCACCGCGAGCAGGCTGGCACCGAAGATCCCGACGAGCTTCCCGCCGACCAGGCCGATCAGGACGGCCAGCGGCAACGCCGTGGTGAAGACCGCTCCGAGCGAGTCGGCGTTCACGGTGATACCGGCGGCGAACAGCGCGAAGATCGGCACGGCGACGGCGGCCGACCACGGCTGCAGCCGGTGCTCCAACCGGATCGCCGGGGCGTGTTCCTCGCCCGCGTCGGCACGGACGCGGGTGAGCAGGCCGAGCGCGACGCCGGCGATGGTGGCGTGGATACCCGCCGAATGGACCGCGACCCAGGTGATCAGCGCCAACGGGACGTAGATCCAGGCGCTGCGGACGCGGCGGTGCTGCAGGTAGGCGTAGAGCGCGAGGGCGACGACGGCGACACCCGCGGCGACGAGGTCGAACTTCGTGGTGAACAGGATCGCGATGACGAGGATCGCGCCGAGGTCGTCGACCACCGCCAGCGACAGCAGGAAGACCCGGGCGCTGCTCGGCAGGTTCGACGCGGTCAGCGCCAGCACTCCCAGCGCGAACGCGATGTCGGTGGCGACCGGGATGGCCCAGGCGCGGTCGATCCCCGGCGTCCCCCAGCCGACGGCGAGCGCGACCAGCGCCGGGACGATCATGCCGCCGATCGCGGCCACCACCGGCAGGATCGCCTGCTTGAACCGGGAGAGTTCGCCGACCACCAGTTCGCGTTTGAGTTCGAGGCCCGCGACGAAGAAGAACAGCGCGAGCAGACCGTCCTTGGCCCAGTCGCCGATCGTCAGATCCAGGTGCAGGAATTCGGGACCGAGCCGGAAATCGCGAATCGTGCGATAGAGGTCGTCAAAGGGCGAATTCGCCCAAAGCAGGGCGATCGCGGTGGCACCGAGCAGGATCAGCCCGCCGGTCGTTTCGGTACGGAGATAGCGGGCGAAGTCGGCGACGACGGCTTTCGCGGGACGGTTCGGGCCGGACACGGCATCCTCCGGTTTTCGGCAACGACGAATACTGTTGCCGACCAGACTTCCCGGCGCACCTTGACAAGATTTTAACGCTTCGAGCTGGGGAAATCTCGCGGTCATGGCGGATCCCACAAGATCGGTCCGGACGTCGGTGTCCCGTCCACATGCTGGGCTTCTAGCATGTCAACTGAAAACCGACAACGATGTCTTCGATAAGGACGGCATGGTGAGTACCTCTACCGAGGTCCAGCAAGACACGAGGTTCTTCGGGCACCCACGAGGGCTGGCGAACCTCTTCGGCGTCGAGATGTGGGAGCGATTCTCGTACTACGGGATGCTCGGCATTCTCCCCATCTACCTCTATTACGAAGTCAGTCAGGGCGGCCTCGCGCTGCCGAAGGCCTCGGCGCTCGGCATCGTCGGCGCGTACGGCGGCATGGTCTACCTGTCGGCCGTGATCGGCGCCTGGGTCGCGGACCGCGTGCTCGGCTCCGAACGGACGCTGTTCTACAGCGCGATCCTGATCATGATCGGCCACGTCAGCCTGGCGGTACTGCCCGGGCTGGCCGGTATCGGCGTCGGCCTGGTCTGCGTCGCCGTCGGCAGTGGCGGGCTGAAGTCCAACGCCACGGCCATCGTCGGGACGCTGTACGCGGACGGCGACGAGCGCCGCGACGGCGGTTTCACGATCTTCTACATGGGCGTGAACATCGGTGGCTTCGTCGGACCGCTGCTGACCGGGCTCGCGCAGAGCGAGATCGGCTTCCATGTCGGCTTCGGACTCGCCGCCGTCGGGATGGCGCTCGGCCTGATCCAGTACACGATCGGCCGCAAGAACCTCGGCGAGAAGGCCAGTGAGATCCCGAACCCGCTGCCCGCGTCGCAGCGCCCGCTGGTCTACATCGGCACCGCCGTCGGTGTCGCGGCGATCGTGCTGCTCGTGGTCTTCGGCGTGATCAACCCGGCGAACCTGGTCGACGTCGTCGTCTGGGCCGTCGCGATCATCTCGGTGGTCTACTTCGTGGTGATCATCACCAGCAAGAAGATCACCTCCGACGAACGCAGCCGGGTGTACTCGTTCATCCCGATGTTCATCGCGAGCGCGGCCTTCTTCTCGCTGTACCAGCAGCAGTTCACCGTCGTCGCGGCCTACACCGACGAGCGGCTCGACCGCACGATCTTCGGCTGGGAGATGCCGGTGGCGTGGGTCAACTCGATCAACCCGGTGTTCATCATCCTGTTCGCACCGGTGATCGCCGCGATCTGGACGAAACTCGGCCCGAAACAGCCGTCTTCGCCGGTCAAGTTCGTGCTCGGCACGGTCGTCATGGGTGCGGCGTTCCTGCTGTTCCTCCCGATGGTGGGCAGCGGCAAGAACGCGAGCCCGCTGATCGCGCTGGTCGGCATCCTGTTCGTGTTCACCATGGCGGAGCTGATGCTTTCGCCGGTCGGCCTCTCGCTGTCGACCAAACTCGCGCCGGAGGCGTTCCGGACGCAGATGGTGGCGCTGAACTTCCTGTCCATTTCGCTCGGTACCGCGATGTCGGGGAAGCTCGCCGAGTACTACTCGGTCGACGACGAGGCGCCTTACTTCAGCATCGTCGGCGGGGTGGCCATCGTGGTCGGTGTGGCGCTCCTGGTGGCGACGCCGATGATCCGCAAGCTGATGAAGGGCGTTCACTGACGCGCTTCATGCCGCACTGACGAGCGATCCTCGTACTGTGCAAGGAAAGGCCCCTTCGTCGCGGAATTCGCGATGAAGGGGCCTTTCGCCGTTTGTATGCGGGTCTCAGTCGTGAGGCGGCTTCCCAGGCACGCGAGTCACGCCCCGCGGGGTGTTGCGAAAGCCACTTTCACAACCTTCAACGTTGCGAAAGTGGCTTTCGCAACATCCGCTGCGCCGCCGAGCCTCGGACGCTCACCGGCTCCTGAGCCGGACCGGTTCAGCCGACGGTCGTCCCGAAAAGCACACCGACGTAGTACGTCACCAGCATCGTCAGCGCGCCGACGCCGACGTTGCGCGCGATCGCCCGCCCGACCCGGGCGTCGCCGAGTTTCGCACTGAGGAAGCCGGTCAGTGCCAGGCCGACCACGACCGCCGACGCGCACGCCCAGACCCGCGCGGAAGTCGACGTCCACGCGATCGACAGCAGCGGCAGCAGGGCGCCCACGGTGAACGCCGCCAGCGACGCCCACGCCGCCTGCCACGGGCTGGTCAGATTGCCCGGGTCGATGCCGAGTTCGGCCTCCGCGTGCGCCCGCAGCGCGTCCCTTTCGGTCAGTTCGCGGGCGACCTCGGCCGCGAGGTCCGGGGAAAGGCCCTTCGACTCGTAGATTTCCGCGAGTTCCCGTTCCTCGGCCTCGGGCATCTCTTTCAGTTCCCGTTTTTCCAGCCGCAACTGCGCGCGTTCGGTGTCGCGCTGGGTGCTCACCGAGACGTATTCGCCGCCCGCCATCGAAAGCGCGCCGGCGACCAGGCCCGCGATTCCCGCCGTCGCGATCGTCGTCGAATCGGTGGTCGCACCCGCGACGCCGACCACGATGCCCGCCACCGACACGATCCCGTCGTTCGCACCGAGGACGCCGGCACGCAGCCAGTTCAACCTGCCGCCAAGGCCCTTGTGCGGTTCGTGCGGATGCGACGTCGATTCGTCGGAGATGGTTTCTGTCACCTTTTAAGTGAAACACGAAGAACGGTTTCAGGCGAGAGGAAACGTTTCCGGTAAATGAAGGCAATCCTTATTCATTATTGCCTTACCTAACTCTTCGGCTAGGTTGTCGGATGTGGTCGAGGTGGTGATCCTGATCGGGCTCCAGGCGTCCGGGAAGACGACGTTCTTCCGCCGGGAGTTCGCGAACACGCACGTCCACCTCAGCAAGGACCTCTTCCCGAACGCCAAACGACGGCAGGCCCGCCAGCTCCGCATGCTGGACGAGGCGCTGGAAGAAGGTCGCCCGGTGGTCGTGGACAACACCAACCCGTCGCCGGAGGAGTGGGCGCCGCTGATCGAGGTCGCGAGACGGCACGGCGTACGCGTCAAGGGTTATTGGTTCCCGCCCGACTTCGTCGGTTCGCAGGAACGCAACGCGCTCCGGAAGGGCAAAACCCGGGTGCCCGACGTCGGTCTGTATGCGACTCTCAAGCGGCTGCGGCGGCCTGGCGCCGAAGACGGTTTCGACGAGCTGTACAGCGTCGGTTTCGACGGCGACGGCGGTTTCGTCGTGGAACGGGAGTGAAGGTGGAGTTCACCGACTTCGAGGCGAGGCAACGCGAACGCGAGTGGTTCCACGGCCTGACGGTCCCGCCGGGCTCCTGGACGGTGCTCCGCGTCGACGGCCGCGGGTTCTCCAAGTTCACCGAAGCGCGTTTCGAGAAGCCGTTCGACCCGCGTTTCGGTGAGTGCATGGCCGAGACCGCCCAAGCCCTGATGGCGGAGTTCGCCTCGCCGTACGTCTACACCGAAAGCGACGAGATCTCGGTCCTCCTCGATCCCGCCGCCGACCTGTTCGGCCGGGGAGTCGAGAAGCTCGTGTCGATCTCCGCCGGGGTCGCGTCGGCCGCGTTCACCCACGCGGCCGGGACGCCGGCGCACTTCGACGGCCGGGTCTGGCTCGGTACGACGGCGGAGGACGTCATCGACTACTTCTCGTGGCGCCAAGCCGACGCGACGCGCTGCGCGCTCAATGGCTGGTGCTACTGGACCCTGCGCCAGGCCGGGAAAACGGCGAGTGAGGCCGGGGCCGCATTGGAAGGCGCCGGCGTTTCCGAGAAGAACGAGATGCTCTTCGCCCACGGTGTCAATTTCGCCGAATTGCCCGCCTGGCAGCGGCGCGGCGTCGGGCTGTACTGGGAGACCTACGAGCGCACCGGTTTCGATCCGGTGCGGGAGATCGAGGTCGCCGCGACCCGCCGCCGCGTCCGCGTAGAGCGCGAGTTGCCGATGAAGGACGAATATCGCGCCTTCCTCGGCAGACTGCTTCAGCCGATCGGTTCGGGCAGCCGCCGCACGCGGTAGGCGAGTTCGATCGTCTCGCCGGTCGCCGGGTCGCCCAGTTCCACGCGCCAGGCGTCGGCGAACTGGTCGACGCCGTGCACCATCGGGATCGTCCCCGAGATCAGCACGGTGCCCGGCGCGTGCAGTCCACGTTCGCGCAGCACGTCCAGCCAGTACGACGGCGGCAGCAGCTCCGCGAGTTTTCCTTGCTGGATCAAGGTTTCCCCGGCCCAGGCGGACAGCGTGAGGTCGTCGAGCCGGTCCTGGACGTCGACGAGTCGCCAGGCCTTGGCGGCGAGGACGTCGGGGCCGGCGTTCTTGCTCCACGCGACGCCGTGCGCTTCCAGCGCCCGGTCGGTGTGGTCGCAGGCGGCGGTCAGGAGGACGTCCTCCGGAGCGGGCCCGGTGATGACGATGGCCCACTCCGCCTCGCCGGAGGTCCGCTCGTGCTGCACGGGGACCTCTTCGGTCTGGCTCGCCAGGTACGGCGCGACCGGGTAGAGCGCCGGGATCACCGAGGGCGCGGGGACGCCGAGTTCGGCCAGTTCGGCCACGTGGGCGGCCACGTCTTCCTGGCTGCGACCGGCGTATCCGGCGTTCAGGAGCGTGTGGACCTCGGTGGTCCGTTCCTGGCCGTCGGGAAGGGTGAAACGCAGCTCAGGCATCTGTCCTCCGAAATTGGGGGTTGCGCATACAGCTTGTATACAAGGAGTATATCCGCAATTCAACCCCTCCCGGCGGGGTTGAGGGACCTCGAACGGACGGGACTTGACATGACCTCACCAGCCGGTGACCGGCGCTCGCTGCACAAGGCCTTCGCGGCCAGCCTCTCGGGAACAGCGCTCGAGTGGTACGACTTCGCGGCCTACTCGGTGGCGGCCGCGACGATCTTCGGGCATCTCTTCTTCCCCTCGGAGGACCAGCTCGCGAGCACGATGGCGGCGTTCTCCACCTACGCCGTCGGTTACCTCGCGCGACCGCTCGGCGGGTTCCTGTTCGGCCGCCTCGGCGACGTGCTCGGCCGCAAACGCATCCTGGTCATGACCCTCGTGCTCACCGGTGTCGCGACGTTCCTCATCGGCGTCCTTCCCACGTACGAGTCCATCGGCGGCTTCGCGGCCGTCCTGCTCGTGCTGCTGCGATTCGCGCAGGGTGTCGGCATCGGCGGCGAATGGGGTGGCGCCGTCCTACTGTCGAGTGAGTTCGGGGATCCGAACAAACGCGGGTTCTGGGCGTCGGCCGCGCAGATCGGCCCGCCCGCGGGCAACCTGCTCGCGAACGGCGTCCTCGCCGTCCTGGCCGCGCTGCTCACCGAGGACCAGTTCAACAGCTGGGGCTGGCGGATCGCGTTCCTGCTTTCGGGCGCGCTGGTCGGTTTCGGCCTGTGGATCCGGCTCAAACTGGAGGAAACGCCGGTCTTCAAGAAGATCCAGGAGCGTGGCGAGCGTTCGTCGGCGCCGATCTCCGAGGTTTTCCGCACCGAACGCCGCGCGCTGATCGCGGCCGTGCTGATCCGGGTCTGCCCGGACGTCCTCTACGCACTGTTCACCGTTTTCGTCCTGACCTACGTCACGACGCACACCGACCTCTCGCGCGGCGCCGGGCTGGCCGCGGTGATGATCGGTTCGGCGTTCCAACTGTTCCTGATGCCGCTGTTCGGCGCGCTCTCGGACCGGGTCTCGCGGCGCAAGATGTACCTGGTCGCGACCATCGCCGCCGGGATCTGGCCGTTCGTGTTCTTCCCGATGGTCAGCGGCGGTTCGTTCGTCATGCTGGCGACCGGCATCGTGCTCGCGCTCGTAATCCACGCGGCGTTGTACGGCCCGCAGGCCGCGCTCGTCACCGAGCAGTTCTCGCCGCGCCTGCGCTACACCGGCAGTTCGCTTGCCTACACCCTCGCCGGCGTCATCGGCGGGGCGCCCGCGCCGCTGCTGTTCACCGCGCTGCTCGCCGGGTACGACACCTGGGTCGCGATCGGCGTCTACCTGCTCGCGACCGCGGTCGTCAGCATCGTCGGCGTCCTGCTCGCCCGCGACCCGGATCGCGAGGAGGCCCTGGAGCCGGAGTCCGTCCGATGAGCTGGACCGCTATGTCCACTGTGGAGGGTCTGCCGCTGATCGGCGGGCAGGGCCGGTTCCGGTCGCTCGCTCAGGCGGAAGGCGGTCTGGCGTACGAGATCTGCTATCCGGCCGGTGTCGCTTCTCCCGTGCACAGTCACGATCACGACAGCATCGTGTACCTGGTTTCGGGTTCGCTGCGGGGCACGCTCGACGGGCGGGAAGTGACGCTCGAAGCCGGTGAGACGATCGTCCATCCGCGCGGTGTCCCGCACAGCGTCGAGGCCACTGTGGACAGTCGCTGGGTCGAGTTCAAGATGCCGCTGCCCTCCAAGCCGCCGATCGGAGGGTGAAAGAAACCGGGGCGGACACTGAAATCTCCAGCGTCCGCCCCGGTCGGGAGGAAAGTCTTACGCGTCCAGCTCGGCCAGGGCCAGCTTCGCCTTCTCCAGCTCGGCTTCGAGCTGAGCGACCTTCGCGGCCTGCAGCTCACGGGCCGCGTTGATGACCTCGTCGATCGGGCCCGACAGGTCCGCGTGCAGTTCCTTGGCGGCACGGGACACGGCGGCGGCCGGGATCTCCAGGCCCTTCGCGACCCACTTGGCGCCGTTCTTGAGCTCGGCCTGCCACTCGCCGTCGGCGGTGCCGGTGACCGTGAGCGTCAGCTCGACGGTGCGGGTCTTCTTGGCCGTCGTGGCGACCTTGGGGCGGCCGCGCTTGGGCTTCGGGGACTCCGCCACGGTCTCGGCGGGGGTCTCCGTCTTGTCTTCGGCCGGGGACTCCGGGGTTTCGGCCTTGGTCTCAGCCGGGGCTTCGGTGGTCTCTGCCTGCGGCGTCGAGTCGACGGGCGCTTCGGTAGCCGCTTCTTCGGACACGGCGTCAGTGCGTGTCAAGGCATCCACGGTCATCGTCGGTGTCGTCTCCTTGCCCGGGTATGGGGTGGTACCCGGCACATCCTAGAACAGGCGTTCGACTGTCGCGAACCGGGGTGTGGTAGGCGCATGATCGGATCGGATCGCCACGGTCGGGCGCGGGAGGGCCGTCGTCGGTCAAGGTCGACGTCGAAAGGAGGCCTCGATGATCTCGGCACTCAACCGGCTCGTCGACCTCGTCGAGGAACACCTCGGCGGAGAACTCGACGTCAGCGGGTCGGCCAGGGCGCTCGGCACCACCGAGTACCACCTGCGCCGGATGTTCTCGTCGCTGGCGGGTATGCCGCTTTCGGAGTACCTGCGCCGTCGCCGCATGACCGTCGCCGCGGCCGACGTCGTCCGCGGCGAGGACGATCTGCTGACCATCGCCGTCCGGCACGGCTACGGCTCGACAGAGGCGTTCGGACGGGCGTTCCGGGCCGTCCACGGCGCCGGCCCGGGCGACGTCCGCCGGGACGGAGGCCCCCTTCGCACACAACCACGGCTCAGGTTCCGCCTGAGCGTCGAAGGGAGTATCCCCATGGACACCCGCATCGTCGACCGTCCCGCGTTCCGTCTCGTCGGGCACGCGGCCCGGGTCCCGCTCGTCCACGAAGGCGGCAACCCGCACATCCAGCGGCACATCGCCGCGCTGCCGGCGGAGGCGCACACCCGGCTGAAGGCGCTGAGCGACACCTCGCCCGGTGGCCTGCTCCAAGTCAGCGACGACCTGGAGCCCGACAGCGCCGAGGGCAGTGAACTGACCTATCTGCACGGGGTCGCCGTCTCCGATGGCAAGTCCGTCCCGGACGACCTCGACGCCATCGAGGTCGAGGCCGGACGGTGGGCGGTCTTCCGGACCGCCGGCGCGCATCCGCGGGCCCTGCAGGACACGTGGGCGGCGACGGCGACCGAATGGTTCCCGTCCAACCCGTGGCGGCTGCGGCCGGGGCCGTCGATCGTCGCGATCCTGGAGCACTCGGACGACTTCGGGACGGCCACCTGTGAGCTGTGGCTGCCCGTCGAACCCGCCTGACCGTCCCTTTCCCGCCCTCCCGGACGCTATGAACGGCCCGTTACTTGCAAATTTCGCAAGTAACGGGCCGTTCATAGCACGCGGTACTACTCCTCGGACTTGCCCGACTTCAGACCCGAAGAGATCAGGTCCATCACGGACGAGTCGGCCAGCGTGGTGACGTCGCCGACCTGGCGGTTCTCGGCGACGTCGCGCAGCAGGCGGCGCATGATCTTGCCGGAACGCGTCTTCGGCAGTTCCTGGACGACCAGGATCTGCCGCGGCTTCGCGATCGGGCCGATCTCCTTGGCGACGTGGTTGCGCAGTTCCTGAACCGCTTTGTCCCCGCCGTCCACCGCGTTGCCGCGCAGGATGACGAACGCGACGATGCCCTGTCCGGTGGTCGGGTCGGTCGCGCCGACGACGGCGGCCTCGGCCACGGTCGGGTGCGAGACCAGCGCGGACTCGACCTCGGTGGTCGAGATGCGGTGCCCGGACACGTTCATCACGTCGTCGACGCGGCCCAGCAGCCAGATGTCGCCGTCTGCGTCGTACTTCGCGCCGTCACCGGCGAAGTAGTAGCCCTGGTCGGCGAAGCGCGACCAGTAGGTCTCGCGGAAACGCTCCTCGTCGCCCCAGATGCCGCGCAGCATGCCCGGCCACGGCTTGTCGAGGACGAGGTAACCGCCCCCGCCCTTGCCGACCTCGACGCCCTGGTCGTCGACGACCTTCGCCGAGATGCCCGGCAGCGCCTTCTGCGCGGAGCCCGGCTTCGTGGCGGTGACGCCCGGCAGCGGCGAGATCATGATCCCGCCGGTCTCGGTCTGCCACCAGGTGTCCACGATCGGCGCCGAGTTCGCGCCGACGTTCTCCCGGTACCAGATCCACGCCTCGGGGTTGATCGGTTCGCCGACGCTGCCCAGCACGCGCAGCGAGGAGAGATCGTACTTCTCCGGGATCTCGTTGCCCCACTTCATGAACGTGCGGATCAACGTGGGCGCGGTGTAGTAGATGGAGACCTTGTGCTGCTGGACGATCTCCCAGTGGCGGCCCTCGTGCGGGGTGTTCGGCGTGCCTTCGTAGACGACCTGAGTCGTCCGGTTCGCCAGCGGCCCGTACACGATGTAGGTGTGCCCGGTGATCCAGCCGATGTCGGCGGTGCACCAGTAGACGTCTTCGCCGGCCTTGTGGTCGAAGACGTTGTGGTGCGTGTACGCCGCCTGGGTCAGGTATCCGCCGGAGGTGTGCAGGATGCCCTTCGGCTTACCGGTGGTGCCGGAGGTGTAGAGGATGAAGAGCGGGTGCTCGGAGTCGAACGCCTGCGGCGCGTGCTCCGTGGACTGGCCTTCGACCAGTTCGTGCCACCAGAGGTCGCGGCCTTCGGTGATGGGCACCTCGTCGCCGGTACGGCGGACGACGATGACCTTCTCGACCGATTCGGCGCCTTCGAGCGCTTCGTCGACGTTCGCCTTCATCGGGGCGGCCTTGCCGCGGCGGTACTGGCCGTCGGTGGTGATGACGACCTTCGCCGCCTGGTCATCCACACGGGAACGCAGTGCTGTCGGGGAAAAACCACCGAAGACGACACTGTGCAGCGCGCCGATGCGGGCGCACGCGAGCATCGCGACGATCGCTTCGGGGACCATCGGCATCTGGATGGCGACCCGATCGCCCGCCTTGAGCCCGAGGGACTCGAAGGCGTTCGCGGCCCGGGAAACCTCGTCCTTCAACTGCGCGTAGGTGATGTCCCGGCTGTCGCCGGGCTCGCCGACCCAGTGGATCGCGACCTGGTCGCCGTGGCCGTCCACGACGTGGCGGTCGACGCAGTTGTAGGAGACGTTCAGCTTCCCGCCCACGAACCACTTCGCGACCGGCGCATTGGTCCAGTCCAGTACCTGCGACCACTTCGTGTCCCAGTGGAGGCGCTCGGCCTGCTTGGCCCAGAACGCTTCCCGGTCCGCGTCGGCTTCGGCGTAGAAGTCGGCGGTGGCATTCGCTTGCGCGCTGAAGCTCTCACTCGGGGGGAAGGTCCTGCTCTCCGTGAGCAAATTGTCCAGCGCCGGCGACTGCTCGGTCATGGTGCGATGCCTCCTGTGATTCGCGTGTCTTCACGCCCGTTGGCACGCTATCGACGTTACGACGCGAAGTAAAAGGTTGCACCGTGGTTGCGCGCGGCATTCATCCGCTTGAGGACAGGGCGGTACGGACCGCGGGCCATTCTGGTCCGGTGAGGGAGTAGACGACGGTGTCACGGACCGTTCCGTCGGGCCGGACGCGGTGCGCGCGCAGCACACCTTCCCGTTGCGCGCCGAGCCGTTCGATCGCCTTCTGCGACTTCAGGTTCCGGATGTCGGTCTCCCAGGCGACACGGTTCGCGCCGAGGTCGTCGAAAGCGTGTCGCAGCAACAGGAATTTCGACTCGCGGTTGAGTCCGGTGCGCTGCCACGCGGAACCGATCCAGGTGTAGCCGAGCGAAAGGATCCTGTGGCGCGCGTTCATCGCGTAGAACGACGTCGTGCCCGCGACTTCGCCGGTGTGGACGTCGATCTGTGCCCAGGCGCGGCGGTCCGGGTCGGCGAGGATGCCGTCGACCATCGCCTCGGCCGCGGCGAGGTCTTCCGGCCGCCGGAGGCTGAGCCAGGTCCAGATCGCCGGGTCGGACCCGGCTTCGAAGAGGCCCTTCGCGTGATCGGGGGTCAACGGTTCGAGGCGGACGCGTTCGCCGGTCAGGGTCGCGTGGACAGTCCAGTCGTTCACGATCTCGACGGTACGGTCCGGCAATGGCCTTGCAGGAGAGCCAGTTTCGAAGCATTCGAGAAGGCCACTGAGGCGTTGCCTATGCTCGCGGGAACGATCGAGAAGGCGAGGCAGCATGGCCGAGGAGCGGGAAGAGCTCACCTGGGAGTTGTTCGGGACGGCCAGCAGGGAGCTGGCGCAGGCCGTCGCCGACGACGGCTTCGAGCCGGACCTGATCCTGTCGATCGCGCGCGGCGGGCTGTTCGTCGCGGGCGGGCTCGGCTACGCGCTGGACGTGAAGAACCTGCACGTGATGAACGTCGAGTTCTACACCGGCGTCGACCAGCGCCTCGACCTGCCGGTGATGCTGCCGCCGGTGCCGAACGTCGTCGACCTCACGAAGAAGAAGGTGCTCGTCGCCGACGACGTCGCGGACACCGGCGCGACCCTGAAGCTGGTCCGCGACTTCTGCGCCGACCACGTCGCCGAGGTGCGCTGCGCGGTCGTCTACGAGAAGCCGCGCTCCGAGGTCAAATGCGAGTACGTCTGGAAGCACACGGATCTGTGGATCAACTTCCCGTGGTCGGTGCAGGCGCCGGTCGTGCGCCGCGAGGGTCAGGTGCTGGACGCGTGACGGATCCGCTGAAGCCGCTGCTCGACCTCGAAGGCGTCGCCGCGGCCGCGAA
>NZ_JACBXD010000092.1 GCF_013870525.1 Amycolatopsis pittospori
GATCCCATAGAGCCAAGTTCGGCAACTTGATCGCATTGCACGGTGCGCCTAACGCCATGATCACGTATATGGGGGGTATAGCAGCTATTGACGATCCGTTACGGTAGTGCTTTGAGACTGATGGGGAGGGAAGGACGACCATGGCGCTTCAGTTCATCGAGAGACAAGCTGTCAGATACTTGGTGAAGATGAAGCTAGCTGAGCTTCATGGTAACTCGTTCGAAGACTTCTTTCAGTCGCTAATGTGCCTGCGAGATCCGAGCTTTATTGACGTCCGAACAGCTGGACAACTAGGCGACCAGGGCAGCGATGGCCTATTGCTTCACATTCGAAAGCTATATGCGTGCTACGCGCCCGAAGTGTTTGACGCAGCTAAGACCGTCGCCAAATTTGAATCAGACTTCCAAAAAGCGAAAACAAAGAGGGCGGATCAGTTCGACAAATTTGTATTCGTGCACAATGATCTACGCGGAGTACACCCGGTAATCTCAACCTGCCTTGCCGAACACTCAAAAAAATACAACGACATAAAGTTCGAGCAGTTCGGCTACAGGCACTTTAGAGATGAATCTTGCCGACTAGAGCTCGATCAAGTAGAAGACCTTCTGGGCATGGCCCTACCAGTACAGGAGCTTGCCTATGGTGTTGCACTGGAAGAGCTTGAGCCACTTTTAGCACACTTACGAGAGGGGCGCGTCAGAAACTTCGACCCCACAGAAATAAGCGCGGTATCCAAACAGAAACTCGACTACAACAGGTTCAGCGAAGATGTAAAGGACGAGCTTCGGCGCTCAATTATTCGCAGCGCCGATATCGACGCTTATTACCAAGAATTGATTGATATCACAGAACGCGATGAGGTCGCCGCGGCCTTCCGTGAAGAGTTTCTTCGCATATGCGATAAGATTGATGAGCCGGACGACATACTATGGCAGTTAGAGCAGTACGTTCTAGGGAACGCCTCGGCTCCTATACGGATGCGCAAAGCCGCACTCGCGATCTTGGCATACTTCTTTCAGAGCTGCGATATCTTCAACAACCCACCGCCAGGGTGGAACGCCAGCTTACCTGCGGAGAAATCAGCATGATAACTCCCACGAAAGGTATAGCACCCCAACGAGCCTTGCTGTCCATAGGCGCCCAAATAGCCCAGGTCATAGACTCACCTTTGACCGTCAGTCAGGCGTGGGCCAGATTCAAGTCTTGGCGATCTGATAACGGACATCATGCCACTGTGCCATTCTGGTGGTTTACACTCGCCTTAGACCTTCTCTTCTCGCTCGGACTTATCGAGTTCGACGGGGAATTGCTCACATTGAGGAGGCAGCATGCTGCGGCGATTGAGCGCTCGTGACGACAGGTTTAAGACCGTTGAATTTAAAGACGGGCTAAACATTGTCGTCGCCGACAAAGCCGGAGGCTCAACCGAGACCGATAGCCGAAACGGCGCCGGGAAATCCAGCATAGTCGAACTTCTACACTTTCTCCTGGGCGGCAAGGGCGATCGCCGTTCCTTTCTCGGAAAAGACGTGTTGCGTTCGATCGAGTTTCAGCTTCTCCTCGACTGGCCCACACTGGACTCCGGCCGACCCCTTGCTGTTCGCCGAAGCCAAGAGACATCTGGACAAATACATATTTATCCAGACGTCTCGGAGTCTCGGCTCTCCAGCGAGAGCTTTAGAACCCTGACGCTTGCCGAGTGGCAACGAATTATCGAGCGTGACTTGTTCGCTCTCTCCTCGCCCCTTCCTGGCATAAGCGGTCGTTCGATGCTGTCTCTCTACATGCGCAGGATTAGCGCAAATGCCTTTAACGAGGCTATTAAGACTTCCCCTCAGCAGACACATGCTGATGCAAGCTCGAACCTTGCATATCTCCTAGGTTTAGATTGGCAACTAGCCGCGAAATACCGCCAACTGTCAGCACGAGAATCTACACGTCGACAACTGGCTGCGGCATCAAAAGACCCAGTTTGGGGTAAGATTGTTGGTCGATCGAGCGAGCTACGCGGCCAGATAAATGAAGTTCAGTCTCGCGTTCGAGACCTCGAAAATCAGATTTCATCCTTCCGCGTCGTTCCCGAATACGAGCGATTGCAGGCGCAAGCTGACGAAATTGATCAAAGAATCCGGCAAGCTCGAAACGAAGACGTTGCCGATCGGCGCAATCTTGCAGATCTCGAAGGCGCCATGGTCGAGGCAGTCGACCCAGACGTTGACTACCTCTCAGACGTCTACACAGATCTGGGCGTCCTCCTCGGCGAAGCCGTGACTCGGCGCTATGAGGAAGTGAGAGAATTTCATTCCTCTATTATCCGCAATCGTCGATCCTATCTAGAAAGCGAAGCCGAGACGCTACGCATCCGACTGCGCGAGAGAGAAGCTGAACGAATCCGTCTGGGCAATGAGCAAGCAAGTCTCCTTCAGACTCTCAATGAAGGAGGTGCACTTGACGCCCTAACAGCACTTCAGCAAGCCCTCGCACGCGAGAGAGCGCTTCTTGAGTCGCTTAGAAACAGGTTTGAAGCTGCCCAAACTTTGGAGGCAAGCGCCGCTGAAATTAAGGCCGACCGCGCGCAATTAGAAGCACAGATGCGGGCAGACTTAATAGAGCGAAATAACATTATCGATGATATTGTTGAGCGCTTCCGTCAGTACGCAGTGACCCTTTATGGAACAGGACGACTGGCCTACCTTGAGGTTGAGCCGACTAACACACACTTGAAGATCGTTCCGCACATTGACAGTCAAGATAGTCGCGGCATTGGTAACATGGTCATGTTCTGCTTCGATCTTGCGGTGGCTGTAACTGCACATAGAGGCCGGCGAGGCCCAGACTTTCTTGTTCATGACAGTCATCTGTTTGATGGCGTAGACGAGCGCCAGGTTGCCCGCGCTCTTGAACTCGCGCGCGAAGTTACCCAAGAGGAAGAGATGCAATACGTTGCCACTATCAATTCAGATGATTTAACAAAGGCCCAGGCTTCCAACAGTGACTTCAGTGAAGCCATCATCCCTCCGCGCCTCACCGACGCATATGAAGACGGCGGCTTGTTCGGCTTCAGGTTCTCCTAACTCTCGAAGTTAGGCCGACGCCAGCTCGCGTGGCGCCATCGCTGTTAGCCTGGGGGTATGCGTGGTGCGGGTGATCAGCTCAGCATCGGGGAGCGTATTGCCTTCTACCGGCGGCGGCGTGGTCTGTCGCAGGCGGTTCTTGCTGACTTGGTGGGCCGTACTGAGGACTGGTTGAGCAAGATCGAGCGCGGCGAACGCGAGATCCGGCGCTTGGACGTGCTGGCCGACGTGGCGCGGGGCCTGCGGGTGACGCTGGGGGATCTCCTCGGCGAACCGGTGCTGATGGAGGACGAGGACAAGAACGAAGACGTCCCAGCCATCCGCGACGCGCTCATGGCCCCTCGACGCCTGTCCCGCACCCTGTTTTCTTCGGCCATGTCGCCGGAGTACATCGACCCCGCTCCGGTGGCTCAGCTGGTGGAAGGTGCCTGGTCCAGCTATCAGAGGGGCGACCTCGGCCGCGTCGTCGCCGCGCTGCCGGGCCTGATCAAGACCAGCCAGGGCATGGAGTCCGCATCAGCCGATGACGCTGCCTACCGGCGGGCCTGTGCAGCGGTGTCGGCCCGCGTTCATCACCTGGCCGCCACCACGCTGAGCAAGATCGGTGAGGCCGACCTCGCGTGGATTGCCGCTGAACGCGCCATGCAAGCGGCCGACGAGGCTGATGACCCGCTGGTCTTGGCTTCGGCTGCCCGTTCCGGCACTCACGCGCTCCTGGCGGTCGGCCGGTTCGATGACGCGCTTGAGCTGGGGGACGGCGAAGAAGAAGCCGCGCGCCCTGGACGCGGACGAGCGCGCTGGGTGGCTGGCGCAGCTGGAGGCGAACGAGAAGGCGGTTCGCTGGGATCTGCCCGACTTGTCCCGGTTCATGATGGCGACCGGTGTCCGGGTCGGTGAAGCGCTCGCGACGTTCTGGGAGGACGTCGACCTGGTGGCGAGCACGGTCGACATCACGCACACCGTGGTCCGGATCAAGGGTCAGGGGCTGCTCCGCAAGCCTCGCCCGAAGAGCGAGTCGAGCAAACGGGCGCTCCCGCTCCCCTCCTGGGCCGTGGAGCTGCTGAAGAAGCGGGCGGCGGCAACCGGCCCCATCTTCCCCAGCACGACGGGTGGGATGCGCGACCCGAACAACGTCCTGCGGGTCATCCGAGAGATTCGCGGTGGAGAGGACTTCCTTTGGGTCACCTCGCACACCTTTCGGAAGACGACGGCGACCGCGCTGGACGACGCGGGGGTGCCGACGCGGCTGATCGCGGACCAGCTCGGCCACTCGCGGGTGTCGATGACGCAGGACAACTACCTGGAGCGGAAGACGGTCGACCCCGCCACGGCGAAGGCCCTGGAGGGGCTGTTGGATAAACCGTCCGACCCCAAAACCGGGGATAAACCGGGGAGATGATCTTGCCCCTGGGTGGCCCACAAGCGTGGACCAGGCGAAAGAGTGGGCCGCCTGGGGCTCGAACCCAGAACCTACGGATTAAAAGTCCGCAGCTCTACCAATTGAGCTAACGGCCCGTGCGGCCGAGTCTAGTAGATCGCCGCCGACCACCAGGATGCCGGGGCCGCCGCTCGGGCGCCACGGAATTGTCGGGGGTGTCTGTCAGTGTCGGGATCATGGACACGATCCCCGAGGAGAACTACTCCCCCCAGTGGTCCGGCGACCGGCCGGAGGCGCCGCGGCTGGCCGGCGAGCGCGAGATCCTGACGTCCACGCTCGATTGGCATCGTCGCACCTTCGAGCTGAAGTGCCAGGGCCTGACGCCGGAGCAGATGGCCGCGCGGGCGGTGGGGCCGTCGACGATGTCGCTGCACGGGCTGCTCAGGCACCTCACGGGAGTCGAGCGCTGGTGGTTCCGCATCCAGTTCGCGGGCGAGGACGTCCCGATGCTCTATTACTCCGACGAGCGGCCGGAGCAGGACTTCGAGGACACCGGCGGCGACGTCGAGGCGGCTTGGGCGGCGTGGCATGAGGAGTGCGATCGGTCGCGGGCGATCGTGGCGAAGGCGACGCTCGACGACACGGGCAGGACCCATGGCAGCGGTGAGCCGTTCTCGCTGCGATGGCTGCTGACCCATCACATCGCCGAGTACGCCCGCCACGACGGCCATGCCGACCTGCTGCGCGAGAGCATCGATGGCAGGACCGGCCACTGACGGACGGGGGTGCGATGCTGGGCCGATGAACGCCGATCCCGATTCCGGCCTCCTCTCCCCGGTCCGCGCCGGCACGCCCGCCGAGGCGGCGACGGGGGACCTCGCCTGGTTGCGGGCCCTGCTCGACACCGAGGCCGCGCTCGCCAGGGCGCAGGCCCGCACCGGGCTGATCCCGCGGGAGGCGGCCGAGGCGATCACCGAGGCGGCGGCGTCGGTGGACATCGACGTGGTCGCGTTGGCGCGGGAGGCGCGTGCGACGGCGAACCCGGTCGTCGGGTTGATCAAGCGGCTCACCGAGGCGGCCGGCACCGAGTACGTCCATCGTGGCTCGACCAGCCAGGACATCTTCGACACCGCGATGATGCTGGTCGCCGCCCGGACGCGGGAGATCGTCGCGGCCGACCTCGAGGCGACGGCGAGCGCGCTGGGCGACCTCGCCCGCGAGCATCGCGACACGACGATGCCCGGCCGCACCCTCACCGCCCACGCCGTCCCGACCACGTTCGGGCTCAAGGCGGCGGGCTGGCGACAGCTGACGCTCGACGCGCTGGAGCGGCTGAACCGCGTCGTCCTTACTGTCTCGCTCGGCGGCGCGGCCGGGACGCGGGCGGCGTACGCCGAGTACGCGAGCCTCGCGGAGCTGCCCGACGGCTACCCGCAGCGGCTGCAGTCCGCCTTCGCGGAGGAGACCGGCCTCGCCGAGACCACGCTTCCTTGGCACACCCTTCGCACGCCGACAGCGGACCTCGCCGCCGCGCTCTCCTTCACCGCCGCCGCGCTCGGGAAGATCGCGGTCGACGTCCAGTTCCTGACGCGCACCGAGGTCGGCGAGGTCGCCGAGCCGGCGGGCGAGGGCCGCGGCGGTTCCTCGGCGATGCCGCACAAACGCAATCCGGTGCTCGCGACGTTGATCCGTTCGGCCGCGCTGCAGGTTCCGGTGCTGGCCACCGGCGTCACCCAGGCCCTCCTGTCCGAGGACGAACGGTCCGCGGGCGCGTGGCACGCCGAGTGGCAGCTGCTGCGCGAGTGCCTGCGCCTGACCGGCGGCGCCGCGCATACGGCCGCCGACCTCGCCCGCGGCCTGGTCGTGAACGACGACCGGATGCGCCGGAACCTCGGCCTCACGCACGGCCAGATCGTCTCCGAACGGCTGTCCACCGTGCTCGCCCCGATGCTGGGCAAGGCGCGGGCGAAGGAGGTCCTCGGGGAGGCGTCGAGGCTGGCGCTGGAGCAGGGCCGGGCGCTCGGTGAGGTTCTTTCCGACCTCCCGGAGATAACCGGAGTCCTGACCGCGGATTCCCTCACCGACCTGCTGGATCCCGCGGGCTACACGGGCTCCGCGGGGGCACTGACGGACGCCGCGCTGGAAGCTCGCGAAGAAAATCCCGGAACTTCTTGAACCGGTCCCGCGAGGGGTCCGTGTAGGGGGTATCAAGCTCACCGCGCCAAACCGCGGAACCCCTACGAACAAGGAGAAATCCCATGCTTCGCAAGCGTTTCGTCGTCGCAACGGCGTCTGCGGCCGCGGGCCTGGCGCTGCTGTCGGCCTGTTCCGGTGGCACGGAGGCCGCCGCACCCGCCGTCGCGCCGGCCGCCGCAGTCGCCGGAGCGGGCGGAAACGCCCCCGCGGCCAAGGGTGAGACCAAGGTGGCCGTGGCGGAAGCCGGGGATCTCGGTCAGGTGCTCGTCGACAAGGACGGGTTCACCTTGTACCGCTTCGACAAGGACAGCGCGAAGCCGCCGAAGTCCACTTGCGAGGGTGACTGCGCCAAGGCCTGGCCGCCGGTGCTCGCGGACGGCGACGTGCAGATCGAAGGCGTGGACCAGGCCCTGGTCGGTGAGCTGACCCGCGCCGACGGCCAGAAGCAGGTCACGGTCGGTGGCTGGGCGCTCTACCGCTACGCCAAGGATGTGAAGGCGGGCGAGACGAAGGGCCAGGGCGTCGGCAGCACCTGGTACGCGGCGAACGCGAAGGGCGGCAAGGCCGGGCAGGCCGCGAAGGAAGCGCCTGCGGAGAAGAAGGCGGACGGTGCCACGAAGCTGGTCGCCAGCAACGTCGACGGCATCGGACCGGCCATTGTGGACCAGGAGGGCTTCACCCTCTACATGTTCACCAAGGACAAGAAGAACAAGCAGCCGACCTGCAACGGTGACTGCGCCAAGACCTGGCCGCCAGTGCTCGCCGAGGGCGACGTCCAGCTCGAAGGCATCGACGCGAAGCTGCTCGGCACCGTGAAGCGCGCGGACGGCACCACCCAGGTCACCGTCGGCGGCTGGGCCGTCTACCGCTACGCCAAGGACACAGGAGCCGGTGAAGCGAACGGTCACGGCGTCGGCGGCACCTGGTTCGTCATCGAGCCCGCCGGCTGCAAGAGCACCGCGCCGGTGAAGGAAAAGGCCGCCCAGAGCGGGAACGCCGCCCCCAAGAAGGAGGAAGGCGCCCCCGCCGCAGGCGGAACCGAGTACGGCTACTGAGCCGCTTAGAGGAACCTAGTGGGCAAGGCCCGGCGGTCGCTCTTCACGAGCGATGGCCGGGCTTTTCTCGTGCTTCGGCCGTCGCGAGTCGTCCGGCAGGGGTTCGACGACCGTGGTGCTGTCGACCCGGTCCTCCACCACCGTCTCCTCTTCGTCCTCCGGCAGCAGCACCTTGTGCCGCGCGGGCAGGAAAGCGATCAGCAGACCGAGCGCGGCGAGGCCGAGGTGCAGCCAGTTGTCCGGCCCGTTGAGGTTGAACGGGTTGCCGGCCTGCGAAACCGGGTTGGTCGAAACGGTTCCGGTGATCATGAGACCCCAGACGAACAGCGCGCCGAAGGCGGCGAACGTCAGCAGGCCGAAGATCCGGGAACGGCCCGAGCCGAACGTCAGCAGCAGGCCGATCGCCCCGATCAGGACGAACCCGAGGTTGTAGAACGGGTTCACCGAAAACCCGAGGACAGTGGCCGGGTTGTAGCCGACGAAATCGGCGAACCCGGTCCTGGTGAAGCCCACGATCCCGAACACCAGGAAGGCCAGGCTGGTCAGCCCGGCGAGAACCTGCGCGGGCTGAAGCCCCGCCGTCCGAATACGAGGGCGTTGTGCACGTGCCATTGCTCCGCCTTCCAGAGTTGGCCACCTAGAGTCACGCCACCGTCAGATACCCAGGCGACCTCCCGGACAAACCGGAAAAGCGTTCCAAGTCAACTGTGCGCTTTCGGACCGTTACCGCTTCGCTCTCAAACGAGACTTATGCCACACGAACGGCCTAGAACGCGAACACGAACGTGTGTTCCGGCCAACAAGTCATGTGGGCAAGGTGAGCGGGGTCTTCCTTCTGGTGGGGCTATGTCTCGGCGCCATCATGGCGATGCTGTTGATTCCTCCGGCACGCAGTGACACGACCGTGGTCGCCGACGCGGCGTCGGGGGCGGCCGCGATGAGCGTCGAACCCGAAGCGAGTGAGCCCCGGGCTTCGACGGAGCCATCGCCGCCGCCGTCCCCTTCGCCGTCACCGTCGAAGTCGGCCGTCCCCGGCAAGCCGCCCATCGACGCGAAAGCGCTCGCCGAGCTCAACCCCGGCGGACAGGTGAGCGTGATCGTCTACGACCGCACCACCAAGAAGAACACGGTTTCCCTTCAACCGGACCGTTCCTACACGTCGGCGTCGCTGGTGAAGATCCTCATCGCACTGCAGGCACTGCAGGATGGAGCGCCGCCGGGAACCGTGCAGCGCATGCTTTCGGCGAGCGACGACAACATTGCCAGCGCGTTGTGGTCGGCCCACGGCGGCGCGGCCATCGTCACCCGCTGGGCGACCAAGATCGGGCTCGGCGGCACCCGCCCGCCCGAAGATCCCGGACGCTGGGGCGACACCCGGATCACCGCCGCGGACATCGCGAAGATCTACCGCTACCTCTTGGATCAGGCCGGCTCGGGAACACGGACGATCATGCGGGCGCTGAGCGGCGCGACAGAAAGCGGCGCCGACGGGATTCGCCAGTATTTCGGCATTCCGGACGGCGTCGGCGAACTCCCGTGGTCGATCAAACAGGGCTGGTCGTGCTGTCGCGGTGCCCGGATCCTGCACACCTCCGGTGTCGTCGGCAAAGACGACCGCTACGTCGTCGTGGTGCTGACTTCGCAGCCGACGTCGACCACCTACGCCAGCGGCGGGAAGCGGGTGACCGAGGTGGTGAAAGCGCTGGTCCCGAGCCTGACCACACCCTGACGCACTATTGACGACCTGTAAACAAGGTGGGACAGTGGCCGCACGCCACTCTTCCGGGAGGTCGTCATGAGCACCCGCGCCCAGCCCTCCACCTTGACCCCGCTCGGTCCGGATTCCGTTGCCTGGCAAGTGGTCGGCGACCGGAGACTGCTGCTCGGCGCGGGCACCGCGCTGCTGCTGCAGGTCGCGCATCCGGTGGTCGGCGCCGGTGTCCACGACCATTCGAACTTCACCGAAGATCCGTGGGGACGCCTCGACCGGACCATCGATTCCTTGCTGTCACAGGTTTTCGGCGGCCGGGAGGCGATCGCGGAGGCCGAGCGACTGCGCGAGCTGCACAAGACGATCAAGGGCGTCGACCATCATGGCGAGCGCTATCACGCGCTGAATCCCGAGGCGTACTGGTGGGTTCACGGTTCGACGTTCTGGACGACCGTCCGCATGCAGGACGTCTTCGTGCGTCCCCTGTCCCACAAGGAAAAACGCCGCCTCTACGCGGAATGGCGACAGCTCGGTCTCCTGCTCGGCCTTCGCGAGCACCACATGCCCTCGTACCTCGAAGCGTTCGAAGAGTACTTCGACGACGTCGTCGCGAACAGGCTCGAAGACAACCACACGGTCCGGGAGCTGCTGGAATCGATCAGTATGCGCGACACGCCTCCGCCGCCATGGTGGTTCTTACCGGAAACGCTGTGGCGCCCTGTCCGGCCCGCGGGCGGCAATGTCCTGACGCTGTGCGCGATCGGCCTGCTCCCGTCGGCGTTGCGCGAACGCCTGAGTCTCAAGTGGACGGACGCCGACGAGCGCCGTCTCCGACGTCTGGCCGCCGTCACGCGCACGGCCGGGAAACGGGCTCCTGACCGGCTTCGCTTGTATCCCAAGGCCTACCGCGCCCAGCGCGGATGACTACTCGACGACGTCGACCAGGGCGCCCTTGGCGCCGGTGTTGGGCAGCGGCCAGGCGCCGACCCCGCCGTTGGTGACGATCTTCTTGTCCTGCGGCGCGCACGGCGGCAACGTCCGCGCGCCGATCCACGCCAGCACATCGGGAACCTGTGCCTTGAAGGTGTTCATGTTGTGCCCGGCGTCCGGGATCCGCCACGACGACAGCGTCGCGGGGGCGCGGACGGCCGCCTGCATCTGATCGATCGAGAAGCTCTCGAAGCTTTCCTTTTCGCCGGCGATCGCGAGGATGTCGACGGGCGCCGGATGCCGCTGCATGTTCAGGGTGATCGTGTTCGCGTCGACGATGTCCTGCCTGCCCTTGAACAGGTTTTCGGTCTCCGCGTCGACCGAAGCCTTGTAGTAGCCGCTGACGCTCGCCGCCTGGCCGTACCACTGCGGATGCCGGGTCACCAGGTTCATCGCGCAGTAGCCGCCCGAAGACCAGCCCGCCATGGTCCACGCCTTCCGCTGCGGGTTGGCGCCGAGTTTCTCGATCGCCCAGTCGCGGATATCGGCGCTCAGGTAGGTGTCGTTGGCGGTGCCGTCGACCTGGTCGATGCATTCGGTGTCGTGGCCGACCTTGGGTTTCCCGGTCGGATCCGGGATGACCACGAGGGTCGGCGGGAGCACGTGCTTCGCGATGGCCGCGTCGAGCCTGGCGGGCAGTTCGTAGGGCCCGGTTACCACCTCGGGGCCGGAGGGGTAGTTCGGGATCCATTCGATGACCGGGAACTTGAGCGACCGGTACGCGGGATCGTAGTACTGGGGCGGGAAGTAGACCGAGACGTCGCGGGTGAGGCCGGTGCGTTTGCCGGTCACCGTCATATGCACGACGGAACCCTTGCCCTCCTTGGCGCGCATCGCGCCGGCGTCCCGCAGCTTGTCGAGATCCCCGCCGTTCTCACTCGCGACGGCGTTGACGTTGTCCCCGGAGTACACGCCGGTGCCGAACAGGGCGCCGACCGTCGGGAAGAACCCGCCGATCATGTTCCCGCCCATCCCGGTGCTGACCACGATCAGCACCACCGCGGTGAGGATGGTGGCGCTGCGGCCGATCACCTTGCGGCGCCAGCGTTCCCAGAAGAACGGCACCGCGATGATCGCGAGCAACGTCAGCACCACGACGATGACGAGGTTCAGCGTCGAATCCAGCCGGATGGCACTCAGTCCCAGTCCCATGGCGATCTCGTCCCTCCCGGCCGGAGCGCGTCCTCGCGACGCGATCCCACATCTGGATCAAGAGACGTCCGACCACCGGGAAGTGTTGTCCAGGGTGACACGCGTCACCCTGGACAAACTGTGGTCTGCGCTACTCAGCCTTCGAGGGCGGTCCGCAGGACCCCGATCGCCTGCTTGATCGCGGCTTCGGCGGCGTGGGTTTCGCGCAGCGCGTTCAGCATGACGAAGTCGTGGATGATGCCCTGGTAGCGCACGGCCGTCACGGGTACTCCCGCCTGGCGCAGCTTGGCCGCGTAGGCCTCGCCTTCGTCGCGCAGGACGTCGGCCTCGCCGGTGATGACCAGCGCCGGGGGCAGGCCGGCGAGCTCGTCGAGGCTCGCGCGCAGCGGCGACGCGGTGATCTCGGCGCGCTGTGCGGGGTCGGTCGTGTACTGGTCCCAGAACCACTTCATCCCGTCGAGGGCGAGGAAGTAGCCGTCGGCGAACTTCCGGTACGACTCGGTGTCGAAGTTCGCGTCGGTGACCGGGTAGAAGAGCACCTGCTGACGGAAGGCGACGTCACCGCGCTGCTTTGCCATGAGGGTGAGCGCCGCGGTCATGTTCCCCCCGACGGAGTCCCCCGCGATGGCGATCTTCGTGCTGTCGAGGCCGTTCTCGGCGCCGTGTTCGGCGACCCACTTCGCGACGGCGTAGTTCTGCTCGATCGCGACCGGGTAGCGCGCCTCGGGCGACCGGTCGTACTCGGGGAAGACGACGGCCGCGCCGGTGCCGACGGCGAGTTCGCGGACCAGGCGCTCGTGGGTGTGGAAGTTCCCGAAGACCCAGCCCGCGCCGTGGATGTAGACGATCACCGGGAGCGGACCGGTGACGCCCCGCGGCCGGACGATGCGGACCTCGACGCCGTCGACGTGCGTGGTCTCGACGTCCGCGGTGGGCAGTTCGACGTCGCCGGACTGGACTTCGTCGACGGCCTTGCGACCTTCCTCGGGCGCCAGCTCGAAGAGGAACGGCGGGGCGGCGGTGGCCTCCGCGAACGCCTGGGCGGCCGGCTCGAGGGCGAGGTTGTGCGGGTTGGCGGTCATTTCTGCCTCCTGGAGTCCGAAGTCGATGACCTGAAGGTAGCTCGCAACTTAGTTGTGCACAACTAAAATGCCCTCAAGGAGATTTAGCCCACTCAAGTGGCGCGCCGAGGCATGATCGGCGCACCATGAGGACAAGGAGGACCGATGCCAAGGGACAACACCGGGTCGCTGTGCCTGGACGATCAGCTGTGCTTCGGCCTGTACGCGGCGTCGCGTGCGGTGACGGCGCTGTATCGGGTGGTGCTCGACGATCTGGGCCTGACCTATCCGCAGTACCTGGTGATGCTCGCGCTCTGGGAAGAGGACGCACGACTGGTCAAGGAACTCGGCACGCTGCTGAACCTCGACTCCGGCACGCTGTCGCCGCTGCTCAAGCGACTGGAGAAGTCCGGACTGGTCCGCCGTGACCGCCAGGCCGACGACGAACGGTCCGTTCGCATCAGCCTGACCGAGGACGGCGCGAAGCTGAAGGAACGCGCGAGCGGGATCCCGGGGGTCATCGGCGACGCGATGGGCCTCGACAAGGACGGGCTCGCCCGCACCCGCGCGGATCTCGATCGCCTGACCGAATCCGTGAACGCCTACCGCGAGGCCTACGTTCCCGCCGGTTAGCATGGGATTACCGGTGCGGACGAAGGAACTTGCGATGATCGATCACGACGCGGCCCTCAAAGCCGTCGAGAGCAGCTTGGACCGGCCGTCCGCGGCGCGGGTCTACGACTACTTCATCGGCGGGGACACCCACTACGCCATCGACCGCGAGTTCGCCGAGAAGGTGCGCAAACGCCTGCCGCTGATGGGCGACTACTGCCTGACCAGCAGGCAGTTCCTCGGCCGCGCCGTGCGGCACTGCGCGGAACTGGGCATCCGGCAGTTCGTCGACATCGGCTCCGGCCTGCCGACCGCCGGCAACGTGCACGAGGTCGCCGACGAGGCGCGACCGGAGGAGGACACGCACGTCCTCTACATCGACAACGAGCCGATCGCGCTCGCGCATTCGACGCTGCTGCTCGCCGACACCGCCGACCCGGACCGCCACCACGCGATCGCCGCGGATCTGTTCGCCCCCGAGGACCTCTGGGACCGGGTGATGGACTCCGGCATCATCGACGTCCGGCAGCCGGTGGCGCTGGTGATCAACGCGGTCATGCACTTCATCAAGGACGACCAGGACCCGGACGGGCTGCTCGACTTCTACCGCGACCGGCTCGCGCCCGGGTCGCTGCTGGTGCTCTCGCAGATGACCAACGAGAACCCGGCCAACGACGAGGAACGCCAGGCACTGCTGGACATCCTGGAGTACTACGAGACCACCACGAATCCCGGTTTCCTGCGCACGATGGACGAGTTCCGGCGGTTCTTCGGCGGCTGGCCGCTGCTGGAGCCGGGCCTGGTCTACGCGCCGGCGTGGCACCCGGACGAGAAGACGGTCTTCGCGGCGGCGCCGTCGGAGTCGCGCGTCATCGGCGGTGTCGCCCGCAAGCCGGAGTAACCCGCTCGTCGTGAGTGTTTTGGGTCGTTAGGGCCAACCGGGTCTTAGGTACCTACGGTCGGGCGGGTTGGCGTGACTGGACGGACGTCACACGTGACTGGACGGACGGCAAGCGTGACTGGACGGACGGCACGCGTGACTGGACGGACGTCACCGAGTGTCGTCCGTCTGATCACGGGCGTCGTCCGTCGGATCACGTGTGCCGTCCACTCAGTCACGCGAAAGCACTGACCCGGCCCGGCTTGGTCGTGAGTGGTGAAGGCGGTTAGAGCCAACGGGTTTAGGTACCCACTGGGTTCTGGCTGCGGCGGGTCGTAGGTCCGGTCCGTGAAGGCCTCCTTCCCTACCCTGAAAGTAGGCAAGGAGGCCTTCCCGGACTTCTGGGTCGTCAACGTGCACCAGCAGCGCGGGTGGCCAGGGCTCCGCGCCGTAGTCGGTCAAGGGGCTCGTGAGTAGTAAGGGTCGTTAGAACGACCCAAAACACTCACGACTGACCTGTGACGCGCGTCGCCTTGCAGTGCAACTAGGTGCATATGAAACTAGGTGCATGGCATTGGAGCACGCGATCCTGGTTTCGCTGTCCGAGCGGTCCGGCTCGGGCTATGAGCTGGCGCGTCGCTTCGAGAAGTCCATCGGGCTGTGGTGGAGCGCCTCCCACCAGCAGATCTACCGAGTCCTCAAGCGGATGGAGGACGCCGGCTGGGTCGCCGTCGACCAGGTCGCGCAGTCCGGGAAACCGGACAAGAAGGTCTACACCGTCGGCGACGAGGGCCGGGCCGAACTGGCCCGCTGGCTCGCCGAACCCGATCCCGCCGCCACGGCGCGGGAACTCGCCGTCAAGATCCGCGGTGCGACGCTCGGTGATCCCGGCGCCGTCGCCGCCGAGGTCACCCGGCATCGCGACGCGCACGCGGCCCGCCTCGACGCCTACCTGCTGATCGAGAAGCACGACTTCCCCGACCCCAGCGTCCTGAGTGGACAGTCGTTGCACCAGTTCCTCGTGCTGCGCGGAGGAATCCGAACCGAACAGGGCCACGTCGAGTGGCTTGAGGAAGTCCTCCAGGCATTCCACCACGATGCGTAAGGACCCAGCGATGAGCCAGTACCCGAACCTGCTGTCCCCGCTCGATCTCGGCTTCACCACCCTTCGCAACAGGGTGATCATGGGCTCGATGCACACCGGTCTCGAAGACAAGGAAGCGCATTTCCCTCAGCTGGCCGAGTATTACGCAGAACGCGCCCGCGGTGGCGTCGGACTGATCGTCACCGGCGGGTTCGCCCCGAACCGGACCGGCTGGCTGCTGCCGCTCGCATCGAAGCTCACGACGCGCGCGGAAGCCAAGGCGCACAAGCAACTCACCGACCCCGTGCACGAGGCGGGCGGCAAGATCGCGCTGCAGATCCTGCACGCGGGCCGGTATTCCTACCACCCGCTGAGCGTTTCCGCTTCGGGTATCAAGGCACCGATCAACCCGTTCAAACCGCGGGCGCTCTCCGGTTACGGCGTGCTGCGGCAGATCCGCGCGTTCGCCGATTGTGCCTTCCTGGCCAAGGAAGCGGGCTACGACGGCGTCGAGATCATGGGCTCCGAGGGTTACTTCATCAACCAGTTCCTCGCCGAGCGGACCAACAAGCGTACCGACAAATGGGGCGGCAGCGCGGAAAACCGCCGGAGGATCGCCGTCGAGATCGTGCGCCGCACGCGTGAGGCGGTCGGCGAGGACTTCATCATCATCTACCGGCTGTCCATGTTGGACCTCGTCGAAGGCGGCCAGCGCTGGGAGGACGTCGTCGCCTTGGCCAAGGAGGTCGAAGAGGCGGGCGCGACGATCATCAACACCGGCATCGGCTGGCACGAGGCGCGGGTGCCGACGATCGTGACGTCGGTGCCGCGCGCGGCCTTCACCTGGGTGACCGGGAAACTCAAGCCGCACGTCGGGATCCCGGTGGTCACGTCGAACCGCATCAACATGCCGGAGGTCGCCGAGGAGGCGCTGGCCGGCGGCGACGCGGACCTGGTGTCGATGGCGCGGCCGTTCCTCGCCGACCCGGAGTGGATCCGCAAGGCGGAGACGGGGCGCGAGGACGAGATCAACACCTGCATCGCCTGCAACCAGGCCTGCCTCGATCACGCGTTCAAGCGGAAACTGGTGTCCTGCATGGTGAATCCCCGCGCGGGACACGAGACCACGCTGACCCTTTCGCCCACCCGCAAGACCAAACGCGTCGCCGTCGTCGGCGCCGGTCCCGCCGGGCTCGCGGCCGCGACCAGCCTCGCCGAACGCGGTCACGCCGTCGAACTGTTCGAGGCCGACGACGAGATCGGCGGCCAGTTCGGGATCGCGCGCAAGATCCCCGGCAAGGAGGAGTTCGCGGAGACCATCCGGTACTACACGCGACGTCTGGAGGTCACCGGCGTCAAGGTCCATCTCGGGACCCGCGTGACCGCCGACGACGTCATCGAGGCCGGTTTCGACGAGGTCGTGCTGGCCACCGGTGTGGCGCCGCGGGTCCCGTCGCTGCCCGGGATCGGCCACGCCAAGGTTCTGTCCTATGTGGACGTCGTCAAACACGGGAAGCCGGTCGGCGACAAGGTCGCGGTGATCGGCGCGGGCGGGATCGGCGTGGACGTCAGCGAATTCCTGACGCACACCACCTCCCCCGCGCTCGATCTGGACGCGTGGATGGCCGAATGGGGCGTCACCGATCCCGAGCACGCGGCGGGCGGGCTGACCGAGCGGAAGGTCGAGCCGTCACCACGGCAGGTCTTCCTGCTGCAGCGCAAGAAGTCCGGTATCGGCGCGGGGCTGGGCAAGACCAGCGGGTGGGTGCATCGGGCGGCACTGAAGGCCAAGGCTGTCGAACAGCTCACCGGCGTCACCTACGACCGGATCGACGACGACGGCCTGCACATCACCGTCGGTGACGAACCGCGTGTGCTCGATGTGGACACCGTCGTCGTCTGCGCCGGACAGGAGCCGGTGCGCGACCTCGCCGACGGGCTGCGGGCGGCCGGGCTGCCGGTGCATCTGATCGGCGGCGCCGACGTCGCGGCGGAGCTGGACGCCAAGCGGGCCATCGATCAGGGAACTCGCCTCGCCGCTGCTCTCTGACGTGGAGGCTCGCAGATGGCAGGATGAACCCTTGTGCGAGACGTATGCGTGATCGGGCTCGGGTTGATCGGCGGATCGCTGCTGCGTGCAGCGAATTCGATCGGCCGCACCACGTTCGGGGCGACGACCTCGGAGGCTGACGCGGACGCCGCGAGCAGAGCGGGTTTCGACGTGACCACGCAGGTCGAGGCCGCGCTGAGCAAGGCGGCGGAGCGTGACGCGCTGATCGTGCTCGCGGTGCCGCTGCCCGCGGTCGAGGACGTGCTGCGGACGGTTTCGCGGGTCGCCGGGCACTGCGTGCTCACCGACGTCACCAGCGTGAAGGGCCCGGTACTGGACTCCGTCCGGCGGCGGACGCCGTACGCGAAGTTCGTCGGCGGGCATCCGATGGCCGGCACCGCGGAGTCCGGTTGGAAGGCGAGCAACCCGGCGTTGTTCGGCGGGGCCGCGTGGGTGCTGGGCGTCGAGCACGACACCGACCTGAAGGCGTGGGCCGAGGTCGCCCAGCTGGTGCTGGACGTCGGTGCGCACGTCGTACCGCTGCCGGCGGACTCGCACGACGAGACGGTCGCGCGGATCTCGCATCTGCCGCATATCTTCGCGGCCATCCTGGCCACGATCGGCGCGCAGGGCGGCCCGCTGGCGATGTCGCTGGCGGCCGGGTCCTACACGGACGGCACGCGGGTGGCCGGGTCGAGCCCGTCGCTGGTGCGGGCGATGACCGAGGGGAACCGGGACGCGCTGCTGCCGATCGTCGACGAGGCGCTCGGGCGACTGGGCGCCGCACGGGGCTCGCTGGCGTCGACGGGCGGGCTCGCGGTGACGGTCAACGCCGGACACGAGGGCGCGCAAGCGTTTGCGGCCAGCAAGGACGCGGAACGCGCCGGGGTGCGGATCGATCTGACGGCGCAGGACGCGCGAGACGGCCTGATCGCACTCGGCGAGCGCGGTGGCCGGATCACTTCGATCGACGGCGACACCGCGCTCGGCGAGGTCTCCTGACGCGTTTCGTCCTCTGGATGCGGTAGTTGCGCGTGCAAGGACCGCATTCAGAGGACGAAATGCCGGGGGTTACTGGCCCTGCGGCGGCTGCTGGTTCTGCTGCTGGGGCTGGTCGTCCGGGGTGTCGTCGTACTTGTTGATGAAGCCCTTCGCCTTGTCGACCCCGGAGTCGATCTGGGAGTCGTGACCGGAGAACTTCGACTTCGCGAAGTCCGCGGCCTTGTCGAGGCCGCCCTCGATCTTGTCGTTGTGCTCGCGCAGAGCGTCGGTGGCCTTGTTCTTCAATTCATCGAAGTTGATGCCCATGACCTCATCGTCACACAGGTTCCGGGGTGCACGCCCGGGCCGGGAGCGCTGATCACCCGTCGCGGGGACGCCCTCTTCCGGGTGATCAGAACGGCCGGTCACCCACGATGGCGACACGTTCGGCCACCCGCCGATACGGGTGGTAGTCGTTGACGGCGTAGTGCTGAGTGGCGCGGTTGTCCCAGAAGGCCACCGAGCCGGGCTGCCAGGCGAAGCGCACCTGGAGCTCCGGGATGTGCGCGCGACTGAAGAGGTACCTCAGGAGCTTGTCGCTCTCTTCGCGTTCGAGTCCGACGATGTGTGTCGTGAAGGCCTGGTTCACGAAGAGGGTGCGCCGCCCGGTCTCCGGATGCGTGCGGACGACCGGATGCTCGACCGGCGGGAAGGCGTCCTGATGCCGCAGCAGCAGTTCCGGGTCGGAGAAGCGGTCGAAGCCGGGGATGAAGTCGTGTACCGCGGTCAGCCCGTCGATACGTTCACGGATGTCCTCGGGCAGGTTGTCGTAGGCGGCGGCCATGTCGGCCCACATCGTGTCGCCGCCGACCGGCGGGACCTCGATCAGCCGCAGGACCGAGCCGAGCGCCGGCGCGGGCCGGAACGTGACGTCCACGTGCCAGATGTTCTCGAACGCCGGCATGGTCGCCGAACGGGCGAAGCGGGTGGTGTCCTCGGTTTCGCCCTTCGGGATGAACGGGTTCGTCTCCAGTTCGCCCCAGTTGGCGGCGAACGCGCGCTGGTGCGCCGAAGTGATGCGCTGGTCGCGGAAGAACAGCACCTTCCACTCCAGCAGGGCGCGGTTCAGCTCCGCGTGGAGGGCGGGCGTCAGCGGCTCGGCGAGGTCGACGCCACCGATCTCGGCACCGATCACCCGCCCCAGCGGACGCAGCGTGAAGAGCTCGTAGGGGCGTTCTTCGACGCCGTCGGGCAGGCGCCGCAGCAAGCGCGGGCCTTCGAGGATCCCGCCGTCGGGGACGGTCGCGGGGCGGATGCGGACGCGGTCGGGCAGCTCTACGGACATGCCGGCTCCAAGGTTTCCGATTTCCGGGTTGACGAAAACAGGCCACCTTCACGGATGGCCTTCGCGGGAAATGCGGTTACGCGGGCGGCGAGCCCAGCCGTCCACGGCGCAGGAGCAGAGCGGCGACGCCTTCACCCAGTGAGCGGTGCGGCGCGAACTCCCAGATGGTGGACACCTGGCCATAGTGTCCCCTGGTCGGCATGCGGTCAACCACGTCCACGACGCGGGACGATCATCGACGCCGCTCGTAGGGGAAGCTGCCCGACCAAGCGTTCCGCTCCTCGCGTGGCCGCAGCGCCTCGGCGAGCACCCACTGCGAATGCGTGGTCCCGCCCCGTCCGACCGGACCGAGCTGGAAGGTCACCCAGCCGACCCAATGCCCCGTCGTCGTCGCCCGCCACATCCCCAGCAGTCCGGGGACGACGACCGTCAGGTCCAGGCCGTCGGGCAGGCGGGTCTTCACCGCGCCGATGGGGTAGGCCACCGTGAGGTCGACCCATACGGGCTGGTGGGGCCGGACCATGTGGAGGTGACGCGGCCCCGGCGGCATCGTGTCACCAGTGTCGAGCATGCGTCGATTATGCGTGACATCTCGAACATTAGTTCGACTGGGTGCTCGCCCTCCCCCGGACGGGTGGTACTTCTCGCTAGGGTCGCGGTCATGCTCGTCTGGATCAACGGCCCGTTCGGCGGTGGCAAGACGCAGACCGCGCACGAACTGCACCGGCGCCTGCCCGGCAGCGTCCTCAGCGATCCCGAGATCGTCGGTTTCGGCCTGCAACGGATGCTGCCGAGGCGGCTGCGCGGCGATTTCCAGGATCTGCCCGCGTGGCGGCAGGGCGTGTTCGAGACGCTCGACCTGGTGCTCGGCAAGCAGGACGGCGCGGTGGTCGTGCCGATGACGCTCGTCGAACCTCCCTACTTCGAAGAGATCATCGGCAGGCTGCGCGAGCGAGGGCACGACGTCCGGCATTTCGCGTTGCTGGCCGAACGCGAGACCGTGTTGCGGCGGCTGAGCGAACGCGATGTCGTCCATTTGCTCAGGAGGAAGGGGATGCCGCCGAAGCGCGAGAGCTTCGCGGTGTCGAAGCTCGACCTCTGCCTGGAACGGTTGAGCGGCGCGGAGTTCGGCGAGCACATCCACACCGACGGCCTCACCGTCGCCCAGGTCGCCGACCGGATCGCGGCGTCGGCCGGGCTGACGCTGGAACCGAATACGGACGGCGCGCTGCGGGGTTTCGTCCGTCGCAAGTGGACGAGCGTCAAGCACATCCGGTTCGGCTGAGGGGCCAGGGTTCAGGCGCGGCGGTGATACGGCAGGAAGCGCCGGACCAGTCGCAGCGGCGCGCGTTCGACGAGGTCGGGGCCGCGCACGGCGTCGAAGGCGGCGCCGATCTGGTCGACGACGCCGGACAGCTGTTCGTTGTCGGGCATCGGCATTTCGGCGGGCTCGCGTTCCTCTCGGACGGCGGCCGCGAGTTCGGCGAGCGCGGCCGTCAGCAGGGCGATGTCTTCGTCGGACGGTGCCGGGGCGCCGCGGCCGAGGGTGACACCGACTTCGGTGACGGCGTCCGCGACGCGTTCGAGTCCGGCGATCACCGGCCACCAGGCGACGGCCTGCCGTCCGGCGGCGGAGGGTTCGACGACGACCTGCTGGAACGCGGTCCGCAGGTCGGCCAGCGCGCGGTAGGCGCGGCGGCGGGCGCGTGAGCGGTCCAGTCGCGCCTCGCCGGACGGCGCGAGCACGAGTCCCTTGTCGACGTAGTCCACCAGGCTGTCGAGGCTGTCGGCGAGCCGCCCGCCGACCTGCGGACGACGGCTTCCCGGCCAGAGCAGGTACCCGAAAGTCAGGACGATCGCGCAGCCCAGGACGGTGTCGACGAGCCGCGCGAGCACGACGTCCCAGCTCCCGGTGCTGGCGAGGTCCATCTGCAGGATGATCAGCGGCGTCACGAAGGCGCTGAGGACCCCGTAGTTGCGGACCTTGCCGAACGCGACGCCGCCCGCGAAGACGGCGATCAGCAGAACCAGCAGCCAGCCTTCGCCACCCGCGGCGAGGACGGCCGCGCCGATGCCGACGCCGATCACGGTGCCGATCCCGCGTAGCACCGCGCGGCCGAACACCGAGCCGAAGTCCGGTTTGAGGACGATGCCGACGGTGAGCGTGATCCAGTAGGAACGTTCGAACGGGACGAGCAGCGCGACGACTTCGGCGATCGCGACGCACAGGGTCAGCCGGAGCGCGGCGAACCAGGTGAGCGGACCGGAGATGAGCGAGCCCGCCCAATCGCGGAGCCGTTTGTGCCACGGCTTGACCTCGCGGCGTTTCCGGTTGTCGCCTTTGCCGATCCGGATGAGCCCGGCGTAGAGCGCGGCCAGGACGGCGTCGATGTCTTCGTCCGGCCGCTTCGGCGGTTCCGGGAGCGGCTGGTTCGCGAGCACCGCGGCGGACGTCGCGACGAAGTGGTCGATCACGTCGTCCGGGGCATGGCGGCCGGCGTTGACCATCGCGACGGACGCCTCGACGGCCGGGGTGCTGGCGGACAGGAGATTGAGCAGCTGACGGTAGGTGGCGTCGCGGCCCGACAGCCAGGATCGCGCGGTGAGCAGCCGGTCGTACGCGGTGTTCATCGCGGTCGTGAGCTGGTGGCGCGCGACGCGGGAGGTGGCCTCGTCGGTCGCGGAGAGCATCGCGGCGAGTTCGACGTAGACGTGCGCGACGGCGCTGCGTTCGGGGCTGGTGGCACGGAAGGTCCAGGTGGCGAGCGCGACGAGCAGGCTCCACGCGGCGCCGACGCAGAAGTAGCCGAGGAGGATTTCGACGCGCAGGCCGGTGACGTGCTGGCCGGTGCCGAGTACGCAGAAGACGAACATCTGCAGCCCGGCGACCGACGCGTTGCTGCCGGCCGCGCTGATCAGCGCCGACACCGCCGCGACCCCGACGACGACCGGGATGGACGCGGCCGGGATCCCGCCGGTGATCAGCCCGGCGAAGTAGCCGAGCGCGGCCGCCGCGGTCGCGCCGCCGAGCCGTCGGGCGCGGTAGCGGTACGGGCCCGCGGATTCGGAAAGGACGGTGGGCAGCGCGCCGGTGGAGATGAGCGCGCCGACGCCGATGTCGCCGAGCGCGTAGCCGACGGCCAGCGGCACGGCGAGCGCGAGGACGGCGCGGGCGACCATGTTCCACGGGATGGGAACCGGCGTGCTGCGGAGCAGCTGCACCAGCCAATGTGGTGCGGCGATCTCCCGACGCGTCGTGCTCACGCCCCTATCTTGACTTATCCGTGGCGACGGGAGCGGTTATCGTCGCCACATGGGCAAGACGTACTCCTTCGAGATCAACCGGACGAGCAGCGCCTCGCCCGCTTCCCTGTTCGCGCTGGAGGCCGACGGTTCCCGCTGGTCGGAATGGGCGAAGCCGGTGGTGTTCCACTCGCGCTGGGCGCGGGAACCCGGTGAGGACGCGGTGGGCGCCGTCCGCGCCGTCGGCCTGTGGCCGGTGTATCTCCACGAAGAGACCCTCGAATACGAACAGGACCGAAAGCACGTCTACGGCTTCGCTGGCCTCAAGCTCCTGAAGGACTACCGCGCCGAAGTGTCCTTCACGCCGAACGCTTCCGGTGGCACGGATCTGCGCTGGACCGGCGAGTTCACCGAACCGCTGCCCGGCACCGGCGCCGCCGTCCGCACGGCCCTGCGCTCCGTCGTCTCACTACTCGCGACGCGCCTGGTGCAGCACGCCGAACGGGCCTAGCTTGAGTTTTATCGAGGGGTAAGGCGAACGTGGCGTGTCTCGGGCCAGGCGGTCGCCCGCGCGGCGCACTCGCGTGCTGGAAGACGGATCTCGCGTGCTCGGAGCCGTAAACCCCCAGTGCGGTGACCAAGCACGTGAGTCACGTCTCCAAGCACACGAGATCCGGACCCGAGCACACGAGACACGCGCCCACCCCGGCGAACGGACCCACCCACGCCCCCGGCCTACGCCACCTTTGCCCTACCGGTCGATAACCCGGCCTAGCCCGCGCCCAGGCAGAGGAACGGTCGCCGCAGCGGGTCCGCGGCGGTCGCCTCGGCGAGTGCCAAGGCGGGCGCGGTCCCCGAAGCCAGCCTCCGGTGCAGATCGGCCATCGCGTCGGCGGCGGCCTTGTCGCCGACCCGCGCGATCGCGCCGATGACCGTCCGCGAACCGCTCGCGAGCAGCGTCCCGGCGAAACCGAGCGCTTCTTCACCGGGCCGGATGTGGCTCATCGCGAGTTCGCACGCGGCCAGCACCACCCGCTCCGGCGGATGCGCGAGCCGGGCGGTTTCGTGCGCGTACAGCGGGCCGCCGACCAGTTCGAGCCGCGAGAACAACGCGTTCGCCGGTTCGTGCGCGCCGTGTGCGACGAGGTGCGCCATCCCGGAACCCTCCAAAGCGGACAGTACGGCCTCGCTGGTCGCGTCCTTCCCGTCGACGAGCTGGGCCTGCGGGTACACCGCGCGCAGGTTCCGCACCTCACCGACCGAACCCGGCACCCCGGGCCCGCCGGCGAGCAGGACCGGCCCCACGCTCCGGCGTCCGGACGCGGTCACCCACGCGGTCGCCGACGGCGCGATCGACACCGGATGTCCGTGCAACGACGGCAAAGCACCCCACGGCAGCGCGTACAGCGAACCGATCGGGACGATGATCAGCTCGCGGTTCTCCAGCGTCTTCGCCAGCGACGCAGAAATCAGTTTGTCCAGTTTGTCCGCTCGACGCCGCGCCGATCCGGTGACGACCTCGACCAACGGCGCGGGCAGGTTGTCCGGGGCCAGCGCGTCGAGGTCCGCGTGCAACTGCCGCGCGGTCTCGACGATCTCCGCGAGCGGCCCCAGCTTCAGCAACTGGAAACGCCCCCGGTCGACGACCACCGCGTACAACGTGTCGCGGTAACCCATCAGGCTGACCAGCACCCGATCCCCGAGTTGCTCGACGACTTCTTCGGGCGACGAGACCGGGCGCGGACGACCCCATTGGCTGGTGTACCAGCCGAGCCGGGTCGCCTCCTGCTGCAGCCGGTCGTAGCGCTCCTCGAGTTTCCCGACCGGTTCGCCGGACAGCCGCCGCGCCTGGATCGTCCCCTGCACGTGCCGCATTTCGTTGATGTGCCGGGCGAGCGCGGGGTCTTCGATGATCGGGAGCGGTTCGTAGCGGTACACCTGCGCGCGTGTGCGTTCCAGCCACGCGAACAGGCTCTTCGCGCCGGCTCCGCTGCGCCTGGCCTTCTTGAGCACCAGCGTCAGCGCCAGTTTGCCCAGCTCCTCGCCGTGCGCGGCCGTTCCGCAGACGAGATCGAGCCCGCCCATCCGGTCCCGGATCTGCCCGAGTTCCGCCAAACCCGCGCGCGCCTGGGCGAGCGCCGAACGCGGCCGATGGGACGCCACCGCGAGTTCCGCGCGGCACAGCCGCAGCAGCATCCGGTGGTCGATCGGCGTGGTCTGCCGCGGTTTCGGCACCTGCGCCAGGATTTCCTGCGCGACGGCCGTCTCGTCACGGCGGATCAGCAGCCGGACCGCGAACATCCTGGCCGCGCCCGCTTCGTCGCGGAGGCCGAGTTCGGCCAGCCGGACGGCGAGGTCGGCCAACTGCTCGGGCAGTTTCGCCGAAGGTTTCTTTTCCCGGTCCGCCAAGAGCTTCACCGCGTCCGCGCGAAGCTGGGTCAACGCCGCGATCTCCGCCCAGCGTCCCTTGCCACGCCGCAGGAAACTTCGTCGCGCCGCCCCCGCGAGTTTTTTCGCCAGCGCGTAGTCGTGCTCCAGGATGGCGGCACCGGCCCTGGCGACCTCGGCCTCGGCGACGAGGTGGACGGCGCCGTTGCGCCGAAGTTCCGGGATGGCGTCATCGAGATGCCGCGCCGCCTCTTCGGCGAGACCCGCGGTGAGCAGGGCTTTCGCCTGATCGAGCCGGACAAGCGGCAGCGAACCGGAACCGTCGGTCACGAAGATCGCGGCGGCCTGTTCGTAGTGCCGCAGGGCTTCCGGGATGTCGCCGAGCAACTGGGCGTGATCACCCAGGTTGTGCTGGATCTTCCCCTCCAGCATCCGGTGCCCGTGCTCGACCGCGAGATCCAGCGCCTCGACGAGGTCCTGATACGCCTCGTCCGGGTTGTTCATCTCTAAATGCAGCCACGCTCGGTTCACCAGCGAGCGCGTCAAGACCACGCTGTACTTCTCGGCTTCGGCGGCGAGGCCCGGCAGGAACGCGTTGTTGAGCGCCAACGACTCCTCAAGCCGTCCGGCCCGCATCAGCACTACGGCGCGCTGGAGCCCGACGACGAACCTCAGCTCATCCCGAACGTCGCCGTCCGGCAGCAGCAAACGGTTGCGTTCCGCCTCGTCCAGCCGCGCGACGCCGTCCTCTTGGGACGTGATCTCCGCTTCGGACGCGGCGAGGCTGATCAGGATCCGGACGCGGATCTCCAGCCGGGAGACCAATTCCACGTCGACGGGGCCAAGCAGGGCGAGGCCACGGCGAAGCAGGCGGATCGTCCGGTGGAGCCCATGATCCGAGGCAGCCGCCCTCGCCTGGCGATGGAGTTCGGCCGCCTCGTCGGCTACCGGATCGACGACAGCAGGAGACGGCGCGGGCACACGCACTATGGGAGCACACCCACGCCGCATAACGGAACAGCCGTCCGGTTAGAGCACCACGGTCGGGGTGACGACGGTCCGCCTGCATGTCACGTCGCCGAGGTGGATCACGATCTGGGTCGTCCCCTGTGGAACGTTGTCCAGTACGAACCGGCCGCCTTCGTCGGCGGTGGTGGAACTCGTCCCGTGTTCGGCTACGCGGACCTCCACCCCGTATTCGCCGGCGGGCACGAGCCAGCCGTCGATCCGGTGTTTCTTGCCGATCTTGGTCAGGTTGATCATCACGGTCAGGTCGCTGACCGTGAAGGTGATCGTGCCGGTGTCGCTGCCGCGGACGCCCGCGGTCGCGTCCATCCGTTCCCAGCGGGCGACCTCGACGTCGAGGTTTTCGAGCGCGAGCGCGAACTGAACCCGCTGCACCAGATCTCCCGGTGGCGGGTCCAATTCGTCCATGAAGCGCCCAATATCGGCGAGCAAGGCCTCATCGCCCGGGGAGGTCATCTCCCCCGGCGTCCCGAGGTCGTTCATCGGCTTCCCCCTTCGTGGGCCAGCAGGTCGCGCATCGAATCGAGGCAACGGCCCCTGGTCGGTCCGACACTGCCGCGCGGCATGCGGAGTGCTTCGGCGACCAGTTGGTATTCGGCCCGCCCGGCGAGCACGGTCAGCCGAAGGAGCTGCTGACAGCGGTGCGGCAGCCGGAGGAAGGCGCGCCAGACCCGGCGATCCCGGTCGGCGCGGACGGCTTCCTCCTCGGGAGCCGGGTGGGTGCTCTCCATGCTTTCGGCCAGCTCGTCGGTCAGCGGTACGGGCTGAGCGCGGCGGCCGAAGGGGTGCTGTGCCTCGCGCCGGGTCGTGGTGATCAGCCACGCGGCGAGCGCCTTGGGGTCACGAAGCTTGTCGAGCTGACTGAACAGGGCGAGCCACACCGTCTGGACTACGTCCTCGGCGGTCAGGCGATCGAGCCCGTTCGCACGCGCGACATGCCACACGAGCGGGGTCAGCTCGTGCACAAGTCTGTCCATCGCCAGGCGGTCACCGGCCCGCGCCGCTTGCATGCAGGCGGCATGCAGGTCGGCACCGGTCAGGCCTTCCCATGGCGGGTCTACCTCGGTCGTTTGCACGTCGGTCACCGTATCTGCCCCACTTCGGACGTGTCTTCGTGTCGGCGCTGGCAGTATCGCGGGCCCTTCGGGGAGAAGGAGCGTGCTAGAGGCTCTGGGATACATCAAGTCACTAACTTTTTCGTCGGATTCGGGCGTCCCCTCGATCGTGCGCGGAAGAGCAAAGGCACCGGCCGGCGCGAGTAGGTGTGGACTGCGCACCGGCCGGTCCTTTTTTCCCTCCCCCCGGGCCCGCTCCCCAACGGGCCCGCGTCCGGGCGTCCCCCTCCCCCGAAGGAGCACCCGGAGGTGATGACCGGAGGCCCCCTCGGCTTCCGGACATCACCTGTCTGTGCAGGTCGAACCAGGTTTCGGTCAGTTCACCGGCGGCTTGGTGCCGTGCGGGTCCCAGTTGCCGTCCGGGCTGGTGCCGGGACGGGGCGGGACCGGAGCCGTGATCGGACCCGGCTTCGGCGTTTCTTCGAGGTCCTCAGTGGCCGTGGCCTCGTCGTTGACGGGTGCGGTGTTGGTCTCGGTCGTCATCGGGTGTCCCTCATTTCCTCGACTGCTCCATAGGACGCAACGAGGCTGCCACCAGATACACGGAGAGCCAGTTTTTTCGGAGAAATTTCTTGAACTGTGGCACTCGGGTGACCTGATCAGCGGTTTTCCGGACGACCCGTGTCTCTGAGTAGTTGTCGGCTCGCGTCCGCGAGCTGCTCGGCCCAACGCCGGTAGCCCTCGGGACCGGGATGGAAACGGTCCTCGGCGAAGGTCGCGGGGTCCAGCATCGCGGCAGGCATGGGGACGTGGACGACGCCGGGCAGCAGTCCCAGCC
>NZ_JACBXD010000093.1 GCF_013870525.1 Amycolatopsis pittospori
GGTCGCCGGTGCCGCGTCGGTGTGCGGACGGACGCCCAGCGCGGTCACGGCCGCGGCCGTCGCCCCCAAGTCGCCGGACCCGCATTCCACGGTGTCGAGGTGCTTCGGGAAGGTGCCGTCGGCGCACTGGCGCGAGAGCAGCAGTTCGATCGCGGGGCCGGGGTCCGCGGCGGTCGCGAGCACCGCCCACGCGTGCCGCTCGACGGTCTCGTCGGCGTCGGCGAAGGAACCGGTGTCGACGAACTTGCCGTCCTGGCCACGAAGCTTCACCAGATCCGCCCGCAACGATCCGACGACGTCGTCCGCCTTCGCGAACTCGGCGACAAGCACCAGCTTCGCGAGCGGTTCGGCGTAGGACGCGCCGCCCTGCTCGTACGGGGCGCCGTGGGCGTAGGCCCGCACGGCTTCCGGCGTGAGCAGGAACTTCGACGCGCGGGCGACGGTGTCCGGCTGCTCGTCCAACGCCCGCAGCGCGAGCACGAGATCCGCGGTTGCGTCGTAGTCGACGTAGGTCTTGCCGTCCTCGGTGACCTCGACGTGGTCACCGCCGACCAGCCGGTTCGTCAGGTACGCGCCCAGGCGGGAGGCCGGGGTCGCCGTGCCCGGGATCGCGACCGGGGCCGCGATCGTCGTCGGCGGCGCGACCCTGGCGCCGGTGGACGCCTTCGGCACGGTCGCCTTCTTGGGCTTCGGCGTGCTGGTCTTCGGCGCGTTGGGCTTCGGCGCGGGATTGGTCTCCGGCTTGGCCGCGGGCGGCGGCGTGTTCGTGACGGTGACCGTGCTCGGCGCGGGAGGGCTGGTCGAGGCCGACGTAGACGGTTCCGGCGTCGGCGTCACCGACGTCGTGGTCGTTGTGGTGGTCGTGGTGGTTGTGGTGGTCGTCGCCGGGTCGCTCGTGGTGGAGGTCGGCGTGCCCGTCTCGGACGGGGTCGACGTAGAGGTTGGGGATTCCGAACTGGTCGGTGTCGCGCTGCTGGTCGGCGGCTTCTCGCCCTTCGCGAGCGCGTAGAACGACGCTTGGGACAACCCGAGCGAAGCCTGGGCGCCGGCGCGGATCCATGTGTCGAGCCCGCTGATCCCGTTGACACGCGCGGCTTCGTAGGACGCCGGGTTGTAGGCGATCGCGCCGAGATCACCCGCGAGCCGGTTGCCGGAGTCGGCGGCGGCGTTCGCCTGCGCGGACTTGAGGAACCGGACGCCGCGATCCACCGCCGCGTCCGCGCCTCCGGCGTCGGCGAGCGCCTGGACGATCAGGCCGGTGCTGTTGGTGTTCGGCGCCTCGGTGCCGACGCCGCCACCCCAGCCGCCACCCGGACTCTGGTTCCCGACGAGCCAGGAGACGGTCTTGGCGATGGGCGCGTCGAGTCCGGTCGCACCCGCCTTCTTCGCGGCCAGCATCGCCGAAAGCGCGAGGCCGGTGGCATCGCCGTCCGACGGGGACTGGTCGAGCGGCTTGCCCTCGTCGCAGGTCGAGATCTTGTAGCCGTTCGGCGTGACGTGGTCGCCGGTCTCGGTCGTCTTGACGTAGCCGAAGAAGATGCGGAAGTAACCCTCGGAACACTGCTGGGTCACCAGCTTGTCGATGGCGAGCCGGTCGTTCTCCCCCGCCGCCGCGAGGCCGATGACGCCGAGCGCCTGGCCGAACATGTTCGCGTTGTTGCTGACGGAATCGGCGAGCTCGGGGTCCTTCGAGTAGTCGCTGACCCGGCCGACGTCGGGACCCTTGCGCATGATCGCGCCCTGGGTCTCGGCGACCAGGTCGTAGCCGTCGAAGTTCCGGGGGTTCCGGCCGGAGATCTGCGCGGCGACCAGGGTCTTGGCCATGGCGCCGCCGACGATGACCTTGTCGTATCCGGCGCCGGGGACCAGCCCGTCCCAGGTGAAGTAGTCGGTGGCGTGCCCCTGCTCGTCGAGGAACTTCACGATCGGCTCGGCGCGCGCCCCCTCGCCCGCGGCGTACATCGCGAACACGACGTCGAGCATCAGGCCGTGATCGGGCAGGTCACCGCCGTTGGGGTTCTCGATCGTGCCGTCCGGCTTGAGCTTGGTCGCGAGCCAGCGGGAGTTCGCCTGCGCCGCGTCGCGGTCGCTCGCGGCGGTCGCCGTGCCGGTGAGCAGGGCGGCGACCACGCCGACGCTGACGGCGAACACCAGGGCGGCCAGGTACCCGCGGCGCATGCACTCCTCCTAACGGCATGAGGAGGACAGGCGCGGGACGCCGCGGTCACCCCTGCTTATCGCGACAGTGGTTCGGACTTCTGGTTCGTGCGTCCGCCCGTTCGGTACCCCGGCTCGCCCTGGTGAAGGGCCCACGGTTGCGCGACAGCGCCGGATTTCGACCGGCTTCCCCGTCACGGGCGGTGATGTTCAGTTGTCGAGCCCGCCGAGGTTAACACCCGATTACCCGCGGCAGGCACCGCTGAGCAGGTCGGTTGCCAGGATCACACCGTCACCGGCGGGCCCGGCGGTACCGCGGGGCCGACCGGGATGAGAGTCTTCGGTCCGTCCGATTCAGCGCGGTCGTGGGGGAAGTCCGGTGAGAATCCGGCGCTGTCCCGCAACGGTATGCCTTCCAGGCGAGCCCGGTCACCCATGTCGCGCGGTGTCACACCGAGTCCTGTCGTGGAAGTGCGGGAAAGGGTTCTCATGAGACGTTTGGTCTTCGCTGTCGCCATGCTGTGCGGCATCGGACTGGTCGCCGCTCCGGCGGCGACCGCCGCCACCCCCAACAAGGGCGACGCGGCCGCGGGCTGGCTCGCCAGGCAGCTGACCGACGGTGAACGGTTCGAAGCCGATTTCGGCGGCGAGAAGTTCCCCGACCAGGGTTTGACGATCGACGCCGTCTTCGCGTTCGCCGCCGCCGGGGTGTCGGACACCAACGCGGGCAAGGCGATCGCGTGGCTGGCGAAGCCGGAGATCACCTCCGGTTACGTCGGCAGCGGCAACGAGGCCTACGCGGGCGCGCACGCCAAGCTGATGCTGGCCGCGCAGATCCGGGGCAAGAACCCGGCGTCGTTCGGCGGCGTGGACCTGAAGGCCGGGCTGCTCTCGCTGCTCGCCCCGTCCGGCCGGTTCTCCGACCGATCCGATTTCGGCGACTACTCCAACGCCTTCTCCCAGTCGCTCGCCTTGCTGGCACTCGACCGCACCCCGGCGGGCGCCCCCGCGTCGGCCGTGACGTTCCTGGCCGGCAGCCAGTGCGCGGACGGCGGTTTCCCGCTGAACTTCGGCGAAGCGACCTGCACGAGCGACGTCGACTCGACCGCGACGGTCGTGCAGGCGTTGCGCGCCACCGGTGACACGGCGAACGCCGCGGAAGGCACCGCCTGGCTGGTCACCAAGCAGCACGCGAACGGCGGCTTCGGCGTCGGCACGAACGCGCCGAACGCCAACAGCACCGGCCTCGCCGCCCAAGCGCTGGCGGGTCACCGTCCCGCCGCCGCGGTCAAGGCCCGCGAATTCCTGCGGTCGCTGCAAACCGGCTGCGCCGGCGCGACGGCGGACCGCGGCGCGATCGCCTACGACGCCACCGGACTGAACCCCTCGACCGCCCCGCGTGCGACCGCACAGGCGATCCTCGGCCTGGCCAGGGTTCCGCTGGGCGACCTGCACGGCGGAGGCCGTCCGCAGGCCCCGGTGCTCGCCTGCCCGTGACGTGACCTCGTGAGTGGTAAGGACGGTTAGAACCGTCCTTACCACTCACGAACGCTGTTAGGCCCGAAGGGGTTCGATGACCTTCGCCAGCTCGTCGAGGCGTTCCAGCGTCTCGGCCTCCGGCAGCGTCGGCAGCATCAGGGAGACTTCGTCGACCCCGGCATCGGCAAGGCTCTGAAGCAGCCCGGGGTCGGCCGGGGCGCCGAAAACGCTGATCCAGATATCGGTGCGGCCGTTGTCGGCGAGCCAGGAACGGACGCGGCGCAGTTCGGCGGGCGGGGTCCCGGAATGCGGCAGCCAGCCGTCCGCGTGCTCCGCGAGCCGCTTCAGACTCGCCGGGCCCTGACCTGCGACGTAGATCGGCGGATGCGGTTTGCGCACCGGCTTCGGCCAGGCGTAGACCGGGTCGAAGTCGACGTGCTTTCCGTGGAACTCGGCCTCGTCCTTCGTCCAGATCTCCTTGAGCGCCCGCAGTTGCTCGGTCAGCAAGGCTCCCCGGGTCCGGGGATCGACGCCGTGGTTGCGCATCTCCTCGATGTTCCACCCGGCCCCGACGCCGAACGCGACTCGCCCGTTCGAGAGCAGGTCGAGGCTGGCGATCTCCTTGGCGGTGTAGAACAGGTCGCGCTGGATCATCAGGGCGACCGCGGTGCCGAGCCGGAGAGTCGAGGTCACCGTCGCGACCGCCGTCAGCGCGATGAACGGGTCGAGGTTACGCAGGGCCCCGCGCGGCAGTTCGCCACCGGGATACGGCGACTCCCTGCTCACCGGTATATGCGAATGTTCGGGGAGGTAGAGGGAGTCGAAACCCTTCTCCTCCATGGCCGCCCCCAGCACATGTGGGCGGATTCCCTCGTCGGTCACTGCCGTCGCGATCCCGAAGTCCATACACAGCAAGACTCCTGCCGGCGGCCTGATATTCCCGGGAGGACCGCAGTCAGCTGCCGGGTCGCGGTAGGTCGAGGGGCTAGTTGTGTTGACCATGGAGGTTGGGTACGGGCGACACGGGATCGGATGATCTTGGTGATTCACGCTACGCACCCTTGACCCCTGCCGGGAGGTTGTGGCTGGCTCGGTGTGTCGTGGATGACCGGTGGCCGTTGCGGCGGGCGGCGGAACGGTTCCAGGTCGCGGTGTCCACGGCGGAGCCGCCATGGCCGATCGCTCGTCTCGTCCCCGTCACAGTCCGTCGCGGACCCCGACCCGGACCGAGCGGCGGATCATCAAGGTCCGCGTCCTGCGCCGGTGGGGCCGGCCCGGATCGCCTATCTGCTCGGCCTGAACCCGTCCACGGTGCACGCCGTCCTGCGCCGTTATGGCATGGCACGGCTCGCGCACCTGGACCGGGCCACCGGCCGGTCGGTCCGTCGCTAAGAACACGCCGCCCCGGTGACCTGATCCACGTCGACATCAAGAAACTGGGCAACATTCCCGACGGAGGCGGGCACCGGATCACCGGCCGCCAAGCCGGGCAGCGACACCGGACCCGCACACCAGGCAAAACCTTGGACGGTAACGGCAACAGCCATGTCGGCTACAGCTACCTGCACAACGCCGTCGACGACCATTCCCGCCTGGCCTACAGCGAAATCCTGCCCGACGAGAAGAAAGACACCGCGGCCGCGTTCTGGCAACGAGCGCAGACCTTCTTCGCCGGCAACGGAATCACCGTCCAGCAACTGCTCACCGACAACGGCGCATGCTACAAATCCCACTTCTGGCGCGACACGCTGCGCGACGCGGGCATCACCTACAAACGCACCCGCCCCTACCGGCCACAAACCAACGGCAAAGTCGAACGGTTCAACCGCTCCCTGCTCGACGAATGGGCCTACGCCCAGCCCTACACCAGCGAGACAGAACGCCGCAACGCCTACCCACGATGGCTACACACCTACAATCACCACCGCGGCCACACCGCGCTCAACGGCCAACCACCCGCCAGCCGCGTCCCTAACCTCACAGGTCTGTACAGCTAGTAGTGGTGCGACAGGGGCCATGAGACCGGGCGCAGGACACGCCTCCCCAATAGAGCAGTGGGCATGCCGAAGGGCCCGTCGCCGGTGGCTGGCGGGCTCTTCGGGTCAGGCTGCGGCGCGATGAAGCGTGTTGCGCCGGGGACTTCGTAGCGGATCCCGGTACTGGGGTGGAATGAACTCCGGTAACCCATCGGCCGCCATCCGGACTTCCCACTCACCGTGATGGATCAGCCGGTGATGAAACCCGCACAGCAGGACCAGGTTCCGGAGATCGGTCCGTCCGCCGTCTGCCCAGTGATGAATATGGTGTGCGTGACAGTTCTTCGGCCGCCTATGACAGCCCGGAAACGCACAGCCGCCGTCCCGGATGTTCAACGCCCGCCGCTGGCCGGGTGTGACGAACCGCCTGAGCCGCCCGACATCGAGAGGCTCACCAGCAGCGTTAAGCACCACCGGCAGCATTAAGCAGTCGCACGCCGCCATCCGCGCTTCTCGAGCGGTCATCGTCCCGACGAAGTCCAGACAAGCCTTGCCGAGCCCGGTTTTGAGTTCGTCGAGACCGACGGTGACGTGAATCAGGGTCCGGTAGCCGCTGGTGCCGGGCTGGTCCGGGCAGGCGATCGCGAGATCCAGCAGTTCGGCCCACGCGTCACCCTGGCGCTCTGCCTTGGTGCGCCAATCGGCTTGGCCGAACTCGTCGGCCGGGCGAGGCTTCGCATAAGCCTCGATCGCGGCCGCGGTCCGGGCCCCGAGTTCGTCGTCGAGGAGGCCTTTGATCTTCCAGAACCCGTCTTTGCGGCGTTCCACGGTCAGTTCACGACGCGGTTCGGCGGGTTCGGGATCCTTCGGCTCGGCACCGTCGGGATCCAGCAAGCCCAGCAGGGTGCTCCCCAGTTCCGAAACTTCACTGGGGCCCGCGTCCCGAGCCAGGTCGACGAGGGTCTTCTCCGTGCGCTCCCGAGCTTCGACAGACACCTCAGCCGGGATCTCCTTCAAGATCCCCAGGACCTGCTTGATCCGCTCCTGCCCGATCGCACCCTCGGCCGCCGCCACAGCCGTCGCGGGAGCGAACGCGGGAACCTCACGCCCATCCAAGGCTCGCGTGGGATTCAAATCGATGGCCTGATTCACATACGGCCGCGCCTCAGCCTGAGACAAACCAGCGATATCGGCGAACCACGCCAACGTCGTCCCATACCCATACAAGTCTTTCGCGCCACGAGATTCGATCTCCGCCAGATACCGGCCCAGACCAGCCGACGCGACCCGCATCAGCTGTAGGAACTGCTGCACGCCGTGGGCAAGCTCCAGCTTGCCTGCGCGCCACAACTCCTGCGGCAACTCGGGGAGGAACGTCGTCTCGGACACACTCCAAGAATACCAAAACCTGTCGAACATGTGTTCGTAATTTTAGGCGAAGTAACTGTTCAGGCTATTTCGATGTTTGTTGGTAGCCAGGGGTTTCCGGTGATGGCGTCGCGGAGTGCGGTGAGGATGTGGATGTGGTTTTTGCGGAGGGTGGAGATGTAGGCGCGGACGCGGAGCCAGGTGTGGGCGCCGTGTCGGGTGCGCCAGCCGCCGGAGATCTTCATTTGGGCTTTGATCATGCGTAGGTCGCGTTCGGCTTGGTTGTTGGTGAACGGGACGGTGAGGTCGCGTGCAAAGCGCAGCACGTCGTGCTGGTAGTCGCGCAGACGTACCAGTAGGCGGCGGGCTTTGCTGTGATGGCCTTTTTCGGGCGGGTGCAGGAACAGGCCGACGTTGACGGTGCGACTGAATCGTGAGAGCAGGGGGTCCGCGATGGAGGGTGGGATGGCGGTCAGTCCGGCGTCGCGTGCGATGTGGGCTGCGGTGTTGAGTTTTTCCAGGGTCTTGATGGCGATCGCCGGCCACGTGTGTTCGGGGTGTTCTTCGCCGGCCGCGACCAGCTCGCGCAGGTGGTGGGCGTTGCAGCGGGCGTGAGTGGGACCGTAGTACTGATACGGTTTCCAGCCGTCGTGGACCGCGACACCCCGGAATCGTGGCAGGATCCCGAATTCGTCCAGCGCTTCGGTGCCGCGTAGTTTGTGGGCGAAGTAAGCGGTGAGGGTCTGGGTGCAGGCGGTGTGCAGCCACCAGGTCTTGGCCTCGACCCGGATACCGGTCTCGTCGAAATGTGCCACCGGCGCCGCCCGTAACGCGTCCGCGACCTGCCGCTCGAACCCGGCCAGTTCGGCCGCGACGGGTGTGAGGACTCCCGCGACCCACCCGGTCGAGACCGGAAGACCCATCAGATCACCCAGCAACTGGGCGGTCCGGGAAACCGGAATGTGCTGATAGGTCAACAGATACGTCGCCAACGCGGTCACGTTCGGCCCGTAACATACCGGCGCGGTCGCTTCGCGGGGCCCGATCGCCGTGGTCACCTGACGGCAACCGGTACAACGCCGCCGGTGTAGGCGATGCTCGGTCACCGACGGGCGCACTTCCGGTAGATCGATCACCTGCCGACGCGACGCCACGCCGACCTTGTCGCATCGGCGCAGCACCGCCCCACAGCCGTCGCAGGAGGACGGCACGTGATCAACCATCCGATCCGGATCGTCCACCATGGACAGGCTTGCCCCCGGCGCTCCCGGCTGCTTTCCTCGCCTACGGCCAGTTTTTCCGCGCAGCGACTTCGGCGCCGGCTTGCTGAACCTGTCCGACGACGGCGGCATCGACGAGTTGCCGGAATTCATCCCCAGACGACGCTTCAGCTCGGCAACCTCGCCCCGCAGCTGAGTGATCTCCTCACGAGCACGAGCGAGTTCCACCGCCTGCGCGGCAACCAACGCCGCCAGCTCGTCATACGACGGCCGAACCCCTTCTCCCACAACAAGATCATCCCATAACACCGCCAAGGGCGAACAAGGGGCCTGAATAGTTACTAAGCGACAATGAAAAGATGCATTTACCACTGAAGGGTGGTTCCGCCACAAGCGGCCGACTACGGACAGGCATCAGGTCCGGGCCAGGGAGAGATAAGGAAAGGATCGCGTGCTCAGACGCCGGACACCCGCGTCCGGCATTAAGCCATGCCGAATTGCGGCGTGGCCAACGGGATTCACTCCCCTGCGGCGACCCGGCGCGCGAGTTCCACACGGGAACGCACACCCAGGGCCGTGAAGATGTTGCGCAGGTGGTGATCGACGGTCCGGTGGCTGATCACCAGCCGGCGCGCGATCTCCTTGTTGGTCTCCCCCGCCGCGACCAGCCGCGTGATGGCGTCCTGTTGCGGGGTGAGCCCGGCGAGCGAGTGTTGCGTCGAGGAGACGGTCTCGCCGGTCGCCCGCAACCCGGCTCGGGCGCGGTCGGCGAACCGGGTCGCGCCGACGTTTTCGAAGCCCCGCAAGGCGTCGCGGAATTGATCGCGGGCGTCCCTGGTCCGCCGATGGCGGCGCAGCATGGTGGCGTAGGCGAACCGGGTCCGGGCGAGTTCCACCGCGCCGCCCGCCCGCTGGTGTGCCTCGATGGCCAGCCGGAAATGTCGTTCCGCCACCACGGGATCCGACGCGGTCAGCGCGTGGCAGCGGTGGCTCAGCGCGAGCCAGCAGGGTTCCGCGCCGGCCCGCGTCCACCGGTCGAACACCTCCAGCGCGGTCCGCGCGCGGTCGGGCCGTCCGGCGAGCACGGCGGCCTCGACGAGTTGCGGGGTGGCGAGGACGCGGATCACCGGCTGGTCGCCGGAAACGCCCGAGGCGAGGTCTTCGAGTCTGCTGAGGGCGTCGTCCGGCCGGTCTTCGGCCAGGTCGAGACAAGCGTTCGCCCACGCCGCGACGGCGGCGGGCCTGCCGAGACCGCGTTCGGCGATCCCCTCGGTCGCCTCGTCCAGCTCGGGAACCCGGTCGCCGAGGAGCGCGGCGGCGAGCCCGAGCAGGGTCAGATGTTCCATCCGCAGGTTGTGGGGTGCGCGCAGACCGTCGCGGGACGCCGCTCGCGCACACGGGATGCGGTCGAGCGCGATGGCCGAGAGCGAGAGGTAGATCAGCGCCCACGGCAGGTCCGCGTGCCGCCTGCCGAGCCGCGCGCGGCCGACGGCGGCGGCCGAGTACTCGTGCGCCCGTTCGGCGTGCCCCCGGGCGAAAGCGGCTTCGGCGGCCCAGACCGCTCCGGCGACGTCGGCGTCGGCCATCCCCCGGTGGACGGCGTACTCCAGTGGGCCGACGGCGTCGTCGTGACGTCCGGCGTAGACCGACGCGAGACCACTGAAGTGCGCGGACACGAGACCGTCTCCGGCGGGGACCGTCCTCGCCAGCCCCCGGTATCCGCTCAAGTCGCCACCTAGCCGGCGTGCCTCACCGGCCAGCAGGAGCGCGGCGGCGGGATCGGGCAGCAGTTCCGCCGCCGTGCCCAGTTCGTGGGTGGCGACGGCGGGATCGCCGTCGCGCAGTTCGATCTCGCCGTGCAGCAACGCCACCGCGCCGGGTTCGGCGTCCACTCGCGACAGCAGCAGCCGCGCCCACCCCGGTCTGCCCGCCTGCCAGGCTGCGTCGGCGGCGGCCAGCAGCCGGCTCGCCCGCACGGACGGATCGGCGGTCAGGGCGGCCGCGCGTTCGAGCTGCCGCGCCGAGATCGCGTGATCCGCCGCCGGCGCCGCGGCGAGTTCGTCGGCCAGCGACGTGGACGGCGTGGCGGTGGCCATCGCGCGATGCCAGAGGACATCCGGGCCTTCCCCGACAGAGGCCAGATGCGCGTGCGCCGCCCTGCGGTCTTCCGGTGACGCCGCGGCGTACCAGGTCGCCTTGCTCGCGGAAATGTCCATACAGGAAGCCAGATGCCGGACGCGTTCGGCGAAAGGCATCGCGCCGAGTTCGGCCGCGTACCGGGGCAGACGGTCGCGCAGGACCGGCGACACCGGCTCCCGCCCCGCCGCCTGCGCGGGCGTGAGCGAGGCGGCCAGCGCGACCAGATCGGCCGGGTTCCCGCCGCCCAGTTCGACCAGCTGCGGTCGTACCCCGGCGGGTACGCCGCGATCGCGCAACAGCAGGTCCGCCGCGTCGTCGGTCAACGGCGTCAGCTCGACGGACTCGAACTCCTCGGAGCCGGACCGCGACGCGAGCACCATCCCGACCGGCGACCCGGACAGCCTGCGCGCCGCGAAACCCAGCGCCGCCAAGGACTCCGCGTCGACCCACTGAGCGTCGTCCACCCAGCAGATCGCCGGTTCTCGGATCTCACTCAGCCTGCGATGGGCCTCCGCGCCACCGGAGACCGGGGCGCCGAACAGCCGGTCCAGCGCCCCGAACGGCAGCGCGCGCTCGGCCCGCAGGCCTCTGACGCCGAGGACACGGACACCGGGAATGCCCCGCAGTTCGGTGAGCAGGGCCGACTTGCCGAGTCCTTCCGTGCCGCGGACCAGCACGGCGTACCCGGCGACCGACCGCAGCCCGCTGAAGAGGTCGTCCCTGCCCCGCAGCGGGTACACGGCGTCCAGGACAGGCATCGGTGCCTCCTCGAGTCCCCTCGATGAAACACCAGGCGCAAGTGTTTCACAAGATCCTGCTCGGCACCCGTCCTTCCACGAGGGCCCCGAGCAGCGTCGACGCCGCGTCCAGATCAGGCGTCCGGGACGCGAGGACGTCCGAATAGAGGAACGCCTCCCCCAGACGGACGATCGCGTAACAGAGGCTGTCCAGGCCCACCGCGGGCACGAAACCGCCGTCGTCGACGTCGCGGCGAAGCAACTCGACATGCGCCGCGATCACCCTCGGCTGGACACGCCCGTCCGGGTCGGTGAGCAGCCGGATCGCGAGCACCGGCTCGTCGTCGAGGAAGCGGCGGAACCCGGCGCTCGCCGCCAGGACCGATCGGTACTCGCGCATGATCGAGAGACAGCGCAGTTCGCCGGCCGCGTTGCGCACCACGTCGCCCTCATCGCGCTCCCAGGTGCGCGCGGCGGCCGTCAGGGTGCGCTCGGACAGGTAATAGAGGGCATCACCGAGCAGGTCTTCCCGGTTGCCGACGCGACGGAACAGGGTGCTGCGGGAGATGCCGATCTCCTGGGCGAAGGCGGAGGTGTCGACGCGGGTACCGCGATCGATCCACCGCGCCGCCGTGCGGACGATTTCCTCGGCTGAGGGGTTCACGATCGCCGATCGTACGGGCGTGGGCCGGTCCGGAAGAGGCCGCGGGCGAAGACTGGCGATTTCACCGATGCAGTCCGTTGCGTCCGTTTGTCACAGTCCATCACCACGGACTGTGTTCAATGGCGAACGGAGAGGGCACCATGCGTAGTACGACCCGGATCCTTTGTGGACTGGCGACCGTCGCGGCACTCGCTATCGCTCCAGCGGCCTACGCCGCCGAGAACCCCTACGAACGGGGCCCGGACCCGACCGAAAGCAGCATCGAAGCCTCTCGCGGCTCGTTCGCGGTGTCGCAGACATCGGTGTCGAGTCTGTCCGTCACCGGTTTCGGCGGCGGCACCATCTACTACCCCACGAGCACCGCGCAGGGCACGTTCGGCGCGGTCGCCGTCTCGCCGGGGTTCACCGCGACCCAGTCGAGCATCGCCTGGATCGGCCCGCGTCTGGCGTCGCAGGGCTTCGTGGTGTTCACCATCGACACCAACACGATCTACGACCAGCCGGCCAGCCGAGGTGACCAGCTGCTGGCCGCGCTCGACTACCTGACCCAGCGCAGCACCGTCCGCTCCCGCATCGACACCTCGCGCCTGGCGGTCGCCGGGCACTCGATGGGCGGCGGCGGATCGCTCGAAGCGGCACAGGACCGGCCGTCGCTGCAGGCCGCCGTCCCGCTCGCGCCGTGGAACACGCAGAAGTCGTGGTCGTCGCTGCGAGTGCCGACCTTCGTCATCGGCGGCGAATCCGACACGGTCGCGCCGGTGGCGTCGCACTCGATCCCGTTCTACACCTCCATTCCGACCTCGGCGGAGAAGGCCTACATGGAGCTGGACAACGCGAGCCATTTCTTCCCGAACACGGCGAACACGACCATGGCCAAGTACACGATCTCGTGGCTGAAGCGGTTCGTGGACAACGACACCCGCTACGAGCAGTTCCTCTGCCCCGCCCCGGACGATCGCGCGATCAGCGACTACCGCGACACCTGTCCGCACGCGTGAGCGCCTCAGGTCCCGGCGCGTTCGCGCCGGGACCTGATTTCCACCCCGTCCCCTTGCCGTTGGGAGTTCCTGCGTGACCCTTTCGACCTTCGAGATGTCCGGCGTTTCGGTGACCTTCGGTGGTCTCGTGGCGCTGTCCGACGTCTCCCTGACCGTCGCCCCGGGCCAGGTGCTCGGTGTGATCGGGCCGAACGGGGCCGGCAAGACCACCCTCTTCAACGTGGCGTGCGGCTTCGTCCGCCCGGACACCGGCACGCTGACCTGGCGCGACACCGAACTGCGGCGGCTGCGCCCGCATCACCTCGCCGGGCACGGCATCGCCCGCAGCCTCCAGGAACTCGGCCTGTTCGACCGGATGACCGTGCTGGACAACGTCCTCGTGGGCGCCGGAAAGCACGCGAAGACCGGCTTCTGGTCTTCGCTGATGGGCCTGACCAAGGACGAGAGGGCGCTGACCGAGCGGGCGATGGCGCACCTCGAGGACTTCGACATCGCCGACGTCGCCCACCGCTACCCGTCGAGTCTTCCCTATCCCGTCCGCAAACGGGTCGCCCTCGCGCGGGCGCTGGCGGGTGAACCGGACCTCTTGCTGCTCGACGAGCCGGCGGGCGGGCTGTCGTCGGTGGAGATCACCGAGATCGGCGAACTGGTGCGAGGCCTGGCCGAGCGCATGTCGGTGATGCTCGTGGAGCACCACATGGATCTGGTGATGGGCGTGTGCGACGAGATCGTGGTGCTGGACTTCGGGAAGGTGATCGCCCACGGCACACCGGACGAGATCCGCGCGGATCCGGCGGTGCAGGCGGCCTACCTCGGCGAGGAGGTGGCCGGTGCTGACCGTTGAGAACCTTTCCGCGAGCTACGGCCCGGTCCGCGCGCTCGATTCCGTGAGCCTTTCCGCCGCCGAGGGCGAGATCACCGCCGTGCTCGGCGCGAACGGCGCCGGCAAGACCACCTTGCTGCGCACCGTCTCCGGACTAGTCCGGCCGACGGGTGGCAGCGTCTCCCTCGCGGGCCGAGACCTCGGCCGAGTGTCCACAGAGGACCTTCCCGCGCTCGGACTCGCCCATGTACCCGAAGGCCGGGGCGTCCTGGCGGAACTGACCGTCGAGGAGAACCTGCGGCTCGGCGCGCTGGGCGCCCGCAGCCGCGCGACGACGCGGGATCTCCGGCGGATCTACGAGCTGTTCCCGGTTCTCGCCGAACGCAAAGGCGGGCTCGCGCACGTTCTTTCCGGCGGAGAACGGCAGATGCTGGTGATCGGCCGCGCGCTGCTGTCCCGGCCGAAGGTCCTGCTGCTCGACGAGCCGTCCTTGGGGCTGGCGCCGCGGATCGTGGCACAGATCTTCGACCTCCTGCGCGGTCTCGTCCGCGACGACGGGCTGGCCGTCGTACTGGTCGAGCAGAACGCGCGCAGCGCGCTGTCCATCGCCGACCACGGTGTCGTGCTCAACCTCGGCAAGGTCGTCGTCCGGCGGGACGCGGCCGCCCTCGTCGCGGACGACGGCCTCCGGCACGCCTACCTCGGATTCTGAAAGGAAGCCTCGTGCAGCAACTGCTGACCACCGCGCTCACCGGGCTGACGCTGGGCGTGGTCTACGCCGCGTTCGCCCTGGCGCTGGTGCTGATCTGGCGGGCCACGCGGATCGTGAACTTCGCGCAGGCGCCGATGGCGATGATCACCACCTACATCGCGCTGGTGCTGATCGACGCGGGCTGGTCGTACTGGCTCGGCTTCGCCGTCGCCCTGCTTTCCGGGCTGATCCTGGGCGCGGTGGTGGAACGTTTCGTGGTCCGGTTCGTTTCCGGCAAGGCCGAGATCAACGCCGTGATCCTCACGCTCGGGCTGTTCATCGTCCTGCACGCCTTGGCGGCGCTGATCTTCGGCTCGCGGTACCGGTCGTTCCCCGCCCCGTTCGGGCTCACCGGCTTCCAGGTCGGTGACACGACGATCGCGTTGACCGGGTTCGGCGTGTTCACCGTTCTCGCCGTCGGCGTGGTGCTGGCCGGGCTCGTGCTGTTGTTCCGCGGTACCGATCTGGGGCTGCGGATGCGGGCGGCGGCCTTCGATCAGGAGGTCTCCCGGCTGCTCGGGGTGCGGGTCGGGCGGATGCTCACCCTCGGCTGGGCGCTCGCCGCCCTCGCGGGTTCGCTGTCCGGGCTGCTGATCGCCGGCGGCGGGCTCGTCCACCCGTCCTATATGGACGGTGTGGTCGTCTACGGCTTCGTCGCGGCGGTCCTGGGCGGGCTGGACAGCCCGGTCGGCGCGGTCGTCGGCGGCGTCGTGCTGGGACTGTCCCTGAGCCTGGTCAGCGGCTACGTCGGCTCGGAACTGGTCCCGCTCGCCGCGTTGGCAATCCTCATGGTGGTACTCCTGCTCAAACCCGGCGGGCTGTTCGCGAGCGTCCGTGAGAGGAGAGTCTGACATGCTGCGCAGACATCTGCTCCTCGCGCTCGCCGCGCTGGTCGTCGTCGTGCTCGTGCTGGAGAACACCGGTCCGTTCCTCAACGCGCAGTTCACCGCGATGGCCTATTTCGCGATCGCCGCGGGCGGCCTGACCGTCCTGACCGGACTGAACGGGCAGCTCTCACTCGGCCATGGCGCGCTCATGGCCGTCGGCGCGTACTCGACCGCGCTCCTGCTGCGATCGGCGAATTCCCTCCCGCTACCGGTGATCCTGCTCCTGGCGGTGGCGATCACGCTGGCTGTCGGAGCGCTCGTGGGCGTCGCCGCCGCCCGGCTGCACGGGCCGTATCTCGCCGGTGCGACGCTCGCGCTCGCCGTCGCCGTACCCGGGATCCCGCTGTTCTTCGGGGAATGGCTCGGCGGCGAACAGGGACTGACCGTGCGAATGCCGGAGATCCCCACCTGGCTGGCCGACGCCGTGTACTTCGTCACCGGCCAGGACCTCACGTCGATCCGTTATCTCGCCTACCTTTCCTGGCTCGCGGTGATCCTCGTGTTCGTGCTGCTGGCGAATCTGTCCCGGAGCCGCGTCGGACGGGACTGGCGGGCGGTGCGCGACGAGGACGTCGCCGCCGAACTGGCGGGCATCGACCTCGGCCGCGCACGGGTGCAGGCCTTCGTGGTGAGCGCGGGATGCGCGGGGCTCGCCGGCGGACTGATGGCGTTGTCGGCGCGGCTGGCGGCACCGAGCGGATTCGCGCTGACGTTGTCGCTGCTACTGGTGTCCGCGGTGGTGCTCGGGGGTCTGGGGAGTCTCACCGGCGCGCTCGCGGGGGCCGCGCTCCTGACGTTCCTGCCGCCGCTGGTGACCGGTGCGGGAACGGATCTCGGCCTCAGCGATGTGCAGGCCGCGCATCTGGCGCCGTTGATCTACGGCCTGGTCACCGTCCTGATCGTGCTGCTCGCACCGGCCGGTCTCGCCGGCGGACTGCGGAAAATCATCAATCGGAGGCGAAGTTCATGAAACGCTGGTACAAGGCCGTGGCCGTTTTCCTGGCCGTCACGGTCACCGCCGCCTGCGGCGCGGGCGGAAGACCCGAGGGCGAGGAGAAGGGCTCGACCGTCGGCGTCACCGACACCACCATCAAGATCGGGGCGCATTTCCCGCTGACCGGCGTCGCCGCGCCCGGGTACAGCGAGATCCCCAGCGGTCACCAGGCCTACTACGACTACGTGAACGCGAACGGCGGCATCAACGGCCGCAAGATCGAGTTCGTGGTCAAGGACGACGGCTACAACCCGACGAACACCAGCGCGGTCACCAACGAACTGGTGCTGAAGGAGGAGATCTTCGCGATGGTCGGCGGCCTCGGCACGCCGACGCACAGCGCCGTCGTCGACTTCCTGAACAACTCGAAGGTCCCGGACCTGTTCGTGTCGTCGGGTTCGCTGCGCTGGGGCGACGATCCGAAGAAGGCTCCCTTCACCTTCGGGTGGCAGCCGGACTACGAGATCGAAGGCAAGATCATCGGCGACTGGGTGCGGAAGAACCTGCCGAACGCGAAGGTCGGCCTCTTCCTCCAGGACGACGACTTCGGCCGTGACGGCGAGAAGGGCGCGCGTCGCTTCCTCGACAAGCAGATCGTCGAGGTCGCGAAGTACTCGCCGGGCAACACCGACATCGCCCCGCAGATCGCGAAACTCAAGGCCGCGGGCGTCGATCTGGTGCTGGGCTTCAACGTCCCGTCGTACACCGCGCTCTCGCAGCTGGCGTCGTTGAAGATCGGCTTCAAGCCGACGTGGTTCTACAGCAACGTCGGTTCCGACCCCGCCCTCGTCGGCTCGCTGCTCGCGCGGTTCTCGGAGGGCAAGGTGGCCAACGGCGCGTCACTCATCGACGGCGTCGTCACCACGGAGTACCTGCCGGGCGTCGACGCTCCGGACAACGCCTGGACGAAGCTGTGGCAGAACGTCTGGAAGGCGCACGGCAAGGGCGGCGACCTGACGAACTACCGGATCTACGGCATGGCGCAGGCGTACACCTTCGTCCAGGCACTGCAGGCGGCCGGGAAGGACCTGACGCGGGAGCGCGTCGTCGAGGCCATCCAGCGGTCCGGCAAGACGTTCGAAGGCCCCGGGCTGGCGCCGTTCCGCTACACCGGCGAGAGCCACATGGGGATCTCCGGCATGTCGGTCGTCGAGCTGAAGGGCGGCATCGGCAAGGACCTGACGCCGGTGCTGGTCACCGACATCGGCGAAGCCCCCATCGAGGCGAACGATTCCGCGGCGAACGACGCACCGCCCGGGAACGGGATCCCGGCCGCGGCCAAGTAGTCCTCCAGCTCGCCGCCGAGTCCGTGAAGGCCTCCTTGAGGGACCCTGGGTCCCTCAAGGAGGCCTTCACGGACTTGCGTTAGTCCTGGGTGGCGGGCAGGACGCGGCCCCGTACCTCGCCGAACCCGATCCGCTCGCCACCCGCACCGGGTGCGGAGCCGGTGATCACGACCTCGTCGCCGTCCAGCAGGAAGGTGCGTTCCTCCCCCTTGACCGTGAGCGGTTCCTTGCCGCCCCAGGACAGTTCGAGGAAAGCGCCGCGCTGATGCTTCTCCGGTCCGGAAATGGTGCCGGAGCCGTAGAGGTCTCCCGTGCGCGAGGACGCGCCGTTGATCGTCATATGCGCCAGCATCTGCGCCGGGGACCAGTACATCTCGCGGAACGGCGGGCGGCTGACCTCGTCGCCGTTCCACTCGACGACCAGGTCGATGTCGAGGCCCCACGGCTTGCTCTCCCGCAGATACGGCAGCGGGAGCGGGTTCGACTGGCCGGGCAGCGGGATGCGCGCGGCCTCCAGCGCCAGGATCGGCACGACCCACGGCGAGATCGACGTCGCGAAGCTCTTGCCCAGGTGCGGGCCTAGCGGAACGTACTCCCACGCCTGGATGTCGCGGGCCGACCAGTCGTTGAGCAGGACGGCGCCGAACACGTGGCGCGGGAAGTCGTCCGGGGTGATCGGGGTGTTCAGCGGGGTTCCGGCGCCGACGACGAAACCCAGTTCCGCTTCGATGTCCAGTCGCGTGCTCGGCCCGAACACCGGTGCCGCGTCGGCCGGGGTCTTGCGCTGGCCGCTCGGGCGCACGATGTCCGTCCCCGAGACCAGGACGGTGCCGGATCGGCCGTGGTAGCCGACCGGGAGGTGCTTCCAGTTGGGCAGCAACGGTTCCGCGTCCGGGCGGAACAGCCTTCCGACGTTCGACGCGTGGTGCTCGGAGGCGTAGAAGTCGACGTAGTCCGCGACCTCGATCGGCAGGTGAAGGGTCACCCGGCCGACCGGATGCACCGCGCCGTCGGGGACTTCACCGGAGACCAGCTCGCGGATCCGTTCCCGGACCGCCACCCAGCGGTCGTATCCCTGCGCCATGAACGGGTTCAGCGACGACGCGGCGAACACCTCGTCGCCGAGCGCGGCGGCCAGGTCGAGGACCGAGTCGCCGACGCGGACGCCGACACGCGGTGAGCCGCCGCCGACGGAGAAGACGCCGTAGGGCAGGTTGTCGACGCCGAACAGCGAGCCGGCGGGAATGTCGATCGTGGTCATGCCTCTCCTCGGGGCGCTTCGAGCAGGCCGAGGCCGGCCAGCTCGGTCAGGGGGTCGGTGATGCTGCACGTGCCGAACGAGGTGAAGCCCGCCCGGGCGGCGGCGACGCGGTCGGCGTCCAGCGCTCGCAGCCGCGCTGCGACGACGGCGCCGTCCCGCTCGGCCAGCAGGGCCTCGGCGTCACCTTCTGTTCGGAGGACGGCGTCGGCGGCGAGCAGCAGGTTGAGGAACCCGTGCTGTTCGAACCCGGTCGCCGGGTCGGTGTTGCGGAGCGCGTGGTGCAGTCCGGCGGTCGCCTTGAACGGGACGCCCGCCCCGATCGCCGCCCGGACGGCGGCGGCGAGTTCGGCTTCGTCGGGGTACAGATCCGCCCGGACGCCGCCGGTGCGGAACTTCGCGCGGTGGCCCGTGCCCGCGAGTGCCTTGAGCAGCGGGACGCGTCGGTCGTCGCGCGGGATCTCGACGAAAACCGGGGCCGTGGCACCGGAAATCGCGGCGAGCACCTCGTCCGGTCCCATACCGTCCGGTACCGCGATCTCGAGTGCTTCGAGCTTCACCGGCAGCGCGGCGACGGCCTCCAGGACGCCGTCGAGCTGCGCGGGACCGCCCGGCAGTGTGACCGCGACCGGCAGCGGGCTCTCCCGCCCCGCCAGCACACCGGCGAGATCGCCGAGCGCGGTCGCGGCGACGACCAGTGGCCCGACGAGGTCGGAGTACCAGGCGGAGACGTGCTCGTCGTGCGCTGCGACGGCGTCCGGCAGCGGCGCCAGACCCGGCGGGAACACCGCGGCGTCGTCGCACAGCCCGGCGAAGAGCGCGGGAATCGGTCCGCCGTCCACCATGGTCTCCTCCACCGATTTAGTTCACACCTTTACTACCCGTTCAGCAGCGTAGTCCCGTCTTCCAGGGGACGGGAAGGGCTACTTACGGCTGCGTGTGCCGAACTCTTCGCGGCTGGTGATCAGTTTGCCCAGCAGCATCACGAGAATGCGCTGTTCGGTCTCGGTCAGGGCGTTCGTCCAGCCGAATTCACGTTCGTTGTGCTCGCGGAAGACCTCGACCATCTCCTCGTGCCCGGACTCGGTCAGCGACAGCTGCACCGAACGGCCGTCGCGTTCGTCCGGGACCCGGTGAAGCAGCCCGTCCGCGACGAGCGTCTTGACCAGGTTCGACACCGCCGCCCGGCTCATCCCGGTCAGCCGGGCCGCGCTGGTCGGTTCGAGCGGTCCGGCCAGCCAGACGACGAACAGCAGCCGGAACGCCGACCACGACCGGCCGCGCGGCCGGTGCACCGCGGCTTCGAGGTCGTAGGTCACCAGGTCGGAGGCACGGTTGAGGGTCAGCAGCACCTCGGTCGCCAGCTGGTGCCGGAAGCCGTACTCCTGCGCGAGCCGCCGGTTCGCCAGCGCCACGAACGACCAGAAGTCCAGTCCGGCCGCGTCCACGTCTTCCATGGCCGAACAGTATCTCCCGGTCGCGAAAATAATCAAAGTCGAAACTACTTTCGGGTCACTTGGAGATATGACCATCCAAGGCAGCAAACAGTGGAGGTTCGTCCATGGCGCGTCCGCCGTCCTCACCGGTTTGCTGGAGCCATGAAAACGACCAAGACCGAGGTGCCGCCGGGCACCGCCCGGGCCGTGCGGGTCGCGGCGGGAGAACTGGTCCGGGTGATCGACGTCGAAGGCGGGCAGGTCGGCGACGTGTTCGCCTTCACCGCGGACATGACCGAGCACCACAGCGCCGCGCACACCCGGGCCAGGGTCGACAGGCTTTTCCCCGCCGTCGGCGAGTCCTTCGCGACCGATCGGCGACGGCCCATCCTGACCCTGGTCGAGGACACCTCCCCCGGCGAACACGACATGCTGATCCCGGCCTGCGACCCGGCCCGGTACGCGGCGCTGGGGGCACCGGGCCACCGGTCGTGCGCGTCGAACCTGCGCGAGGCGTTGGACGAAGCGGGGTTGAGCTTCGCGGGGCCGACGCCGCAGCCGATCAACGTCTTCATGCGCATCCCGGTCGGCGAGGACGGACGGCTGAGCTGGCTCACCGCCTCTTCGCGCGCCGGCGACGCGATCACGCTGCGGGCCGACCTGGACTGCGTGGTCGTGGTCTCCGCCTGCCCGCAGGACCTCGTGCGGATCAGCGACGTCCGCCTCTCCCCGCTCGCCCTCGAAATCGTCCACAATGGAGGAACCCCGTGATGACCGTCCACCCCGCACTGACCCCGGCCTCCCTCGGCGGGCTCGCGTTGCGCAACCGCTACGCCGTCGCTCCCATGACCCGGGTCTCCGCGCGGCCCGATGGCACCCCCACCGGCGAAATGGCGGACTACTACGCCGAATTCGCCCGCGGCGGCTTCGGTCTGGTGATCAGCGAGGGCACCTATCCCGACACGGCGGCCAGCCAGGGCTACCTCAACCAGCCCGGACTCGCCCGTGACGAGCACGTCGCCGGCTGGCGCGTCGTCACCGCCGGGGTGCGCGCGGCGGGCGGACGGATGATCGCCCAGCTCATGCACGCGGGCGCGATCACCCAGGGCAATCCGCATCAGGAGCACACCGTGGGGCCCTCGGCCGTCGCGCCGCGCGGCGAGATGATGCCCGCGTACGGCGGTTCCGGGCCGTGGTCCGTGCCCAAGGAACTGACGATCGCCGAGATCGACGACGTCGTCGCGGGCTTCGCCGCCGCGGCCGTCCGCGCCCGGCAGGCCGGCTTCGACGGCGTCGAGGTGCACGGCGCCAACGGCTACCTGCTCGACCAGTTCCTCACCGACTACACCAACCAGCGCACCGACGAATACGGCGGATCGGTCGCCGGCCGGATCCGGCTGACCGCCCGCGTCGTGGCCGCCGTCGCCGAGGCCGTGCCCGATCTCGTCACCGGCGTCCGGCTCTCCCAGACCAAGGTCAACGACTTCACCTACCGCTGGCCGGGCGGCCGCGCCGACGCCGAGGTGATCTTCTCCGCGGTCGCCGAGGCGGGCGCGGACTACCTGCACATCGCGAGCGAAGGCCGTAACTGGCTGGAGACCGCTCGGCTGGACGACGGTGGCACCGTCACCGCGCTCGCCAGGGCGGTCACCGGCCTGCCCGTGATCGCCAACGGCGGGATGCACGACCTCGCCCAGGCCCGCGAGGTCCTCGCCGACGGGCACGCCGACCTGCTCTCGCTCGGGCACGGCGCGCTGGCCAACCCGGATCTGCCCGCCCGGGTCGCCGCTGCGGAACCGCTCGCCGAGTTCGACCGGGCCATGGTCAGCCCGACGGTCACGGTGGCGAACGCGCGCCGCTGGCGGGAGAGTCGGCAAGCGTGACGGAAACCAGCTGGCACGGCGGCGCGGCCGCGGTGGCGACCTTGACCTTCGACGTCGACGCGGAGTCGCCGATCCTCGCGCACTCGCGGGGCTACGCCGACCACCTCTCGACCATGTCGCATCAGGCGTACGGGCCCAGGGTCGGGGTGCCGCGCGTCCTCGATCTGCTCGGCGAACTGGCCGTGCCGGCGACGTTCTTCGTACCGGGCTGGGTCGCCGAACAGCGGCCCGGCCTGGCCGCCACGATCGTCGAGCGCGGGCACGAGGTCGCCCACCACTCCTACAGCCACCGGCCGCCGACGTCGATGAGCGCCGCCGAACAGCGGGCCGACTTCGAACGCGGTATGGCGGTCTTCGAGAGTCAGGGCATCGAGATCAGCGGGCATCGCGCGGCGGGCTGGGAGTCCACTTGGGACACTCCGGGACTCGTCGCCGAATTCGGCCTGGGCTACGACTCGTCGCTGATGGCCGACGACCGGCCGTACCTCATCGAGACCGGCGCCGGCCGGATCGCGGAATTGCCGGTGCACTGGTCACTCGACGACTGGGAGCAGTACGCGTTCCTGCCCGCGCCGCAGATCGGCTCGGTGATCAACTCTCCGGCGCGGGTGCTGGAGATATGGCGTGCCGAGCTGGACGCGATGCGGCGCTATCGCTGCCTGTTCAACCTGTGCCTGCACCCGTTCCTGTCGGGAAGGCCGGGGCGGCTGGCGGCGGTGCGGGAGCTCATCGAGTTCGGGCTCGGCCTCGGCGACGTCCGGTTCGCGCGCTGCCGGGATGTGGCGGCCGCGGCACTGGCCGACCCCGATCTGCCGGCCGAACCGTTGCGGCGCCTCGAAGTCGACCCGGCGGTCTATCCGGACTGAGCCGCTTCCAGTGCGAGGAAGAGGTCGACCCGGTCCGCGGTCCGGCCGACGTCGCGGCCGGTGAGTTCGGTGACCTTGGCGAGGCGGTTCCGCAGCGTGTTGACGTGCACGTAGAGGGCGGCGGCGGTGGCCGCCCACTGGCCGTCGTGATCGAGGAACGCCCGCAGGGTCGTCTCCAGGTCGCCGTCACGGGCACCGTCGTGCTCTCGCAGCGGGCCGAGCAGGGCGTCGGCGAAGGTGCGCCGCCACTGCTCGTCGTGCGATTCCAGCAGGAGCCGATAACTGCCCAGCTCGGCGAAACTGGCCGCCACGGGCCCGCCGCGCCTGCCCCGAAGCGCCCGGCAGGCCTCTCGGCTGCGTAGCAACGGGGTCCGCAGATCGGTCGCGCCGGGCACGGGATCGGCGAGCCCGACGACCACGCGCGCTCCCCCGAACCGGTGCGACACCGCAGCCGCGAGCCGGGGCGCGAGCGACTGGGCGCCCGCACGCCAGGAGAGCACGGCCACGACGTCCCGGCTGCCCGCCGCCACGACCGCGGGTATTCCCTCCGCCAGCAGGAAATCCGTCACGGCTTCGGCCATCCCGGGAAGGGTCGCCGAGTCGTCGTCGCCCGCGAACGCCAGCGCGAACACGGCCAGCGGCCCGTCCGGGTCGACCCCGAACGCGCGCAGCCTTCCCGGCACCTCGGCGACGCGTTGCGCACCGGACAGCACCATGTCCAGCAGTTCGACGGCGAAGCGCATCTCGATGGCCTGCACCGCTTGATGCCGGGCGACCTCCAGGCTGAGGTAGCGCGCTGTCTGCTCCAGCGCGTCCCGCTCCCCCTGCGTCAATTCCGCCGCGGACCTCAGGCACAGCAGAGCGGCGTCCGCGTCGCCGATCGCGCCGACCGGGAACAACGCCGCGCGCGTCCCGGCGCCGAGGTCCGCCTCCAACGGCGGCGGATGTCCGGCCAGCGCCTCCGCCGCGGCACGCAGTTGTCCGGCGTCCAGCTCCGCGCCCGCCGACGCCAGCTCGCGTCCCATCCGGTCGACCACAGCCAGCGGTAGATCGTGCTCGCCGCGAAGCACCGCCAGTACACCGGAAGCGCCGTCGCCCCTCGACAGCGCCGACGTCAGCTCGTCGCCTCGGCGCACCAACGACATCAGCGCGTTCTGCCTGCCTCTGGCCTGGATCGCGGCCGCCGCCCGGGTGACCGCCGTGAACGGCACCGCCACCGAGATCTCCAGCAGCGGCAATCCGGTCTCTCGGCACGCCTCCGCCAGCGCGGCCGGGGTGTCGCGCTGCTCGGCGCGCAGACCGAAGATGATCCCCGCCGCACCCGCGCGGATCACGCGCGCGACGAACTCCGCCGGTTCGGTGCGGTCCAGCCACAAGCCGTTGGTCAACACGACTTCGTGCTCGCGAACGTACGGCCCGGGGTCGGGCAGCTCGGTGTTGTGCACCCACAGGACCTGTTCGGCCAAGGCCCCGTCGCGACCGGGCACGACGACCCGCAATTCGAGATCCGGGTCCGCGACCAGCGATTCCAGGGTGAGCATGGTGGCGAATATAGCCATCCGCCCCGCCGTCCTGCTGTGGGCTGATCTGCTCACAGCAGAGAAACCGGCGGGCGGGGCAGGCGCGGCGGCATGGTCGGGACATGACCGACTACGAGAAGCAACCCCTCTTCGACCAACGCCTCCGGGAGCGGTACTTCAGCCAGCGCGTGCTGGTCCTCGACGGCGCTCTCGACGACGACAACGGGACGGTGCTCACCACGCAGCTGCTGTCGCTGGCGAGCGAGGATCCCCACAAGGACATCGCGTTGTGGATCCATTCGCCGGGCGGCTCGGTTCCCTCGATGCTGGCCATCCGCGACGTGATGCGGCTCGTGCCGTGCGACGTCGCCACGCTCGCGCTGGGGCTGGCGTGCAGCGCCGGGCAGTTCCTGCTGTCCGCGGGCACACCGGGTAAACGCTTCGCCCTCCCGCACGCGCGGATCCTGATGCACCAGGGCTCGGCGGGCATCGGCGGCTCGGCCGTCGAGGTCGAGGTGCAGGCCGACGACCTGCGATACACCCGGGACACCGTGCTCGGGCTGATCTCCGAGGACACCGGCCAGCCGATCGACCGGATCTTCGCCGATTCCCTGCACGACCGCTGGTTCACCACCGAGCAGGCGCGCGAATACGGCTTCATCGACCACATCGTCGAAAGCCTCGACCAGGTCCTCCCCGTGCGCACCCTCAAACTCGGCCTCGGTTCGGAAAGGAGCATCGACGCGTGAGCACCTACACCATTCCCAACGTCATCTCCCGCAGCCCCGGCGGCGAGCGGATCATGGACGTCTACTCGCATCTGCTGTCGGAGCGGATCATCTACCTCGGGACCGCGATCGACTCCGGGGTGGCGAACGCGCTGATCACGCAGCTGCTGTACCTGGAGGCGGACAACCCGGAGCAGGAGATCAACCTCTACATCAACTCCGAGGGCGGCGACCCGTCCGCGATGCTCGCGCTCTACGACACCATGAAGTTCATCAAGGCGCCGGTGGCGACGACCTGCGTCGGCCAAGCCGTCGCGGCGGGCGCGATCCTGCTGGCCGCGGGCGAGGCCGGGCACCGGTTCGTACTGCCCCACACCCGGGTCGTGCTGCACCAGCCGGCGGCGCAGGGCCGAGGGACCATCCCGGACCTGATCCTCCAAGCCGACGAAGTCGTCCGAGTGCGCACGCAGCTGGAGGACATCCTTTCCGCGCACACCGGGCGCGCCGTCGAGGATCTCCGGCACGACACCGACCGCGACCGCGTGTTCGACGCGGCGGGTGCCGTCGCCTACGGACTCGCGGACCGCGTCCTCGACGAGCGGGGGTGAACCGTCAGGCGGCCATGAGCACGGGTCCCGCCGGACGGCGGCCGACCGCGAGACCCGTGCCGCGGCCGCGCCGGACCGTGCCCGCGATGCCGACGAGCAGATCCGCCAGGTCGACGCCGAGCGCGCCGGTGACCGCGGCGATCATCTCGCTGGAAGGCTCCTTGCGGCCTCGTTCGATCTCCGACAGGTACTGCGGCGAGATACCGGCCCGTTCCGCGACGTCGACGAGGCGGCCGCCCTGTTCTTCCCTGGCCGCGCGCAGGCTCTGACCGAGCACGTCACGCCACAGCGGTTCGGGCTCGGGATCCGCGCGCTTCTGGTGGAAAGGGAGAATGTCCGCCATCCGGTCATCCTGACATCGGGTCCGTGCCCGCGTGCGGTGTTCCGCTCAAGGCGAAACCCGGAACGCCCGCCGGTACGCGCCCGGCGTCGTACCGACCTGGGCGCGGAAACGGCGACGCAGGTTGACCGCCGACGCGAGCCCGACACGGGACGCGATCACCTCCACCGGCAGATCCGTCTCCTCCAGCAAGGCGCGCGCCTCGGTCACGCGGCGCGCGAGAAGCCAGGCGCCCGGTGTGGTGCCGAGCTGATCGGCGAAGCGCCGGGCCAGCGTGCGGGCCGAAACGTTGAGGTGCGCGGCCAGATCGCCCACCGACAACGGCGCTCCGAGGCGCTCGCCCGCCCAAGCGAGGAGACCGTCCAGCGCGTCCGCGGGCGGCGGCGACGGCACGTACTGCGCCTGACCGCCGTCGCGATGCGGCGGCATGACCATATGCCGCGCGACGAGGGCGGCATGCGCGGCACCGTGATCCTGCCGGACCAAATGCAGGCAGAGGTCGATCCCGGCACCGGCGCCGGCACTGGTGGCGACGTCCCCGTGGTCGACGTAGAGCACGTCCGGCTCCACTCGTATCCGGGGGAATTCGTCCTGAAGTTGTGCCGCCCGCGCCCAATGCGTGGTCGCGGCGCGGCCGTCCAGCAGTCCCGTGCGGGCCAGGGCGAACACTCCGGAACAGATCGTGACGAGCCGCGCTCCGCGGGCGTGCGCGCGCAGGAGCGCTTTCCGCACAGGCACGGAAAGCGGCGCCTCGACCGGGGCCCAGCCCGGGATGAGCACGGTGTCCGCCGACGCGAGCGCCGAGAGGCCACGCGTCACGGACATGGCGTACCCGGCCGTGGTCGGCACCGGACCGGGTTTCTCCGCGCAGACGTCGAATTCGTAGTACCGCGGTACCCCGGCCCGCTCCGTGCCGAAGACCTCGGCGACGATGCCGAGTTCGAACGTCGACTGCACCGGCCGCACCAGTGCCATCACACGATGCATGGCAGAAAAGTACCCCATGATGTCTTCCCTGACACTGTCCGGCCACCTCATGATCGCGGCACCATGAGGTCATGCACCCCGAGATCCTCGCCCAAGAGGGCTACATTTCCTTCTCCGTCAAGGAATCCCCTGTCCGCGAACTGTTCCCCGGCATCCGGCTGCGTCCACTGTGGACAGGTTCGAACGGAGCACACGCCAACGTGCTGGAGATGGACGCCGGAACGTCCTGGCCGCATCGCGACGTCCACGAACCCGGATCGGAGGAGGTGTACGTCGTCTCCGGCACGTTCAACGACGGGGCGCGCGACTATCCGGCCGGGACGTTCCTGCATGCTCCGGCAGGGTCTTGGCATGTGCCCAACACCTCTGCCGGCTGCACGCTTTTCCTGTTCTATCCGGAGGGGTGAGGACTATCGTTTTAACCCTGTCGGGTGATTGATGCGTGTTCGAATTTCGTGCGGATATCAGTAGCACACGTGTTCGACTGTCGGGTATCGTTGATGTCGTGGCCAGCGAAAACAGTCCCCCGGCAGCGTGCATCGAGTGGTGGCGTGTCGATACTGCGACGCTGCATGCCCGCAAACAGGAAATCGAAGTCCTGAAACGCCGGTTGGACGCGGAGCAGTACGCGATCTTCGCGGAACTCAACACGCGCGGAATCCGCGGCTGCTATGGGCATTCGACGTTGATGGG
>NZ_JACBXD010000094.1 GCF_013870525.1 Amycolatopsis pittospori
CGACGTCGTCGCCGTAGCGACGGCCGAGGTCGACAGCATCATCGGCGTAGCGACCGGCCCTGCGGCCACCGCCGATGAAGTCGCCCGCCTTTCGGGCCCACTTCGCCGCGGTCGCGGCGTTACCACCGAACGGGATCGCACCCGCCGCCGACCAAGCGGCGTTCTCCCAGTCTCCCTCGGCCGCGTAGATCGCGGCGTTCGCGAGGTCGGCGATCTCGCCGATACCAGGGATCATGCCCGCCACGTCCAGCGCGGTGTGCACGATGGTGCCCGCCTTGTCCCACAGGTCACTGAACCAACCGTGACCATCGGGGTCGAAGTAGTTCAGCGGCGAACCGAGTACATAGGAGTACCGGTTGGCGCTGATCGACGGCGAGAACGGGAGATCGATGCTGTCGCGCGAGGCGAAGGTGCCGGAGCCCGGCTGGTACCACCGCGCCCCCATGTTGACGTTCCCGTTGTCGGGATCCGTCCAGTCGCCTTGGAAGCCGACCGACCTCGAAGCACCTGTCGACGCGATCCGCTTGCCGTACGGGTCGTACGCCGTCGAGTCGACGACGCCACCGGACGCGGGCGCCAGGGCGCCGACGACGTCACCGTGCCTGTCGGAAAGCGTGAGCCGGGAGTCGGTTCCCTGCGAAAGCGACACCAGCGAACCATCGGGACCGCGGCCGAAGCGCGAGACACCGTCGCTGACAGCGTCTCGTTCCATGCCCGCGTAGGAGAACTTCTGTCCGCCTCGGGTCGCGAGCCGGTCGAAGTCGTCATAGGTGTACTCGGTCGTACCGAACTTGATCAGCCTGTCGAAGGCGTCGAAGGAATACTTCTCCTCCAGGCCGGACGACGTGCGTGAGCTCAGCGAACCGCGAGGCGTGTACGCGTAGGTGTAGTCGCCGTCGGCGAGGACACGGTTCCGCTCGTCGTAGGTGGCGTTCTTCTCGCCCGCCTTGACCCGGTTTCCGGAGTCGTCCCAGCCGTACTCGGTCGCCTTGCCCGCCGGGTCGGTCCACGAGAGCATCCGCCCCTGATAGTCGTACGAGTAGCTGTTCTGACCGGCGCCGGCCAGACCCGCGGTGGTCTTCGTCTTGACCCGGTCGTTCGGGTCGTAGGTGTAGGCGATCGACGAGAGGACCGTCCCGTTCGCTTCCTTCAGGACGTCGGACTTCGGCCGCGCCAGGTTGTCGTAGTCGTACGTCCGAACCCGGCCGCCGCCGTAGTTGACGGTCTTGACCTTCCCTGCTTCGTTGTAGCCGTAGGTCAGCAGGCCTCCGGTCGCGCCGTCGGTGACGGTGTCGAGACGCCCCTTGAGATAGCCGTATCGGGTCGTGCCCGCGGCATCCGTCCGGGTGGTGACGCGCCCGGCGGTGTCGTACTCGAAGGACGACGCACCGGAAGTACCGGTGGCGGTCAGCAGACCACCACGGTCGTTGTACGTGTACGCGTTGCTCCCGGCCACTCGCAGCCGACCGTCCGCGTCGTAGGTCCGTGACTTGTCCGCGGTCTGCGTCTCGGCGCCCGAGCCGGTCTCGGTGAGCATCCGGTTCAGCGCGTCGAACGTCCGGTCGCGGTTCACGTTCCCGGGCGCGGTCAGGCGGGTCGCGTTGCCCGCCGCGTCATAGGACTGCGTCCAGGTCCGGTCCGCGGCCACGGGATGTGCGGCCGTGGACGGCTCGATCACCGATTCCGGGAGGTTCAGGCTGTTGTAGGTGAAGACGGTCTTGTTCGACCGGCCGTCGGTGAACCTGGTGCGGTTCCCGGCGGCGTCGTAGCCGAAGGACGTCGTGATCGTCTTGCCGTCCGCGACGGGCTCGACCTGACTGGACAGCCTGTTCGCAGCGTCATAGTCGAACGTGGTGACGCGCTTTTCCCAGTCCTCCGCGGTACGCATGTTGCCGGCCAGGTCGTAGGTGAACTTGCGCTCCCGTAGCGGCGGCTGTGAGCTCGTCCACTGCGCGTCGACGTCGAACTCGGAGACCTTGCGGCCCGCCAAGTCGTAGTTGAGCCGCTTCGTGGCGCCCGCGCCATCGCTCGCCCGGACGAGACGACCCTGCCGGTCGTAACCCCGCTGGGTGGTGACTCCCGCCGGGTCGACCGCGGTGATCAGCTGGTTCAGCTTGTCGTAGGTGTTCAGGCTCTTCTCGCCGGCCGGGTTCTCGATCGACACGACGTTGCCCGCGTCGTCGTTCCGGTACTTCGTGGTGTACGCGGCCGGTGCGGGGAACCGCTCCACCGCCGTCGACGTCACCTTGCGACCCAGTTCGTCATAGGTCGCTTCGACCCGGGCACCGGTCGGTGAAGTCGCGGACAGGGGCAGACCGGTCATCGTGTACGAGTACTTCCAGACACCGGCGGCCGTGCCACCGTCCTGCGGTTCGTGCCGTTCCAGCAGACGGCCCAGCTGGTCGTACCGCAGCTCGGTCGCGTGCTGCCGGGCGTCGATCTGCTTGATCACGCGGCCGACGGCGTCGTAACGGACTTCCTTGGTCGGCGTGATAGGCGCCGTGGCGCCGGGCGGGGTGTACGACGGCAGGCTCGACTTGACCAGCTGACCGAGCCGGTCGTACTGCGCCGTCGTGATCCGGCCGACCGGGTCCTTCGTGTGCGTGACCGAGCCGAAGGTGTCGTACCCGGTGACCATGGTCGCCTGCGTGTCGGTGGCCGCGCCGCCGCCGGATTCGGTACGGACTCGCGGGCCCGTGGCCCGGATCGGCCTGGCCAACTCGTCGTAGTCCATTTTCGTGGTGAAGGCCGCCAGCGGCTCTTGTCCGAGGTTGCCTCGGGGATCCGTCACGGCCGCCGGCATACCGCGTTCGTCGTACCGCCACCGCGTGGTGAGCTTCTCCTGACCATTGTGGACAGTCTGCTGAATCCGCTTTCCGGCCGTGTCGTAGACGAAATCGGTGGCTTCGGTGACATTCGCCTGTCCGGTGCCGACATTCGAGGGATTCCCGGACTTCTCCGAGCGGACGACGTTGCCGCCGCGGTCGTAGGTGAACTGCGTCCGCCGTTCGAGACCGCCCGAGTCCTCGTTCGTCACCGTGAGTCTGCTGACGGCGTCGTACTCGTAGGTCGTGGTCCGGTTGCCCGCGGTGGTCTGCTTGGTCAGGTTCCCGGCGCCGTCGTAGCTGTTGTTCTCCAGCAGGACGTCGCGGACGTTGCCGGTGACCGGGTCGCGGTACCCCTCGGCCACCACCTGTGCGATGAGGTCGTTGGCGTAGTAGTGGTTCCGGGTCGCCCTGCCCATCGCGTCGACGTGCAGGGTCTGGCGACCCGATTCGTCGTACCGGAACGACTCAAGCACCGTCGGCTTGGAGTTGCCGGGATCGGGATCACCCTCGCCGTCTCCGGGTCTGCCGTCACCGTCGGACGGGTCGACCACGCCTCCGTGCCAGCCGTGCAATCGGACTTCCGCGACCTCGTTCCTGGCCGTGTACGCGTAAGATCTCTTCACGCCACTCGCGTCGACCACGAACGTCCGGTTGCCGAATACGTCGAAGCCGTACCGGGTCTCCTTGCCCTCGGGGTTCACGACGTGGACGAGCCTGCCGCGATCGTCGTATTCCCGTGTGGTGACTCGGGTCTGGTCTCCCCCGGTGAGATCGGAGACCGCTTCTCGCTCGACGTTCCCGTCCTTGTCGTAGGACGTCACGGTCCGGGCAGTGTGCTTCACGCCGGTGACGGAGTTCGTCGTCTCGGGGCCGGTCTCCGCGATCACCCGCGAAAGCGCGTCGTACTCGTAGGTGGTCTTTACGCCGTCGGGATAAGCCGTCGTGTACACCGTGGCCGACGTCTTGCGCCCGCCGACGTCGTAGCCGAACCGGGTGCGCATTCCGGCCTGTTCCTGGATCTCACCGAGATCACCCGAGCGGTAGTACCGATAGACCGTGGTGTCGCCGAGCGCACCCCGCGTCGACGCCAGCAGGTCGGCCGGCACGGGCACGCTCACGTTGTCGAGCGACGGCTCGGTACCCGTGGTGTAGGTGTGCGTGACGGACCCGCCGTCGGGCATCTGCTGGGTGAGGAGATCTCCCTTGGCGGTGTAGGTGTACGTCGTCAGGTACCGGTTGTCGTCGGCGTTCGTCGACCTGCCGTCCCTGCTCCACATGACCTTGTCGTTGCGTGGATCCAGCGGATTCGCCGCATTGAGGAAGTAGCCGAAGTACTCGGTCTGACACTTCCCGGCCATCAGACAGGTCCGTTTGCTGGCCACGTTGCCACGCCGGTCGAAACCGAGGACGACCTCGTTCAGGTTCTCGGAAACGATGGTGTTCTGGTTGCCCTCGTCGTCATAGGCGTAGCTACGGATCCCGTAACCGACCTCGCTCCCCGGCTGCCCGGCCTGGTCCTCCGGCCGGACGCCGAGGCCCAGCGGGGTGACCATCCGCAGAATGCGGCCCCGGACCGGGTCGTAGTCGTAGGTGTGGTCGCGGTTCCCGGGATCCGTGAACTTCACGGTCCGGATCAGGTTGTTCTCCTCGCCGGTGATCACCGGGGCACCGAGCCTCCACGCCCCGCCGTTGCGATCGGTATAGGTCTTCACCCGCTCGTTGACCGTGTCGTACTCGATCTCCGCGGCGACCCTGCCGCTGGGGAGGACGATCTTGCTCAGCCCTTCGGACGGCTGCGCGGCTTGGAAGTGCTCACGGACCACGGTGTCGCTGAGCGGCTTGCCATAGACGGCGATCTCGTCGATCGCTCCGGCGAAGTACCCGTGGTCGTTGGTGGGCTTGGCGGGCCAGTTGCCCGCGATGAACCCGGCCCCCGCGTACACCTTGGTCTGGTTTCCGTGGTCGATCACGCCCTGTTTCGTTCCGGCCTGGACGCCGTCCAGGTACAGCCACTGGGTCGCCAGGGCTCCGGAAAGCACCACATGGTGCCATTTACCGTCGTTGACCGAGGCCGCGGTGCGGATCGGATTGGTCGTGCCGTCGGAGAACTGGCCGTACAGCCTGCCGTCCGTACCGACGTAGAGCGCCGGCGTGTAGGCGTTCTGCAGTGCGCCGGTGATCTCGTTCTGCTGGTAGCCCAGCAGAACGCCGGATCCGGTGGTCTTGAACCACAGTTCGACCGCCAGGTCCCTGCTCTTCTTGACCACACCGTCCTGCAACTGCAGCACCGAGCTCGACCCGTTGAAGGTCGCGGCGGTGTCGGCCGAGCCCGGCAGCGCGCCGGGGGCACCGAGGACGACGTTCTTGTACTTGCCGTTGTCCTTGCCCCGGTTGAACGCCACCTGGCTGACCGCGACGTCTCCGGTCAGGTCACCGAGCCGCCAGTACGCGTCGGGCGACGCGTCGTTAGCGACCGTGCGGAACCTCGACTGGTCCGCGTACTCGTAGTGGGTGCTGTGCCCATCGGGGTCTTCGACCCGCTTCAGCCGGTTTCCTTCGTAGAAGTACTTCCAGTTCCGGATTTGACCGTTGATCTCGGAAGCGAAGACGTGGGCGACCTTGCCGTCCTGGACCAGGAAGACCAGCTGGCGTTCGCTGGCCAGGTCGAGGACGCGGGACAGATTGGCCCCGTCCCACTGGACGATCGCGCCGCGTCCGACGCCGTCGGTGTATCCGGTCAGCCTGCCCGACGAGTCGAACCGGTAGGTGGTCGCCGACTTGTCGGTGAGCCGCCATCCGCCGTCCGATGTGGACGCGAAGTCCGCGAAACGACCCTGTGGCGGGGCATAGGTCCCGTCCGGGTTGAGGCCGAAGCGCAGCTGCTGACCGTCGGGATAGGTGACGAGCGTGTTCCCCGCGTAGTCACGGACCACCTTCATGTCGAACTTCGTCGCCCAGCCCGTGCCGAACCAATGGTCGCGCCGCGGGTCCAGCGAGTTGTACGTGCGGGTCACGCTCAGCTCGGGGCCCGCCGTAGGGAGCTGGACGTCGACCGCGCTGGAGTAGTAGTTGCCCACCATCGGATCGAAATCGCGATCCGATCCGCTGTGCGGCGTCGTCGCCATATGCGAGGTGATCGCCGGCTGCGGAACGGCGCTCAGGATCGCACTGAACGGGAGCGGTTCACTCTCGCTGGCACCGTCGAACGCGAATGACCGCCAGAGATAGATGTTGTTCCAGAACAGTTTCTTGTCCGGCACCGTCCATGTTGGATTCGCCTGGTACGCGGAACTGAAGCAGTCGACAGGTGTGTCGTCCGCCTCCTTCCTGCACACCTCGAACCGATACTTCAAGGTGCTGCCGAGCGGCGGGTCGACGTCGATGCCGTTCGCCCACAACTGTGGGGTCAGGGTCTGGACGGAAGCGCCGTTGGGTGGGTACTGCTGCTTGATGAACGGCGGCACGTCGTAGACGTCGAGTCCGATCCGGGCCGGCGCGACCTGGTGGTCGGTGAAGTAGTCGCCGGGCTTGCGGAACATGCTGAAGTCGAGCAGGTAACTGCCCACGCCGATCGGCTTGATCTCGGCGTCGAGCGTCACGGACGCCCCACGTGCCACATCACCGGGGAGTTCAGCGGCCACCTGGGAGCCGAGCGGATTCCCGCTCCGGTCGAAGACGCGGTAACCCAGCGCGAAATCGGCACGGGTCCACGGCTGCGCGCCACGGTTGGTCACGGTGATCTTGACCTTGCCCGAAGCGGCGCGAGTGACCGGGGGCTCGGGTGTCGCGCGGTCGACGCGGTAGTCGGCGTTGTACGGGGAATGGGTCACGTACAGCCGGGGCGGGTTGGCCGTGCCGAACCCGGTGAATCGCTTCCATGCCGCCGGATCGAGGGGCGCCTGCAGAGCGAGGCCGTGGTTGGGAGCACCGCCGGCCCACTGCTGAACCAGGTTTCGGCCCTCGACCCCCAGATCGATCAGCTCATGCGCGGTCGGGCAGTTGGATCGGGTCGCCAACGGCGCCATGTACCCGTGCGAGAAGACCCCTCCGCCCAGAGCGGCACCGGTCGGAGGGGTCCCCGAGGTGCCCCAGTCCGCGGTGACCGGGTGCACGGACATCGGGCGGGGCGTGCAGGAGCCGGACCAGAAGTTGGTCAGCTGCAACTGGGCGCCGAAGATCCGGTTGTCCTTCAGGTCTCCGCCGATACCACCGAAACGGAGGAAACTCGAGGCGGTCTTGCCACCGCTTCGGCCGATGCGCAGTTCGTTCACGTTGGTGCGCCGGGCACCGTTCTCGACCACCAGGTTGCCGGTGCTGACGGACTCCTTGACCACGGTGGGGTCCACCTGCACGGGGTAGACCCGGGCCGGGTCGCGCAGCCACGCGGAATCGAGTTCCACGCGGAGGATCTGGCGACCGTCACGGTTCCCGAGCCGGTATGTGACGCCGTAGGAGGTCGCGGGCTCGCCGCTTTCCTGGCGGCTGGAGTCGAGCATGTAGCCGGCCGGGACGCGCAGGACGACCGCGCCCGCCTGGTCCACGAAGACCACCTGACCGTCGGCGATCTTCGCCTCGATGCCCTTCAGGTCAAGAGCGAACTCCCACGCGTGAGGGGCATCGGGGTTCTTGAGGACGAACCACTCCTTGGCGGCACCCGAGGTGAGCTCGACCCGCATGTCGGCGTTCGGCAGGACATCGGGGTAGGCGACCGTGCTGCCTTCAGCGCGTCCGGCCGTCGCCCGGGCGCCGAGCAGCGTGAAGGCGGCTTCGTGTCCGGCTGCGTCGCTGACCCGCATCGACCCGCTCGTCTGCCCCATGTGGACCTGGAGTTCGTCGCCCGCCTTGCGCCATCCGCCCGCCTGGTCGGGCACGGCGCGAGTGTCGACGGGGGCGTAGCCGCCCCCGGGCAACGGGAAGTTCAGCGGGTCCTGGCCGTAAAGGGTGGTCTGCGTGCCGTCGGGGTTGTCGTACACGCTGCTGTTCGTGGTGCGCTGCTGAGGGAGTTCCTTACTGGCCTGCGCGTCGAAACCGCGCACCTGGGTAGCGGGCGGCGGAACGGCTTGGGCGCTGCTTCGCTTGTTCGCGGCGGGCTCGGGGAAGTTCAGCGGCGGGTACTTCGACTGGAGTGAAGCGGCCTCCGCCCGGTTGACGGCGGGCGCGGCGGCGCTGTCGGAGGTCGGCCGATCTGGAACCCCCTCCGCGGACCCCGACTGCTGCTTCGGCGAGTCGGCGGCGGCCGCGGCTGCTGCTTCGTCCGATGACGGGAATCGCTGCGAAGCCGCCGGCCCCAGCGTCGCGACCAGTGCGACGATCAGCAGCAACGCGAGCGTCACCCGGAGTCTTGCGCGCAGGACAGGTCTACGACGGATCCGCTTCATGACTTCCCCCCTTGGGACGCCCACCCAGGACAGCCCTCGGCTCTTCAGAGCAGGTCGGCGAGTTGATATTGGTGGGCGACGCCGAGCCCGAGCAAGACAATTACGCAAATTTGGGCCGAATGGCCGCATTCAACTCAGTCAGTCGAACGTGTGTTCTGTTTCGAGTTTCGTTAGCGGGAAGTGCTCATGATCACATCCCTTTTCGCTTCCCGGCCGTGATCACACTTTTGGCCGAATGACGGCGCTCTGACCAGGCGCTAGCGTCCGGCGTGCTTATAGACAGAAGCGAGGGCGCTGGGGGCGGATCGTCGCGGCGCGTTACAGAATGGGCAACTCTGTCGCGTCGTCACATTTTTGTGCGTTCGTGAGCACTTTTCCGCGCAAGGCACTCTCCGTATTCGGAGAAGGAAGGTCCAATGCGGACTCGAAGATCCCTGATCGTCTCCACTGCCGCCGTAGCCCTGTTCGGCACAGTGGTCGCCACGGCTCCCGTGGCGCACGCCGCCCCGGCACTCCCCACGGGGTTCGCCCTGTTCGACACCCCCACCGGCCAGCAAGCCGGAGATCTCACCGACGCCGCCTACCTTCCGGACGGAAGCGCGCTGACCACCGGCCGCCTGGGATCCGTCCAGGTGACACCTCAGGGTGGTCAGCCGATCCAGATCGCCTCACTCCCGGTACACACCAGCGGTTCACTCGGCCTCACCGGCATCGCGGTAGCGCCGGACTTCGTCAGCAGCCGAGCGGTCTACACCACTCGCGCGGTGTCGACCGGATCCTCCCCGGTGTTCCGCCTCAGCAAATGGCGAGCGGGCGGAACCGGCGCTCCCACGTCGTTGTCGGAGGAGTCCATCGTCTTGGAGTTCCCGGTCAACGCCGACAGCAAGGGCATCCAGGACGTGGCCGCGGATCCGGCGGGCACCTCACTCTGGGTCGCCATCGGTGACAACGCCACCGTCCGTTCCCACACCGACGCCACCAAGGACAACGTCGACAAGTTCGCTTTGCGTGCCCTGGATCCGGCCCAGCCGACGGGCAAGATCCTCCACGTCGACCTCGCCGGCCGGGGAGTGCCGGAAAACCCGTTCTTCGACTCGACGGCACCGCTGTCGTGGAAGAGCCGCAACTACGTGAGCGGGCTCCGTGATCCGCGGATCGCGCTGGACCCACGTGGCGGCGTGGTCGTCACCGACATCGGCTGGGCGGCCCGCCACGAGGTCGGCCTCGCTTTCCCCGGCCAGAACCTGAAATGGCCATGCTGGGAAGGCACGACACGAACGCCCGGCTATCGTGACACGCCGGAGTGCAACAATGTCGCGAACGCCGGACCACTCGGTGAAACGGTGCACGGAACCGCGGATACCCTCGTTGGCGGCGTTCCTTACACCGGAGTCTCCTATCCCGAGGGCTTCCGCGGAATTCATTTCGTAGCCAACAAGGGTGCGCAGACCCTTTCCACCATCGGTTTCGACAACAAGGGAACCGTCACCCAGCCCCTCACCACCGTGGCTTCCGCGATCGGCGACGCGGTATCCGTCCTGACCGCGCCGAACGGCGACATCGTGCTTGCGGACGCCGCCACGTCGAAGTTGCGCAGGCTGAGCTACAAGCCGGCCAACAAGGCTCCCCGCGCGGCGTTCACCGCGACCACCGATCCGGCGACGGGCACGGTCTCGTTCGACGCGAGCACGTCGGACGATCCGGATCGCGAGGCTCTCAGCTACCAGTGGACCTTCGGTGACGGCACCACCGGAACCGGGAAGACCGTGAGCCACGCGTACTCGGCGGGAGATCCGGTCACGGTGAGCCTCGCGGTCAGCGACTCGCACGGCACCGTGTCGAGCGCCAGCCAGACGGTCGTCCCGACCGAGGCGAGCCCTACGCTCGAACTCCTGCCGCCGACGCCGACCGTCTTCTCGGCCAATGACACGGTCTCGGTCGGTGCCACGGCAGACGATCCGGGCGACGGACCGCTCACCGTGAGCTGGCGGGCGGAACGCCAGCACTGCCCTCGCAACGCCGTTTGTGAGATCAACCAGCTCAAGACGGCCACCGGTCCCGCGTTCTCGATCGGTTTCCCGAACGAGACCGACACCCGCGTCGTGGTCACCGCCACCGTGGCGAACGTCCGCAACGTCATCGCCAGCAAGCAGTACATCGCGAATCCGCGGCTGGCCCGCCTCACCGTGATCGGGAACCACCCGGCCCAGATCAAGATCGGCGCGAACGAGGACGCCGGCCGTCTGGTGACGGTGGGGGCACCGGTTCTGATCACCGCACCGGCCGCCTCCCTCGACGCGGCGAACTTCGTCCAGTGGGCGGACAACCAGAGCACAGATCCGACTCGACAGATCGTCATGCCCAGCGGCGGTCTCGGCTTGCGTGCGGATTACCGGACCCCGATCCAGAAGCGGTACGCGGACGAGGCGGCTCTCCGCGCCTTGGTGGGTACTCCGGTGGGCATCGAACTCATCGAGGGTGACGGGCATTGGCAGCTGTACACGTCAGGCCGTCTCTACTGGACACAGCTGTACAACGTGAAAGCCGTCGCCGGGGAGATCCTGACCAAGTACGTCACACTCGGAGCCCACGCGTTCTTGGGTTCGCCGAAGACCGACGAACTCGTCGCCAGGGCCGCGAACGGGCGATACAACGACTTCGTGGGCGGTCCGACCACCGGTGACGCGTCGATCTACTGGACGTCCAGTATCGGCGCCATGGCCATCCACGGCGATATCCGGGCGAAGTGGCAGGCGAACAACGGCGAGGCCGGGCCGCTCGGTTTCCCGACCAGCGACCAGCTGACGACGCCGGACGGGATCGGCCGTGTCAACCACTTCAACAACAACAACGCCTCCATCTACTGGACCGCGACGACCGGCGCGCATTACGTCATGGGCCGGATCTGGCAGAAGTGGCGTTCGCTGGGCTGGGAAGTGTTCTTCGGCTATCCGACCACCGACGAGGTGGCCACGCCGGACGGCGTCGGCCGGTACACCCACTTCAGTGGGAACGGTTCGATCTACTGGTCGCCGTCGACGGACGCCTTCGAGATCCACGGCTCGATTCGCGACCGTTTCGCGGCGACCGGCTGGCAGACCGGTGTCGGCTACCCGATCACCGACGAGACGTGGACGCCCGGCAACAAGGGCAAGTACAACCACTTCCGTCAGGGCGGCTTCGACCACTCGATCTACTGGCGTTCGGGAACGAGTGTCGCCTGGGAGGTCAAGGGCATGATCCGCCTGCGCTGGCGGGATCTCGGCTGGGAGACGTCGTATCTCGGCTTCCCCACCAGTGGCGAGTACAGCACCCCGACCGGAAAGCGCAGTGACTTCCAGTTCGGTTACATCACCTACAACGGTTCGACGGGAGCGATCGAAGACCGTCGGTACTGAATGAACGAGCGTCGAGCGCCGGTGCGGCCCGCAAAGGCCGCACCGGCGTTCTTCTACAGTCGTCCGCCAGAGGTCGTATCGCCCGAAAGACGTTGCGCCAGATACACCGGCACGGTCGAAGCCAGGATCAGCATCGCCGCCACGACGTTGACGATCGGTGCTTGATTGGGCCGGAACAGATTGTTCAGGATCCAGATCGGCAGGGTTTCGAGCCCGGTCCCGAGGGTGAACGTCGTGACGATGATCTCGTCGAACGACAGCGCGAACGCCAGCAGGCCGCCGGCCAGCAGAGCGGAACGCAACATCGGGAAGGTCACCAGGCGGAACGTCGTGAGGCCGTCGGCGCCGAGATCCATCGACGCCTCTTCGAGGTTGCCGCCCATCCGCCGTAACCGCGCGACGACGTTGTTGAACACCACCACGATGCAGAAGGTCGCGTGCGCGACGATCGCGGTGAACAGGCCGAGGTCGATGCCGAGGATCGTGCGGAAGGCGTTGTTCAGCGCGATACCGGTGACGATACCGGGCAGCGCGATCGGCAGGATGATCAGCAGCGACACCTGGTTGCGGCCGAAGAACCGGTAGCGCTGCAACGCGAACGCCGCCATCGTGCCGAGCACCAGGGCGATCGCGGTCGCCGCGAGTCCTGCTTGGACACTCGTCCACAGCGCGTTCAGCGCGCCCTCGTTCTCCGCGGCCCGCCCCCACCATTCGAGGGTGAAGCTCGACGGCGGCCAGCCGAAGGTGGTGTCCGCGTTGAAGGAGTTGAGCAGCACCACCAGCAGCGGGAAGTAGATCACCGCGAGCCCGAGCACGAGTGCCGCGAGCAGCAGGTATTTGGTCGTCCGGGAAAGCCGCATCGCGCACTCCTACAGGTTGTCCAGCGCGCCCGTGCGGCGCACGGCGGCGAGGTAGGCGAGCATGATCACCACGGGCACGGTCGCGACGGTCGCCGCGAACGGCAGGTTGTTGGCCGCGCCGATGTTGTCGTAGACGACGTTCCCGAGCATCTGAGAGGTGCCACCGACGATCTTCACCGCGATGTAGTCGCCCAGCGACAACGAGAACGTGAAGATCGATCCCGCGACGACCGCCGGGAACGTCACCGGCAGGACCACCGAACGGAAGGTCCTGAACGGCCTCGCGCCGAGGTCGCCTGAAGCGTCCACAAGGGAATTGGGGAGCCGCTCCAGGCCCGCGTAGATCGGCAGGATCATGTACGGCAGCCACAGGTAGGACAGGGTGATCACGGTGGCGAGCACGCCGTAGCCGGGGGTGTCGAGGCCGAAAGGGTTCAGCAGCCAGTGCAGGACCCCGTTGCCGGACAACATGGATCGCCACGCGTAGGCCTTCACGAGATAGCTGGCCCACAGCGGGGTCATCACGGCGATCACCAGAAGACGTCGCGATCGCGGTGACGCGAATTTGGCCATGTAGAACGCCATCGGGAAGGCGATGATCGCGGTGATCACCGTGACCAGCGCGGCGATCCCGACCGTTCGCAGCGTGATCGTGCGGTACACCGCGTCACTGAACAGTGTGACGAAGTTGTCCAGCGACCATTCCGTGACGACCTGGCCGGTGAAGACGTCGGTGTGCCAGAACGCGGTCACGAACAACGCGGCGAGTGCGCCGAGGTAGGCGAGGCCGAGCCACAGCATCGGCGCGGACAGCAGCATTCCCAGTCGCAGCCTGGGTTTCCGGTACAGGAAGGCGGAGGCTTTCCGCCTCGGCGAATCGAGTGTGGTCGTCATCGTCTCCACCTGGGGATGGGACCGGGAGCGGACGGCGTTGGGGGCACCACCGTCCGCTCCCGGAATTCGGGAGGACTCAGCCCTTGATCTCGGTCCAGGCGCGGGTCCACTCGCCGTAGTCCTTGCATTTGACGTCGGTGCGGCCGTCGAGACATTGCGCGATCGGCGTCGTCCAGTAGGCGATCTTCGCGGCATACGCGGCGTCACCGGCGTGGAAGGTGTCGCAGTGCGCCTTCTCCTTGGTTTCGGCGCACGCCTTGGGGTTCGAGGGCGATTCGCCGAAGTACTCGGCGACCTGGGCGTTCGCCTTCGGGCTCACGATGTGGTTCAGCCACTTGTACGAGCACGTCTTGTGCGGCGACTTCGCCGACACCATCCAGGTGTCCGACCAGCCCGTCGCGCCTTCGGACGGCAGCACGGAGTCCACCGGCGCGCCCTCGCTCTTGGTCAGGTTCACCGTCACCTGCCAGGCGGTGCCGACGACGGAGTCGCCGCTCTTGAGCGCCTGGCTCTCCTTGAGATAGTCCGACCAATACTCCCCGACCATCGGTCGCTGCTGCTTGAGCAGATCGACCGCGGCCTGGAACTGCTTGTCGTCCAACGCGTACGGGTTCTGGATGCCGAGTTCCGGTTTGTGGGTCTTCAGGTACAGCGCGGCGTCGGCGATGTAGATCGGAGAGTCGTAGGCGGAGATCTTGCCCTTGTACGGGCTATTCGCGTCGAACATCACCGACCACGACGTCGGCGGCGGGGTCACCTTGTCGGTCCGCCAGGTGAGCAGGTTCGCGCCCCAGCCGTGCGGGACGCCGTAGGAAACGTTGTTCACGCTGTTCCACGGGCGGTTCTTGAGGAAGTCGAAGACGTCGGCGTAATTCGGCACGAGTGACGTGTTCACCGGTTCGACGTCGCCGGACGCGATGAGCCGCAGCGAAGCGTCACCGGAGGCGGAGACGACGTCGTACTGCCCGGTCTTCATCAGGCTCACGGCCTCGTCCGAAGTACCGAACGCCTTGACGTTGACCTTGCAGCCGGTCTCCTTCTCGAACGGGGTGACCCAGTCGACGGCCGGATCGTTGGAGCCGTTCTCCGCGTAACCGGGCCAAGCCAGCACGTTGACCTGCCCTTCCGGCCGGCCGAGTTGTGTGAGCGCGTCGAGCTTCGGCGGGGTGAAGCCCTGCCCGCCGGGCGCGGCGGCGGTCGAGTTCGAACCGGACGTGCCGCAGGCGGCCACGAGCAGGCCGGCGCCGAGCAGGCCGGCGAGCGCGAGTTTCCTGTTCTTCATGGAATGACCTTTCGGTGCTGGGGAGGACACTGCCAACCGGCTTCGGGGACTCGGAAACTGTGTTCGTGCCGCCAGCTCAGGCGGACGCGGCCACCGTCGAAGTCCGCGGGTTCGGCGGTGTTCTGCCGGACCACGGAGAGCTGGCCGCCCGCGTCGAGCGTGACCTCGTAGCGCACGGTCGCGCCCGCGTAGACGGTGTTGGTGACGGTGCCGGTGGCGCTGGTTTCGCCGACCTCCGCGGATTTCGAGAGATCGGCGTCCACGTGGATCTTTTCGGGACGGATGCTGAACACACCGGGTTTGCCGATGATGTTCTCGGCGCCGCTCCCGCTGAGCAGGTTCGAGGTGCCGACGAAGCCGGCGACGAACGCGGACGCGGGCCGCTCGTACACCTCGACCGGCGAACCGACCTGTTCGATACGGCCGGCGTTGAACACCGCGATGCGGTCGCTCATCGTCAGCGCCTCGTCCTGGTCGTGGGTGACGAAGATGAAGGTGATGCCGACGTCGCGCTGGATCTGCTTGAGCTCGGTCTGCATGGTGTGGCGCAGTTTCAGGTCGAGTGCGCCGAGCGGCTCGTCGAGCAGCAGCACCTTCGGCCGGTTGACCAGCGCCCGGGCGAGGGCGACCCGCTGGCGCTGGCCGCCGGAGAGCTGATCGGGTTTGCGCTCGCCGAACTCACCGAGCCGCACTGTTTCGAGGGCGTCCCCCGCGCGCTGACGCCGCTCCGCGCGGGGGACGCGTTTCACCCGAAGGCCGTACTCGACGTTCTGCCGCACGGTCATATGCGGGAAGAGCGCGTAGTCCTGGAAGACGGTGTTGACGTCGCGGTCGAACGGCGCGAGGCGGCTGACGTCGCGGCCGTGCAGTTCGATCGTGCCCGCCGTGGGCAGTTCGAAGCCGGCGATCATGCGGAGCACGGTCGTCTTGCCGGAGCCGGACGGGCCGAGCATGGAGAAGAACTCGCCGGACGGGATGTCGAGATCGACGCCGTCGACCGCGTGGACCTGGCCGAACTCCTTCCGCAACCCCCGGAGCCGGATGGCGGGGACGCCGTCCTCGGCCGAAGTGATAGCAAAGGTCCCTTGCTCCCCCGGCGCGGAGGCGGCGGGCGCTTGATGAGGCATGGCGTGCCTTTCGGTGGTCGTCACAGCGCGCTCATCACGTGCTTGACGCGGGTGTAGTCCTCTAGGCCGTAGAGCGAGAGGTCCTTGCCGTAGCCGGACTTCTTGAAACCGCCGTGCGGCATTTCGGCGACCAGCGGGATATGCGTGTTGATCCACACGCAGCCGAAGTCGAGCTTTCCGGCCATCCGCATCGCGCGCTGATGGTCGGTCGTCCACACCGACGACGCGAGCGCGTACTCGACCCCGTTGGCCGACGCGAGCGCGTCGGCTTCGGAGCCGAAACGCTGCACGGTGATGACCGGGCCGAATACCTCCGTCTGGCTGATCTCGTCGTCCTGGCGGACGCCGGAGATCACCGTCGGTTCGTAGAAGTAACCCTCGTCCCCATGCCTTTTGCCTCCACAGTGGACTGTCGCGTGTTCGGGAAGCCGGTCGACGAACCCGGCGACCCGGTCGAGCTGGGCGGCGTTGTTGAGCGGGCCGTAGCTGACCGACGTGTCGTCGGGTTTGCCGGTGGTGGTCGCTCGCGCCTGTCTGGTGAGCGCGTCGACGAAGGCGTCGTGGACCTCTTCGGCGACCAGGACGCGCGTCGCGGCTGTGCAGTCCTGGCCCGCGTTGAAGTAGCCCGCGGCGGCGATACCCTCAGCGGCTGCTTCGAGGTCTGCGTCGGCGAAGACGAGCACAGGCGCCTTGCCGCCGAGTTCGAGGTGTACGCGCTTCACGTTCTTCGCCGCCGAAGCGGCTACTTCGGTCCCTGCGCGTACAGAGCCGGTGATGGACACCATCGCGGGGATCTCGTGCTCGACGAGCGCCCGCCCGGTGTCGCGGTCTCCGCAGATCACGTTGAGCACGCCGGGCGGCAGGAATTCGGCGCAGATCTCGGCGAAGAGCAGGGTCGACGCGGGCGTCGTGTCGGCCGGTTTGAGCACCACCGTGTTCCCCGCCGCGAGCGCGGGCGCGATCTTCCAGACCGCCATGAGGAGCGGGTAGTTCCACGGCGTAACCTGCGCGCACACGCCGATGGGTTCTCGGCGCACGAAAGAGGTGTGCCCTTCCATGTATTCGCCGGCCGACCGTCCTTCCAGGACACGAGCCGCGCCCGCGAAGAACCGCAACTGGTCGACGATCATCGGCAGTTCTTCCGCCGCGGTGAGCGCGATCGGCTTGCCGGTGTTCGCCGACTCGACGAGCACGAGGCCTTCCGCGCGCGCTTCGACGGCATCGGCGATCTTCAGCAGCGCGAGCTGGCGCTGGGCGGGTGTGGTGTCGCGCCAGTGCTCGAAGGCGGTGGCCGCGACTCCGAGCGCGCGGTCGACGTCCTCGGGGCCGGCGATGGCGGCGGTGCGATACGGGCGGCCGGTGACGGGATCGACGATGTCGGCAAACCGGCCCGACACGGATCCGGTGTATTCACCGCCGATGAAATGCTTCAGCTGCTGCACGAGGGCTCCTGGCTACTGGGCCTGGGGGCGTGAGGCGATAGCAAAGGTCCCTTGCTCCCTTTTGGGGCGGCGAGGGAGCTAAAACATATAAGTCCATAGGTTAAATGACAAGACGATGGGGCAAGATTGGTTCCATCGGGTAGCGGTACGGGCGAAGGGCCACCATGCGTAAGGGGATGTCGCACAGCGCGCGATCAGCGATGTTCGCGCCGCTCGACCAGATCGGCCGGGCGGAAGCGGTCACCGCGCGGCTGGTCGACGCCATCACGCTCGGACTGCTGGCCGACTCGGAACAGCTGCCGAGCGAAGCCGAACTGGCCGCCCAGTTCGGCGTCTCCACCGTGACCGTTCGCGAAGCATTGGTCGCCTTACGGCAGCAGGGACTCGTCGAAACCCGGCGAGGCCGAGGCGGCGGAAGCTTCGTGAAGACACCTGCGAACCCTTCAGCCGCTTCGTGGCGAGAGCGGCTTCGCACGGTTTCGCTGTCCGATCTACGCGACGTCGGTGACCACTATCTGGCCATCGCCGGCGCCGCCGCCAAACTCGCCGCCGAGCGGAGTTCACCCGAAGACATCGAGCGACTCGAACTCGCGACCGAGGACATCCGCGTCGCGACCGGCGCGGAAGCGTCGCGCGCCGAACGCCAGTTCCACCTCGAGGTCGCGGCCGCCGCGCAGTCGCCCCGGCTGACCAGGGAAGAGGTGCAGCTGCAGAGCGAACGTGGCGGCCTCCTCTGGTTACCGCTCCAACCGCACGGCACCCGCGAGAACGCCTACGCCGAACACCGCGCGATCACCGCCGCCATCGCACAGGGCGACGGCGAGCTGGCCAGAAAGCTCACCGAGGAGCACATCCTCGAAGCGATAGACCGGCTGGCGGACGTGCATTTAGACCTTCTGGCCCCTTAAGCTGCGGCATCCGCGCATCCGAGGTGAGCATCGTGAACGACACACCGTCCGCCGGTTCCGAGGTCGTCGATCAGGTATCCGCCCTGGTCGAGGACGTCTTCGGCAGACTGAAGCCGGTTCTGGCCGGCGCCGAAGGGCTGCTGGCCGAATCCGCCGATGCCACCGCCGGCGACCTGACCCGGCTCCGGCCGCAGGTCTTCGACGTCCTCGGCGGCCTGGTCGTCGGAGCCGGGTTCATCAGCGCGCCGAACACCCTGGCCGACCAGGAATTCGGCTTCGAATGGTGGACCGAGACCGCGGGCGACGGCCCCGCCCAGCTGATCATCAGCCTCGACCCGGACAGCGACAACTTCCTCGACTACACGCGCCAGTCGTGGTTCACCGTGCCGCGCGACACCGGCCGCCGCCACATCAACGGCCCGTACGTCGACTACCTCTGCACGGACGAGTACACGCTCACCTTCACCGTCCCGGTTCAGCGCCGCGGGTCGTTCGCGGGGGTCGTCGGCGCGGACATCCACGTGCGCGAGGTCGAGCGGCTGCTGCAGCCGAAACTGCGCGCGCTCGGCGGCCGCGCGGCACTGGTCAACGCCCAAGGCCGGGTGATCGTGTCGAACAACGCGCGTCAGGCGACGGGTTCGCTGGTGCGCGAAGTCGACGTCCCGGCCTGGTGGTCCTCCGGCGCGGAGCCGGTCGCGGACGACAACGGCACCGCACTCCGGCGCTGCGGCGACTCGCCGATCGCGCTGGTCAGGTCCGAGCGCTGACCTGCAGCGCGAGCCAGAACTCCGCGCGCACACCGGGGGAATCGAGGTCCCGGCCGGTGAGTTCGGCGACCTTGCGCACGCGGTTGCGCAGGGTGTGCCGGTGCACGCCGAGCCGCGCCGACGCGAGATCCCAGTGACCGTGGTGTTCGAGCCAGCACGTCAGAGAGGCGACCAACGCGCCCCGGCCGGTTTCGTCGTGTTGCCGCAACGGCGCCAGCAGGCTGTCCGAAAAAGCTTGTGCCGCTTGGGAATCGACCAGTTCCAGGAAGCCTCGTCCGGCATGTTCCGAGAACCGGACGAGCTCGGATCGCTCGGCCTTCGCCGCTTCCGCGGCCTGCTTCGCCTGGCGTAGCCCGGCCGGGAAATCCACTGTGGACACCGGGTCGGCGAGTCCGGCGTGTAGACCGCCACCCCTGGACGCCAGCCTGACGACGGGCTCGACATCGCCCAGCGCGATCACGAACGACCCCGACTCCCCGAAGAACACCTTCTCCCCCAGTGCTTCCGCTTCGAGCGCGTCGGCCAGGGCCCGGCGAGCCGCGGCGGGTCCCGTGACCGCGACGACCTCCCACGGCGCTTCCGGCACGCCGCCCCAGAGCGTCTTCATCGTCTTGGTCGCGAGTTCGACCCGGCCTGCCGCGAGCTGGTCGCAAAGCCCGGATCGCAGCTGCCGCAGCGCCACGACGTGTTCTCGGTTCTGTTCCAGGGCAAGGGAAAGCAGCGAAACCGCGGTGTTGACGATGTGCTGCCCGGCGGCATCCAGCGGTTCACGGGTGCCGACCACCAGCACGCCGCGTGCCCGGGTATCGAGCGTCTGCAGGACGACCTCGTCCTCCCCCACCACCGTCACCAGCGTTCCGGCACGCAGACGGGTGAGGTCTTCGCGTACGCCGTCGACGAAGTGTCGTGACGAGGCGGGCGAGGCCTCGGTGACGGCGCCCGCGGAATCGAGCAGCAGCACCCAGCCGTCGACCAGCTTCGCCAGTTTGCGGACGACCCCGCCGGGACCGCCCTTGCCGACGGCCGTCCGCGTGAGTTCCTGCTGTCCCTTGCCGGTGCGGACGAGTGAGGCGTATTCGTCGGCGGCGACCGCGCGGGAGACCGCACGCGTGATCGCGATGAACGGCGTCTTCCTCGGCACTTCGAGCACCGGGAGCCCGACCTCCTCGGCGGTGTCCACAAGGGACTGAGGGATGCTCTCGTGGCTGAGGCCGACTCCGAAACCGAGCCCTGCCACCCCCGCGTCGACAAGCCTCCGGATGTAGCCCGGCGCCGTGGTCTCATCGAGAGAGAGGCCGGTGGTCAGCAGCAGTTCGCCGCCTTCGAGGAAGGCCTGGGGGTCGGTCAGTTCGGTGGGATGGACCCAGCCGATCGGCCGGTCGAGAGCGCCTTCCGCCGCACGCACGCGCAGGCCGAGCGGGCGTTCGGCCGAGAGGGCGCGGAGCGTCAGTGCCATGTTGTCCAATTCTACGCCCCGATATCGACAAGATGTCGAGCTGACGGACGTCGGCGTGGCTCGCATCCTGGAGGGCGACCCCGTCCCTCGCGCCCGCAGGAGTTGGCCGTGACCGTCACCACCGAGACGCAGCGCAGGCTGCGCACCGAGATCCCCGGCCCGGCCTCACGCGCGCTGCAAGATCGCCGCGCGAGCGTCGTCGCCGCGGGTGTGAGCTCGGTACTGCCCGTCTACATCACCTCCGCCGAGGGCGGCCTGCTCACCGACGCCGACGGCAACGTCCTGATCGACTTCGGTTCCGGCATCGCGGTGACCAATGTCGGCCACGCCGCCCCCGCCGTCGTGGACCGCGTCCGCGAGCAGGTGGGCATGTTCACGCACACGTGTTTCATGGTCACGCCGTACGAGGGTTACGTCGAGGTGTGCGAAGCACTCGACAAGCTGACGCCGGGCACCCACGAGAAGCGTTCGGTGCTGTTCAACTCCGGTGCCGAGGCCGTCGAGAACGCGGTGAAGATCGCCCGCGCCGCGACCGGCCGTCAGGCGGTCGTCGTGTTCGACCACGCCTACCACGGCCGCACCAACCTGACGATGGCGCTGACCGCGAAGTCCATCCCCTACAAGCACGGTTTCGGCCCGTTCGCGCCCGAGGTCTACCGCGTGCCGGGGTCGTACCCGTACCGCGACGGGCTGTCCGGCCCCGAAGCCGCGCGCATCGCCATCGACCGGATCGAGAAGCAGATCGGCGGCGACCAGGTCGCGGCCGTCGTCCTCGAACCGGTGCAGGGTGAGGGCGGCTTCATCGAGCCCGCTCCCGGCTTCCTGCCGGCACTTTCCCGCTGGTGCACCGAGAACGGCGTCGTATTCGTCGCCGACGAGGTGCAGACCGGCTTCTGCCGCACCGGTGAGTGGTTCGCGTCCACGCACGAGGACGTCGTGCCCGACCTGATCGCCACCGCCAAGGGCATCGCGGGCGGGCTCCCCCTGGCCGCCGTCACCGGCCGCGCGGAACTGCTCGACGCCGTCCCGCCGGGCGGGCTCGGCGGAACCTACGGCGGTAACCCGATCGCGTGTGCCGCGGCGCTCGGCTCGATCGAGGTCATGCGCCAGGAGAACCTCGCGGCGTCGGCGAAACGCATCGAGAACACGGTGCTGCCGCGACTGCGGGCACTGGCCGAGGAGACCGGCGTGATCGGCGACGTCCGCGGACGCGGCGCGATGCTGGCCGCCGAATTCGTCGAACCGGGCACCACCGAACCCGACGCCGACCTGACCAAACGCGTCGCGCAGGCGTGCCACCAGGCCGGCGTCGTCGTGCTCACCTGCGGTACCTACGGGAACGTCGTCCGCCTGCTGCCGCCCCTGTCCCTTTCCGCCGAACTGCTCGAAGAGGGCCTGTCCGTCCTCGAGCACGCTGTCCGCACGGAGGCCTCACTGTGAACGCATATCCCTTCTGGGTAGCCGGAAAGCCGGTTACGAGCGGCGAAACCGTCGTCGTCCGTCACTCCTTCGACGGAAGTGAAGCGGGCTCGCACCACGTTCCGTCCACCTCGGACATCGAGACCGCGGTCCAGGCCGCGCACGATGTCCAGGACGAGTTCGCGACGCTGCCCGCGCACGTCCGGGCGGGCGTGTTGGACCACGTGTCCCGAGTTCTGGGTGAGCGGTCCGAAGAGATCGCGCAGCTGATCACCGCCGAGTCCGGGAAGCCGCTGAAGTGGTCGCGCGGCGAGGTCGGGCGTGCGGCGTCGACGTTCCGCTGGGCGGCCGAGGAGGCGCGCCGGTTCTCCGGCGACCTGCAGCGGCTCGACACCGACCCCGGTGGCACCGGACGGCTCGCGCTCGTGCGGCGGGTGCCGAAAGGTCCGGTGCTGGGCATCACGCCGTTCAACTTCCCGCTGAACCTGGTGGCGCACAAGGTCGCGCCGGCGATCGCGGTCGGCGCGCCGATCGTGCTCAAGCCCGCGCCCGCGACACCACTGACCGCGTTGCTGCTCGGCGAGATCCTGGCCGAGACGGCGCTTCCCGCCGGAAGCTGGTCGATCCTCCCGGTCGGCAACGAGGAATCGGCTCGTCTGGTCTCCGATCCGCGGCTGCCGGTCGTGTCGTTCACCGGTTCGGTGCCGGTGGGCTGGGGCATCCGCGACAGCGTGCCGCGCAAGCACGTCGCGCTGGAACTCGGCGGCAACGCGGCCGTCCTCGTCTGTCCGGATTGGACGGATCTGGACTTCGCGGCGCAGCGGATCGCGACGTTCGCGATGTACCAGGCCGGACAGTCGTGCATCTCGGTGCAGCGCGTGTACGCGCACGCCGACGTCTACGACGAGCTTCGCGCGAAGGTACTGGAGCAGGTACGCGCGCTCGGGACCGGCAACCCGCGGACGGACGGCGTGGACGTCGGGCCGCTGATCAACACCTCCGCGGCGGAGCGGGTGGAGTCGTGGATCGCTTCGGCCGTCGACGCCGGCGGCGAACTGCTGACCGGCGGCAAGCGTGACGGCGCGACCGTCGAACCGACCGTGCTCGCGAACGTGCCGGAGGACGCGTCGGTGATGGCCGACGAGGTCTTCGGGCCGGTCGTGTCGATCACGCGCGTGGGGTCGGTGGACGACGGTGTCCGGCGGATCAACGACTCGCGCTTCGGGCTGCAGGCGGGCGTCTTCACCCGCGACCTGCCCACGGCGTTCGACGTGTCCGCGAAGCTGCGCGTCGGCGGCGTGCTCGTCGGCGACGTGCCGAGCTTCCGGGCCGACCAGATGCCGTACGGCGGCGTGAAGGACTCCGGCGTCGGCCGTGAGGGCCCCGCGTCCGCGATGGCCGACTTCACCGAAGAACGTGTCACCGTCCTGACCGGCCTTACCCTCTGACCTCCCCGCGTTTCGTCCTCTGAATGCGGTGGTTCGTAACGCGAACTACCGCATTCAGAGGACTGATTGCGTGAGGTGGGCGTGGGCCTCGACGAGCGAAGGGCCGTACCAGGTGAGATGGCGTCCGGAGACCAGGACGTACTTCGCACCGGGGAACGCTTCGGGGCCGTCGTCCGCAGTGAACTCGTAGGGCTCGTCGGGCAGTACGAGCAAGTTCGCCTCTTCGGCCGCGAAGCGCGCCTGGAGTTCGTCGAGCTTCGGGCGCGGGTAACGCTCTTCGTCGTCCGCGTAGACGTTGCCGATTCCGACGCGGCGCAGGACGTCGCCGCCGAAGGTGTCGCGCCCGAGCACGATCCAGGGCTTCCGCCAGACCGGCACGACCGCCCGGAAGCGCTCCGGCCGCGTCTCGCGCCAGACCTCTTCGGCCTCGACCAGCCACTCCGGCTCGGCGAGGTCGTAGGCCTGCGTGAGGATCCGACGCATCGAGCCCAGCGCGGCGGGCACCGTGGCCGACGCCTCCATCACCCAGACCGGGATCCCGTTGGCACGCAGGCGTTCCACGTCCTCCGGCCGGTTCTCCTCGGAGTTGGCCAGCACCAGATCCGGTGCGAGTTCGAGCACCTTGTCCACGTTCGGGTACTTCGAACCGCCCACCCTCGGGACGTCCAGATCAACCGGATGGGTGCAGTAGTCCGTCACGCCCGCGAGCCTTCCCGGCGCGCTGACCTCGACGGCCTCGGTCAGCGACGGGACGAGCGACACCACCCGCGACGCCGGTTCGCGCAGCGGGACGACTTCGCCGAGATCGTCGATCATGCCCGCTCGAAGGACAGTTTCCGCTTGTCGACGTCCACCGCGGTGAGCCGGACCCGGATCCGTTCGCCTTCGGGGAGCTTTTCGCCCGTGCACTTGGACATCACCGGCGGATCCTCGACCAGGATCTCGGCCTTCGTCTCCTCCGCGCGCAGCACGATCGCGCTGAACTCGCCGCCGATGTGCTCGGCCATCACCCAGACCTCGACCTGGTCGATGCAGGCTCGTTCGACCTTCGCCGCCAGTGTGTCGGACGCGGTCATCAGTTCCGGCACCTCCGACAGCGCCGCCCGCACCCAGGCGGGGACCTCGCGGCCGGCGCTCACGGCCAGGCAGATCTCGGTGGCGAACCGGTCGACCAGCCGCCGGATCGGCGCGGTGACATGGGCGTACGCGCCGCCGATTCCGGCGTGCGTGGTCAATTCCGGTACCTCGCCGTCGAACGCGGTGTATCCCGCGCCGCGCAGAAGTCGTGTCGTGTCGGCGAAAAGGGCCATGGACGCGGGCTGGCCGGGGTCGAGCGCGGCCAGGAACTCCGACACGCTCTTGCCCTCGGGCCAGTCGATGTTCAGCGCCTGCGCGGACCGGCGCAGCCATTCGACGGCTTCGGGTTCCGGTGCGGGCAGGGTCCGGAGGACGCCGATCCCGGCGTCGATCATGAGCTTCGCCGCCGCCATCCCGGTGAGCAGCGAGATCTCGGCGTTCCACGCGTCGACGTCGTTGCGCGGCCGCTGGACCAGTGCCCAGCCGCCGTCGGGGTCGCCGTTGATCTCCTGCTCCGGCAACTGGAGTTCGACCGCGCCGCGCCGGACCGCGAGCTCGCGGCGCAGGCGACCCAATTCCGGCAGGGCGGCGACCGACGGATGCGGGTCGCCCGCGTCGATCGAGGCCTGCACGGTCTCGTAGTCGAACTGTTCGGTGGACCGGACCAGTGCCCGCCGGACGTTGGTCGCGGTCGGCTCGCCGCCCGCGTCGATGTCGATCGTCCACAGCACGGCGGGCCGGGTCTCCCCCGGCAGCAGGCTGGCCGCGCCTTCGGACAGCACCGGCGGATGCAGCGGGACGTTCCCGTCGGGCAGGTACAACGTCTGCCCGCGGCGTCGCGCCTCCTTGTCGAGCGCACCACCAGCGGGGACGAACGCGGCGAGATCGGCGATCGCGTAGTGGACGCGGAATCCGCCGCCCTCGACGCGCTCGATCAGCACGGCCTGGTCGAGATCCTTCGAACCGGGCGGATCGATGGTGACGAAGGGCAGACCGGTGGCGTCCTCGCGTTCCCCGGCCGACTCGAGCGGGTCGACGACCGCCGCCTCCGCCTCGGCGAGCACGTCTGGACCGAACGACTCCGGCAGCACGAACTCGGCACGCAGGCGACCGAAGTCCCCTCCGGCCGTGTGAGTCCTGATCACGAGTGGAGGCACCACACAACCCTATCCCGATCCGGCCCGGTTGATCGCCCGTTCGGGCGCGGGCCGGTCGGGTGTACGTTACGGGCCGAAATGAAAACCGATACCCTTTTCAAAACGACAGGAAGGGCCGTGGCGTGAAGATCGCGTTCGTCGGAAAGGGCGGCAGCGGCAAGACCACGCTGGCATCGCTGTTCACCGCGTACCTGGCCGGAGCGGGGAAACCGGTACTGGCGATCGACGCGGACATCAACCAGCACCTCGCCGTCGCGCTCGGCGCGAGCGAGGAAGAAGCCATCGCGTGGCCGACGCTGGGCGACAACATGGGCCTGATCAAGGACTACCTGCGCGGCGACAACCCGCGGATCGCCGACGCGGCCGCGATGATCAAGACGACCCCGCCCGGACGCGGGTCGCGACTGGTCCGGCCGTTCGAGGACAACCCGATCTTCCAGGCCTGCTTCCGCGAATTCAGCGGCGTGCGGCTCGGCGTCACCGGACAGTTCGACGAGGACGACCTCGGCGTCGCCTGCTACCACTCGAAGATCGGCGCGGCCGAACTCCTGCTGAACCACATGATCGACGACACCGGCGAGTACGTGGTCATGGACATGACCGCGGGTGCCGACGCCTTCGCGTCCGGTCTCTTCACGCGGTTCGACGTCACCTTCCTGGTCTGCGAGCCGACCGTACGCAGCGTCGGCGTGTACAGGCAGTACGCCGACTACGCGCGTGACTTCGGGGTGCGACTGGTCGTCGTGGGCAACAAGGTGACCGAAGAAGAGGACATCGAGTTCCTGCGTGACGAGGTCGGCGACGCCCTGCTCGGCTGGATGGAGAACTCGCGGCACGTCCGCGCCGCCGAACGCGGCCGCGCGCGCCCGATCGGCGAACTCGAGGCGCACAACCTCGGAACGCTGCACTCGATGCTCGCGACCGTCGACGCCGAACAGCGCGACTGGGCGCGGTACCAGCGTCAAGGCGTCGAGTTCCACCTTCGGAACGCGCGGGCCTGGGGCAACGGGCGGGCCGGGGACGACCTCTCGGCGCAGGTCGATCCGGAGTTCACGCTGGGGCCGGCGTTGGCACGACAAGACGCCTGACCTGCGGGTCCGCACGCCCTCTGGTGTTGCGAAAGCCACTTTCGCAACGTTGACGGTTGCGAAAGTGGCTTTCGCAACACCGCTCGCGGACCAGGCGTCCAGGGCGGCACCGAGACACTCCAACTCACCTCACCTTGGCCGAAGAGAGCAAGGGACCTTTGCTATCACTCTCTCCGGGAGAGTGATAGCAAAGGTCCCTTGCTCCCCTGGGGCCGCGGGCGAAGGTCAGTCGCCGTTCCATTTGGCGTCTTCGGCGTCGGCCTGACGGGTGCGTTCCTTGGCGATGTCCAGGGCGCGCCGGGCCGTCGCCTCGTCCGGGTACGGGCCGAGGAGGTCGACGCCTCGACTTCGTTCCAAATGCTCGACCTGGTTCGTCTTGGTGTTGTAGTACCAGCCTTGGTCCGGGTTCGGGTCGCTCGACATACGTCTAGCGTGACACCACCCGGACGTCCTGTCATTACTTGCGGTAGCGGTACGGGATCTCCGTCGGCTCACCGGTCGGACCGAACTCGCCGCCCTCGGGCGGGTCCACCTTCGAGCTTTCCGGGATGTTCTCGGCGAGCTCGTCGAACCAGCCGCGGTGCACCGGGATACCCCGCGGCGGGGTGGGAAGGTCGGGCGCCGACGTTCCCCGAGGTGGCGAAGTGGGCGACGACGGCTGTGGCAACGGGCCGGAAGGCGGTCCGGTCACCGGAGGAACGACAGACGCGGGTGGGGCTGTCGGCGGC
>NZ_JACBXD010000095.1 GCF_013870525.1 Amycolatopsis pittospori
GAAGCCGCGTTCGCCGGCGCGCTGGAGATCCGGGTCGGTGGACGGACCGTGTACCCGCACGGCGTCGAGGAACTGCCGGTGCTCGGCATCGGCCGCAACCCCGACGCCGGCCACGTGACGCGGGCCGTGGAGCTTTCGCGGGTCGTCGGATGGCTGGGCGCGATCAGCTCGGTGGTGCTGGCCGTACTCGTCGGGCTTCGGCGACGACGGCGCTGACCTGGCCTTTTCCGCCGTCGGGGGAGCAAGGGACCTTTGCTATCGCCGCGGGCTCTGACCTGCGGAAAGAGAGCAGGGGACCTTTGCTATCGCCGCGACGAGAGGGCCGTGTGGAAATAGGGACACTCAACGTCCCTATTTCCACACACCCGAGGCGCGGACGCCGACTGTGTGGATTTCGGGACATCTGACGTCCCAAAACCCACACAGTCACCTGCGAGGCCCAGCTACGCGGGGAGCAAGGGACCTTTGCTCTCGCCTGGGGCTCTGACCTGCGGAAAGAGAGCAAGGGACCTTTGCTATCGCTCCCGCCGCGCCAGCTGGGCCCGTGCCCGGGCGTCCCTCGGATCGCCCCGGCGCTCCAGTTCGGCGTCGATCCGCGAACGGTCGGTGGGCTGCTTGTTGCCGCCGAACTTGAACTTCGCCCGCACCCCGGTTACCGTCAGCTCGACCCCGCGGATGCCGGGGAGCAGCCGGTTGTCCGGCGCCTCGGTGGCGCTCACGTCCAACCGCTCGGAGCCGGACTCGAAGTGCGCGAGCTGCCGGTCCAGGAGCGCCGCCTTTTCCTCGGCGGAGTCGATCAGCCGGACGTCGCATTCGAGCTGAACGGACGCGTAGTACGACGTCGGGACACCGTGCGGCGGGTCGGCGGGCGTGTTCCAGGCGGAGTGGATGTAGGTGTGGTCGTCGGTCACCGCGAGCAGCGCGCGCGGGTGCTCCTCCAGCAGCGGCCAGACCGGGTTGGGGCGTGCGAGGTGCAGCAGGACCGTTCGATCGCCGTCGTAGACGAAGTGTGCCGGGTTGACGATCGGCAGGTCACGGCCCACCCCGCCGGCGATCAGCTGGCCGAAGTCGTGTCCCGACAGCCAGGCCTTCCACTCGGCGTCGTCGTGGGCGGCGTCCCACGGGTGAATCAGCATGAGCGAGTATGAGCATGCCGAATGGACCTACAAAAGGTCCAGTTTCGTGACGGATCAGGTGGCCACTTCGGAGCGTTCGTCCTCGGCCAGCATCTCCGCGACGCTCTTGCGGCGCTGCGGCCGTTCCGTGGTCAGCGCGCCGCCCGGCTTCAGCTCGCGGACGGTGAAGTACAGCCAGCCCATCAGCGCCATCGCACCGAACGCGATCCACTGGAGCGCGTAGGAGAAGAACGGTCCGGCGTCGGTCTGCGGCAGCGGCAGCGCGCCGAGTACGCCGGGCTGGTTCACGTCGAGCTGGAAGTAGCCCGGCCGGATGTCCAGCTTCGCCGCGCGCGCGACGACCTGGGAATCGACGACGTAGCTCTGGAGCTGACCACCTGTCGACTCGTCGGCGAAGGCGTCGCGGTTCTTCCCGTCCCTCTCGTCATGGCGCGCCCGCGTGACGATGTCGACCGTCCCGGCGGGAGGCGCGGCGAAGGGGAGAGCACGCGACTTGTCATCGAGCCGCACGTAGCCGCGGTCCACCAGTACGACGGTGCCCTCGACGGTCCGGAACGGTGTCAGTACCTCGTAGGCCGCTTCGCCCTGTACGGACCGCAGACGCGCTACGACCTCGCCCTCGGGAAGGTAGGTGCCCTTCAGTGCGACAAGGTGCCATTCAGTGCGCTGATCAGGGGCTGCACCGCCGGGGAGCAGCTCGTCCAGGGACCTCGGCTGCCCGGAAAACGACTCGCGCAGGGCGGCGTTCTGGTGCTCGCGTTCGGAGTCGCGGGAGAACTGCCACGGGGCCAGCAGGGTGAAGCAGCAGACGGCGAAGGTGAACACCACCAACGTCAACGCCAGCCATCCGGGCCGCAGCAGGAACTTCAACCGCACCCCACCACGGTAAGCGGTCCGCCTCAGGCGTGTGCGCGCACCCAGTCGAGCAGGCCCGGAACGGCCCGCTCGATCATGCCGAGAACGTCCTCGAAACCGTCGTCTTCGCCGTAATACGGGTCCGGGACCTCGGCGCCTTCGGGTGCGGACGGATCGAACTCGCGCAGCAGGCGGACCTTCGACGGGTCCGGCGCCTGGCGGCGGAGGAACGAGAGGTGGCTCTCGTCCGCGGCGAGCAGCAGGTCGGCGGCGAGATGACCGCGGTCGACCTCGGCCGCGACGTGGCCGGTCGGGTAGCCGTGTTCCGCGAGCTTCGCGCGGGCCCGCTTGTCGGCGGCCTCGCCGACGTGCCAGCCGCCGGTGCCTGCGCTGGACACCTCCGCGACCTTGTCGAGCCCGGCCTCTTCGAGCTTCGCGCGGAAGACGAGTTCGGCCATCGGCGAGCGGCAGATGTTGCCGGAACAGACGAAGACGATGTGCAGCACCCGATCAGTGTGAAGGCCGCGGGAGATCGACCGCTCACCGGCTCCGAACGGCTACCGGGCGCGCGAAGCTGGAAAGCCGGGGCGAAGCGGGAGTAGACCTCCTGGAGAGAAACACGCAGGAAGGTCGCGAATGAGCGCACCAACACCCAGCATCGAGTCTCCGGCAACCGGACTCCGCTGGTATCGGATCACCGTCAAGCTTCCGCACCCCTACGAGGTCGGGCGGATCCTTTCGGAGCACCACTTCGTCCAGGCGAGATCGCCGAAAGAGGCGATGACCAGGATGCCCTTGCACCTCCGGTCGAGCGCGTCCGTCGCGCCCTATCAGGTCGACCACGCCGACGTCCCTGATCACTCGACGAAGGCCTATCGGGTGATGCTCTGGACGGGTCGCGTGATGCGCGCCGCCGGCCGGTGGGCGGTCAACAAGGACGCGAAGGCGCTCGAGTGACGCGCGCCCGAAGGCGATAGCAAAGGTCCCTTGCTCTCTTTTCGCAGGTCAGCGGCTTAAGTGATAGCAAAGGTCCCTTGCTCCCGCCGCGTGCGAAAATCGCCGGGTGCCCGCGCTAGCCGAAGTCATCGCCGCCCTGGAGCAGGCGTATCCGCCCGAACTCGCCGAATCCTGGGACGCCGTCGGACTCGTCTGCGGTGACCCGGCCGAGAACGTGGACAAGGTCCTGTTCTGTGTCGATCCGGTCGACGAGACCGTCGACGAGGCGATCGCGGGTGGCGCGCAGCTGATCGTCGCGCACCACCCGCTGCTGCTGCGCGGCGTCCACGGAGTCCCCGCCGACAGCACCAAGGGCCGCCTCGTGCACCGCCTGATCCGCGCCGGTGTCGCCCTTTACTGCGCGCACACCAACGCCGATTCCGCGTCGCCCGGCGTCTCCGACGCGCTCGCCGAAGCCATCGGCCTGACCGTGCTCGGCCCGCTCGCCCCGCGCGAGGACGGCGTCACCGGGATCGGCCGCATCGGCGAGCTGCCCGAGCCCGAACCGTTCTCGGTCTTCGTCGAACGGGTCGCGAACGCCTTGCCGCGTACGGAACCCGGCGTCTACGGCGCGGGCGATCCGGACCGCCTGATCCGCCGCGTCGCCGTTTCCGGCGGTTCCGGGGACAGCTATCTGAAGCGGGCCGCCGCGGCGGGTGTCGACGCGTACGTCACCGCCGATCTCCGGCATCATCCCGCCGGCGAGCACCTCGCCGAGATCACCGAAGTCCCCGCCCTGGTCGGCGTGACGCACTGGGCGAGCGAATGGCCGTGGTGCGAGCAAGCCTCGGCCGTCGTCCGCGCCGTGTTTGCGGGTAACGTCGACCTTCACGTCTCCACGCGGTGCACCGACCCGTGGACGCTACGGGCCACCCGAACCGAGCACTAAGAATCAAGGAGCACCGTGAAGGCTGATCCCGCCATCCAGCGCCAGCTGCTCGAACTCGCCAAGGTGGACGCCGAACTCTCGCGTACCGCCCACCGCCGCCGCACCTTGCCCGAACTCGCCGAGATCGACGCGGGCGAGAAGACGGTGCGCGATCGGCGCGACGCACTGGTTTCGGTCCAGACGGCGGCGTCCGACCTCGACCGCGAGATCGCCCGACAGGAGAAGGAGATCGAGTCGGTGCGCGCCCGCGGGGACCGCGACCGCAAGCTGCTCGAATCCGGTTCCGTCGCGGCGAAGCAGATGGCCGACATCGAGCACGAGCTGAACAGCCTCAACCGGCGCCAGTCCGCGCTCGAAGACGACCTGCTCGAACTGATGGAACGGCGTGAGGCACTCGAACTCGACGCCAAGCGCACCAGCGCCGAGGTGGCGAAGGCGGAGGACGAGGTCGCCGAAGCGATCCGTCGCCGCGACGAGAACTTCACCGACCTCGACACCACGAAGGCGCGTCGCGACGAAGACCGCGCCAAGCTCTTGCCGCGTTTCCCGGAAGCCCTGATGAAGCTCTACGAGCGGGTCCGGGAGCAGAAGGGCATCGGCGCGGCGCTGCTGCGCGCTCGTCGTTGCGGCGCCTGCCAGCTCGACATCGACCGCCGCGAGATCGCCGAGATCAAGGCGGCCCCCGAAGACAACGTCATCCAGTGCGAGAACTGCGGCGCCATCCTGGTGCGCACCCTGGAGTCCGGCCTGTGACCGACCACGTGCTCATCGAGGCCGACGGCGGGTCGCGGGGCAACCCCGGTCCCGCCGGGTACGGCGCGGTGGTCAAGGACGCGGCCACCGGCGAGGTGCTCGCCGAGCGCAAGGCCTTCCTCGGCATCGCGACCAACAACGTCGCCGAGTACTCCGGCCTGATCGCCGGGCTCACCGCGGCCGCCGAACTCGGAGCGTCCACTGTGGACGTCCGAATGGACTCGAAGCTCGTGGTGGAGCAGATGTCCGGGCGCTGGAAGGTCAAGCACCCGTCGATGCAGCCGCTCGCGGCCGAGGCGAAGGAACTGGCGACGCGCTTTTCGCGGGTGCGCTACGAATGGATCCCGCGCGCGGAGAACTCGCATGCGGACGGCCTCGCGAACGAGGCGATGGACGCCGGTCCCGACGGCGACAAGGCGCCGAAGGCCGCGAAGGCCGAAAACCCGAAGACCGTGAAGCAGGACAGGATCAGCCCGGTCGGCTGGACCGGTGCCACCGGGACGCCGACCAAACTGCTGCTCGTCCGGCACGGCCAGACGGCGATGTCGGTCGAGAAGCGCTACTCGGGCCGCGGCGACGTTCCGCTCACCGAGCACGGCAAGCAGCAGGCGGCCGCCGCCGCGAAACGGCTCGGTTCGATGGAGGGCCTGATCGTCGACGGCGAGGCCGCGCCGATCATCGCCTCGCCGCTGATCCGCACCCAGCAGACCGCACAGGCGATCGCCGACGCGCTCGGCGGCCGCGTCGAGACGCATCCCGGGCTGATCGAGACGGATTTCGGCGACTGGGAAGGCCTTACCTTCAAAGAGGCCATGGACCGTGACCCCGAGTTCCAGACCAACTGGCTCTCGGACACCTCCATCGCGGCGCCCGGCGGGGAGAGCTTCGACGGCGTCCACCGTCGTGTCCGCAAGGCGCGCGACGAGCTGATCGCGCAGTACGGCGGGCGCACCCTCGTGCTGGTCAGCCACGTCACGCCGATCAAGGCGCTGCTGCGGATGGGCCTCGACGCCGGGCCGTCGCTGCTGTTCCGCCTGCACCTCGACCTGGCGTCGTTGTCGATCGTCGAGTTCTACCCGGACGGCAACGCGTCGGTCCGCCTGGTGAACGACATCTCGCACCTGTCCTGAACCGGTGGAATGTGGCGCGGATCACGCCTGGATATGACGTGTCGCGGGCGGTCGATGGGGTATTGGCTACAGTTTCGGCGACGGGCACGTGAGCGAAAAGGCAAAGACGGGGACATGACGGCGAGCGCACTGAGCGAAGCTTCCGAAAAAGGCGTGCCCGACCCGGCGGAGACGCCGGCCCGTCGTGGCCTGGCCGCCCGGATCGCGCCCTACCTGGCGGTGCTCGCCGGCGTCGCGGCGCTGGCCTGGCACGCCACCCTCTACGGCCACTGGATCGTCGACGACGCGGCCATCACCTTCTCCTACGCGCGCAGCTTCGCCGACGGGATCGGCCCGGTGCTGCAGCCGGGGCAGCCGTCGGTCGAGGGTTGGTCGAACTCGACCTGGCTGGTGCTGCTGGCGCTCGGCAAACTCGTCGGCGTCTTCGACAGCGGAATGCTGTTCGGCCTCCCCGACTACGTCCTGTTCCCGAAGCTGCTCGGGCTCCTGTTCACCGCGGGGACGCTGGCCGCGTGCCACGTCGCGGCGAAGCAGATCTTCGAACGCTTCGCCTGGCTGGCGACGCTGGTCGTCGGGCTGACGCTCGCGGCGATCCCGTCGTTCGTCATCTGGACCGTCTCGGGTCTCGAGAACTCCCTGTTCGGGATGGCCGTCGCCTGGCTCGCCGTGCTGCTGTTCGTGGCCGTGCGCAAGGACACCGTGCTCACCGCGAAGGTCGCCATCTGGTCCGGCGTTCTGGTCGCGTTCGCCGCGCTGACCCGCCCCGAAGGCCTGATCTACGGCGGCGCGTACCCGCTCGTCGTGCTGTTCCAGCTGCGTAAGCCGCTGCTGGGGCAGAGCGTCAAGTTCATCGTGGTGTCCGTGGTGGCGTTCGCGATCCCGTTCGGCGCGTACCTCGCCTGGCGGATCGCGGAGTTCGGCAGGCTGCTGGCGAACCCGTCCATCGCGAAGGGACAGGGCCTGCCCGGCCTCTCGGCGCTGAAGCAGCCGTTCGAGCTGGTCGGTTACGCCGGCGTCGCCGGGACGATCCTGCTGGCGCTGACCATCGGCTACGCGCTGGTCCGGGCGGAATGGCGACGGGCGCTGGTCGCGCTGATCACGCCGCTGGCGCTGGGCATCATCGCCTACGGCGTGATGGTCCCGGACTGGATGGGCCAGCACCGCTTCGCCACCCCGATCTGGATCCTCGCCGCGCTGGCCGGAACGCTGGCCGCGGGCGAACTGCTGCGCCGTTCGCGGGCGGTACTGCGGGCGGTCGTGGTGCTCGTGCTGGTCGCGGCCGCGATCCCGTCCGGGATGGGCTTCGCGTCGTCGTCGGAGAAGTTCCAAGAGGTCCCGACGGTGCCCGCCTGCCTCATCGCCGACCGTTTCGGCCGCGGTTTCAACACCATCGCCGACATCCTCGGCCTGCAGCAGGCGTCGTTGCTGCTGCCCGACCTCGGTGGCTCGTCGATGACCAGCCGCCTGCACCTGGTCGACATGGCCGGGCTGGTCGAGGCGGACGTCGCGGACTACGTCAAGAACGGCGACATGCCGGGCCTGCGCGACTACGTGTTCGACAAGGTCAAGCCGACCTTCATCCACTCGTGGGGCCCGTGGGCCGCGGGCAACGGCATCACCGTCGACCCGCGGATCGACCGCGACTACGAGCCGATCTTCGTGTACCCGGGTGGCGGGCCGCGCAACGGTGACTTCGTCCGCAAGGACGCCATCACCAGCCCGGAGAAGCTGAAGGCGGCCCAGGACTACGCCGCGAAGACACTGCCGGACGTCGAGGCCGCGCGCTTCGGTGGCCCGCTCAAGGACTGCGGCCCGACCATGCACCCCGGCCAGACCGTCTACTCGGGCCAGTAACCCCCCGCATTTAGTCCTCTGAATGCGTTCGCTCTGTCCGTGAAGGCCTCCTTGCCTACCCTCGAAGTAGGCAAGGAGGCCTTCACGACGTTCCGGGCCGAGCGGCCCACGCGAGAACGCAACTCCCCGCGTTTAGTCCTCTGAATGCGGTAGTTGCACGCGCATACACGACGAAGGCCGCTCCCCGAGGTGGGACCTCCGGGGAGCGGCCTTCGTCGTTAGGTGCGTTCCGTGTAGTCGAAGCCCCACGAGGTCCCGTTGGGCCGATAGCAGGCTTGCACGATCTTGTAGTAGCGGGCGTAGTCGGACTGCTCGTCAAGGCAGACCGCGTGCTTCCAGAACGGGCCCGCGTAGCGTATTTCGCCAGCTTGGGCGGAAGGTGCGGCAAGAAGCAACGGTGCGATGGTCGCCGCCGTGCAGGCGGCGGTGACCGCGACCCGCTGACGAAGCGACCTTCGCGCCGCCGTCCGTTGGACATGGTGCATGTGATCCCCCAGGATCCTCGGGTTCGGAGTGCGGCGGCCAGCGTATTTCGAGGTACTGCCAAAGCACTGTCGTCGCCGTGGGCTTATCGAGGGGGTGAGGCAGATGTGGCGTTGCCGGGTCTCCGCTGTGAGGTCCACGGGCGTGGGCATCCCTCCCCGCGTTTAGTCCTCTGGATGCGGTAGTTGCACGCGCAACGACAGCATTCAGAGGACTAAACGCGGAGTGCGGCAGGGGGTCGGGGTCAGGGGGCCGAAGTGACGAGGGGTTCGGGGGTGGCGGAGCCGCGTTCCAGATCCGCCTCCTTGGCCCGGATCACGGGCAGGACGTGCTTGCCGAAGTACTCGACGTCCTCCAGGTAGTGCAGGAATCCGAGCAGCAGCAGGTTCGCCCCGCGCTTCTTGTACTCGATGGCGCGGTCCGCGATCTGTTCGGGCGTGCCGATCAGCCCGGTGCGGAAACCGTCGTTGTACTGCACCAGATCCTTGAACTCCGAGTCGGCCCACATCCCCTTCTTGTCCGATGTGGAGCTTCCTGCCTGCTTGACGGCGTTGCGGAAACCTTCGACGGCTTCGGTGTTCGCCTTCTCGACGATCTCCCGCAGCACGGCCTTCGCCTCGCTCTCGGTCTCCCGTGCGATGAGGAAACCGTTGAGCCCGAAGCGGACGGAGTGGTCGTTCTCGGCCGCGTAGCCGCGGACTTCCGAGACCTGCTCGCTGAATCCGTCGAAGTCCTTGCCGTTGCTGAAGTACCAGTCGGAGACCCGGCCGGCCAGCTTCCGCGCGGCGGTGGAGTTGCCGCCCTGGAAGACCTCGGGATGCGGCCGACCGACCGGTTTGGGCTTGATGTCGAAATCGTGAATGCGGTAGAAATCGCCGTTGAATTCGGCGTGGTCGTTCGTCCAGAGTTCCTTCAGCACGCGGATGAACTCTTCCGAACGCCGATACCGTTCATCGTGTTCGAGCCAGGGTTCACCGAGACCGGTGAATTCGTCTTTGAACCAGCCGCTGACCACGTTGACCGCGGCGCGCCCGCCGGAGATCACGTCCGCGCTGGCGATGAACTTGGCGAGCACGCCGGGATGCCACAGCCCCGGATGGATCGCCGCGATCACCTTCAGCCGCTGGGTCGCGAGCAGCAGCGCGAGGCTGAAGCCGGTCGATTCATGCTGGTAGGCGGCACCGTAGCTGGCCGTGTAGCGGACCTGGCTGAGCGCGTACTCGAACCCGCTGTTCTCCGCGAGGACGGCCAGTTCCCGGTTGTACTCGTATCCCCAGTCGGTGCGCTGCTCGATGTCGCTGGTGACCAGCCCACCGCTCACATTGGGGACCCAATAGGCGAATTTGAGTGGTTCGGATTCGATTCCCGGCATGCCGCGGAGTGAACCGCCGGGTGGGCGAATCCGTCAATCGCCGTCCACGCGCTGGGAACGGCTGAGCGCGGAACTCAATTCGGTGCGCCCGGTGATCTCCAGTTTGCGGTAGGCGCCGGACAAATGCAGTTCGACGGTGCGGCGGGTCAGGTGCAGCGCCTCGGCGATTTCCCGGTTGGTGAGACCCTGTGACGCCATCACCGCGACACGGTATTCCTGTTTGGTGAGTCCGTGCTCGTTGTCCTTGGCCGTCACCGAGCTCGCTCGTGCGTCCCGCAGTGCCTCGGCCGCCCGCCTCGCGAGCGGCCGGGCTCCGCAATGCCTGCTCGATTGCGCGGCCTGACGGAGTGTGTCGATCGCCTTCTGGCCCTGTCCGTGCCGGGCCCGCACCGCGCCGAGTTCGGTCAGTGCCTCGGCCAGCGCGAGTTTCGCGGTCGATCCGCCGAGGACGTCGACGGCCTTGGTGAGCAGGCGTTCGGCCTCGTCGTCGTCGCGCACGAGGCCCGCCGTGGTCAGTGCGCCGCCGAGGATCCGGGGTGCTCCCCAGCGTTGCGCCGCTTCGAGGTCTTCGGCGGCGAGCCGGGCCGCCTCGTCGGTGCGCCCGAGCGCCAGCGCTGTGCGGGCGGCGTACGCCCGCCAAGGGGCGAATCCCGGGAAACTCATGCCGTGGTGTTCGAGACGGCGGCCGCAGCCGCGCAGATCTTCGTAGCCGAGTTCCAACTCGCCGGTGACCGCCCGAAGTCTTCCGCGGGCGTAGAGCAGGTAATTGTGCGTGAAGAGTGCTTGTGTGGCCCCGAAATCGATCTTGTCGAGCGCCGCCGTTGCGACGTCGAAGCGGCCGAGGTCGACCGAGGTCTCGATCAGCCGGGCCGTGCAGAGCACGGCCACCGGGCATTTGCCGAGGGCGCCGCGTTCGTCGAACTGCCGCACCAGGGATTCGTAGTGGACACTGGCCCGCACGAGATCGCCGCCCGCCTGAAGGGCGATCCCGCGGGCGAGGGTGGCGAGAGCGCCCTTCGGCACGTGGAAGTCCCACGGCAGACGTTTGGTGTCGAGCACCTGGCAGAGCCGATCGGTGAGCGCCGCCTCATCGGCGAGAACGGCCGTCGCGAGCGTGAAGAAGTAGGGCTGCTCGAACAGTTCCGGCTGCTCCCCGGACAGTGCCTCGCCGAAATGGCGGACCGCGTTCGCCGACGACTTCCCGCTCCGCACCGTGTCGAGGGCGAGCAGACCGGAGCGGCTCTGCTGTGCGGCCGGGTCGTTCAGGGGCGCCCACTGCCGTTCGAAGTCACGGAAGTCCGGCGGCGGCCCGAGCCGGCTGCCCGCTTCGGCGAGGTACGTCATGCACAGCAACGGCCAGACGGCGTCGGGGCCGCCTGCGTCGAGCCGCGCGGCGAACTGGCCGGCCGAGTTGATCGCCAGCCGCGCGTCCTGGCCGCAGCACAGCGACAGGATCATCGCGGTCGCGACGAAGGCCGCGGTCTCCCGGTCGTCGATGTGGTCGACGGCCTCGCGCACCCGCGCGGGTGCCAGTTCCGGGTCGCAGTGGAACTCCGCGTGCGCGAGCTGGAGCAGGATCGCCATCCGCTTGCGTTCGCTGAGCCGTTCCTCCAGGGCCCGCAGCAAGAACTTGACCGCGAGTTCGGCGTCGCCTTCGACGACCGAATACCGGGCGGCGAGCCGGAGGATGTTCACCGCCCAGGGGATCCTGATCGCGGTGGCCTCCAGCAGATGGGCCCCGATCCGCTCCGGCGGCGCACCCGCGTCGTGCAGGAGCCGCGCGGCACGGGAATGGTTGACCGCCCTGGTGGTGAGCGGCATGTCGGCGAGCACCGAGTTGCGGACGAAACGGTAGGTCAGCGCGGGCTGGTGGCTGTTGCTCAGCAGGTGCACGCGGACCATCGTGTCGATGGCCTCCAGCGCGGTGATCTCGTCGACGCCGGCGAGTTGCGCGAGCAGATCGAAACTCGCGTCCTCGCCGAGGATCGCGACGGCTTCGAGCATCTTCGGCGCGGCGGTGTACTCGTGCATGCGGACGCGCAGGACCTCGCCGATCATCGGCGACCCGGCGGTGTCCAGATCGATACCCGCCACCATGCGGCGGCGAAGCGCGCCGAGGAGGAACGGGTTGCCGCCGGTGATCTCGCGGCATTCCTCGGCGAACCGGCCGGGGGAGAGGTGCAGGAACTCGGCGACGTGACGGGCGCCCAGCCCGCGCAGTTTGATCGTCGCCGGGGTACAGCCGGACATTTCCAGCAGGGCGACCTCGCCGGTCTGCAGATGCCCGATGAGGGAGGTCAGCACGACCATGACCGGCAGGTTCTCCACCCGGTGCCGGATGTAGGCGAGACAGCGCATCGACCACGGGTCGGCGAGATGGATGCTGTCGATGCCGAGGAAGACGGGACCCTGTTCGGCGGCGTGCCGGACGGTGTGGAAGAAGGCGTCGAGCGCCTCCGTCTGCTCCTGCTCGTTCCGGGGACGGCGGTCGGGCAGGGATTCGGTGGCATGCGGCGTCCGCGGCCGTGGCGAACCGGCTTCGGCGGGGGCATGGGTGAGCCCCTCGATCAGCTGGCGGCAGACACCGCCGCTCAGATGGGTCTCCAGCCGGGACGCGGCGGCGATCGAGACGGTGAACCCGGCCGCCTTCGCCAGTTCGCCTGCCGCCGTGAGCAGCGACGACTTGCCCATGCCGAACTCGCCGACCACCACCGCGCTGGTGGCGCGGCCGTGCAGGGCGGCCCGGAACAGCCCGCTGATCGTGTCGAGTTCGCTGTCGCGACCCAGTAGCCCGGCGGCGCGGCGCTTCGGTACCGAAGGCCCGCCGAAGGGGCTCTCGGGATTTACTTCGGTATGCACCGTAGAGACCTTCGTGTCGGCTTGCGGCAGACTACTTGAACGTAAGAGGTAGTGGGAGTAATCGCTGGTCGGAGCCGCCGTCCAGGTCGTCGTCGAGGGGAGCCGGGGACGTGATGTCCGCATCCGACGTGACGCGCCGATACCGGCCGCCTGCCCGGTGCGACGACATCAGGGCCGCGATGACGCACGCCAGGATCACCACGACCAGGTTGGCCGCGATCATCGAGAGCCGCCCGCAGCGCCGCACGATGAAGGCGGCGGGCCGCCGTACGGACGTGGCGCCGCCACCCGGGGACAGGTAGCGCAGATCGGCCTTCGCGAGCGCGTCCTCCACCGACGTGAATTCCGCGACCTGGCGCCCGCAGCGCTCGCAGCCTTTCAAGTGCTTCTCGAAGGCGTATGCCTCCGCTTGATCGAGCACACCGAGCACATAGGCCGCGGCATCGGTGTGTTTCACCTTTCGCTTCCTCATCGCGAACCCAGCTCTCCTAACGACCGTCGCAATGTCTTCATAGCCGCGTACAGCCGTGATTTGACGGTTCCCTCCGGGATTCCCAATATCACCGCCGCCTCCCGGACCGTATGTCCGGTCAGATACGTCTCGTAGATGACCGCCTGATATTTGCGGTCCAGATATCGCAGCGCTTCGGAAATGACGAGTGCGGACAGTGACTGATCCGTCCGGTCCGATATTTCGGCGTTTTCGGAACTCTCCAGCTCCACCTCCTGTGGCCGCGCGCGCCGGTTTCGCCAGCCGTCGATCACGATCCGGCGGGCGACCGTGAGCAGCCAGCCGCGCAGCATTCCCGGTTCGCGGTTCAACGTGTCGGAATGTTGCCACGCGCGGATCAGTGTCTCTTGGACCACGTCTTCGGTCCATTGTTGATCATGTCCGGTCAGATGCATGACCTGATGGAACAGCGGGTCCCGAAAATCCTTGTACAGCAACGAAATAAGCTCGTCTGATGGATCCTCGGACATGTCGGTGGCCTGACGATCGCGGCCGAACTGACATCCTCTGCCCACTGCTTCCATAAAGCTCGCAACCTCCCAGCGGTGGAGGATTTAACAGGTCCGCCCACCGTAGCGCAGACTATCGCTGTAAGCCATGTGCAGTAGTGCTCTATTTACTATTAGTCATCCGGTACGTACGGCGGCGATAAACGGTTCTAAATGTGTCGTGTGATGCACGTCACACTGGCCTGATGGGCAGAGATCGAACCGGCCGCTCCGGTTCCCCGTACCTCCCTTATGAGGCACTTTGTTGAACGGGGACGGGTGAAATGATCTATCGACTGCTCGGAGTGATGATCGCCTGCATGGTGATATGGGTGGGAACTCCCGCCCATGCCTACGCGGAAATCGACGCCCATGATCGGGAACTGCTCGTCCGGGTGCGCCAGGCGGGTCTGTGGGAAGGCCCGGTCAGCCGCCAGGCGGAACAACGCGGGAGCGGCCAGCGGGTACGCGAGGTCGGCCGCAAACTCGCCGACGACCACGATCGCCTCGACGCCCAGGTACGAGATCTCGCTTCGAAGGTCCGCGTCCAACTCCCCAGTGAACCCACCGAGGAACAGCGGTCGTGGGTCGACGAGATCACCGGCGCCGGCGGCCCCGACTTCGACCGCGTCTACGTCAACCGCGCCCGCGCCGCGCACGGCAGCATCTTCGGACTCGCCTCCCAGGTCCGGGCCGCCACCCGTGACGACGCGATGCGCTCGTTCGCCCAGACCGCCGTCGACACCGTCATGCGGCATATGACCCTGCTCGAAAGCACCGGCATCGCCGAGACGACCTCGCTGATGGTCGTCGCCGACGGCGGCAACGAACTCGACGGCGGCGACGTCACGCTCGGCGTGATCATGGTGGGGATCGCCGCGGCCGCGACCTTCGGCGTCGTGCGGGTACTCGGCTCGCCGGGCAGGCGCGCATGACGGCCTCGCTCCTCGCCGTCATCCCGGCCTCGTCGCCGCACGACAGCGGGGTGCGGGACATCGCCACGCTTTCCGCCCGGTTCGCCTACGTGACGATGTGCCTGACGCTGGCGTGGGGGGTGCTGAGCGCCACCGGCTGGATCAGGCGTGTCACCGGGCACGAAGCGCTGCGCGGCGGCCACGTCGTGCTCGCCGCGTTCACCCTCGCCACCGGCGTGGTCCACGGCCTGTCCTATCTCTTCCTCGACGACGAATCGTTCAGCTTGCCGAACCTGCTGATCCCGTTCACCGGCGACGGGTTCGCGCGGCACGCGGCCGGCGTCGTCGGCTTGGAACTGTTCGTCGCCGTCGCGGTCACCGCGGCGTTGCGGCGCAGCGTGGTCAACCGCAACTGGCAGCGGTTCCATCAGGTCAGTTACTTCTCGGTCGGTCTGCTGGCAATCCACTCCTGGCTCGGCGCGGCCGCGAACGGCACGCTCGCGACGGTCTGGCTCGGCGGGATCACCGTGCTCACCCCGGCCGTCGTGCTCACCGTGCTCCGGGTGCTCCCGCTCCCGGCGCTGGTCCGGCTCGGCCTCCTCGACGGCGAGACCGGACGTGCCGAACCGGTCCGGATCTCCGTCGACGACAAGAAATGCCATCGCTACGCCATCTGTCAGGCCGAAGCGCCGCAGGTCTTCCAGTTACAGGGTGACGGCCAGCTGCGCTATCTCCGAAAACCCGGCGCCAAACAGGTGCCGCAGGTCCAGGCCGCGGCCAGAGCTTGTCCGATGCGAGCCATCCAACTGCAAGGGGCGGGTCAATGAGCGAACGGATCGTCATCGTCGGCGGCGGGCTGGCGGGGCTGCGGTGCGCGGAACGGCTGCGGGAACTGCGGTTCGACGGCGAACTCGTGATCGTCGGCAACGAACCCGACCTGCCGTACCACCGGCCCGCGCTGTCCAAGCAACTCCTCACCGGCGCCACGCATCCGGCGGACATGATGCTCGCCCGGCCCGACGAGATCGACGCGGAATGGCGTCTCAACACCCCGGCCACGCATCTGCAGCCGGGCCGTCAGGTCGTCCACCTGCCCGGCGCGGAGGAACTGCCCTACGACGGGCTCGTCATCGCCAGCGGCGTCGAACCGCGGCGGCTTTCCGGTGTGCCGCACGGACATCCGCGCGTGGTCGTCGTCCGGACCCTGGCCGACGCCGCCGAACTGCGCGACAACCTCGCCGCCGACCACGGTCCGGTCGCGGTGCTGGGCAGTGGGTTCATCGGCTGCGAGGTCGCCGCGAGCCTGCGCGAGACGGGCCGCGAGGTCACCATCATCGGCCGGTCCGAGCACCTGCTCGGCGAGGTCGTCGGCAAGCACATCGGGCAGAAACTCTCGGCGCTGCACCGATCGCGGGGTGTGCGGCTCGCGCTCGGCGCGTCCATCGACACCTGGCAGACCACCGCCACCGGGCTGCGGCTGCACTCTTCGGACGGCTGGATCCTCGACGTCTCCTGCGTCGTCGTGGCCGTCGGCACCGTGCCGTCGATCTCGTGGCTGCGCGGCGCGAAGCTGCCGCTCGACGACGGCGTCGTCTGCTCGCCCACCTGTCACGTGCTGGGGATGAGCAACATCGTCGCGGCGGGCGACGTCGCCCAGTGGCCCAACCTGCGTTTCGACGAAACGCCCCGGCGCGTCGAGCACTGGCTCAATGCCGTCGAGATGGGCCGTGCGGCCGCGGAGAACCTCCTCGCCGGGCCGCAGGCGTCGCAGCCGTTCGCGCCGGTGCCACGGTTCTGGTCCGAACAGCACGGGATGCGGATCCAGGCGGGCGGCATCCCGAAGCTCGGCACCGACACCGTCGCGCTCGCTTCGCCCGTCGGCGGCGAGAAACCCGTCACCGGCTTCGTCCGCAAGGGACGCCTCGTCGGCGTCATCGGCCTCGACAGCCCATCCGCCGTCCTCCACTGGACCAACGAGATAGCGGAGCAGAACCCCGTCGACCACCCGGGAGAAACGGAGAATCCAGATGCGCCGATCACGGTTGACCATGCTCGTCGTCGTGGCGGCGCTCGTCGTGGGCGCCGCGATGTGGTGGCAGGCGGTTGATTCGGGGGACCAGGCGGCGCTGACGGCGGGGGCTCCGGTCACCGAAGCCCTCCCCAGCCCGCGGACCCCGCAGCCGAGCACCACCCGGCGAACCAGCGCTCCCCCCGCTTCGTCGGAGACCCCGGTCGGTGAGCCGCCCACGGAACTCACCGCCGTCTCCATGAGCAAGATGGGCCAGGCCGTGCTCGACGGCGAGGGAGCCGTCCTCTTCCGCTACGAACACGACAACCCGCACAAGGCCAAGTCGGCGTGCCTCGGCGAATGCGCCGTCGTCTGGATCCCCGTCACGACCACCGGTACGCCGTCCGTGACCGGCATCGATCCGGCGCTCGTCGGCACCGTCAAACGTCCCGAAGGCGCCAAACAGGTCACCCTCGCCGGCTGGCCGCTGTACAAATTCGCCAACGCCCGGCCCGGCGAATGGACCGGACAGGGCACCGACCACGTCTGGTTCGTCATCAAACCCGACGGGCAGCGCAACCTGAACTGCCTGCCCGCGCCGGTGCAGTAGGATTCGCCGTCGGACGAGTCGGCAGGGCGGCCGCGAGCCGGGAAACCGGTTCGAGGAAAGTCCGGACTCCACAGGGCAGGGTGGTTGTTAACGGCAACCCGGGGCGACCCGCGGGACAGTGCCACAGAGAACAGACCGCCTCCGCTCGCGGAGGTAAGGGTGAAACGGTGGTGTAAGAGACCACCAGCGTCCTGGGTGACCAGGACGGCTAGGTAAACCCCACCCGGAGCAAGGCCAAGAGGAAGCCGCGAGGCTTCTGCGCAGACGATCGAGGGCTGCCCGCCCGAGTCTGCGGGTAGGCCGCTCGAGCCCGTCGGCGACGGCGGGCCTAGATGGATGGCCGCCACTCGCGGAGCCGCAAGGCGAGGCGAGGACAGGATCCGGCTTACACGCCGGCTCGTCCGTACTTCTTCGGCTTTTCGGTCCGTGAAGGCCTCCTTCCCTACTCTCAAGGTAGGGAAGGAGGCCTTCACGGACCTCCGCGCCTGGAAACGCCCGCTGACCTGGGAAGTGATAGCAAAGGTCCCTTGCTCTCTTTTTCGGGTCCTCCGGGCGCTGCGGACCATGGCTACTTGCCGGTAGGGTGCCCTCATGGGCGAAGCGAGTCGGGTCACGGGACGGTTCCGCGGGACGTTCGATGTACTGCATTCCCTCACCTATTTCGCGCCGGAGACGGAAGCGGCGCTCACCGACGCCGGGATCCGGCCCGGTCGTATGACCTACTTCGCCGGCCGAGCGGCGCCGATGGGCGCGGTCGGCGCGGGCGTCGTCGCCGCCACCTTCTACAACTTCAATCCGGAGCTGGTCGCCCGCTACATCCCGCGCGCGTGGACGCTGGCCAGCCCGGACAGGGTCATCGAGGCGCGGTTCGAAGCCGTCGACGCGACACTGACCCGGCTGCTCGGCAAGGACACCCTGGACTCCCCGGAGGTCGCCGAAGCGGCCGAGCTCGCCCGTGAGGCGACCGGCGGTTGCCAGGTCGGCGGTCGCCCGCTCTACGCCGGGCACGCGGACCTCGATTGGCCGAGCGAGCCGCACCTCGTCCTCTGGCACGCGATCACCCTGCTTCGCGAGCACCGCGGCGACGGCCATATCGCGGCTCTCGTCCTCAATGGTCTCGACGGGCTCGACGCCCTCGTCACCCACACCGCCACCGGCAAGGGCTTCCTGGCCGAGACGGCCAAGGCGTCCCGCGGCTGGAGCGACGAGCAGTGGGATGCCGCAACGGTCGAACTTCGCGAAAAGGGCATCCTCGATGCCGAAGGCGGCCTCACCGAAGCCGGCACCGAACTCCGCGAACGGATCGAAGTCCAGACCAACGCGGCGTCGACCGGTCCCTGGGAACACCTCGGCGAGGAAAAGACGAAACGTCTTCACGAACTTTGCGGGCCGTTGAGCCGTCAGGCCGTCGAAGCGGGCGCTTTTCCCGCGAATGTGTTCGCAGCCGGTCGGTAATCACGCTGTGTAGTGAAAATGCGGGTCAGGTTTTCGCTTTGGGTAACGGAAGCGTGACTTTTCCTTGATCGGTGCCCGGTAATTTTGTCGAAAGCGCGTTCACAGTGCGGACTCGCGAGAAGCCACCGAACGAGTCATGTCACACTGGTCACGGCCGGATTACAGTCGGTCGATCCGCACTCACAGTGAACAGGAACCGCGCAACCGGGTGAGTTCGTCAGCACACTGCGAAATACGGGTGGCCGGGGTTAATCCAGACGACCCTTGCAACGATGATGGAGACCGAGGATGGTCGTGGTGCTGTGCCTCGCTCTGTGATCGGTCGATAAAACTACATTTACAGAGCGCGCTTTGACCACTACCCCTCGTGACGCCATGATGTTCGAAGCACCACCGAGCCAGAACCGCGCGAACCCCCTCTCCGCGCACCGGGAGTAATGCGATGATGACCTTGACCACCCTCGACACGCTGGCCGCCGGCGAGCTCGGCACCGGCAACGTCCGTACTTGGCTGATCGACAACATCATCCCTCTGGTGCTGCTCGCGGTCGCGCTCCTGCTCCTGTGGCTGGGTGGAGGCAAGGGCGACAACGCGGGTGTCATGCGCCGTCTCGCCGGTGTCGTGATCGCGCTGGCGATCATCGGTCTCGCCGTGAGTGGTGCCGGAGTCAACGTGGGCCAGTGGATCGCCGGCCTCTTCACGGGCTGAGGCAGGGCTCGCGTTGCGTATCCGCACCGATGACGAGGTCTACCGGGTCGACGCCGTGTGGCTCGGCCCGCCGAAAGCGACTTTTCCCTGGAGAGCCCGCTACGTCGCGTGGCTCGTCGGTATCCCGGTCTTCCTGCTCGTGCTCACCGTCGAACGGTGGGCGGGCTGGAGCTTCGGGTTCTTCTCGACCGCCTGGGCTTTCGTCGCCACAATCGTGATCACCAGGTTGATCACGTCCAAGATCAGCCATGAGCGCCCGCTGGGCGCCGTGGCCGGGATGGCGGCGAAAGAGCTCAACACACCAAGAGAACGGACCACGGGTACGGGTGGCGCAGCCAGCGCCTCCCGCGTCCGGGTGCGGGCGACCCGCCCGTTGCCGAAGCATCGCAGGAGACGGCAGTACCAGCACCACGGCTACGGCGGCGGCGCCGGAGCTCAGGGAACACCACGAGCGCGTCGGAGCCGCCCTGCGGCTCAGGCCGGGAGGTAGTCGTTGTTCGGTCGCGGCGGAAGCCGAGGAAAACGTGATCGTGACCTGCACCAAGGGGCCTGGAACCAGCCCCAGCAGGTTCGCTCCGCGCAGCCCAAGAACGCTTCGGGCAAGGGGAGGCGGCTGCCCGGAGAGGCGGCCATACCTACCTATACCCCGTCGATCGCGGCGCGAAGCATCGACGGACACCTGTTACGCACCGGTTATGAGGTCTACGCCTGGTACCGGCTCGCGCCGCAGCGCTGGTCGTTCCGCTCGGATTCGCAGCGCCGCGACCTGATCGCGGCCATCGCGGGCCAGTACGCCGAACTGCAGGGCCGCTGGCTGCACCTGCGCGTGACCAACCGGCCGTACCCGATCCGGATGTGGGCCGAGGCCCACGTGCACAACGCCGTCGGCCGTCCCCAGGACGTCCAGGGCGCGCTCTCCTTCGACGACTACCTCATCGGCGAGCAGCAGCAGCTCATGGGCCGTTCGATGGCCGAGAAAGAGGTCTACCTCGGCGTCCAGGTGCAGACCCGCCGGATGATCGACCGCGCGGTCGAAAGCGCCGCCCCCGTGCTGCGCAAGATCCTCCCCGAGGCCGTCGACGCCGAACTGGCCGCACTCGACTCCGAGGTCGAGCACCTCGACCAGGTGATCGGTTCCGCCGGTCTCGAAGGCCGTCCGGTGCACGCCGAAGAGATGTCCTGGCTGATGCACCGTTCGTGCTCGCTGGGCCTGCCCGCGCCGCGCAACATGCCGGCCGTCCCGGGCGCCGCCTGGGAGCCCGAGGACCTCGCCAGCTTCACCGACGCGGCGGACTTCCACGCCGAGCCGTACGCGCCGACGGTGACCGTGCGCGGCCGCACCGGCTCGAACGCCGGGGTGTCGCGGCACCTCGCCGTCCTCACCGTCGGCCAGATGCACGGCCTGCAGATCCCCGAGGTCGACGACCCGTGGATCCAGCACGCGGACCGGCTGCCCGCCGCGGTCGAGGTGTCCGCGCGGATCTACGTCCGGCGCCCCGAGGAAGTGGCGGGGGAGCTCCAACGCCAGATGAACAAGGTGCGTTCGCAGGTCAAGCACTACACCGACGAGCACGAACTGGAGCCGCCGCAGTCGCTGGCGCGCCAGGCGGGCCGGGTGCTGGAGATCGACGACGAGATGACGTCGGGCTTCACCGCGCTCGCCACCCGCGTGCGGTCGTGGTGGCGGCTGGCCGTGTCCGGGCCGACCGAGCGCGACGCGCTGCGCCTGGCCCAGCAGCTGCTCGACCTCTACAAGCCCAAGATCGCCGTCGAACATCCCGAGGCGCAGTACGCGCTGGCCCGGGAGTTCATCCCCGGCGAGCCGCTGGCCTCGGCGGCGTACATGCGCCGCGGATCGGTCGTGTGGGCGTCCTCGTCGGTCCCGACGGCGACGGCCGAGGTGGGCGACCGCCGCGGCATCCTGCTCGGCGAGACGGTGACCGCGACCCGGCGTCCGGTGGCGTGGGACCCGTGGATGGCGCAGGAGATCCGAGACGGTTCCGGGCTGACCGCGATGGTCGCCGGCCTCGGTGGCGGTAAGTCGTTCCTCGGCGGCGGCATCGTCTACAAGACGCTCCGCGCGGGCGCGCACTGGACGATCCTCGACCCCTCGGGCCCGCTGTCGCGGCTGTGCGACCTGCCCGAGCTGAGGCCGTACGCGCGGAACATCAACCTGCTCAACGCGCAGCCCGGCATCCTCAACCCGTACCGGGTGGTCGCCGAGCCGCAGATCGAGCACTTCATGGACGAAGAGGACCCAGAGCGCTCGTGGCGGCGCGAGAAGGCCCTCGCGGGCGCGACGCGCCGTCGTCTCGTGCTCGACGTCCTCACCGGGGTCCTGCCGTACGAGGTCTCGCGGATGGCGCAGACCCGGATCGTGCTGCTGCGCGCCGTCCGCGCGGTCGGCGGCCGGTTCGAAGCCGACCCGGGCCAGGTCATCGACGCCTTGCGCCGAGACTCCAGCGAGCACCACGAGCACGCCGTCGTCGTCGCGGACTTCCTCGACGAGATGCGCGAGCGGATGGCCCTGCTCATCCCGGAGACCGACGCGGACCCGTACGCCGAGACCCGCGACGACCGGATGACCGTGCTGACCATGGCGGGCCTGACCCTGCCCAAGGACGGCGTCCCGCGCGAATACTGGACGGACGCGGAATCCCTCGGCGTCGAGATGCTGAACCTCGCCGCGTGGCTGACGCAGCGGTCGGTGTACGAGAAGCCGAAGGAACTGCGCAAGGGCGTCTGGATCGACGAGGCGTTCTTCCTCTCCGAGGTCCCGACCGGTCGCGTGCTGATGAACCGCTTCGCCCGTGACTCGCGTAAGTGGAACGTCCGTGTCCTGCTGTCCTCGCAGATCCCCGCGGACTTCCTGAAGATCCAAGGTTTCGTGGCACTGCTGGACTCGGTGTTCGTCGGCCGTCTCGACGACGACGACGCCCAGGCCGACGCGCTGCGCCTGTTGAAGGTCCCGGTCGGCGTCGGCTACGAACAGGTCGTCGCGGCACTGGGCCGCCGTCCCGGCTCGTCGCGGGATCTCCAGCGGGACGTCGAGCCTCGGCAGTTCATCTTCGGCGACGGTGCGGGCGGCGTGGAGCGGATCCGCGTCGACTTCTCCGGACCGCACCTGGAACACCTGCGCCGGGTCATGGACACCACGCCGGGCTCGCCCGACGCGAAACCTTCCAGGCCGGGCAACGAACTCGCCGTCCCGGCGGAGAAGCAGTTCGTGGCCTCGCCGCCCGAGGAAGACGACTTCGAACTCGAAGAGGACCTCGAACTCGCGGCCGAACTCGAGGTCGGCCTCACCGACGAGCAGATGCTCGGCGCGCCCGACCCGCTGGCCGCCGAGACGGGCGAAGTCCAAGGCGCAGTCCAAAATGGACACATCACGAACGGGGAAAAGGGCGAGCAGCACGCGCGCGCCGGTAAGGGTGGCACCGGCAGGGATGCCGCATGAACACGGTGATCACGCTGGCGTTCGTGCTCGCGTTCGCCGCCGGCTGGCACGCGCTGCGGCGCCGCCTCAAAGAGGGGCCGCGACCGGGACGCACGAAGCCCAGCCGTCGCGCGACGATGTTCGCCGTCATGCTGATCCTGGGACTGCAGGCCGTGGCGACCGCTCCGGCGGCGTCGGCAGCGGCCTGTGGTGAAGCGCCGAACCCGGAACGCCCGGGCTCGGGCATGGTCGGAGCCATCGACCCGGCCGAGGGACACGGCGAAGCGGGCAGCCCGTACATCGACTACAGCTACGCGGGTTTCGTGTGGCACACCTTCGAGACCGACTGCAGTCCGATGGCCGGGATCACCTCACCGGACTCGACCATCGACACCTGGGCCGGCAACCAGCTTTTCAATATCGGCAAGAACATCGTCGGCGCCACGAACTCTCTGCACTACACCGTGCTCGAAGGCGGTCTGCTCAACCCGATCTACAACGCGGTCAAGGCAGGCGCGGAGAAGGTCTACAACAACATCTACGCCCAGTTGTTCGGCCTGGCCGCGCTGATCATGTCGATCATGTTGTTCCGCAACATCTGGCGTGGGGACCTGGCCGCGGTCAGTAAAAAGGCGTTGTACGCCTTGGCCGGGGTTTGGCTCGCGGCTTCGTCGCTCGCCTTGCTGAGGTACTACGACCCGATCGACAGGGCGATCGTCCAGACCACGACGAACATCCAGGCGGGATTCGTCGACGAATCCTCGGACCGCGTCGTGCGGCACGTCCTGCCGACCAATCTGCACAACGAGATCGTCTACAAGAACTGGCAGCGCGGCGAGTTCGGGGCGCCCGATTCCCCGCAGGCGAAGGAGTACGCCCGCAAGCTCCTGGACGCGCAGGCCTTCACTTGGCCACAGATCCGGAACGGCGACGACGGCAACGTCGCCGTGGTCGACGGAAAGAAGGCCGCTTACAAGGACATCTCGACGAAGCTCGGCCCGGCCACCGGATACTTCACGGGTGAGGACGGCAGCCGGACCGGCGCCGGGTTCCTCGGTCTCGGGCAGAGTCTTGTCTACTCGTTGTTCCAGCTGCTGGCCAAGGCTTCCGTGCTGCTGGCACAGGTTCTGATCCGGGTGTTCACGCTGACCGCGCCGTTGATCGGCCTGGTCGCCCTGCTGCAGCCCGAGATCCTGCGCCGCGTGCTCAAAGTCGCCGGCGCGGTGGCGTTCAACCTGGTCGTGCTCTCGGTGCTCGCCGGCGTTCACTCGCTGCTGTTGCAGGCGATCTTCGACGCGAGCAACAGCCTCTCGATGCTGACCCAGATGGTGATGGCCGGCATCATCACCGTGCTGTTGTTCATGGTCGGCCGCCCGGTACGCAGGCTTTGGCAGATGGCTGAAATGTCCGTCGGCATGGTCGGTGGCGCGGTGCCTTCACCACGCGGCGGGATGTTCTCCCGCTTCCGCAAGAAGAACAACGAGCCGACTCCGCAGGACGCCTTCTGGCAGAACGTCCGGGACACCGACGACGTCGTCGACGGCGACCTCCGCGGTCCTGTGGGTGCGACCGTCGGTGGCGGCCGGTTCCGCCCGGAGGCGACTGTTTTCGCCAGTTCCCAGCGGCTCGACAACGGTTCCGGCGCGATCCGGCCCGCGGCGGCCTGGTCCGGTGCGCCGTGGCCGGGGGCTGTCGGCGGGGGCGGCGGTATGGCCGCGCTACCCGCCGGTGGTGGCGGTGGAGTGCCGGTCTTCGGTCAGTACAACCCGTCCGCGGGCAATCCGGGCGACTCCATGTTCACTTCCGGTGGGCGGAGTCCTGTCCAGGTCCCGAGTCGCCGGGTCGACACCTCGCCGGTCGCCGATCGGCGCTGGAGCGACGAACCGGAGCCGGTCGTGGTGCCGTCGCGGATGAATTCCGCGGGCGGCGGCTACGCCACGCCTGACTACTCGGGCACCGTGCCGGTGCAACCGGGGCCGTCGACACCGCGTCCTCGCCGTGTCGATCCCGAAGTCGTCGCTGGCAAGCCGGTCTTCGTGTTGTACCGGCCTTCGCGCGGGCTGGAGGTCCGTGACGAAGTCCGCGACACAGACCACGCCGTGGGGCGGTGACCCGTGCCGATCCGGACCAACCGCGGGCGTACCGCGGTCTATCGCAGGCTGTGGGGGTGGCCCCTGCGCTCACCCCGCCACCTCATCGGCACACTGGTGATCCTCGCCGTGGTGCTCACCGCCGTGGGCATCATGCTGCCCAAAGCCATCGAAAAGCCGGGCCAGACGAGCGCGAACGGGTCGGGTTCCTCGGCGAGCATGACCTCGCGTCCGGGTGTCGCCGCACCGGTGACCGGGACGTCGACGTTGCCGCCGAGGTTGACCAGCGTGCCCCCACCGCCGTCAGGGCAGATCGACCAAGAGGGTATTCGGGTCGCCAAGGAGTGGGTGACGGCATGGGCGAACCATCCGGACGGCACGACGACCGAGCAGTGGCTGAAGGGGCTGGAGCCCCGCACCGACGTGGAGTACATGGCGAAGCTGGCGTCGGTCGACCCGGCCAACATCACCGCGACCCAGGTCGTCGGGGAACCTCAGGTCGCCTCGTCGTCGCTGGGTTCGATGGTGCTGGACGTCCAGACGGACGGACCCAAGGTGACGGTCACCGTCGTCAAGACGAACGCCGGGTGGCGGGTCACCGAATTCAAACAGGTGGAGTGACCCGATGAAGATCGGGATCATCGTCGGCGTGCTGATCGCCGCGGTCTTCGCCGCGGTGGTCACCACGGGCACGGTCGCGAAGGTGGTGACCGATCACACCGAGGCGCAGGCGGGCGGCATCGTCAACACCTCGTGCGACGCGTCGGTCGGGCCGACGCTGCCGGGAAGTGTCGACCGGGGCAGCTCCGACGTGCAGAAACTGGACCAGGAGCAGGCCGGAATCGTCGCGCTGATCATCTCGATCGGCAAGCAGCGGTCGCTTTCGCCGCGGGCCTGGCAGGTCGCGATCCAGGCCGGGATGACCGAGTCCAAGCTGCGGAACCTGACCTACGGTGACCGCGACTCGCTCGGCATCTTCCAGATGCGGCCGTCGATGGGGTGGGGCACGGTCGCGCAGGTCACCGACCCGCCGTACCAGGTCAACAAGTTCTACGACGTGCTGCTGGCCGTGCCGGACTGGGAGAACATGCGCCCCGGCGACGCGGCGCAGCGGGTGGAGCGGTCCGGATTCCCCGACCGGTACCACAACTGGGAACCGATGGCCGCGATCCTCGTGCAGAAGGAAGGCCAGGTCGCCGACGTCGTCGGATGCGGTACGAGCGTCGGCAGCGTGGTGCCGCCGAGCCAGGCCGCCGCGCAGGCCATCAAGTTCGCGCTCGCCGAACAGGGCAAACCGTATGTGTGGGGCGCCACGGGGCCGAATTCCTACGACTGTTCCGGGTTGATGCTGCGGGCCTACGAGTCCTCCGGGATCATCCTTCCGCGTGTTTCGCGGGACCAGTACAAGGCCGGGGCGATGCTGCCGGTCCGCCAGGCGCAGCCGGGTGACCTGCTGTTCCTGGCCACCGTCCCGTCGAACCCGGCGACCATCCACCACGTGATGATGTACCTGGGCGAGGGCAAGATCGTCGAGGCGCAGCAGACCGGGGTGCCGGTGCACATCCGCGAATTCTCCTTCGACGAGGCCGAAGTGGTCGCGCAGGCGGTCCGTCCTGGCGTTTAGCATGGTGAGCGCGTGGTTTCGCGACCGCGGGACCATCGGATTCACCCGAAGTGGCGGCCTGTCCACCGGCAAGCGGCCGCACACTGGCAGAGGATGAAGAACGTGGCACGGAAATTCGGAAGGCGAGGCAAGCCCGCGGCGGCGAACGGCCCGGAGGTCGATCCCCGCGATCTGTTCGGTTCCCCGCAGCCCGCGCGGCAGGCGGCCAGGCCGGCGTCCAGTACGCCGCTCGCGGACCAGCTGAACCAGGGCTGGCCGGGCGTCGATCCCGGCTATGTCGTGTTGCCGCGTTCGCTGGCCGAGGGGATGTCGCTGCCCTGGCAGCAGCAGATGGCCGCCCTGCTGGCCCAGTTCCACCACGAGAACGCGCACCTCGCGTGGCCGATCTACCGTGTCGTCCCTTCGCGCTACGAAAAGCTCATCGACCTCGACGAGGAGCAGCTGGCCGAGGCCGGTTACCTGGTCGAGATGGACACCGAAGGCGAGATGATCTACCGCGAGCGCAGCGGACGGAAGGTCGATGATCCAGGGAACACCACGGTGCTCGTCTCCTGCCTCGACCCGATCCCGAAGCCCGCGCAGCGTCAGGCACCTCCGCCCTCGCAAGCCGCTCCTCCCGCGCCCGGTCAGCCGCCGCGCGCTCCGGCGCCGATGAACATCGGACCCGCTCCGGTGTGGCGGACGGTCGCCCCGTCGGCCG
>NZ_JACBXD010000096.1 GCF_013870525.1 Amycolatopsis pittospori
ATCAGCGTGGTCTCGATCCACGCCCGGTCGAAGTCGTCGTCGTCGACCAGCAACGCCCCACCGGCCGCGACGACCGGCTCGGCGTTCAGCCGCTGCTCGCCGCCGCGATCCGGCAGCGGGACGTATGCGGCCGGAAGTCCGACGGCGCCCAGTTCGGCGCACGTCATCGCCCCCGAGCGGCAGATCGCGAAGTCGGCCGCGGCGTAGGCGTACCGCATCTCGTCGACATAGGGGACGACGACGTAAGGCGGATCGCCGTCCGGGACCTCGACGACGTGCCGCGGCCCGGTGATGTGCAGGACCTGAACACCGGCCGCTCGCAACGCCGAGGCCGCGCCGGAGACCGCGGCGTTGATCGTCCGGGCGCCCTGCGAGCCGCCCGTGACCATCAGGACCGGCCCCTCGGGGCGCAGGCCGAACCGTCGCCGGGCCTCGTCGCGCAGCGCGGGCCGGTCGAGCCCGGTGATCGACGGCCGCAGCGGGATCCCGATGGCGGTGGCGTGCGCCAGCCGGACCCCCAGCCCGGCCGTGAACACGTGCGTCGTCAGCCGGGCCGCCAGCCGGTTGGCCACCCCGGGCCGGGCGTTCGCCTCGTGGACGACGATCGGGAGGCCCCGTTTGCGGGCGGCGAGGTAGGCGGGCAGGGCCACGTAGCCGCCGAAACCCGCCACGACCTCGGCTCGGACCCGGTCGAGCACCGCCCCGGCCGCGGCCACCGAGCCGCGCAGTCTGCCCGGCGTCCCCAGCAGGGCCCGGTTCAGTTCGCGGGGCAGCGGCACCGGCGGGATGAGTTCGAGTGGGTAGCCGCGGGCCGGGATGAGCCTGGTGTCCAGGCCGCGAACGGTGCCGAGGGCGGTGATCTCGGCCGTGGGCTCCAGCCGTCGCAGCGCGTCGGCGAGATTCATCGCGGGCTCGATATGCCCGGCCGAATGCCCGCCGACGACGACCACGCGGGGTGCCGTCGCGCTTTCTTCTCTCATGTCAGGCGATGGGAAAGTCGAAATAGGTGTCCGGATACGGCTCGTCCTTCAGCGCGTAGTGCCACCACTCGCAGGCGTAGGACCGGAAACCGCAGGACTCCATGATGGAGCAGAGGTCCAGGCGGTTCTTCGCCTCGGCCTGCGTGACCCCGGGCGCCCCGTGATGGGAGACGGAATCCATCAGGTCGTGATCGCCGCCCATCTGGGCGAGCTCGCCGGTGTACAGGTGATAGAGCGTCAGATCGACGGTGCTGCCCCGGCTGTGACCCGACTTCGTTGCCACGTAACCGTTTTCGAACATCTCGGCCCGGTCGATATGCGGGTAGTGCCGGAGCTTTCTCCGGCCGTCCTCCGGCTGTTCCGACCAGCGCAGGAAGGAATCCACGGCCCGTTGCGGGCGGTAGCCGTCCCAGAGGAGCAGGCCGAAGCCGAGGGTCGCGGCCTTTTCCCGCGCGTTTTCCAAGGCCGCGCAGAGAATCCTCGTGCCGGCGATCCGGTTCACCTCGTAGCCGTCGACGGGTTTGCCGGTGAAGTTGTCCCAGGTGGCGTACTTCGAGTCCCAGCGGATCCCGGGAACCAGTTCGTCCACGAAGGCGAAGTCGTCCCTCATCGGACCTTGCCCGTCAGAGTCACGTTCACCAGCCGGTCGATCACCTCGGAGAGCGGCATTCCCGCGGCGGCCATCATCCGCGGGTACCGGCTGTAGGAGGTCATGCCGGGAAGGGTGTTGACCTCGTTGAGGACCACGGTCCCGTCTTCCTTGAGGAACAGGTCCACTCGCGACAGACCCTTGCATCCCAAGGCGCGATAGATGACCTTCGCGGTCTCCTGGACGAGCGTCCGCGTCTCCGCCGGGATGTCCGCCGGGACGACGATCGTCGAGTTTTCGGACCCGCTTTCGGGGTCGTCCTCCTGATGGATCTTGAAGAAACCATGGGAGAGGGAGATCTGGTCCACCTCGCCCGCGATCAGATCCGGACCGTTCCCCAGGATGGCGCAGCCGACCTCGCTGCCGACGACGGCCTGTTCGAGGACCACCTTCGAGTCGAACCGCCTGGCGGTCTCCAGTGCTTCCGGCAGGTCTTCCTTGCTGGAAACCTTGCTGACGCCGAAGGACGACCCCGAGCGGGCCGGCTTGACGAAGACGGGATAGGTGAGCTCATCGGGATCGAGATCCTCGCCCGCCGTGACGATCCGGAATTCCGGCGTCGCGACCCCCACGTTCGCGACGACGAGATAGGTGAGGGATTTGTCGATGCACAGGGTGGATGCCTGGACGTCGCAGCCGGCATAGGGGATTCCGGAGAGCTCCAGCAGCCCTTGGATCACACCGTCCTCGCCCTGCTTGCCGTGCAGAACGGGCAGGACGAGGTCCAGGCTGATCGCTTCGTGTTTTCCTTCGTCCAGGACGAGGAGCCCGTGCACGTTCCGGTCCGGAGACAGGATGGCCGGACGCGAACCGGCGGCGGTTTCCCAGCCCTCGTCGGGGCCGTCGCAAAGCCACCAGGCGCCGTTCTCGGTGATCCCGATCCAGAACGGCTCGTACTTGTCGGTGTCGAGATTCTTCGCGATCTCTTGAGCCGACTTGACGGAGACGGGATGTTCTTCGGAACTTCCCCCGAAGATGATGCCGAGTTTCATATCCAGCGCTGCTTTCTGCGTTCGAAGTCCAGGCAATTGAGGATCGAGTTCTCAACGGTGTCGCGGAGGGCGTGATCCGTGTAGTAGGCGGTATGCGGGCTGATGATCACCTGAGGCAGCTTCTGCAGCCGCGACAACAGGTCGCTTTCCAGTGGCTTGTCCCGGTGGTCTTCGTAGAAGATCCCGTCTTCGCCTTCGAGGACGTCCAGCGCGGCGCCGCCCAGTTCGCCGCTTTCCAGGGCCGACGTGAGGGCCTCGGTGTCGAGCAGCGGTCCGCGTCCCGTGTTGACGACGTACGCGCCACGTTTCATCGACTCGATACGCCGTCGGTCCAGGAGATGGTGGGTATCGGCGTCGAGCGGCGTATGGAGCGTCACGATGTCGCTCCGCCGCAGCAATTCGTCGAGGGGGACGTAGTCGGCGTCGGCGTCGGGGCGACGGTCATGGGCCAGGACGCGACAGCCGAAGCCGCGCAGCCTTTCCATGACCGCCGCACCGATGCGCCCTGTACCGACCACCCCGACGGTCAGGTCACGAAGCTCTTTCCCGCGTGCGTCGTTCAACCGGTAGTCGTGAACCTCCGCACGCCGGATGAGCGATTTGGCGTTGCGCACAGCCATCAACATCAGCATCAGCGTGTAGTCGGCCACGCTGTCGGGTGAATAGGACACGTTTTCGACGTGGAGGCCGATGCTGTTCGCGTAGTCCACGTCGAGATGGTTGAATCCGATACTTCTGGTCGAGAGGTAAAGAACGCCGGATCGGCGAAGCGCCAGAAGGGCCCGATCGGTGATCGGGGTCTTGTGGCCCACGCTGACGCAGAGATTCCCGGATGCCAGCGCGGCGGTGGCTTCGGATACCGCTTCCTCGGTGATGGTCGGCAGGATCCCGACGCGAGGTGCCATCTCCCGGAACAAGGCGGCCTCGTCCTCTCCGCACCCGTAGACCGTCATTCCCATTCCGGGGACGGGGGAGAAGGACCAGGGCGACGGCGCTCGGGTGCGGGGGGCCGCCGTCCGTGCCGGTTCGCGGTAGGTCATGCCCTTGAGTCAAGGCGGTGCGGCGTTGCCGGTACGTATGGGGATTTCGATACGCCGACAATATGTTACCGGTCGGTAACGTCGGGGTGCCGTCCTGTCCGGTTCGCGGTCGATGAGGCGGGCCCCGGCACGGTAAGATCTTCCGGCTGGCATCAGGGAACCGATGCGCGGCCGGGTGCGTCGGTGTACACGAATGCGTCATCGCTTTTCGGGAAACGTCGCGCACGGGTGGGTGGGAGCTCATAGGCTGCGCGAGCAGGTGAACACGGGCGCAGGCGCCGGGACTGGAAGGACCACTCATGACTCGCCGATTCGACCCAGAGCAGATCGCCGCGCTGGCCAAGAAGGTCGGCGGGCTCAAGGACGGCTTCAGCAAAACGGGCACGGAGCTGGGCAACGGCGATTCCGGTGGTGCTTTCGGCGACCTGAGCAACGCGGCCAGCGCGGGTAAGACCGTGCAGGGGTTCCACAAGGGTGTGAACGCCGAGCTGGCCGCCGCCGAGAAGCTCGTCGACGCCGCGTCCCAGGCACTGCTCACCGCCGCCCAGCGCATGCGCAACGACGAAGCCGCGGGTGTGCACACCCTCGGCGGCGACCGCGAGCGGGCTTGATCGGATTGAAGACGGGAACCAGGGGGATTTACCGATGACCACCGCGGAGCGGGATCAGCGTGCGCTCGACGACCCGTCGCACGATCGTCCGAAGTCGCTGGACGCCATCGACAAACACGCCCAGCAGGCGCAGAAGCTCAACGCGCGCGCGGTCAACGACCAGGCCGCGAAGGTCGGCGGAGCCGCCACCAGGGCCAACGATCTCGGAGACGACCTCAAGGTCTTCCGCGACGACGTGCTGCGCGAATGGGAAGGCAAGGACGCCGACGCCGTCGCCGACCACCTCGAAAAGCTCGGCAAGGCCAGCTACAAGGTCAGCGACAAGGCCGAAGCGGCCAAGAACATCCTCCAGCGTGTTTCCGAGATCCTGGACGACGTCAAGAAGAAGGTCGCCCAGCTCGCCCAGGAGGCCAACGACAAGGACGCGGACAACCGCGCCCTGATCGGGGCCGCCCGGAGGCGGAAGAACAGCTCCGAAGACGAGAACGAGATCGCCGCCGCCGCGTCCGACATCGAGCGGCTCCGGCAGCTCAACGAGAAGGACTCCAACGGCAAGAAGGACGAGATCGAGCGGGCGCTCGACGAGGCCGAGAAGCAGATCGACGATCTCCTCAAGCCGCTCGGCCTGGAGATCGAGGGCGGCTTCCTGGAGCTGGTGCCCGCCGACACCGGCGGGACCACGGCGTCGAGCAGCCACGCCACCCCGGTCGACTCCCGCGTCGGCCCGGCTCCGTCCTACGGCGGCGGAGACGGCGGCGGTGGTGGCGGGGGAGGCGGTGGTGGTGGTGTCGCCGGCGTCCAGGGCGACGGCAGGCCCGCCAAGCCGATCGACGCCCAGGGCGACAACCCGGCCAAGATCGCCGAGCAGTTCCTCGGCCGGAACGCCGGTGACCTCAAGCGCAGCGGTGAGCTGCCCGCCATGCAGTCCTGGGTGCCCAACAACGTCAACTGCGCGAACTTCGTTTCGGGCTGCCTCGAGGCGTCCGGCCTGATCGACAAGAACCAGGCCAGCGCCTCGGTCGCGGGTCTGACGGCCAACCTCGAAGCGGACGGCTGGAAGTCGGTGCCGCTCTCCGAAGCGAAGCCCGGCGACGTGGTGATCTCGAACAACGGTGGGCACGTCGTGCTGTACGCGGGCGACGGTCAGTTCATCGGTTCGAACAACGTCAACCCCGACGGTTCGCAGAAGATCAGCATGGGCGGCGGCGGAGGCCTCGTGAAGATCCTCACCCCGCCGACCTGAGCCGACTAGCGGTTCGTCAGAATCCGAACAACGCGCGCGGTGCCTCGTGCTCGTCCGGCCACGTCAGCCAGGCCACATCCGTCGGCCCGATGGCGTGGTCGGCCAAGCGCCAGGACCGCGCGTCGTTGTCGACGGCCCTTTCGTCGACCTTCTTGAGCAGGGCGACGTAGACGTCGGACATGACGCCGTCGGCCCGGCGCGCCTCCCAGCCGGTGCCGGCGTAGTACGGACGACCGATTTCGGTGCCGCGCATGGTTCCCTGCAGGAATACCCAGGGACCGATGCGGTCGAGGCGTTCCACCTCCACGCGAACGCGATCGTCGAAAGCGTCTTCGAGCCGTGCGAAGGCGGCCTGGAGCACCGCATCCCGGACCGGGTCGCCGGGGTTCAGCGACTGCGGAAAGGATCGCGCGGACGGGGTGTACATCAAGCTACCTCCCAATAGCGGAACAGCGATTCGGCCGAAGCCGACCGTTTCGACTCGCCCCGGTGATGTTACAGCGCGGGGTGATTCGATTCTCGCGTTCCGGTAAACCGAAAGAAGGGCCCTACCTCGGCGAATTGCGCCGAACCCCTCCCTAAGCCGAATCGGCGCTCACGACCACTTCGGTCCAGCGAGGTTCACCACCGACAGGCCGTCCGCCACCACGACACCGTCGTGGAGCACCGTCCGGTCCTTGCCGCGGTCCATCACCGCGCTCGTCGGGGTTTCGCCGTCCACCAGCACCAGATCGGCGCGGTCGCCCACGGCCACGCCGGGGTGGTCGGCGACACCCGCGAGGCGCGGGACGTCGTGGTCCATGATCGACGCGCCACCCATCGTCGCGACGGCGAGAGCCGTCTCGATCAGGTCGTCCCGGCGGAAACCGTGCGTGAAGGCCAGCTGCCAGGTGCGGTCGAGCAGATCGCAGTTCCCGTACGGGCTCCAGTAATCCCGCTGGCCGTCCTCGCCCAGGCCGACGCGCACGCCGGCCGTCGTGAGGTCCACAAGGGACAGTTGGCCGTCGACGGACGGCGCGACGGTCGCCATCGCGATGTCCAGTTCCGCGAACGTGTCGATCAGGCGACGGCTCACCGACTCCGAGACCGACCCCAACCCGTACGCGTGCGACATGGTCACCTTGCCGCGCATGTCCAGCGCACGGACGCGCTCGATCACCAAGTCGGTCGAGAACACACCCAGGTGGCCCGGCTCGTGGAGGTGGATGTCCACCTCGACGCCGTACTTCTCGGCGAGCCCGAACACGACGTCGAGATGGCCCTTGGGGTCCTTGTCCAGCGAACACGGGTCGATCCCGCCGACGACCGTGGCACCCGAGCGCAGCGCGGCCTCCAGTACGTCCGCGGTGCCGGGCTCGCGCAGGATTCCCGCCTGGGGGAACGCCATCACTTCGACGTCCGCGTGCCGGGCGAACCGCTCCTTCGCGGCGAGCACGGCATCGAGCTTCTCCAGCCGGCAGTCGACGTCCACCTGCGCGTAGCTGCGCACCCGCGTGGTGCCGTTGGCGATCATCCGCTCCAGCGTCCCGGCGACGCGCTCGGGCAGCGGAATCTCGGCGTCGCGCCAGTTCTCGCGGTCGTTCAGCATCATCGCCCAGACGCCCGGCGCGCCGGTATGCGGCCGGAACGGCAGGCCGACGCGGGTCGAGTCCAGATGGACGTGCACGTCGCTGAACGACGGGAACAGCAACCGCCCTCGCCCCTCGACCGTGTCCGGCGCCGGCGCGGCGGCGGGATCGTGCGGTCGCACCGCGGCGATCCGGCCGTCGGCCACGTCGACGTCACTGCGCTGTCCACCCCATGGGCGGACGTCACGGATCAACACGGAGAGCACCTTTCTCGACGGGTCCCGAAGTCGCCCTACTTTGGCATACCAAAGACGGCCGGGTGTGCTGGATAGGGTGGGCGGGTGAGCGATCCGCAGGCGCCGTCCGTAGTCCACGAGTCCGCTGTCCCGATGTACCTGGTGCGGGAGGGAAGCGGCCCGGTCGAGCGGGGCGCTCGCGACACGGTCGGCGGATGGCCGATCCTGCCCGCGGGGGAGCCTTGGCCGGTGTGTTTCTGCGGCGAACGGATGATCCTGTTCTTCCAGGCCGACATCCCGGCGGACGTCGCCGTGTTCGGCGGGGAACACCTGCTGGTCTTCCAGTGCCCGGTGCACAACGAGGCGGTCTCCGCGGACGACATGTCGGGGGAGTTGCCGGAGCGGTTCTGGGACGAGCCGCCGCGGCGGTACCACGGCGAGGGCGCGTTCTGGCGGATCATGCTCCACCGCGACGACACCGATCCGGCCGTCGAGGTGGAGCCGTATCTTCAGCCGCGTGTGCTCGAGGTCGGCCGGGCCACCGAGCGGATCACGGTCTGGTCGCTCGGTGACGCGCTCCTCGACGATCGCGACCCGGACGAGGTGTTCGCCGCCCGGGGCGATGGGGTGGACGAGTTCAAGATCGGTGGCGTCCCGTGCTGGGCGCAGGAGCGCGAATCCTTCACTTGCCCTTGCGGTGCCGAGCTGAGGTTCGTATGCCAGCTTCCCGAGAACACGGGCTTCGACAAGCAACCGCATCAACCCGAACAGAACTTCACTTTCGGCCCCGGCGAGTACGGCTTGTTCCTCGGCAATATGGTCTACATCTTCGCCTGTCCGGCCCGTTGCCATCCCGCCGCGGCGTGGCCGGTGAATCAGAACTGACCGCGAGAAACCGGCGGCCGGGAATCCCCGGCCGCCGGTTTCTCGCATCATCCCCGGATCAGGGGCGGTAGATCTCCTTGACCGTGGTGATCCGGTCGTCGCCGTTCACGCTGATCCGCGCGAGCACCGGGTTACCGTCCTTCAGCCGCTGGATCAGCTGGTCCTGACCGCCTTGCTCGTCGGTGAGCTGGAAACGGACCATCCGACCGGCCGGATGGTGTTCGGGAACTCGCGGGCAGGCGCCTCACCGGGTGCCGCCCGAGGGCCTGGTCTCCAGCTGCAGGGAGCTGTTGGGTACACCGCAGGTCACCGCACCCTGCTCGCCGCCCGCGGACTCCGCCTGACGGGCGCAGGTCCACTTCCCCCGGACGTCGAGCACCCGCTCGCCCGGACCTTCGGCCCGCGGCAGCTTCTGGAAGTACTCGGTGATCACGTTGAACGCTTCGGTGCAGCCCGGAATGGTGCCGTCGGTGGCTTCCACCGCGATCAGGTCCATCTTCTGCCGCCCGGGCGCGCCGACCGGGCCGCCGTGCTCGCTGCAGTTGACGTCGCCGTTCTCCACGGCGCCGGAACCGCCGGCGGCGGCCCCTTGGCCTCCGCCTTCCGTCGCCTGTTCCGCGACCGCCGCGTTCTTCACCGGAGAACCATTTCCCGCGACATTGTTCCCGCCGCACGCGGAAAGAAATGCGGTGGCGGCGACCGCCCCGCCCACAATGGCCATCTTGATCGTCTTCTTCGCCGTGAATCCCATTTCGCGCCCCTCTCGCAGCCTTTTTTCGAAGCTCTATCCGGAAGACGTCGTAAAAGGATCCGGGTTGCTTCAGGGAGCCTGCACGGCAGAGAGTTGCCCGAACGTTCGACCGGTTCTGTCCGCGCGGGCACGACCTCGGCCGGACACGCAACCTTCGGGCGGGAACCGATCACAGCCAGTACGGCCGGGCCTGTTCCGCGGCGCGGACGATCGCGCTTCCGTCGATCGTCGCAGCGGCAGCGTCGATGCCCATTTTCCGCCACTCGATGACGAACTCGAACGGGCCGGGTGGTGGAAGCGGCCAGAGCCAAAGACGCTGGTCGCTCTGGTAATACCGGTCGTCGCTGCTGAATCCGCTGCCCGCCTCGACGAGCCTCGGAGCTTCCGGCCGATCGGCCGGGTTCGCCCAGCCGTCGAAGGCGTTGCCGACCGTGGTGGCCTCCGAGCCGTCGGGGAAGCGGACTCCGAATTTCAGGTCGGCGTCGGTCGGTTCGGGTGGGAAGCCTCTTGTGACGAGTCTGTCGGTCAAGGCCCTCCACGCCGTCTCGTCCGACGAACCCCGCCGGACGGCCACTTGCAGAGTGAAACAACAGCCGTCGCGATAGGCGAGCGCGTGTTGAAGTGCGACGACCGTGTCATCCGTCCAGACGACGAACTGCTCGATCGGCGCGGGATGGCCCAGCATGTCGTCGGGCGGTCCGTACCAGGCGCCTCGGTCCATATACCCCACGGTACTTCGGTTCCAGGGCTGCGGATATCGACTTTCGGTTGTGGACGGGATCGCTTGATCCGCTCCTGCCCGATCGCACCCTCGGCCGCCGCAGCAGCCGTCGCGGGCGCGAAAGCGGGAACCTCGCGGCCATCGAGAGCACGCGTGGGATTCAGATCGATCGCCTGACTCACATACGGACGCGCCTCAGCCTGAGACAATCCCGCGACATCGGCGAACCACGCCAACGTCGTCCCATACCCGTACAAATCCTTGGATCCCCGGGACTCGATCTCCGCCAGGTACTGGCCCAGGCCGGTGGAGGCGACCCGCATCAGCCGCAGGAACTGCTGCACGCCATGAGCAAGCTCCAGCTTGCCGGCGCGCCACAACTCCTGTGGCAACTCGGGAAGGATCGTCTCGGACACCCTCAAAGAATATCAAATCCTGTCGAACGCGTGTTCGTAATCTTAAGTGACAATGAACAAGGTGCGGATAACACCGAAGGGTGATTTCACCACAACCGGCCGACCACGGACAGGCATCCTTCCGGTCGTCGAGGGGTGAGGCAACCGTGCCTCACCCCGAGCCGGGTCCGACCGTCCGCTATGGTCCCCAGCTCCAGCCGGCCGCCGAAGACCTGCCGGTAGAATTCCTTCGCCTGCCGCGTGTCGCCGTTGCCACGCGGGACGGACCACCCAGGGGGACAAATGAGCGAGACGCTGGACGAGACCGTCGCGGACATCATGACGCGAGTGAGCACCACGATCGCCGACGGCGACAGCATGTTCTCCGACAACAACACCGGCCACTACATGAGCGTGTCCAAGGACGCGTTGCGCGCGGTGCTCGCCGCGCTGCAGGTCACCGGAAGGCCGGAACCCCAGCGGCTCTTGGACTTCGGGTGTGGTTACGGCCGGGTGATGCGCTCGCTGCGGGCCGCGTTCCCGTCGGCAGAGCTGATCGCGTGCGACATGGACCCGGCGGCGTTGGCCGGTTGTGCCGAGGCGTTCGGCGCGCGGCCGGTCGCCGGCGCCCCGGACGTCGATCACATCGAGCAGGTCACCGAGGTGGACCTGATCTGGTGCGGTTCGGTGCTCACTCATCTCGACGCCCCGAACTGGGGTCCGCTGCTGCGCTACTTTTCGCGTGCGTTGGCTCCCGGCGGGGTCGCGGTGGTCACCACGCACGGCCGCAGGATGGCGATGCGCGCCGAGGCGGGCAAGGACTACGGACTGGACGCGCGTGCCACCGACCGGATTCTCGCCGCGTACAAGGCCTGCGGTTTCGGCTACAACGACTACGAAGGCAACGACGGGTACGGCATCTCGCTCAGCTCGCCGGGCTGGGCGGTGCAGCGCGCGCTGGAGACGCCCGACCTGCGTCTCGCCGGGTACGACGAGGCCGCGTGGGATCGCCATCAGGACGTGATGGTGCTGGTCAAGGACGCCAACGCGATCCTCAAGGCGGACCTGTGAACAACGGGCGTCGCGAAGGCCCGCAAGACCCGTACACGGCGTTACGAAGCCAGGGGAGAAGCGCGATGACCACACCGTCCACACCGGACAGCGAGCTGGTGCTCGCCCGCGCCCGGCGCAGGTACCTGATCGCGATGTCGCTGGGTCCGATCGCGCTGGTGGCGCTGTGCGTCGTTTCCTTCGTGGGGCCGGGAAACCGGGGCTCGATCCTGCCGGTGCTGGGGTTCCTCGCGTTCGCGTTGATCTTGCTGTCGTTCGGGTACGTCCGGCGGAACTCGCCCGCACGCTGGAACCGGGTCGCGGCGATCAGCGGGGTCGTCGCCGGGGTCTACGGCGCGGTGGGGGTACTGAGCTGGCGTGACGGCGAGAGCCGGTTGCTCATCGCCGTCGCGGTGCTGGTCGTGCTTTCGCTCGTGCCGTGGCTCGCCGTGCGGAACGCTTCGGCCTCGGTGCTGGCCAGGCCCAAGGGTGACCTCGCCGGCGCGACGGTCGAGTTGTCCTTCGCGCTCCGGGACGAGGCCGACGGCCGGTTCCTGATCCGTGAGGACGAGATCGCCGTGCGGATCCGGCGCAAGGTCCGCCGCAACCTCGACGACGATCACGACGACGTGGTCTCGTTCCCGGGCGTCGCCGAGGTCGAGGTCATCGATCTGCCCGGCGGCGACGAGGTCGAAATCGGGCTGTCGTACACCGTCACGCCCAGCGCCGGACCCGCCCTGCGCATCCGGGTGGACGACGAGTCGATCGATCGCGAGGACGAGTGGATCGTGCCGATCGACGAAGCGTGGCAAGCCGCCGAGGCCTTGCGTACCCGGATGGCTCAATCGTCTTCGAAGTAGAGCGTCACGCGGACAGCGAGTCGCCTTCCGCCTGAAAAGATTACTGCTGTCGAGACTTCCCTCATTCGGACCAAGGCAATAGCGGAATTGCCCGCGCTCCGGTCCCTTTTGCCCGCCGAAGCGCGGCGGTATGGTCGGGCGAAAGCGACCGAGGCGGGTGAGGAATTGCTGGACATCATCGGTCTGAGTGAAATCGACGTCGAGGTCTACGATGCTTTCGCCGGTACCGGGTCGATGACCGTCGCCGAAATCCGGCGGCGAACCGGGTTGCCCGAAAAACGGCTGCTCCCGGTTCTGCGTGTGCTGACCGAAAAAGGTCTGCTCACCAAGCTTCCCGGCGCCGCGGACGACTATTCGGCGGTACGACCGGAGATCGCGCTGGAGGCGATGCTCCGGCGGAAGGAACAGGAACTCGCGAGTGCGCGGCTGGTCGCCGACCGGTTGCGCGAGCGGTACCGGGCGACGTCCGGTGAACGCCCGGTCGACCTGATCGAGGTGATCCACGGGAACGTGCTCATCGCCGACCGGGCCGATCAGTTGCTGCGCTCGGCCGAGCAGGAGGTCGCCTTCGTCGACAAACCGCCCTACGCGCAAACGCCGAGTGTGCTGCATCCCGCCGAACGTGATCTTCTCGCCCGGGGTGTGCGGTTTCGCGGGGTTTACGAGCGTAGTGCGCTGGAAATGCACGACCTGTCCTCCGATCTCGAGGCGGGCCTCGCCCTCGGCGAGGAGGCCCGCGTGGTCACCACCGCCCCGCTGAAGATGATCGTGGTCGACCAACGCATCGGACTGGTGCCGCTGCGTTCCGATCTCCCCGAGGTCGACACGGCACTGGTGATCCACCCGTGCGCCCTGCTCGACGCGCTCAGCGCCGTCTTCGCTTTCCTTTGGCAGAAAGGACTTCCGCTGCGCCTGCCCGGTTCGGCCGAGCAGGCGGACGTCGCGCCCTCCGACGTCCGTCTGCTCGCCTTGCTGACCACCGGGCTGCCCGACCGGAGCATCGCCAATCAGCTCGGCATGAGCTACCGGACCTTCCAGCGACGTCTCCGCGACATCATGACCGCACTCGGCGCGACCACCCGGTTCCAGGCCGGGCTTCAGGTCGCCACCCGGGGGTGGGTCACCTTGCCGGCGACCCACCCCGCGGGTGAGGAGGACGTCATCGAAGACGCGGGTTCGCCTTCGCCACGTCCGTGAGGGTGTAGGCCCGCTGGACCGTCTGCGTCACGGTGTTGCCGGAGCCGTCCCGTGCGTCCGTGCGCAGCCAGACGAACCCGTCGGTCGCCGCGAGTCGCGGATGGGCCACCGTCACCGACCACAGACCGTTCCCGTTAGGACGGACGGTCGCCGCCGTCCAGGTGCGCCCGCCGTCCGTCGACGCCGAGACCCGCAGTTGCGTCACCGGCCCGCCGCCACGCGCGCCGCTGTGCGACCCGGCGAACACGTCGAAGGTGAACGGGCGCCCCGCCGGTGCCCGGCCGCCGAGATCCAGCGGCAGCCGGTTGTCCAGCTGGATGAGCGGTTGGAAGGAACACGAGGTACCCGATTCGTAGCAGGCGAACCCGAGCGGCGACGCGGCCTCGGACCGTGCCGAGGCGAACGTCCACGACGTGTCGGTCCGCGGGGCGTTCTGGAACAGCACTCCGCTCGGGACGCCGATCTGCGCCTGGCCGGGCATCGCGTCGGTCACGTCCAGCCGGTACGTGGCGGGAGCCGGCGCGAGCCGGAACACCGGGAGCAGGGCGAGTGGATCGTCCGCATTGGATCGCGGAATCTCGGTCCCGTCCTTGTACAGCCGCACCGTGGTCGCCGCGAAGTACCGCGCGTTCTCGTACGGATTCGTGTAGTGCCCGCCCGAACCGGCACCCGCCGTGCCGTCCAACCACTGCGCCGCGGGGACGAACAGGTCGGGGTCCGTGCCGCCACGGCACATCGAGCACAGCACCGCCCAGCCCTGGGCCGTCGCCGGGTAGCGAGCCGGATGGTCGGACGGCAGTTCGACCGATCCGCTGTGCAGCGGCGCGCGGAACCAGCTCTCGTCCGGCCTCGACCGCTCGCCCGCGCGATAGATGTTCTGCGCGTTCATGGAAAGCGCGGCGCGACGCCCCGCGGTGTCGGTGCCGGACAGGCTGACCACCCGTTTCCAGACCAGCCGATCGTTCGCCGGGCCGGTGTACTCGGTCCACGTGCCCGGCACCGGGATCTTCGTCCCCTGCACCGCCTGCGTCTTCCACAGGCCGGTCGGGAAGGCGTACCAGTTCTTCTGCCCGGTCAGTCCCGGTTTCTCGCCCTGGTAGCTGGTTTTCGTCGCGACCAGGGTCTTCTGGTCGACACGCCGGACGAGCTCCTTCGGCACCCCGTTGGCGTCGAGGTAGCTGAGGTTGTACATCGCGTCCGGAGCCGCGCGCACCAGCAACCGCACCGAAACCGCGCCGGCGGTCCGCAGTGCCTCTCCTTCGTCCCAGCCGAGGGACAGGGTCGGCACCACCGAACTGCCGAGTCCCGGAACGCTCAGCGAACCCGGTGAACCGGCGTAGGGGATCAGGGCCGCCCCACCCGCGGCGGCCACCGCGCGTGCCGCGTTCGCGATGCCGGTGGAGACGTCGCCCGCCGGGTTCGGCGACCCGGGTGGGACCGGGATCCTCACCAGAACGGCTTTCCCGCTTACGTCGAGACCGGCGAGGTCGCTCGCGCCACCCGCGCCGCCGAACACGACCGGCAGCGTTCGCTCACCGGGTGACTTCGCTGTCAGCGTCGGTACGTCGTATGCGGGATTCAGCACGAGCGAGCCGCCGACGACCCGCAGCTCGACCGCGGTCTGGGACAGCGTCGCGCTGTCCTGCAACGAAATCGCGCCGACCGAGGTGGCCGCCGACGGTGCCACGCGTACGTCCCAGCCCGCGCCCGCCGTCAGCCCGGCTTCGCCGACGTAGCCGTTCAAGCCCGCTCCGCCGGGGATCACGCGCCGCAGCATCACCGTGCGGTCCCGGAGGTCGGTGGGGGTGGGCGTGACCAGCCCCGTGGGGACGGCGCTCGCCGCGTTCAGCGTGATCTCGGCCGGGGCCGTGACAGAGACCTGCGTCGCGCTCACCGCCGACCAGCGACGTACCGTCAGCCCGTGCTCCAGCACCCAGCCGAGTGCCGAATAGCGCCCGGCGGGCACGAGCGCCCGGCCGACCCCGTCGACCAGGCCGATCTGCTGGCTGACCTGGTCGAGGAACGGGTCGTTGCGGTTACCCGCACCGGCCGCGTCGTCGATCAGCTGGGCCGACGCGAGCTGAGCCGGGCCACCCGCCGAATCCCGTACCCGGATCGTCACCGGGAACAGCTCCGCCGCGTTGTAGGTGCTCACGGGCGTCCGCACGGAGTTGGCCCCGTCCGCGGTCGTGGCCGACACGGTGCCACCGTAGACGCCTGCCACCCCTTCGCCCGGGTCCACGGCGAGGTCGACGGTGGTGGTGGACTTCGGCGGGATCGACAGATCCGTTTTCGCCAGGCGCATCCCGGTGCCGGGCTTGGTGCCGCCGTCCCAGGGCTGCACGGTCAGCTTCAGCTTCAGTGCCAGCGGCTGGTCCCCGGAGTTGGTGTAGGACAGCTGCCGTACGACCGGTGCCGCGCCGGTGGTGTTCCGCTCGTTACGGCCGAAGCTGGCGACGGCGGTGCCGGTCGCCTTCTGGGAAACGGCCCGTGCGACGTCGAGGAGTCCGGCGCCTTGTTCATGCCAGCGAAGGCCGACGTCCTTGGCCGTGGTGACGAGCGTGTTCTTCAGTTTCTGCCAGGTGAGCCCTGGCTGCTGCTGCAGCAGGATCGCCGCGGCGCCCGCGACGTGCGGCGTCGCCATCGAAGTGCCCGACGCCGCGGTGTAGGAGTCGTCCACCGGCTCGCCCATCGCCGTGTCCGCGGCCCGTGCGGCGACGATCCCGACACCCGGTGCGGTGATCTCCGGCTTGACCGCGGCATCCCGCAGGCGCGGGCCGCGGCTGCTGAACCACGCGATCGAGTTGTCCCTGCCGACCGCCCCGACCGTGAGCGCGGAAGTCGCGGCCCCCGGTGTCGTGACCGTCCGGTCGCCCGGCCCGGAGTTCCCGGCCGCGACCACGAACAGCGTGCCCGACTTCGCCGAGAGTGTGTCGAGCTGCTCGCTCAACGGGTCGGCTCCGTCGCTGACGCCGGCGCCGAGGCTGAGGTTCACGATCTTCGCGCCCTGCGCGACGGCCCAGTCGATCCCGGCCATGACCTGTGCGGTGTCACCCTCGCCGGAGGCGTCGAAAACCTTGGCCACCACCAGCTTCGCGTCCGGTGCCACCCCCTTGTACCGGCCACCCGAGGCCGCGCCGGTACCGGCGATGATCGACGCGCAGTGGGTGCCGTGGCCATGGCGGTCCACGACGTCGCCTTCTCCGCTGAAATCCGCCGAGGCGACCGTCTTGCCCGCCAGGTCGGGATGTTTCTCGTCGATCCCGGTGTCCACCACCGCGACCGTGGTCCCCTTCCCGGTCCACTCGCTGCTCCACGCCGACGGCGCCCCCACCTGCCCGGTGCTCTTGTCCAGCGCCACCCGGACCTTCCTGTCCAGCCGGACCTGCGAAATCCCTTGATTCAGCACGGGTTTCCCACCCGGGTCGAACGCGACGAGTGAACGCCAGAACTCGGCCGTCCCCGCCTTCTTGACCTGTAATCCCACCCCGTTGGCCGTGACGAGCGGGGTGGCTCGCTGGATCTGCGGAAGCGCCTTCGCCTTCGCGTCCAGTGACTGTGCCGACAGACCCGATCGGTCGCCGTAGCGCACGATGACGGGGATCGTGGCGCTCGCGGTGTCGTCACGCCGGTCACCGACGAGCGCGGTCACGTTGAACAGCTCGCGTCCCAGCAATCCCTTGCCGACGAACGGAAGCGCGTCCGACGGATACACCATCAGTCCTTCGGCCGTGGTCGTGATCTGGAACGCCGGGCTCGGCCGGTCCGGCCGAGCCGCCGGTTCGACCTGCGCGCTGTCGTGTCCGGCGCCGTCCCGTTCGTAGGTCACCACGTCGCCGGTGAGCAACGTGACGCGATGGACGTCCGGCCGCCCGGCGACGGGAGCGGGCGCGGACAGGGCGGCGGTCGCGGCGGTCGCGGTCACCGGTAGCGGGGAAAGGGCGATCAGCGCGGAGGCCGCCAGGATCGCCACGGGGTGCCGTGGTCGTCTTTTCACCTGAGGGGAACGGAGGAACATCGAGCCTCACTCTCCTCGTATAGCGCGAAGCGGCCGTGGTCACGGCCGCTTCGAAAAGGGATTTCCCAGAGGATGAGGCACGAGTTCCCAGATGAACATAACTCTCGGTGGCGGTATGTCGCCGTTGGCGAGATACCGCCATGGAAGGGCCCGGACCGCCGACGGCGGCCCGGGCCCGGTCGAAACGGGTCAGTTCTTCTGAATCACAGACCCGGGGAGCGCAGCTGCAGCGAGAAGTCCTGCCGGTTGTTGTCGGTGTCGGTGCTCAGGATGTTGCGGGTGTTCGCCGCGTTGAGCTGATCGGTGACGTTGCTCTCCGGAGTCGCCGCCTGGCCTTCGCGCGGGGTCATCACCGAGTTGCTGAAGGCGACACCGTCGATCTTCGCGCCTGCCAGGTTCTGAACCGAGAGGCCACCGAGGGTCGGGATGCCCTCGACGCTGGTCAGCGTGAACGGGATGACGTAGGTCTGGTCGGCGATGGTGCCGGAGAAGTTCTGCCCGATCAGCACCGCGAACTGGCCGGCGTTGCCCTTCGGCTGCAGGATCGTGCCCGCCGGCAGGACGATCGTGTCGACCACGACGTTCGACGGCGAGTAGATGCGGATCACGTGGCCGCTCACGTCCTGCTGCTGGCTCGAGACGTTGCGCAGCTCGATGTACTCGTCGAGCAGACCGTTCACGCCGCGGGTCGAAACCTCGTTGACGACCACCGTGGACGAAGCGAGCGGCGCGGCCTCGGTTCCCTCGCTCTCGCCTGCCGCGTTCGCGACACCGCCCGCCATACCCATGGCCAGCATCGCGAATACCGCCGAAGCGCCCAGAATTCGTCGCATGAGAAATTCCTTTCAGCTAAATTGCCGGGGGATCTGTTCGCCGGACCGGAATCCTTTCCGCCGGTGGCGACCAGATAAGTATCCGAGAATCGGGGTGCGGCCGGGAAGGGGCCAGTTTTTCGGTACTTTCCCGTCAATCGATAATGGTCCATCGAGGCCGGGGTGCGTCTTTCCGGCGCAGTCTTCTCGCCACCGCGGCGGCGAGTTCGAGCTCCCGGCTGGATGTGTCCAGCACGTCGCTGAGCCATTGCCGCCAGTACGGGCCGGGGATACGTTTTCCGCGCTCCCAGCGGGAAATCTCTTCCCGGGTGACGCTGTCGTTCCCGGAGAGGTTATGCAGCTTCGCGACCAGGTCACACTGTGACCAGCCTTTCGCGATTCGCTGTTCGGCGAGTAGTTCGTACAGCGGGGTCGCATCCCCGCGTCCGCTCTTCGCGGCCACGACCGAACCTTTCTGATACTGGCGCAAACGGATGGGAACCGGCAGGTGAACGACTCTCAGTCGAGTGGTCGAACACAGCCGAAGTCGGCCTTGTTGTTGTCGGTGTCACGACTGGCGGCGTCCCTTGCCTGAGCGAAACCGGGGCAGGTGACGGCGGCCTGGTTCTCGCGGCAGGACGACGACGGCGCCCAGCCGACGCTGTCCACCCGGGCTCCGCGCCGGTCCAGCAGCATCTCGCCGTCCCCGACGATCGCCTCGACGACCAACTGCTGCACCGTCCCGCCGAAGCCCTGTCCGGTGATGAGGAAATGCTCACCGGCGGGGATTTCGCTCCCGGCGGGCATGGTGGCCAGCTCTACGGGTACGGCTCCGCCTGTGCACGCCTGAACGGACCAGCCGCCGATGTCGAGTGTGCCGGCGCCGGTGTTGTGCAGATCGATGTAGCCGGCCGGGCCGCCGAGCACCTCATGGATCTTGGCCGGCGAAGACCGGACCGTGTTCGGCGCGGGGGTTCCGGCGAGCGCGAGGATCAAGAACAGGGAACCTGGCTTCCTCATGACAGCAACGCTAGAAAAATGATCTCGGTGCCACAGGATACGGCGGGTACCGAACCTGATCCGGTCTCGGTACTTCCGGTACGCCGCCCACCCGACCGGCCTAGCCTCGGTACCCGGCCAGCCGGTCCGCGGCGTACGACTCGCCCTCTTGCGCAGTCGTTTCCAGCCGTGGCAACGAGGTGCCGCCCGGCCTGAATCGCAGCGCTCGGAACAGGTCACGCCTGCTGCCGAAGCCCAGTTTCTGCAGGATCCGGCTGACGTAGTTCTTCACCGTCTGCGTCGCGAGGTGCAGTTCCTCGGCGATCTCGTCGTTCGACCACCGGTAGAGGATCAGCGCGAGGATGTCCTCCTCCCGTCTTGTCATCAGGCTCGCGTACCGCACGGCTTCGGTGACCGCCGGCGGGGTTCCGCCTGCCTGCAGGCACACCCGCTGCCCGGCGAGGGTGGAGCGCACCGCCGACATCACCTGGCCGCCGCTGGCCGACTTGTGCACGAAGCTGTCCGCGCCCGCGTTCAGCGCCATGGCGATGGCCGAGGGCGAGGCGTCACCGGCGAAGACCAGGACGGCCGCCTGCTCGAAGTGTTCCTTGACGAACCGGCAGATCGCGGTCCCGGCGGGCTCACCCCAGATCGACAGCTCGGTGATGACCATGTCGGGGTGGCGCTTTTCGCACTGTGACAACGCTTCCGGCTCGCTCGCGGCTTCGGCCACCGCCCCCACCCCTGCCGAATCCCGCAACAGCCTGCTGAGCGCGTATCTGATGAGGGGCTGATCGTCTACTACGAGCGTGGTGACGCGGTTCATGGTTCCCCTTGGGGTGTTTGACGGGCGCCGGGGTGGCCCCGGGCCGTGCGGTCGGTCCGGGCCGGGGTCATCCCGGCGGCGCCCGCATGCGCCAAGAACAGGTTCGGCCGCTCGGGCGATCCGTCGAACCGACCGCCGCTGCGACGTCGGTGCACATTTTTTCGCCGAATCCTCTTTCGTCGCGGTCCGGCATGGATCTTCCCGCTTCTCCTCGCGGGTGAGGACCAGCAATCGGGTGACAAGGGAGAAAGTCCCCTCGCGCGGTGGCCGGATTTGGGCCGGACGGCGGAACGGGGATACAGATTCCGAACGCGCCGCACCGGACACGTGGAAGCAGCATCCCGTTGTACTGTCAAGGTCCCGCGGGGAAGGATGATCCGACGGGTGCGTCTTTTTTCGGTTCGTGAACCGGCACTCGGCGTATCCGTTCGCGCCCGTTCATCCTACCGGCTTGGTTCATTTCGTTGAAAACTCGGCGCATCGGTTTTCGGAAAGTCGTATTCCGCGGTAATACGCGTATTACCGCGGACGGCTCATGCGCAGGATCAAGGCGACCGCGTCCTCCGAGTAGGCTCCCGGAGTCAGAACCTCCTGTAAGAGCAGGCCGCGAATCGCGGCGACGGTGACGGTGGCCGTGGTCAGCGCTTCCGTGGTGTCGAGCCCTTCGCGTTCCGCGAGCGAGGCCAGCATCTTGGTCAGGTCGTCGAGCGAGTCGATGAACTCACGAAAGTCCTCCGGGCTGTACGCGGCCAGTCCTACGACGTGAAAGAAGCCGCGGACACGCGACAGCTGCTCCGGTCGGGTGTAGGACCGCCAGGTCGCCACGACGAGGTCGTCGAAGGTGCCCTGCTGGGCGGTCTCGAAAAGCACTTCGTTGTCACGAGATCGCTGTGCCTTGAGCATGGCCGCCAAGACGCCCGGGAGTGACCCGAAGTGGTAGCGCAGGAGGGCGTGGCTGGTCCCGGCCCGGGCGGCGATCTCGCGGAGCGACACCTCCGGTGAGGGAAGGGCCTCGCCGAAGGCGTCGAGAAGCCGTGCCAGGAGTCGCTCGCGTGCGTCGCCGTTGCGTTCCGTGCTTGACAGGATCACTCCCACAGTTTATCCATTGGAAAAGACAGAGGGCAACGACGGAGGGACGACTCGTGGGACGGTTCCAGGTGGTCGGCGCGACGGTGGTCGACGGGTCGGGTCGCGACCCCGCCGACGTCGACGTCACCGTCGAAGACGGGCGGTTCGCCCAGCTCGGCGCCTCCGGCGCACACGGCGAGCACTTCGACGCCGGGGGACTGACGATGACACCCGGACTGATCGACGCTCACGTTCACCTGGGCTTGTCGAGCCCGATCCAGCCGCAGTTCTCGTTCCAGCTCAGTGCCGCCGAGATCGCGGCGGACATCTTCGCCACGGCCGGCGCGACACTCGATGCCGGCTTCACCACCGTCCGGGACACCGGCGGGATCGACGGCGGCGTCGTCACCACGATCGCCAAGGGCAAGGTCAGGGGGCCGCGCGTCCTGTCGTGCGGACCTGTTCAGTGCCAGACCGGTGGACACGGCTACTACGGGGCAGACTGGGAACCCAGCGAGCTGTGGAGCGGTCATCACGTTCCGGGGCTGTGCGCCCTGTCCATGATGTCGGGCAACGCGGACGAGCTGCGAGGCAACGTGCGCGAAGCGTTCCGTCGCGGCGCCTCCTTCCTGAAGCTCTGCGTGACCGGCGGCGTGGTCAGCCTTCACGACCGGCTGACCGACACCCAGTTCACCGTGGAAGAGATCGCCGTCGCCGTCCAGGAAGCCGCGGCACGGGGCACCTATGTGACGGTTCACGCCCACAACAACGACGGCATCCGGAACGCGATCGAGGCCGGGGCGCGCTGTGTCGAACACGGCACCGACCTCGACGAGTCCACAGCCACCCTGATGGCCACTCGCGGGATCGCCCTGGTGCCCACGTTCGCCGTCGTCGAGCAACTGCTGCACGACACCGCCGGAGCCGGCCTCGGCGAATCGACCCGCGATCGTGTGCTGGGAGTTCGTGAGCGGATGGCCGAGGCGCTCGCCGTCGCCAAAGAGGCCGGGGTGCGGATCGGGCTGGGTTCCGATCTCATCGGTCCGGCTCAGGACCGTCGAGGCGAAGAGCTCAAGTTGCGCGCGGACCTCGAAACACCGATGGAAGCTCTCGTGGCGGCCACGAAGACCAATGCCGAGATCCTCGGCCTGTCCGGCGAAGTGGGGGTCATCGCTCCCGGCATGCAGGCGGACTTCGTGCTCTGGAAGGACAACCCGCTGGAAGATCCGAAGCTCTTCGCCGAGCCCGCCAACGCCGTCCTCGTCGTCCAGGCCGGACGCGTCGTGAAGGACGTGCGATGAGTGCCATATGGCAGGGCTGCCTGGCCGGCACCGACTACTTCGAGATCCGTTCCAGCGGTGGGCACGACTACGGCGTCTGGGTCACCACGCCACCGGGCCACGACCCCGCCGTGGCGCAAGTGCCCGCCGTGTATGTGCTCGACGGCAACTGGGCCGTGGGCCTGACGGCTCCGCTCATCGTCACGCAGCTGGACCCCATGCAGCGGATCCAGCCCTACCTCCAGGTCAGCGTCGGCTACGCGGGCGAAGACGCACAACACTGGGATCGGCTGCGCAACAGAGACCTCGTGCCACCCGGCGAGCCCATCGCGAAGGAGCTCATCGATGCCGTGGAGATGGGAGTGCGAACGGGCGCGCGGACACGCGAGGAATCCGACGCCTACCTCGCCGAACTGCGCGACACCCACGCCGATGCGTTCCTGAGCTTCCTCACCGCGGAACTGCATCCGCGGATCGAACGTGACTACGGCACGGCCACCAGCGGCCACGGCCTTTTCGGCTACTCCTACGGCGGCCTCTTCAGCCTCTACACCTGGCTCACCGGCAACACGCTCTTCGGGAGCATCGGAGCGGGCAGCCCCGGTGTTGCCAGTGAAGACAGTCGGATCTTCGCCCAGCTTCAAGAGATGGGTGACAGGCGACCTGCCGCCAAGCTTCACGTGACCCTCAACGAGCGAGAGCTACTCGGAGACCTGCCCATCTACCAGAGCCTCACGAAGAACACGGCCACCGTCCTGCACCGTCTCACCTCACGCGGCGAAGACGTCACCAGCGCGGTCCTGCGCGAAACCCATGTGACCGGCCTGCAGGCCTCGTTCCTCAGTTACCTCAGGACCTGCCGTGCTTGAACGGTCATCTGCTCAGGTGAAGGATGCGTTCCATGGACAGTCGTCTGGAGGAACCGATCACGGTGCGCATGACCGCCCGAATCTGGGCGGGCATCGATGCCGAGGTCGACAACGTCGTATCCCTTGCCGCCGAAGACGGTGATGAGCAGACCGTCGGCATCGGACTGGCCATCCGTGAAGCGGGTTGGGACCAGGTTCCCTGGGTGAACGGGAACTGGCCGCCCATGGAGCAGATCATCTCCATCCGGCTGACACGGGCCCAGTGGCGGTTCGCGGCCGAGGAAACCGGCAAGAGTATTGCCCTATACGAAGGACTTGGCGACGACGAGTCGGCTCAACTGGGCCGAGACGCGCTCGCGGTGATCGAGGGTGACGCCGCCTCGTGACGGTGCTCTGGTGAAGGACACGGTTCTGATGCTCGGCCTGAGTCTGGATGAACCAGGGCACACCCGAAACCCCGCAGCGGGAATCCGACTTGGTGGTCGGGCTGCTGACAGAATTCGCGGCCGTAGCGGGGATGGCCGGAGTCGAGCTGCCACCGCCACGGTCCGCCTCCGGGTGGAACGAACAGTCGCCGGCATCACGAAGAGCGTCCTTTGTGGACAGCAAGGGGCCTCCGGGCCCGCTGACGAGTCCGCTGCGCCGCCGCCCTCGCCGAGGGGAGGTGCGGTCGCGTGGATGGCGGTGCCGTCGCCCTTTGTAGGGTTCGGGACATGAGCCAGCCGATCTCGTTCTCCGACCTCAACTTCAAGCTCGCCGTCGTCCAGGAGCTGATGTACAACCAGGAACTCCTGCCGAGGTTCACCCTGCGGGAGTACGCCGCCGAGCAGGGCTTCACCTTCGACGACGGGAGTGTCGAAGCGGTACCTGAGGCCCTGGCCTACTTCGAGGCGCTCGAGGTCCCCGTCGACCTCGCGGAAAAGATCACCGAGATCGAGATGGACGGCGGCAACGAGATCTACCTCGAGATCGCGCCGAACTGGGACGGCGAGGACGGACTGTTCGACGTCGACGAGTTCGCCGACCTGCGGCACTTTCCCAAGCTGAAGTCGATGACACTGCTCTACACGGGCAACGAGGAGGCGTTGGAGACGTTGCGTTCTCGCGGCATCGGGGCGGACTGGCTCTGACTCGTCCGCCCGTCGGCTCTCGCCGGTTTCTGCGCAAACGCCTCATTCTTTGCCTGTGAAGGGCTCGAGCGCGCGACGTAGAGCGGCTGCACGCTTGGCGTCGTGGTGTTCGGTCACGGTCAGGTAGTGCCGGAGCAGGACCTGACGAGACCGTTCGAGCTCGGTCAAGTCGACCGAGGTCGCCCGGCCATCGCTCAACGCCTCCAGATCCTGGGTGGGTAAGCGGTCGACCTCGCGACCGTGCCAAGGGTTCAAGCCGTGCTGCAGGCACAGCAACGTGATGATCTGGTCGCGAAGCTCGTCGAGCATCATGACGGCTTGCCACGACCGCCCGCGAGCGATGGCGGAGCGGGCGTGTATCGCATAAAGCCATGCCATACCGATCACTCGCTCGCTGTCGGGGCCTGTCGGGCTCGTCGGCTCGTTGGCGCTACCGAAGAGGAGCCGGAAGCCGTTTTCGGTGGAGCGGAACAGATCGCGGGGCCAGAACGACAGATCCACCTGGAGTGACGAGTCGAGCAGGAACACTCGATAGCGAACGCCCTCGCGCGACATCACGTCGAGGGTGTCGGCAACCCCGAACTTGTCGTCGAGTGATCGAGTCCAGCGCGCGACGACCGCGATCTCGTCCGCGTTTCCGGCGAGTTTGAGCACGAGATCGATGTCCGACCATCGGTCCTCGACGCCGCGAGCGGTCGACCCGACAAGAGCGGCGCCGACAATGTCCCTGTCCTGACGGGCTTCGGCGATCAGTTCGTCCCGCACCTGGGCGCGTTCCGCGACTTCGAACATCGTTCCTCCGCGGTGCGACGGTCTTGGCGGGATAACTATACCGGTATTACTATCACGGTCGGTCGGGTTGGGTCGTCCGGATCTTTACGTCGAGCTGTGGACAGGAGCCCCGTGGACGTGTTGGGCTGAGACCCGGCCGGACCTGACGTGGTCGGCGATTTTCTGCCCTGCGACGTCGAGGAGCGGTGCCCTGAGCCTGTCGGAGTACCTCCGAGAGAACTGGATCGACGTCGTGAACGACGCGATCCTGCACGTGGACCTCACCCTGGCGGCGATGGCCTTGGCCGTGCTGGTCGGAATGACGATCGGCCTGCTCACCTACCGCCGGCGATGGCTCGGCGCGATGGCGACCACGACGACGGCGGCGTTCCTGACCATCCCGTCCATCGCGCTGCTGGGCATCCTGATCGGCCCGTTCGGGCTGGGGCTGACGAATGTCCTGTTCGCACTGGTGCTCTACGCCCTCCTGCCGATCACGCGTAACACGATCGTCGGGCTGCGTGGCGTCGATCCGGCCGTGGTGGACGCGGCGCGTGGTATGGGGTTCGGCCGCGTGAGACTGCTGTTCCGAGTGCGTCTGCCGCTTGCCTGGCCGGTGATCCTTTCCGGCATCCGGGTCTCGACGCAGATCACGATCGGCATCGCGGCCATCGGCGCGTATGTCAAGGGCCCCGGCCTCGGCAACGAGATCTTCGACGGGCTCGGCCGGTTCGGCTCGGTCAACTCGCTGAACCAGGTACTCACCGGAACGCTCGGGATCATGGTGCTGGCGCTGCTTTTCGACCTCGCCTTCGTGGTGGTCGGCAAGCTGACCACGCGGCGACGTCCCCGTGTCCGCCGAGCGGTGGCTTCGACGACGTCGGGAGGATCCGCCGGAGCGGGCGGCGAGACCATCGAGCTGCGGGACGTCAGCAAGCTCTACCCCGGACGTGCGGTACCCGCGGTCGAAAACCTGACGATGCGAATCCCCGCGGGCGAAATCGTCGTACTGACCGGTCCGTCGGGATGCGGCAAGACGACGACCATGCGGATGATCAACCGGCTCGTCGAGCCCACCGCGGGCGTCGTCACGATCGGCGGCACCGATGTGTCGGCGCTCGACCTCGACGCGCACCGGCGCAACACCGGCTACGTCATCCAGCAGATCGGGCTCTTCCCGCATCTGCGGGTGGACGCCAACGTCGGCGTGGTGCCGCGGTTGCTCGGCTGGACCCGACGACGCGTCGCCGACCGCGTGCGCGCGTTGCTCGACGTCGTCGGCCTGACCCGCGAGCACGGCATCCGGTACCCGCGTGAGCTTTCCGGCGGTCAGCAGCAGCGCGTCGGCGTGGCGCGGGCGATGGCCGCGGACCCGCCGGTCATGTTGATGGACGAGCCGTTCGGCTCCACCGATCCGATCACCCGCGCCAGATTGCAGGACGAATTCCTTCGCCTGCAACGGGAAGTACGTAAGACGATCGTGTTCGTCACGCACGACTTCGACGAGGCGGTGAAGGTCGGCGACCGGATCGCCGTGCTGCGGCCGCGGTCGGTGATCGCGCAGTACGACACGCCCCAGGCGATCCTCGCCGCACCGGCGGACGACTACGTCGCGAGCTTCGCCGGCTCGAAGCGGAACCTGAAGCGGCTCGCGCTGATCCGGGTGGGTGACCTGGACCTCCGGCCGGCGGCCGGGCCGGACGGCCTGCCCCCGGTACGGTCCGACGCCACCCTGCGGGACGTGCTGGACGTCATGGTGCGGACCGGCAGCACCGCGGTCGTGGTCACCGAGGACGACACCGCGCGGCCGCTGGGGGTGTGCGACGTGCCCGGCCTCGTCGCGGCACTGAGGCCCCCGCGGTCGTGTGCTTCCTGTTCGATTTCCGCGCTGGTGATCACCGCGGCGAGGGGCAG
>NZ_JACBXD010000097.1 GCF_013870525.1 Amycolatopsis pittospori
CCGGGTTCCGCAGGCTCGTCGCGAGCGCGCGCGCCGGAGCGATGTCGGCCGCGGGCGTCGAACCCAGCGACGACGCCAGGTCGATCAGCCGCCGCGCGGACGCCGTCATGTCCAGCGATTTCACGAAGCCGTAGGCGGCCGAACGCAGATGCCGTTCACGTTCGGGCTCTTCGGCCAGGGCGGCCACGACCGCACCCAGCGCCTCCGGCCGCGCGAGCACCAGGTGCTCGCCGGGGACCAGCGGTTCGACATCGGCCGAGGTCTCGCTGATCACCACGCAGCCATTGGTCATCGCTTCGAGCGTCCGCACCCATTCCAGGGTCTGCTTCTGCTCGCGGTGCAGGTTCAGCAGGAACCGCGACCGCGCGAGGTGCTCGAACTTCGCCTTGCCCGGCAGGAAGTCGACGCGCGCGCCGGTCATCGGCTCGTGCGGCGGGGTCAGCAGCCGCGTCCGCAGCCCGGCGAGGTCCCGCGCGTACGAGCCGAGCAGCACCGAACGCCGCCGTTCGGCCGTGCCGAGGTAGGTGACGTCGAGATCGCGCGGGCTGTCGAGGTCGCCGCCCCACAGGTCCCACAGCGGGGTGTAGCCGAGCTGGAAATGCTCGACGGCGATCCCGCGCCGGCGCAGTTCGTCGGTCGAATCGTGGTTGATGTCGACGGCGCCGCCCAGGATGGACAGCAGCTCGGCGTTGCGTTCGAAGGTCGCGGTGCCGGGATGCTCCACGCAGAAACCGATGGTGCGACGGCACTGTCCGGCGGTCGGGAAGTCGGCGTCCGGGGTGGTCACGAAGTACTCGTGGGGTACGACGACGTACACCGTGTCCGCCCCGCCCTCGGGGTACTTGCCGACCGCGGTCCTGGCCTTGCCGCCCGCGGTGCGCACGGCGTCGGCGACCACTTCCAGCAGCTCCTCCATGAAGGCGGAACCGCCCTCGGCGGAGACGAAGCAGAGTTCGGTCACGGCCGGTCCATCTTCTTCCGCACGACCCGCAGCGGTGCGGTGACCCGCCAGCTGACGGTGCGGCGCGTGGCGTCGAGTTCGCGGGCCATTTCGGCGGCGAGGCGTTCCGCGTTCAGCAGGCGCTGGCGGTCGGCCGACGGTTCGCCGCCGGGCAGGATGTCCGCGTCGACGACGCCCGCCGAAACGACGAGTTCGGCGTCGAGCAGCGCGAGCCGCAGCTTGTCCCGCTCCTCGCGGCAGGTCTTCAGTTCCGCGCGCAGCGAGTCCCGCTGCTGGTGAGCGAGGAGGACCTCTGCCTCCAACGCCCGCGTACGCGCCTTCGCGACGTCCAGCTCTTCCTGCTGCGAAGCCAGCTTCTGGTTGATAGCAGCGGACTCGCCTTCGTCCGACGCGCCCGCGGTCGCTTCGCGCAATTCGTGCTCCGTCTCGGCCAGCTTTTCCTTCAGCCGGTCCTGCTCGGCGGTGAACACCTGCCGCTCGGCCCGCAACCGGGTCAATTCGGCCTGGACGCGGCCGGGAATCTCAGCGTTGTCCTCAGACATGGTGGACGCCCCCATTCTTCTGGCCGTGCAGGGCCAATTCGGTCAGGATTTCGGAGTACTCGCGCGCATAGCCGGCCGGGTCGAGCCAAGGCAGCAGCTTTTCGTGCGCGGCCTTCGCCATCTCGCGGCGGCGCGTGGCGGAAGTGCCCAGCGCGCGCAGCAACGCGGCGGTCAGGGCGTCGACGTCGTTGGTCTCGAACAGCCAGCCCGTCTCGCCGTCGACGATCATCTCCCGTGCGCCGAACACGTCGGTCGCCGCGACGGGGATGCCACAGCAGACGGCTTCGAGGATCGACCGCGGCAGCGATTCGATGTCGGAGCTGTTCACGAAGATGTCGGCGGCCTGCAGCCAGCGCAGCGGATCCGGCTGGATCGGCACCAGGCTGACCGCGTCCTCCAGCCCGGCGCGCTCGACCGATTCCTCCATCGCCAGCCCGTACGGCGACGGGTGCAGGCCGACGATCGACAGCTTCGCCTCGGGGTGGACCTTGTGGATCCGCTCCATCGCCGAGATCAGCGGCGCCTGCCCCTTGCGGGATTCCGCGATGCCGATGTTGACCAGCACGATGTCGTCCGGCGAATAGCCGAGCATGGTGCGCGCCTGCCGCCGCGTCTCCGACCGCGTGCGGCCGCCGAACTTGTGCATCGGCGTGCCGTAGCGGACGGTCTGGCAGCGCTCAGGCTTGCTGTACGGCAGGAACATCTCGCGCGTCGCGTCCGCGACGAACAGCAGCTTGTCGGTCTCGGCGAGCGTGCTCTCCCAGCGTTTCCAGACCGCGGCGGGTGGCTTCACCGGGCCCCAGTTCTGGTACGCGAACGCGGGCAGCGAGAAGCTTTCGTGGATCACCCACGCTGTCGGCATTCCGGCGCGCTTCGCCGCGTCCGCACCGACGAAGCCGCCGAGTGTGTTGACGAGCGCGACGCCCGCTCCGGAGCACTTCGCGAAGCGTGCGAGCTCGGCGACGTGGCCTTCGTACGCGGGGACGGTCTGGTTCCGGTAGTGCGTCGTGACGTGCACAGGGATGCCGAGTTCGTGGCAGTCCGCGCGCAGCGGGCCGTCGGTCTCGCTGACCAGGCTGACCTGCCAGCCGTGGTCGGTCACCATCCGGCTCAGCAGTTCCTGCAGCCACAACTGCCCACCGCCGACGCCGAGGCTGTGCGTGAACACCAGCACGTGCTTCGGATCGGTCGGGATGTTCACGCGCGCCATCGCGCGGGCGGTGTCGCCGGCCAGTTCGTCGGAGAGCTCGGCGTCGTCCGGGTCCGCGACAGGGTTGCGAAGGGTGAAAGTGCGCTTCGGCGACACGACCTCGCCGATGCCTTCAGTGCGGTACCGGACGCGAAGCGACAGCGTCCGCTCTTCGCCGTACGGGAGGTCGACAGGGACCCACGCCTCGAAACCGCTGACGGCGGCGTCGTCGAAGCCGGGGAATTCCTTCGGCACGTCCTTGCGAGGCAGGCGGGTACGCGCGCTGACCGTGCCGCCGCCCTCGACCATGACCTCGATCAGGCTCGGCGCGCGACCCTGAAGCATGGCCCAGCCCGTGACGTAGACGACGTGCCCTTCGGTGACCTTTCCCTGCTTCGGCGCTTCGAGCTCGCCCAGCCACAGCGGTTCGTCGCCCGGCAGCGTGCCGACGTGGACGGTCGCCTGGTTCAGGATCCGCTCGTCCGGCCCGGCGACGACGATGTCCTGGGTACCCGCGGGAACCCAGGTGGCGGGAACCGCACGCCAGCCGAACGTGCCTTCGGGCGCGCCCGGGCAGGGCTCGGGGAACAGGTTCGCCTCGACGTCCGCGATGGTCACGGACATCTCGTCGATCCGGCTGATCCCGGTCGTCCAGCCCCGGAGTTCGAACAGGTGCCCGACCGGCCGGTCCGGGGTCAGGATGCCGGCGGTATGCAGGCTCGTCATCGCTTCGCTACCTCGTCTTCGTTCGCCGCCACACCGGCGCCGACCTTGGGTGAACGGTACCTGTGGACGGTCCTCGCCAAACGCGTTCGCCAGATTTCGGCGATCGACGTGCGGACCTCGTCCGTGCCGTGCGCGGTGCCGCACGAGCCGATCGTCGAGAACGCGACCTCGCGTGCCATCGCACTGTCCACAAAGGAGGGATGGAGGCCGATCACCACGCCCAGCCAGCCCGCCAGGTCGTGCACCGAACCGCCGTCCGCCGCCGCGGACCAGCCCGCGTCGGCCAGTTTGTCGGCCAGCACCAGCACTCCGCGTTCGACCACTTCGGGCACACCGACACCGGAGTGCCGCCACTCGAGATCGATCGGGCGCAGCGTCCCGCCGTCGACGAGGACGTTGTGCGGCACCAGATCCCAGAGCGCCTCGACCCCGCGCGCGGCCTCCGCGCGCAGGAGATCCCGCCAGCCGGTGAGCAGTTCCGCGACGCGTTCCGGTTCGGCGAGCAGGACTTCGACCATCGTCGGGGCGTCGTAGACCTTGTCGGTGCACGGTCCGACCGAGATCCCTGCGACGGGCGGCGAAGGGAAAAGCGGCGTGCGGCGGACTTCGGCGCCTTCGCCGGTCCGGACGACGTCGGCGCGCGTACACGCGAAAGCGGCGCGCTCGGAGGTGTTGAAGTAGGTCGCGAGGCGGTACGCGGGCCAGAGCGCGGCGGCGCCGGGCCCGCACAACAGGGCCAGGCCGTTCGCGGGACCGCCGGTGATCGCGGCGGAAAGCCGGGGGAGTTCGATGTCGATCTGCGCGCTTCGCACCGCGCGTGCGACCTCGTGGCCGGGTGAACAGAGCAGTTCGCGCTGCACTTCGAGCCCCGACGCCGCGAGCGTCTTGGCGACACCTCGCGACGCCGTCAGCACCACGACGGCGCCCATCGGCGCCAGACGCTCGCGAACCGAGTCCAGCAGGCTTCGCGTCGCGTAGGGCTGTTGGACGACGACCAGGTCGTAACCGTCGGCGGGTGGCCGGTCGTGCACCTCGACGGTGCCGAGACCGCGAGTCCGGAACCGGACCGCGGCGGCGCGGACCGGATCGGCCTCGACGGCGTGCACCGTCTCCGAGACCTCGCCCAGATACCGCGTCAGACCGCCGAAACCGGCACCGACCTCAAGGACTCGCGCCGTCCGCGGCAGCACGAGCGCCCGGAGGACGTTCGCGGCGCCGTGGTCGAGCGGGGTGCGCTCGGAGGCGTCCCAGCCGGCGAAGTGCAGTTCGTCGGACAACGAACCGGTGTCCTCGGCCAGGGAGAGCAGAGTCGTGAGCAGCCGTGCCTTCTCGGCGGTCATCCGCTCCGCCCCTGCTCAGCTGGTGACGGCGTAGTTTTCCAGCGTCTTCTTCACCGCACGCTGGTACGTGCCGCTCAACGCCTTCTCGCCCTCTTCCCCGCCGAGCGGGTTCTGCAGGATGTCCACCCGGATAATGTTGTTCCCGCTGATCCAGGTGCCGCGGTAGCTGCCCTTGTCGCCGTCGATCTTCTTCTGGAAGTTCAGCTTCGGCGGCATACCCGGCAGCGGCTCGGTGATCTGCACGAACTTGGTGGTCGTCTGGTACTGGCGAAGCTGCTTGACCAGGTCACCGGCGGCACCGGGGCTGTTCAGCGGGATGACCGTGATCGAGATCTTCGCCGGCTGCGGGCCGGTCTCGTCCGGCTGCTTCTGCGAGCCGCGGTACGCGACCTGCTTCACGCCGGCGGCGATGACCAGGTCGGCCTCGGCCTTGTCCATCCCGGTGATCGCGGCGAGTTCGGCGGCGGTGACCACACCGCTCTTCGTGTCCTCGTCGCCGGACTGCTCCGGGATCTTGTCGAACAGCAGCTCCTCGGGCGTCTTCGGCTTGGCCGACGACGTCGGGGGCGCGTTCTGCGACTGGGTCGGCTGCGGCGCGGCCGTCGGATCCGTCGGCTCGTCACCGCCGCCCTTGAAGGCGAAGTAGCCGCCGACACCGAGACCGGCGAGCACCAGCACGGCGACGACGGCGATGATCGCGATCTTGCCGCCCTTGCCCTTGGGCTTGTCCTCGAACAGCTCCGGACCCTGCTTGACCCACTCCGTGCTGCCGACCGGCGAGATCGGCGGGAAGTCCGAACCACCCCACGGCGGGCTGGCGTCGGTGTCGGTCCAGCCCTGCTGCTGAGGCTGTTGCTGCTGCGGGTAGCCGTGCTGTTGCTGCTGAGGCTGCTGCGGGAAACCGCCCGCGGGCGAAGCCTGACCCTGCTGCGGGAAACCGCCCGCCGGGGACGCCTGACCCTGCTGCGGGAAACCGCCTGCCGGGGACGCCATCGGCGGCACGACCTGCGTGCGGTTCGGGTCGGCCTGCTGTTGCTGCCAGCTCGACACGACCTGAGTGCGCTCGCCTTCGCCCGCCTGCGGCTGCGGCTGGTTCACCGGCGCGATGATCTGCGTCGAGTCGGCGCTGGTCCCGCCACCCTGCTGGGGCTGCTGCTGAGGAGCCTGCGGCTGCTGCTGAGGCGGCGCGGGTGGCTGCTGGAAGGGCTGCTGCGGCTGCTGACCGGGCTGCTGGACCGGCTGCTGCGACGGGTCGCCGTATGCGACCGCTGAGGACAGCACCTGGTCACGGCGGAGCCGGTAATCGTCAGCGGAGAGCCGTCCAGATGCGAGCTCCTCGTCCAGATTGCGCAGCTCTTCCTGCCAGGACACCACCAGCCCCCTTAATCCGTTTCAGGCGGGGAAGCACGCTCCCGGCCGTCGCGATACCACCACTGCGGTGACCTCGCACATTCTGCACTGCCCTGACTGGTCGCGCCCTCGCGGGTCGAATCGTGATCTCCCCGCGACCTGCGCTTCTCAACCGGCCGGGAGAACAGTGTCCAACGAGGTCAGCGTCTGCTCCAGACGGGTGTCGAGCGCCTGCGTGTCGCCGCCGAGCGGCTGCGAGACCCAGGTCGTCACGGCCATCGTCCCGGACACGTAACCGAGTCCGCTGAGCTGGCCGTTCTTGTTCGCGCCGACGAGGGCGAGCCGGTCGCCGACGCGCTGCTCGCGCAGTCCCGCGTTGATCGAGTTCTCACGGAAGTATTTGACGATCGCCTCGGCGTCCTTCGCGTCGTTCGCCGGGATCACCAGGACGAGGTAACCGTTCGTACCTTCGTTCGAACCCTTGTAGGTGATCGATGCGACACCTTTGGACGTCAGGTAGTCGGCCGCGGCCTTCGAGTAGAAGTTGAGCTCGACACCCTTCGCGACGGCCATCGTCGAGTTGTCCTTCGACGGTGTTCCCGGCAGCGCGGGCAGCCGGTCTTCCAGCGGCGTCTGGGCACTGTTGGGCTGGCTGCTCGGCGCGAGTCCGGAAAGACCGTCCGGCGGCTGGGCCACACTCGGCTGCTCGGCGACGTTCGAAGACGACGAGGACCCGAGCCACAACGTCCCGCCGATGATCAACGCCAGCACGACCAGCACGCCCGCCCCGATGAACAGCCCGGTCGGCCTGCGCTTGCCGACGACCGCGTAATCCGTGTGGTCATCGGACGGCGCGCTGTGGCGAGGGCCGGGTTCGGGCGTCAGCGGCGGAAGTGGGCGGTTCACCTGGCGCGGCTTGTGCTGGACCGGAGGCGGTTCGGCACGCAGATAGACCGTCGGATTGATGTCGGCGGGCGAGGGAGCGGTGGTCTTGTGATCGGCGATCCGGGGAACCGCGGTCTTCTTCTGGCGCGCCTGGGGTTTCTCGGTGCTGATCGGCTGGGTGCGCTGCTCCGGCCTCGGCGCCTGTGGCGTCTGCGGCGGAGGCGGGTAGGCCTGCTGGTGTTGTTGGAACGGCTGGTGCTGTTGGACGGTGGCGGCGGGCACTTCGATCGGCTGCACGGCGGGGTTGGTGCTGTGCCACGTCCCGCCCGGGCGCCGCAGCGGTGAGGGGACCGGTGACGGCATCGTCCCGCCGGAGGCCTCCGCCAGGAGTTCGTCCCGCTTCTTGCGGTGTTCGGCGTGCCCGATGCGACCCGAGGCCAGCTCGACGTCCAGCTGTCGAAGCTCGTCCTGCCAGCTCATTTAGGCCCCCTGCCGCCGGGTGTGGGCAGCCAGTGTTGCATGCACCCTTATGGGTGGTGGACGGGTCGTGAGTGATTCGGGTCGTTAGAACGACCCGAATCACTCACGAGCGGCTGGTCAGAGGCGATCGACCGCTCCCGCCGGTACCGTGGCGGACGTGGGAAGTGCCGGATGACGGAAATCGACGTATGTCGCGGCGCGCTGCGCGAGCTGGCCATCGACCGGCTCGCCGGGCGCGAGGTCCGCACGTCCCACCTGGTCGAAGCCGGTTTGGACGCGATCGTCGCCGGACTCGACGCGCCTTCCCTCGCCCTGCTCGCCGGCCTTGAGGCCTCCGAAGGCGATGCCGTCGACAAGGCTCTGGACCAGGTCGTCGACGAACTCGGCCTCGAATTGCCCGCCGACGCGACGGCCGCCCGCTGGCTGCTGATCCACGGCTGGCTCACCGCGATGGTCAAGGGCGATCTCTCACCCGCGGCGGGCGGCGCGCTGGTCGGCGAGGTCGCCGCGCTGCTCGGGTCGCCGCAGGCGTTGCGGGGGATCACGCGGTGGTCGGCGATGCTCGACAACTGGATCCCGACCGATCTCACCCCGCGCGACGTCTGCGAGGTGCCGATCCTCGAAGAATCGGCCGAGCTGCTCGAAGGCCCTTGGCCACCTCGTCCACGTCACCCGTAAGGCGCCGGTTTCTGTCGTACATGTGTTCTAAAATGGGCGTTGTACAGCAGGAACAGCGGCGAAAGGCAGACACGGATGGCCTACATCACCCTGCCCACGTTCGTGGGGTACAGCACGAGCTCGGGTCCCTCGCGTTCCTCTTTCGTGCGGCGCTGGCGCCGTCAGTACGAGGACCCGGCCCGGGGCGGGTTCAACTTCTATCTGCGTGCCGCGAACGCGATCCGTGCCGGGCGGATTTCGGGGCGGGATCGGGAGGTCATGCGCGCCCTGGTCGAGAACGCGGACGAGCGCACGCGGCCGCACTACACCGACATCGCCAATGGCTGGCTGCGTTACCTGGGGCGGCGTGACCTGCGGCTGGCCGAGGTCGGCCGGGCGCGCTGGCGGCTCGGCGCGCTCGAAGTCGGCATCAATCCGCACCTCGGGCTCCGCAAGGGCGACGGACCGGTCTACGCGACCTGGCTCTACTTCCGGGAGGAGCCGTTGAGCCGGGACGCGGCGCAGCTGGTGCTGTGGCTGCTCGAACAGACCATGGACGAGCTGCGGCCGGGCGGGCGGCCGCTGGTGATCGACGTCCGGCGCTCGAAGGAGTTCGCGTTGTCTCCGCGTGATCGCGACAAGGTCCGGCCGTGGGTGCAGAGCGAGGCCTCGGCGTTCATGAGCCTTTGGGAGGCGGCCGCGTGATCGAACGACGGCGAGCCCGCATTCGGTGGGCTCGCCGTTCACGCACCGTCATTCTCACGGTTTCGACGGCGGCGCAAGACACCTGATCAGGTGACAGTTTCACGGAGTATGCCCACGAGCTGGACAACTTGGGCCCTGAACACGAAGCTTTCCCAGTCTTAATCGGCCGAACCACCGAGGGTCGCTCGTGAACAACGCTTGGGAAGCCATCTCCAGGGTCGCAGATGAGCCTGCTTGGTACTGGGTCTACGACAAGCTCGCGTTCTGGCCGAGTACGTACTCGCACGCCTGGCCGGGCTTTCGTGAACCCGCACCGTCCGTCGCGTGGGATCTCGCGCCCGGGGGCCTCGACCGGTCGTCGGCCGAGTTCCGTCTCGGCCCGTACGCGGTCGAGCAGAACGACGTCGCCCGTGTCGCGCTCTCGGCGCTGAAGGACTGTGTCGCCGAGGACGAGTGGGTCTGGGTGCTGCACTGGCAGCATCAGTCGTACCGCTTCTACCCGCATCGCCACGCCGCGCTCGACCCGTGGCCGGTCCCGGTGTTCCCGCGCACGGACTACCACCTGTTCCTGGCGAACGACTTCCGCTTCGGCACGCTCGGGCATCCGTGGGAGCGGACCCTGTGCGTCTACGGGGAGAAGCTCGTACCCGCGTTCGAACAGCACGGCGAACGTGTTTTCAAGAACGCGCTGCGGCGGAACGGTTCGCCGGCCGCGATGGCGGGCTGACCGCCGTCCGGCGGGCGGACCTGCCTAAACTCAGGCGGGTGTTCGAATATCACGGGTGGGTGACCATCCAAGCGAGCCCTTCCGGCGACGATGACGCGGCGCTGCTCGAGCGCATCGTCGAACGGGTGCACCGCGCCGTCCGCGATTTCGACGACGGCGATCTGGTGGACCTCCGCTGGGCCGCCGGGGTGCCGGTGCTGCACCTGGGCGGCATGGACAAACACGGCACCGCGATCGCGCCCGAGCTGGTGGACCTGTTCACCCGTGTCGGCGACCTCGCGCCGGGTTCGTACGGTCTCCTGCACGTCTGGGACGACCAGGATCCCGCGCACGACAACGAGTTCAAGGTGTACCGGATGGCCCGCGGCCTGGTCACCGAACGCGGCGACGACCACCTGTCCCCGGTCGCGCCGACCGTGATGGACGGCTACGAGATCTAAGCCTTCCTCACGCCCGACGCCGATCTGCTGGCGAACGCCGCCTACCCGGTCTACGTCGACCCCACCTGGCAGACCAACTATTGCGCCAGGATGGGTTTTCGTGGGACGAAGGGGCGTCGAGTTATCTCTTGGAGCGCCGGCCCGGCCTTGTGGTCTGCCGACACTGGCGACTAGCTCGCAGGGTGAGTCGAGAGGTAGGTCTGCGCCGCGATTTCTTGCACGAGAAAGAAAAATGGTGCCTTCCCGGTGTCGTGCGAGGAAATCGCCGAGCCTCGTGGGGGACATGCTGCGGTCTCGGCGTGATTGGTCAGGCAAGAGTGCGCCCTCATCGCGTGATCTATCCCAAAGCCCTGGCAGCGGACCTCGCCGGTCGGAATTTGCGAAGCATGTGAGGAATATTCGGGGCGTGGAGCCTTCTCGTGTGCGCGGACGACTTTTAAGACAAGTATTTTGCGTTTGTTCGACTAGGTGGAGCTCGCGGTGGAAATGATAGTGACGTACTACGACTGGGCGAACGTGCGTGGTTCTTACTCGAACGGCTCGGTTTTACCCGGTGCGATCGAGGACCTTTGTTCAGCCACCGTGCGTGAGAATGCCGAACTCGCTGTTCGCAGAATCGAGCAGGTATGTCCGGCGGATTCCGAGTTGTCCGACGCCTCGGTGGCACTCGCGTCCTGTCTCGTGCACGCCACCTGGAGCCGCTCCGAGATTTCGTTGGATCTCATCCTCGGGTTGCTTGACGATATGGCCACAGGGCAGGGTGAAGTGCGCGGTGACGATGAGTATTTGGATGTTCGCGCCAAGTTTCTTCGTGAAGTCTGCCGTGGATTTCCGATTTATGTCGAGCTGCTGGAAACGCATCCTGACCACGATGTGCGAACCGCCTGCATTGACTTAATTTCCATCTGCGGTTTGTTCGACAAATCTCTGACGGAAAGGGCGGCCTGGGTTCTGGGGGCGGCGAAGAAGCTTGAGCGAATGGAAGAATTCCACTCCCTTATCGACGCCTCGATCGACGATCTGCGGTGAACACCGGGCGCTGACCTGTGCTGTCATCCCGAGGCGGGGACTGACGCGTTCCCGACCGCGTGGACCCAGCGCCGTGGTCAGCGCAGGAGGCCGAGTACGAACCCTTCAAGCCGCCCGCGCTCCGACCGCTCCCGGGCCGCGGGTTAGATTTCGACCATGGTCTTGACCAGGGGGATTCGCCGCGTCCAGGTGAACACATGGGTCCTGTTCGGCGTGGCGGTCGTGTGGCTCGCCATCAACGTCCGGTGGCTCATCAGCTATCGCCAGGGCCAGATTCTGGAAATCGACGAGGCCGGCTACATCGGCATGGCGCTCAACGACCACTACGCGGCCGTACGTGACGGCGTGCTCGGCTGGATCCAGGCCGTCGAGGCGCCGGGGATCCAGGCTCCGGTCACCCCCGCGCTGACTTCACTCCAGTTCTTCGTGACGGGGACCAGCGTGGTGGCCGCCTTCGCCGTTCCGATGCTGGCAGGCCTGGCGATCATCCTGTTGACGCACGCGGTGGCGAACCGGGTGGCGGGCAGGCCGTTCGCGTGGCTCGCCACGGCGCTGGTCGCCACGATGCCCGGCGTGATCGTCGAGGCCAGGGCCTACCACTTCGGAGCTCCTGCCGCCGCTGTGACGCTGGCGGCCATTTACTTCCTCATCCGCTCCGAGGGGCTGACGAAGACCAGGTCCACGATCGCCTTCGGGGTTTTCGTCGGGCTCATGCCGCTCACCAGGACGATGATCATTGCCTTCGTGCCCGCCCTGGTGCTCGCCGCGTTCATCCAGGCTGTGCTCTCGCCGGATCGTAAGAAGAGCCTGATCCGCTTCGGGATCGCCGCGGTGGCGGCCGTCGGCGTCGCCGCGATCTGGCTGATCCCCAACGGCGCGCAGGTGTATCGCTATCTGACCGGCTTCGGATACGGGCCGCAGTCCGCCGAGTACGGGACCGAGGCGGGGATCTTCAACCCGGCGGCCTGGACGTACCGGCTTCACCTGCTGACGCTCGAGCAGTACCTGCCGCACGTCCTCTTCATCTGTGTCGGGCTTGTGGTGGCCGTCATCGTCGCGATCCGGAAGCTGCGTGCGGGCCGGCTGAAGGAAACGGCCAAGGCGATGGTCGCTTCGCCGCTGTTCCCGCCGGCGGTGCTCGTGGTGGAAGGGGTCTCCGCCTTCGTCACGTCCAAGACCACCGGGAACGGGTTCACGCTCCCGCTGGCTCCTTCGATGACGCTGCTCGCGCTGTGGGGGCTGTATCGCGTGCACGTCCGGCTGCGGAAGGCGATGCCGGTGGTGGTCGCGGTGATCAGCCTGGTGGCGCTGGTCCCGCAACTGGATCTCCGGGCGCCGACCGCGCGGCTGTGGGAGGCCGAGCTGCCGGTGGTCGGGCGTGTCACCATCACCGACGGCCGGGGTGTCCCGCAGAAGTACGCGGGTCTCGGCGTCGAGACCACCGATCCGGAGCCGGTGAGCGCGGAGGACGCGAAGCAGTGGATCGTCGTCGCCGACTGGGCGGCGCAGCAGATCGTCGACCGGCACGCGATCCGCGGGGTCACGGCGTTCGGGTTCCGCGATCGGATCTTCAACACCAACACTGTTCAGCTGGCCGTGCTCCGGAAGCTGGGTTACGGCGTGGCCGTGCCGCAGATCAGGCCGGTCGAAGCGGGGAACTCGCAGCCCGACTACGAGCGCTGGCTGACCCGGTATCAGGACAGCATCTCCGGCGACGCGAGCACCGCTTGCCTGCTGTTCACCGCCACCGGGCTGAACAACGAGTTCCTGCCGAAGGTGGATCCGCCCGCGATGGCCGCCGCCGCGGCCGCTTCGGGGTTCGCCCCGGTCGAGACGCGGCCCTTGCCGAACGGTCGGTCGGTGACCCTTTGGCACCGGCCTCAGCCCGCCTGCGTCCCGTCCTGAGTGGAGGGCGCACCGGTTTCCGCCGGTGCGCCCTGGCCCCTCATATGCACAAACTCGAATTACTACGGTCGTGTGACTCCGCTCACCGGACATGTAGCACGTAGTAACCGAAAAGAATTGCTTGAAAAGGCTAAGTACCTTCAGGGGTTCGCGCCAGATACCCACCCGCGAGGGTGAGTTACACGAACCGTGGGGTTCCGGGGGCTCGGCTCCCGGGGATTATGGTGAGTAAGTCATGGTCCAGGCTTTCCCTGGACACATCACTCCCACTTGCGAGCGGATGACGGGACTCGAACCCGCGACCCTCACCTTGGCAAGGTGATGCGCTACCAGCTGCGCTACATCCGCATGTTGCTCACCGCTTCAACACTCGTTTGAAGCAGTGGAACAACCATACACCGACCGTCTGTAGCGGTTTTAACCCACCCCGACAGGTGCTTCGGTGTCACAGCTGGCGTACAAGGGGTGACGACGGCTGCATACCTCCGTATGGTGTCCCCATTCGACCGAATGGTGAGTCCTTCGGGGAGGAGGTGCCTGGCCGGATGACCGAGCAGGGCACGGTGCCGCTTCAGGCGGCCTCGGAATCCGACGAGCAGGCATTGCTCCAGCGGCTCCGCGAGGGGGAGGACGCCGCCTTCGGGGAGCTTTTCGAACTTCACGCCGCCGCGGTGCGGAGACTGGCGCGCAGTCTCGCCTCCGACCGGTCGGAGGCGGAGGACATCACGGCCGAAACCTTCTTCCGGGTGCTTCAGGCGTTGCGCCGGGGTGCCGGGCCGCGGGACTACGTCCGGGCGTATCTGCTGACGGTGGCCCGCCGGGTCTCCTGGGAGTGGCACGGCGCTCGCCGTGACGTTCCGGTGAGCGACGACGAGCTGACGTTCCGGGCCGGGGCGGGGGCGGATACGCATGCCCGCACGGCCGAGCACACGCTGATCACGACCGCGTTCACGAGTTTGCCGGAGCGCTGGCGCTCGGTGCTGTGGCAGACCGAGGTCGAGGGCGAGCAGCCCGCGATGGTCGCACCGCATTTCGGGCTGAGCGCGAACGCGACGGCGGCCTTGGCGCGCCGGGCGCGCCAAGGGCTGCGTGCGGCGTATCTGCAGGCGCATCTGTCGGTGAACCGAGGGCCGGATTCGTGCCGGGCGGTGGTGGAGAAGCTCGGCGGGTTCACCGCGGGCAGCGTCACCGGTGCCGAGGCGACCCGGATCAAGACCCACCTGATCGCATGCCAGTCCTGCCGCGCGACGCACGACGAACTGCGCGACGTCTGTTCCTCGCTGCGGGCGCACGCCGGTGTGGTGGCCCTGCTGCTGCCGGGGGCCGCCGGTCTCTACGCGAGCGGGTCGTCCGGGGCGTTGTCCGGGCTGGCCGCCTCGATCAAGGGCGTTCTGCTCGGCTCGAAGGTCAAGGTCGGCATGGCGGTGGCGTCGACGGCGGCCGCGGGCGCCGTCGGGATCGTCGCCGGTCCGGCCGTGCTCGGTACCGACGTCACTCACACCATCGGGTTGTCCGGTGGAGGTCTGCCGGAGCTGGCGTTGCTGCCGGCGCAGGTGGCCCCGCCGGGTCCCGGCCAGCCTGTCGAGCTCCCGCCGCAGCGGGTCGCCGAGGACCAGCTCCACGGCAAGGGCTCCATACCGGTGAAGACCGGGCTCGGCCCGGGTGCCCAGCTGGGCGCGGCCGACGTGCCGAGCCTCCCGGGTGCGGGCGGCTCACGGAAGGAACTCGGCGGCGACGACTTCGAGCAGCCGCCGCAGCAGCCCGGGCTCGTTCCGCCGCAGGAGGAGACCGCGCCGCGCAACGAGGTCCCGCCGGAGACCGGCACGAATCAGACCACGTCGAAGCGGGACGACATCCCGCCCGAGTCGCTCAACCCGACCGAGGAGTCGCTGAGTCCGACGACGACCACTCCCAGGGAGTCGACAGACCCTTCGGAACAGACCGAACCGAAGTCGACGACTGACCCGGAAGAGTCTTCTTCGACGACGTCGGACAGCGACGTTTCGACCACCGGAACGCCCTCCGGTGATACGTCGGAAACGGAGTCGAGCCCGGTGAAGCCGACATCCCACTACCCGGAACCGGGTGTCGACTACCCGACCTGCCCTTAACGCTCGCGAGGGACCTATCGCCTTCGAAGTCTCGCGAATCCTGCCGCCATCACGGTACGGTTGAGCTCGCTCACCACGAGCGAGCGGCCGCGCGGGAGGCGACTGAATGAACCGGCTGGTGCACGGCGAGGACGGCCGTGACTGGGTGGTCCGAGCCCAGATGGAATGGCGTGCTCCCGCGACAGCGGACGATTTCGAGCACGATGTGGCGGGCAGCTACGGCCCGGGTATCGCGATGATCGTCGTGACGGCGCTCCTCGCGATCGTGCTCATCGCGTGGACCCCGACGGACGTGATGATCCCGTCCTGGGTGCCGCTGGCCTTGCTGCTGACCGCGCTGTTCTTCCCACTGCGGTGGATCCTGCGCCGTCCGTGGACCGTGGTCGCCGAGACCGAGGGCGATCTGGCGGGCGATCGTCCGTCCGAGCGCTGGGTGGGCACCATCCGCGGCATGTTCACCGTGCGCGGCGAGGTTTCGAAGATCAGCAAGACCATCCAGAAGCACTCTCTCCCGGATTTCGACGGTCCACTGCATCCGGTGGAGTAGTCGCGGCGGCCTGAACAAGCGAGACTGGGGCCATGCCCGAGTTACCCGAGGTCGAAGCGCTCGCCCACCACCTGCGTGAACACGCGGTCGGCAAGACGGTCTTCCGCGTCGACGTGTCGTCCCTCAGCGTGCTGAAGACGGCGACACCGCCTTGGACGGAGCTGCACGGCCGCGAGGTCACCGGCGCGGGCCGGTTCGGCAAGCATCTGGACCTCGTCGTCGGCGACCTCCACCTGGTCGTGCACCTGGCGAGGGCGGGCTGGCTGCGCTGGTCCGACGCGCTGTCGCCGACCCCGCTCAAACCCGGCAAGGGCCCGATCTCGCTGCGCGTCCACCTCGACGCGGCCGCCGGCCCGGGTTTCGACCTCACCGAGGCCGGCACGAAGAAGGGCCTGGCCGTCTGGATCGTGCGCGACCCGGAGAAGGAGGTCGCGAGCATCGCGCGGCTCGGACCGGACGCGCTTTCGCTGGACCGGGCCGGGCTCGAGAAGCTGTTCACCGGGCGCACCGAGCGGCTGAAGACGGCGTTGACCGACCAGTCGCTGATCGCCGGGATCGGCAACGCCTACTCCGACGAGATCATGCATATGGCGAAGCTTTCCCCCTACGCCACAACGGGAAAGCTGTCCGAAGGGGCGCTCGACGGGCTTTCCGAGTCGATCCGCGAGGTGCTGACCAGCGCCGTGACGCGATCGGTCGGCCAGTCCGCGGCCCGGCTCAAGGGCGAGAAACGTTCCGGGCTGAGGGTGCACGCGCGGACCGGGCTGCCGTGCCCGGTCTGCGGCGACACGATCCGCGAGATCTCGTTCGCAGACAAGTCCTTCCAGTACTGCCCGACCTGCCAGACCGGCGGGAAACCCCTCGCTGACCGGCGGATGTCGCGTCTGTTGAAGTGATTCAGCACAGCGCGGCGGCCACGGCCGGAAGTGGCCTGCTCGGCATCGGCGCCTTCTTCGCCAGCTCCGCGGCCAGGTCGTAGACGTTCAGCGCCAGCACGATCTGCTTCGAGCCGTCCTCGTTGCTCAGCGAGACGCTGTAGAACCCCGGCCCCGCGCCGGTGTTCCCCCAGAACGTCTTCGGCCCGCCCGGACACGGCACGTTGAGTGTCTCGATGCCCGCGCCATAGGCGCCGTATTCGCTGTGCGGCACCAGTCGTTCGAGTTCTTCCTGCTGCGCCGGTTCGAGGAGCCGACCTGCCAACAGCGCGCGGTGGAACGTCGCGAGATCGTCGACGGTCGAGACCATCGCGCCGGCGGTCCAGTCGTACGACGGACTGAACACGGTCATGTCCTTCGCGGGTTTGCTCAGGTCGTATCCGTGCAGATGCGCACCGCGCAGGAACGGCGACCAGACCGGGAAATACGTCCGGTCGAGACGGAGCGGATCGAGGAGCCGCCGTTGGATCTCCTCGCGGACGTCGTTGCGCGTGATCCTCTCGATCACCTTGCCCAGCAACAGATATCCCGTGTTCGAGTACTTGACGTCGGCGCCCGGCGCGAACAGGGGCGGGTCGACCAGCGACCGTCGGATCACCTCGGACGGTGGATAGATGTGCGCCCGGTTCCCCTGGACGAGGTACGGGTCGAAGAAGTGCGGATCGAGCGGATCGTGCACGCCGCTGGTGTGATTGAGCAGCATGCGCAGCGTGATCTCGTCCGGTCGATAGCCCGGTCCTCGGACCACGCCCGGCAGTCGTCGCTCCACCGGATCGTCGAGTGAAAGCGAGCCTTCGCCCGCCAGCTGCAGCACCACCGCGGCGACGAACGCCTTGGTGTTGCTGGCGATCCGGAACCGGTGATGCGGCCCCGCGGGTTCGCGGGTCACCGGGTTCGCGTATCCGGCGCCGAAGCGCGAGACCGCCTCACCGTTCCGTACCTGGACGACCGCTCCCGGGAATCCCCCCGCGGTGACGAGCTCCTCCACCGCCGCGCGCACCGGATCCTCGGTCGCGGCCGCCGTCCCCGCCGACGCGCTCGCCAGCAGTACCCCCGCCAGCGTCCCCACCGCGACCCTCCCCAACCTGTGCATGGTGTTCCACCCCCGGAAGCGATTGCCTGCACACAGTCTTCGCGGTCCCACGGGGAGTGACCATGGGGAGGACACCCCGGTCTTGGGTAGGGTCGGCCCCACCCTCAGTTGTCACAACTCAACAGAAAGTGGGGAGTAGGCCTTGCACCCGGTTGGTCGAGCGCAGAGCATGGACGCCGTGTCCGGGCTCGATATCGCGCAGATCATCCCTTGGGGTGTCGCGGCGCTGCTCGCGGTCCTCGTGGTCGTCCTGCTGATCAAGCTGCGGCGGCCGGCGAGCATCGTGGAGAACGCGGTGCTGCAGGCCGTCCACCGGATGTCGAAGGCGACGCCGGACCTTCGCGAAGGTCTCGACGAACAGGTCGCCGACAAGATCACCAGCCAGCTGCTGGAGATGCTCGACTGCGTCGCCGTCGGCATCACCGACAGCGAGGGCACGCTGCTTTCGTGGGACGGCGAGGCCAACGACCACTACGTCGACCTCGTCGACGCCATCGGCAACGCGATCCGCAAGCACCGCCGCGAGGTCGTCGCGCACGACAAGATGCCGTGCAACCACCGCGGCACCTGCCGGATGCGGACCGCGGTGATCGTGCCGCTGATCGTCGAGGGCGAGACCGAGGCGGCGCTGCTGGTCGTCGGGCGCACCCGCGGACGGCTGGTGCAGATGGCGGACGCCGTCGCGCAGTTCGTCTGCACCCAGTTCGAACTGGCGCGGCTGGACGAATCGAAGAACCAGCTGCAGCAGGCGGAGATCAAGGCGCTGCGCGCGCAGATCTCGCCGCACTTCGTCTACAACGCGCTCAACACCATCTCGTCGCTGATCCGGACGGACCCGGAGGAAGCGCGAGAGCTGCTTCAGGACTTCGCGGACTTCACGCGCTACTCGTTCCGTACGTCGGGCATGTTCACGTCGCTCGCCGAGGAGCTCCGGAACATCGACCGGTACCTGACCATCGAGAACGCCCGGTTCGGCGGGCGGCTCGAAGTGCGGATGAAGATCGCGCCCGAGGTGCTCTCGGTGGTCGTGCCGTTCCTGATCATCCAGCCGCTGGTGGAGAACGCGGTCAAACACGGCCTCGCGTCGAAGCCGGCCGGCGGCTGCGTCACCGTGATCGCCGAGGACTACGGCGCCGAGGCGCTGATCAGCGTGGAGGACGACGGCATCGGCATGGAGCCCGCCAAACTCGCGGACCTCCGCAGCCAGCACCGCACGGGTGCGCACGTCGGGCTCGGCAACATCAACCAGCGGATGCAGCAGGTGTTCGGCCGCGACTACGCGCTCATGGTCGAAACCGCGCCCGGCGCGGGCATGAAGGTGACCCTGCGGGTGCCGAAGTTCATGCCCGGTGTGCGGCCGAACCTGCCGGACTTCTCCGTCGACGCCACCGCCGAGCGCCCCGAAGTCCCGCCGCAGGGCGGTCCGAACGAGGCCAGCGGGGTGAGCGGTTCGCGCAGCGGCGTGCTGCCGTCCTGAACGTCGGTAACCTGGCCGTATGAGCGTTGCGGACAAGTTGACCTCCCGTCTTCCGATGATCGGCGACCGGGGTGAGCGCAAGGACGTCGTCGCCGTGGTCAAGCTGCACGGGGTGATCACGCCGAGCCCGTCACCCCTGGCCAGGGGGTCGATCAACCTGGCCGCCGTCGAAACGGTGCTGACCCGCGCGTTCGCGCACGACCGGCTGAAGGCCGTCGCGCTGCAGATCAACTCGCCGGGTGGCGCGCCGACGCAGTCGGGCCTGGTCGCCGAGCGGATCCGTCAGCTCGCCGACGAGAAGAACGTGCCCGTCCTGGCCTTCGCCGAGGACGTCGCCGCGTCCGGCGGCTACTGGCTGGCCTGCGCGGCCGACGAGATCTACGCGCACCGGACGTCGATGGTCGGCTCCATCGGCGTGATCAGCGGCGGGTTCGGGTTCACCGGCCTGCTGGAGCGGTTCGGCATCGAGCGGCGGCTGCACACCGCGGGGGCGAACAAGTCCCGGCTCGACCCGTTCAGCCCGGAGAAGCCCGAAGACGTCGAGTGGCTGAAGAAGATGCACAGCCAGCTCCACGAGCTGTTCGTCGACTGGGTCACCGAACGCCGTGGCGACAAGCTCGCCAACACCGAAGACCTGTTCACCGGCGACGTCTGGCTCGGCGCCCGCGCGCTCGAACTCGGGCTCATCGACGGCGTCGGCAGCCTCCGCCAAGTGATCACCGAGCGGTACCCGGACGCCGACATCGCGGTCGCCGAACCGAAGAAGGCGCTCCTCGCGCGGCTCGGCATCGGCGCACCCGCCGCCGCGAGCGCGCTGCTCGACGCCGTCCAGCAGAAGGCCGCCTGGAGCCGCTTCGGCCTCTGATCTCGTGCAATGAACGGCCCGTTCCTGGCAAATTTCGCAAGGAACGGGCCGTTCATTGCGTTGGGGAACCGGGCGGATTCACCCGAACGGTGGTAGGCGTAAGTGGTTCAGACCAGGTGTCATATCGGACATACCGCTTTGTTGTGAACAGCAACAAACCCTCGACAATGATGACGAGGAGGTCCGATGTCCGTTAATTCTCCACGTCGGAGCCGCTGGAAGATCGCGCTCGGTTCGGCGCTCGGCGCTGCCTTGATCGCGGTCCCGCTCACGCTCCCGGCCTCGGCCGCCGTCCCGCCCCCGCCGTCCGGCTGGACCACCGTCTTCGCCGACGACTTCACCGGCGCCGCGGGCTCGCTCCCGTCGAGCGCGAACTGGATCATCGACACCGGCCACGGTTACCCCGGCGGCCCGGGCAACTGGGGCACCGGCGAGATCCAGAACTACACCGCCGATCCCGCCAACCTCTCCCAGGACGGCGCCGGCAACCTGCGGATCACGCCACTGCGCGACGGCGCGGGCAACTGGACCTCGGCGCGGATCGAAACCCAGCGCACCAACTTCAAACCGCCGTCGGGCGGCGCGCTGCGGATCGAAAGCCGCCTCCAGATGCCGAATGTCACCGGCGCCGCGGCTCTCGGCTACTGGCCCGCGTTCTGGGCGCTGGGTTCGCCGTATCGCGGCAACTACTGGAACTGGCCCGCCGTCGGCGAGTTCGACATCATGGAGAACGTCAACGGGATCAACTCGGTCTGGGGCGTGCTGCACTGCGGCGTCAACCCCGGCGGCCCGTGCAATGAGACCACCGGCCTCGTCGGCAGCCGGGTCTGCCCCGGTGCCAGCTGCCAAAGCGCGTTCCACACCTACACCTTCGAATGGGACACGAGCGTCAGCCCCAACGTGTTCCGCTGGTTCGTGGACGGGCAGCAGTTCCACTCGGTCGGCCAGAACCAGGTCGATGCCACCACGTGGGCCAACATGACCGACCACGCGGGCTACTTCGTGTTGCTGAACGTCGCCATCGGCGGCGCGTTCCCGAACAACAACTCCGGCACCACGACGCCGGGGCCGGGGATCGTGCCGGGACATCCGATGCTGGTCGACTACGTCACCGTCCTGACCCGCGGTGGCGGCACGAGCCCGACCACTCCGACGACTCCGACCACACCGACGACGACGAGCACTCCTGGCGGCGGCAGTGCGTACAGCACGATCCAGGCGGAGGCCTACAGCCAGGCGGCCGGTATCGCCAAGCAGTCCACCTCCGACAGCGGCGGCGGCCAGAACATCGGTCCCGCGGGCAACGGTGACTGGGCGTTGTATCGAGGTGTCGATTTCGGGACGCAGACCGGTAGGCAGTTCCAGGCGCGCGTGGCGTCCGGTGCGGCGGGCGGGGTGAGCGGCCTCGTCGAAGTCCGGCTCGACAGTCCCGCCAACGCACCTGTCGGCAGCTTCGCCGTCGCCAACACCGGTGGCTGGCAGAACTGGCGGACGGTACCGGCGAACATCAGCGGCGTCACCGGGAAGCACGACGTCTACCTGACCTTCACGAGCGGACAGCCCGCCGATTTCGTGAGCGTCAACTGGTTCACCTTCACGCCCTAGCGAGGCGCGGGAAGGAAGAGATGTGGCACGGCGAGGCGGTTCGTGCCACCGGAAAAGATGACGGCACCGGCCACCCCAGGCGCGGGGGTGGGCGGTGCCGTCCTTTTCGTTCGACTTTCGTGAAGCGGGCTGGACAGGGGACCCGGCAATGGGCATTATGCGACTCACTGTGAGTGCTCACGATGACACCCGGAAGCTCATTGTCCTGGCGGTGGACGATGAGCCCAAAGGGCTAGACGAACTGGTCCACTGTCTCCGGAACAGCCCGCACGTCGCCCTGGTCTTCCCGGCGATCGACGCTTCGGAGGCACTGCGCCTGCTGTCCACCGACGACCCGAGGCTGGGCGACCGCAAGGCCCGCGGCCTGCCGATCGTCGACGCGGTGTTCGCCGACATCGACATGCCCGGACTGTCCGGGATGGAGATGTCCCGTGTGTTCGCCGCGCTGCGCCCGTCGCCCGCGCTGGTCTTCGTGACCGGGCACGCCGAAGAGGCCGTCAACGCCTTCGACCTCGGCGCGCTCGACTACGTCCTGAAGCCGTACCAGCAGGACAGGCTCGATCGCGCGATCAACCGCGTGATCGACAAACTCGCCGCCAACGCCGCGCCCCCGCCCGGTGCCGGACCCCTCGGCCAGGTCAAGAACGACGACGAGGTCATCCCCGTCGAACTCGCGGGTACGACCAAGCTGATCCCGCGTTCCTCGGTCCGCTGGGTGGAAGCGCAGGGTGACTACGCCCGGTTGTTCACCACCGACGGCAGCCACCTGGTCCGTATTCCGCTCGCGCAACTCGAAGAACGCTGGGAGAAGGCGGGTTTCGTCCGCATCCACCGGTCGTTCCTGGTCGCGTTGCCGCTGATCACCGAGCTGCGGATGGGTCAGGGCGGCTACCAGGTCGTCATCGGCAACGAGGAGAAGGTGCTGCCGGTGAGCCGCCGCCGCACCCGCGCGCTCAAGGACCGGCTGGTCGGCTCCGGCCGGTCGACGCAGTAGCGGGACATGACCGACGACTACTACCGCCGGGTCAACGGGGTCCGCGAGCCGGACCCGACCTTGGGCAAGGGCCGGAACAAGAAGCCCGCGCTGCCCGAAGGCGCCGTCGTCGAGCCGGTCCCTGGTGCGCCGTCCGGGCCGAAACACGAGCAGGCGAAGCCCGAACACCACGCGAAACCCAAACGGCAACGGGTGATCCTCGCCGACCCGCGGCAGGCCACGAGCACCCTGCGGGCCAGGGTCGAACTCGAAGAGCAGACCAGCTGGGGAAAACTCCTGGTCAAGGATCTGGTGAAGATCCAGCTGCGGACGGCCTCCCTGCTGGCGCTCCTGGTGATGGTCACGCTGTGCTCGCTGCCAGTGCTCTTCTACCTGATCCCCTCCTTCGGACAGGTGAGCGTCGTGGGCCTTCCGTTGCCCTGGCTGATCCTCGGCGTGGCGCCTTTCCCGTTCCTGTTCGGCATCGGCCTCTGGTACAACCGGCTCGCCGAAAGGCACGAGCGCGACTTCGTTGACATGATCGAGAACTGATTGCGGAGCTGCACATGCGAGGATCCCTTCTGTGCAGCTGAATCCGTGGGCCATCGCCGGCATCGTGCTGGTCGCGGTCCTGACCTTCTACCTGGGGCACCGCTCCTCACGTTCGGCCGTCAGCACGCACGACTTCCTGGTCGCCCGGCGTACCGTGCGCTCCCGGCGCAACGCCGCCGCGATCTCCGGTGAGTACCTTTCCGCCGCGTCGTTCATGGGTGTCGCGGGCATCGTCCTCAAGGACGGCGCCGACGCGCTGTGGTTCCCGATCGGGTTCACCGCCGGCTATCTCGCGCTGATGCTGTTCGTCGCCGCGCCGCTTCGGCGATCCGGCGCGTACACGCTCCCGGACTTCGTCGAGATGCGGCTGGGTTCGACCCTGCTGCGCCGGGTTTCGACGACGTTCGTGGTGTTCATCGGGATCCTCTACATGGTCCCGCAGTTGCAGGGCGCCGGGCTGACGCTGGCGACGATCCTGCCTGTGCCGGTGTGGGCGGGCGCTCTTCTGGTCAGCGGCGTGGTCATGTTCAACGTGATCGCGGGCGGCATGCGCGCCATCACCGTCGTCCAGGCCTTCCAGTACTGGCTGAAACTGTTCGCCATCGCGGTGCCCACCTTCGTGCTGTGCATCGTGTTCGTCGGTTCCGGCGGGCCGGGCAGCGCGCGTCCGCTGGGACAGGCCGCGCCGCCGACGTTCACCGAGAACACCACGGTCTCGGTCCAGACCGACGTCACGCTGAACGTCGCCTCGGTGACCGTTCTCGAGGCATATGGGCAGGTGGAAGGCGCGCGCGCCAACGGTTTCGCGGTGTGGAGCCCGGAAGCCCCGCACAAGGTCTCCAAGGGCACGACGCTGAAGTTCACCGCGGGCACCCCGGTCCCGGTGGTCGGCGAAGCACCCGCGTCCAACGGCGACTGGCTCCGGCCGGGTTCGGGCAGCCTCACCGACCTGCTGCAGGTCTATTCGCTGATCCTCGCGACGTTCCTCGGCACCATGGGCCTGCCGCATGTGCTCGTCCGCTTCTACACCAACCCCGACGGCAAGGCCGCGCGCCGCACGACGGTGCACGTCCTGCTGCTGCTCGGGCTGTTCTACCTGTTCCCGACGCTGCTGGGCGCGCTCTCGCGGATGTACGTCCCGGAACTGCTGGTGACCGGGAAGACCGACGCCGCCGTCCTGTTGCTGCCGTCCGCGGTCCTCCCCGGACTCTGGGGGCAGATCCTGGGCGCGGTGACGGCGGCCGGCGCGTTCGCCGCGTTCCTTTCGAGTTCGTCCGGGCTGCTGGTGAGCGTCGCCGGGGTGGTGTCGACCGACGTGCTGCCCGGCCGCGTCCGAGATTTCCGGGTCGCGACGGGGATCGTGGCGCTGATCCCGTTCGGACTGGCCGTCCTGTTGCCCTCGGAAGACCTTTCGCTCTCGGTCGGCATGTCGTTCGCGCTGGCCGCGTCCACCTTCAGTCCGCTGCTGCTGCTCGGGGTCTGGTGGCGGAAACTCAGCTGGCCCGGTGCGCTGGCCGGGATGATCGTCGGTGGCGGCCTGGTGCTGACCGCGCTGGTGGTCAACATCGTCAGCAAGTACACCGGCGGCTGGGCGCCGTGGTTCTCGAACCAGCCCGCGCTGATCACCGTGCCGGCGGCGTTCCTGACCACCTACGTGGTGAGCCGGGCCACCGGCTACGGGCGACCGGACGACGTCCACGGCGTGATGCTGCGGCTGCACGCGCCGGATCCGCTCGGGTTCATGCGGGATCGTGCGGTCGCCCGGTTCGGGCAGGCCGAGGAGAAGACACGGACGACCGGAAAGGGCCGTCACCGGAAGTAGTTCACCCGGTCGAGTCGCGAAGGTCTACTCAGAGTCGTACCGTTCACTCAAATGGATTGCCCCTTTCACGCCCTATGAGGGGCATGATCTTCCGTGGCGACGAAATCACCGAATGGTTGCGGCAGGTGGGAGGTCCGTTGTGAGCGACACCGATCAAGACCTCGGGTCAGACCCGGAATCCGACTGGGAAAAGGTGCAGGCCAGTCCGGAATTCACCGAACTGCGCCGCCGCCTCCGGGTATTCGTTTTCCCGGTCTCGGCGCTGTTCCTCCTCTGGTATCTGCTCTACGTGCTCCTGGCCGACTACGCGACCGGGTTCATGAGCACCAAGCTCTTCGGCAACGTCACCGTCGGACTGGTCTTCGGCCTGTTGCAGTTCGTGTCGACCTTCGTGATCACCGGCCTTTATGTCCGGTACGCGAACCGGAAACTCGATCCGCTCGCCGACAAGATCCGGCATGAGGTCGAAGGGACCGAACGGTGAGCACGCTGGCCGCGGGCGTCCAGGGCAGCAATCCGGCGCTCAACATCACCATTTTCGCGGTGTTCGTGGCGATCACGCTGGTGATCGTTTTCCGGGCCAGCCGGAATACGAAGACCGCCTCCGACTACTACGCCGCCGGACGCGCGTTCACCGGTCCGCAGAACGGGATCGCGATCTCGGGCGACTATCTTTCCGCGGCGTCGTTCCTGGGTATCGCCGGTGCGATCGCGATCAACGGCTACGACGGTTTCCTCTATTCGATCGGGTTCCTCGTCGCGTGGCTGGTGGCGTTGCTGCTGGTCGCGGAACTGCTGCGGAACACCGGCAAGTTCACCATGGGCGACGTCCTCGCGTTCCGGATGCGGCAGCGACCGGTCCGCGCGGCGGCCGCGATCTCCACGCTCGCCGTCTCGTTCTTCTACCTGCTCGCGCAGATGGCGGGCGCGGGCGGTCTGGTGAACCTGCTGCTCGGCATCGAAGGCAACCTCGGCCAGGACCTGGTGATCGCCGTGGTCGGCGTGATCATGATCCTGTACGTGCTGATCGGCGGGATGAAGGGCACCACCTGGGTGCAGATCATCAAGGCCGTCCTGCTGATCGCCGGCACGTTCGCGATGACCCTGTGGGTGCTCGGGAAGTACGGCTTCAACCTCTCGAACCTGTTCCAGGCCGCCGTCGACAAGGGCGGCGCGACCGGTGAAGCGCTGCTCGGCCCGGGCAAGCAGTACGGGAAGACCGGCACGACCAAACTCGACTTCCTGTCGCTGGGCATCGCGCTGGTGCTCGGGACCGCGGGCCTGCCGCACGTCCTGATGCGCTTCTACACCGTCCCGACCGCGAAGGACGCTCGTCGTTCGGTGGTGTGGGCGATCGCGCTGATCGGCATCTTCTACCTGTTCACGCTGGTGCTCGGTTATGGCGCGGGCGCGCTCGTCGGCCCGGACGTGATCGCGAAGGCACCGGGGACGACCAACTCGGCGGCGCCGCTGCTGGCGCTCGAACTGGGCGGTCCGATCCTGCTCGGGTTCATCGCGGCGGTGGCGTTCGCGACGATCCTCGCGGTGGTCGCGGGCCTCACGATCACGGCGTCGGCGTCGTTCGCGCACGACGTCTACGCCAACGTGATCAAGAAAGGCAAGACCGCTCCGGACAGCGAGGTCCGCGTCGCGCGGATCACCGCGCTCGTGATCGGGGCGGTCGCGATCGTCGGCGGGATCCTCGCGAAGAACCAGAACGTGGCGTTCCTGGTGGCGCTGGCCTTCGCGGTGGCGGCGTCGGCGAACCTGCCGACGATCCTGTACTCGCTGTTCTGGAAGCGGTTCAACACCCAAGGCGCGTTGTGGAGCATCTACGGTGGGTTGAGCGTGTGCGTCATC
>NZ_JACBXD010000098.1 GCF_013870525.1 Amycolatopsis pittospori
GGGCTTTCACCGCATCGCATGCGGTGAAAGTCCCCTTCAGCCACTAACGTGGTCCGGTGCTGATCAATGCCGTACCCCAGTTTCAGGGCGCGCTGTCCGAACGCGCGCCGGAGTTGCCGCAGGGCTGTGTCGCGCTCGCCGAACTGGCCGGGCACGTCCTGGGCGTGCCGGTGCACCACATCCTGCAGACCCGCGAGACCTCACCGGTCGTCGACGGCGTCGCCAACCGCGCCGTCCTCATCGGAGAGAACCGGGCCGCGCAGCTCGCCGCGCTGGAGGCGCCGGGCGGGCCGGTGCTGACCATCGGCGGGGACTGCGGTGTCGAACTCGTCCCGATCGGCGTCGCGCGCTATCGCTACGGCTCCGGGCTCGGTGTCGCCTGGTTCGACGCGCACCCCGACCTCAACACCGCGGAGACGTCGCCGTCGGGCGCGTTCCACGGCATGGTGCTGCGGTCGCTCCTCGGTGAGGGCGACCCCGATTTCGCCGCCGACCCGCCGATCGAACCCGGTCGCGTGGTGCTCGCCGGGACCCGGGTGTTCGACGAAGCCGAGCGGGCCGCCGTCGATCGCGGGCTCGTCGTCGAGGCGCACGACGTCGCCGCCGGGCTGGCCGGTGCGGACAAGGTGTACGTCCATCTCGATCTCGATGTGCTCGACCCCGGCGAGTTCGACGGGCTGAACTATCCGGAGCCGGGTGGCTTGACGATCGAGCGTCTCGTGACGATGCTTCGCGGCCTGAGCGGCTTCGACGTGATCGGCGCCGGGATCACCGAATGCGCCGGCACGGACGTCCGCGTCCTGGAGCCCGTGCTGGCCGTACTCGGTGAATTGCTCACCGGAACGCGGTGACGCTCTGTCACGGAGGCGAAGGGGTCGATCCCGCCTTCGGCCGTTCGTACGCACCGCGCACGCCGTTTGCCGGGCACTTGTCATCAAAATTCAGGGGGGACCCGTGATTTTGTCACGACGATGACAAGAAAACGGTTTCTTCTGCGGAAGGTGACACATTCACCGGCGACTTTGCGATGTGTTCGTTGTCACCCCACGACGATCGCGGGGTGCCCTGCACTGGGCGGAGCAAAGGAGCTGCGATGTCGCTGGAGCGTGGAATCGAACACGCTGTGCCCCCCGCGGCGCTCCCACGCAAACTCGCTGACATCCTGAGGCCCGAGCTCGGCAGCCTCGCGAACGAGATCGTCGACGAGATCCGGGCGACAATTCCCGCGTACGCGCGTCCGCTCGACGGGCCCTACGGCAAGTCGATCCGCGCGGGCGTCGAGTACGCGATCACGTTGTTCGTCGCGCAGATCGCGGACCCGACCGTCTCGAAGGAGCAGTCGCACGAGGTCCATCACCGGCTCGGGCAGAACGAGATGCGGGAAGGCCGCAGCCTCGACACGCTGCAGTCCGCGTACCGCGTCGGCGCCCGGGTCTCGTGGCGGCGCATCATGCGCGTCGGCCGTCGCAGCGGGCTCTCGTCCGCGGTGATGTCGCAACTGGCCGACGCCATGCTCGCGTTCATGGACGAACTCGCGTCCGTCGCGCTCGACGGCTATCTCGAAGCGAAGGCGCGTACGGCGGGAGCTTTGGACACCTGGCGCCGCAAGCTGCTGCACCTGGTGCTGGAAACCCCGCCCGCGCCGTCGAAGGCGATCGCGGAACTCGCGCAGCTGACCGGCTGGACGGTGCCCGAACGCGCCACCCCGGTCGTGCTGCATCCGCTCGACGACACCGTCAGATCCCGGCGGCACAACGTGGTGGATTCGGACGTCCTGGCCGAACTCGACTGTGCCGAGCCGCGTCTGCTCGTTCCTGGCGAGATCTCCGGGGCCCGCCTGGCCACCCTGCAGGCCGCGCTGCCGGAGTACCGGCTGTCGATCGGCCCCTGCCGGCCGCTCGACTCCGTCGCCGATTCCCTGCGCTGGGCGCGCGACGCGCTGCACCTCTCCGAACGCGGGATCATCCAGGCCCGCCGGGTGATCCGCGCCGAAGAACATCTCGCCACGCTGCTGGTGAACGCCGACGCCGCGCTGACCGGCCAGCTGCGCGATCGCCTGTTCGCCCCGCTCGCCGAAATGACCGGCAAACAACAGGAACGGCTGCTCGAAACGCTTCGCGCCTGGCTCGACAGCCAGGGCAACGTCGTCGACATCGCCGAACGGCTGCAGGTCCACCCGCAGACCGTCCGGTACCGCATGCGTCAGCTGCAGGCCACGTTCGGCGAGCACCTGCGCGACCCGGGGGCGCGGTTCGAAATGGAACTCGCGCTGCGGGCCGGTGTCGCGCCTTCGTCCGATCCGGGGGGATACGCGCTGCCCGAGGTACTGCCGGTGCCGCGCACGAGTCCACAGTGGATGCCCAGCGGTTCCTAGGGGCGCCGCTTGTCAGCGGCGCGCCACCGGCGGATCCACGTTGGGGCACTTGCGTTCCGGGTCCCAGGGCAACCCGACCTGGTTGATCCCCACGCACGCCTGGTTGCCTGGTCCCGAAGCCATTCCGGTCAGCAGCGAGTCCAGATCCTCCTTCACGCCGCAGCCGGAGAACGCGGGCAGCGTGAAGTCGCGGTAGGCGGGATCGGTCCAGTTCGGATCCGTGCGCACGACGCCGCCGGTGAACATCCCGTACTTCTCGCCGCGGAGGTTGATCGCGATGGGTTCGGCGGTAAGGCAGTGGTCGCCGACGTCGAGGCGGACCCCGTTGATGGTGACTCCGGTCAGCTTCCCGTACACCTTGAGCGGGGTGAGAACCGTCGAGCTGCCCTCCGGCTCCGGGATCGACACGCCGTCGACGTCGATGATGCGGTTGCCGGTGGCGTGGTCCAGCGGTAGCAGTTCCATGGTCGCGGAAATCGGGACGAAGCCGAACCCGAGGAAGGCCAGCTGACTCGGCGGCATGATGACGGAACCGGTGATCTTGCCGGGCCCCTCGGTGTTCTCCAGGTCGACCTCCCAGACCGCGTTGACCATGAACGCGGGCTTCAGCCGCGCGAACGCGCCGAGTTTCGTGACCGTCGACGTGCCCTGCAACTCGAACGGCTGCAACGCGATCGGGAACAGGCCGCCGGCCTGGACGTCGTCCGCGGCCCGCGTGCCGGCCCCGGGCTTCTTCTGCGCACCGGGTTCGCCGGTCTGCGGTTTGGGCTTCCCGAGGCTCAGCAGCGCGACACTGCCGAGCAACGTGTCCTGATCCGGCGCCTGGGTGCAGGTGATCGGCTTGAGCGGGGTCTCGGCGGCGGTCAGCGCGAGCGACGGCACGCCGGTGCTCAACCGCAGTTCGCCGGGGACGTTCAAGAGGATGTCGGGGACCTTGCCCGACGCGACGAGCTTCAGCTCGCCGGTGGTGGGGACCTTCGTCGCCGGGATCGTCAGGGACACCGGTATCGGGGTCTTCTTGTCACCGTTCGCGGCGGTGAGCTCGAAGGTCGCGCCGCCCACGACCTCGGTCACGGTTCCGAACGCCCCTTCGCCGATCGTGAACGTCAGCGCGAAGTCCTTCACCTGCACCGGCTTTCCGGTTTGGACGACCTTCGGCAGCGTGGCCCGGACGTCCACTGTGACCGGTCGTTCCCCGGCGGGATCCGGGAAGGCACAGGTGTTCACGAGACTTCGGTGCGCGGAGGTGGAACCCTGCAGCGGCGGCGCGGGCGGTGTCGCCGGGTCGGTCGCCGCCGACGAGGACAACGCGCCGTTCACCCCCGCGAGCAGGATGACGCCCGCCAGAACGGGAACCCTCCCGAATGCCCGGTGAATCCGCTGTCCCATAGGGATCCCTTCGTGTCGCGTAGGCGGTGGAGCCCGTGTGGGGCGGGCGTCCCCGCCCCACACGGAGGGTTCATCAGGTGATCGGGATCGCCGGGCTGAACGCGCGGTTCTGTGCCGGGTTGGTGTTCTTCACGGTGCAGCTGAAGTTCCACGCGGTCCAGCTGCCGTCCTTCTTGTGGAAGTCCAGCGGCGCGCTGATCGTGGTGCCGAGGGAGATCACGCCCGAACCGGGAGCGCCCGCGGTCAGCGTCGGAACGCCGGTGCCCGCGTCCTGGACGATGTTGAACGTCCGGGGGCCGGGCACGTACGGGTTGATCTGGGTCGGGACGTCCAGGTTGGTCACCGTCGACGACGCCGGGGTGGCGTTGGTGGCGGTGATCGACATGTTCGCCTTGCCGCGGACGCCGTCGTAGTTGGCGGCGTTGAGCAGCGCGTTGATGGTCGCGTTGATCGTCGCGGTGCCGCCGACGCTCGACGGGGTGGCGGTGCCACCGGAGGCGACCGAGTCCGGTCCGGCGAAGTTGGCCTTCACGTCCAGCTGCTGCTGGCCGATGCCCGGGAAGTTGCACATGTAGGCGACGGTGCCGGTGGTGTAGTTCGTGACGGCCGCGGCCGTGCCGGCGGTGAGCACGGCGACCGCGCCGAACACGATGCCGGTGGTGGCGACGCCGGCTGAGAACTTGCCAAGTCTGCGGGACATACCTGTCATCTCCTTTGATCCAGTTTACGTCTCGGGCAGCTTTCCCCATGCGCCTTTCGGCGATTTTTTCTGATCTTTTATGCTCGACTCGAGCGGGCTTTCTCGGTGGTGGGGTAAACCGAGGTTACCCGCGAGTTATGTACGTAACAAGGATTCATGTCGACATGTTTCGGGGTGGGTGAGGAGTCCGTTCTTTCTTGTCAGCGGGCGCTGAATGCGATTATGAATTTTGTCCGAGGATGACAAAGACCCCGCCGATCGGCGGAACCGGGTTAACATTTCCCGCATGGCTTCAGTCAATCGACGATCCGCGACACGGCGCGTGGCCGGTACCACGATAGCCGTAATGATCGCCACGGTTTCCCTTTCCGGTTCGGCGGGCGCCGTGCTCGCCGGCGAACCGCGACCGTGGGGGAGCAATGACTACGGACAGGGGCAGGGCGGCGTGCCTCCCTCGGCGCTCGGCGCGAGCGCGGTCTCCGCCGGCGCGATCACCCATCTGGCCCTCAAGGACGGCGGTGTCATCGCCTGGGGGAACAACAACTACGGCCAGGCCACCGTGCCGGCCGCGGCCACGTCGGGAGTCTCGGCGATCGCGGCGGGCTGGGCGCACGAACTGGCGCTCAAGAACGGCGGCGTCATCGCCTGGGGCAATGGCTTTTACGGCCAGAACGTGGTCCCGGCGGCCGCGACCTCGGGGGTCACCGCGATCTCCACCAGCGCGTATTTCAACCTCGCGCTGAAGAACGGCGGGGTGCTGAGCTGGGGTTCCCGGACCGCTGTTCCCGCGACGGTCTCATCCGGTGTCACCGCGATCTCGGCAGGCGGCGACCACGGCCTCGCGCTCAAGAACGGTGGCGTGATCGCCTGGGGTGGCAACGGGAAAGGCCAGCTGAACGTGCCCGCGGCGGCGACGTCCGGGGTGTCGGCGATCTCGGCCGGGTTCCGGCACAGCATCGCGCTGAAGAACGGTGGCGTGATCGCCTGGGGTGACAACTCCGCGGGTCAGGGCACGGTTCCGCCGGAAGCGCAGTCCGACGTCGTCGCCATCGACGCCGGCTTCAATCACAACGTCGCGTTGAAGGCCGACGGAAGCGTCTTCGCGTGGGGCAGCAACGTGAAGCAGGAAAGCCGGGACACGTCCTCGGAACCGCCGACCGACTTCTGGAAGTTCTCCGGTGTCTGCGCCCCGGTCTACGCCGTTTCCGCGGGTGACAGCACCGGTGTGGCACTGGTGGATCCGAACGCGCCGTACTTCTGCTGACCGTTCCGCGATGTCCGTGAAGGCCTCCTTCCCTACCCTGAGCGTAGGGAAGGAGGCCTTCACGGACTTCGAGACTCTTAGGACAGGTTCGACTTCATGCTCAGGTTGATCGTGTTGCCCGGACCGGAGATCAGCGACCCCAGCGCGAGGTCGTTGATGAAGCAGTCCTTGAACGCGGGGATGGTGAACACGCCGGACGACGGGATCGTCTCGGCGAACAGGTCCACGTTCTTCGACACCAGGGTCAGGTCGAGCGGGGTGACGGTCTTGCAGGCGTTCGGCACCGTCGGGAGCGGGATGACCGGCCAGAACAGGCCGACGACGATGTTGTCGATCAGCATGTTCGCCTGCGAACGGGTGGTCAGATCGCCGTTGGCCAGCGTGCCGGTGACCGGGCCGGTCGGCTCGATCCGCACGCGGGCCTTGATCTTGAAGACACCCGAGACCAGCGAGATGTTCGCCGTCGCGGGCGGCAGGGACAGATTGCCCCGGATCCCGACGTTGTCACCGTCGATGACGAGGGCACCGTCGAGCTGACCCGGGCCGAGGTCCAGGGAGCCGCCGGTCTTCTTGACCACGGTCTTCCCGGTGACGGTGTAGGAGACCGGGATCTCCACCGGGTCGTCGGCGAGGGCCGGGGTGGCGGCGAGGCTGCCCGCCACGGCGATCGCGGAGGTGAGCGCGACGACCGTGCCGAGACGGCGTCGGGCTGTTTTCGGGCGCGTTCGACCGAACATGGGATTCTCCTCGTTTTCTCTCCTGTTTTGTACCGCGGACTAAATGAGGAATGACCGGTTTGTCACCGAGGGACGAGATCGGTGATGACCCAGTCTTCGCCTTCGCGTTCGGCGGTGACCGAAAGCTGTGCGGCGGCCGCCGTCGAAGAATTGTTGTCGGCCCTTGTCGCCGCCTGGTCGAGGAATACCAGAAGCCGCGCACGGCCCATGGTGAGTTCTTGGACGGCAGACGAGGAGACGCGGGTCGTGAGGACGAGTTTCTGCGCCGGAGCCTTTTCCCGGACTTGCGCGAACAACTGGTTGTACGACTCCAGCGCCTTACCTCTCAGCGCCGAGGCGGCCGCCTTTTCGGTGACGTCGGTCCGGTCGTAGGAATAGGAGAAGATCTTGTTGAGCGCGACCGTCACCGCGGCGTTCACCTCGGCCGTCGCGCCCACGTCGGTGAGCGCGGTGTTGGCCGCGGACGGCGCCGACGAGATCGACTTCGCCTCCAGGGTGAACCACACCCCGGTCGCGACCAGGACGGCCGCGACGACCAGCAGGATCAGTGACAGCTTCGGCCGCCGGGACGGCTTTTCGGGGGTCGCTTCGGCGACGGTTTCGGGTTCGGGCGTGGTTTCGGGCTCGGTTTCGGCATCGGCGTCGGTATCGGCGGTGGCGGTCATCGCGCACCCACCGGAAGCTGGTCGAGCGCGCTGAGCTTCCAGCCTTCGCCGGTCCTGGTCAGCCCGGCGGCGAACCGGTTGCGCTTCGTCGTCGGCGCGGCGCCTTCCCGGGCCATCGTGATCTCCACCGATGCCAGCATCTTCGCCGTCCCCGCGTGGTCGTCGAGTTCGCTGATCGCCGCGTCGAGGACCTTGCCCGTCGACACCGTCGCGTTCTTGGACAGCGTCTGCTTCGTCGCGTCGTCGGTCTTGCCCAGCTGATCGCGCAGCGGGCCGGTCGACGCGGCGAGCCAGTCGGCGATGCCCTGGTCGATCCGGTGGTGGTCGAGGCTGGTCAGCCGGGCGACGAGTTCTCGCCCGGACTTCAGCGCGTCGTCGCGCGAGTTCCCGTAGGACACCGCCTGCGAACCCGTCGCGGTGAACCAGCTGTAGCCGGCCCATCCCGCGAAAGCGCAGGCCGCGGTGAGCACCGCGATCGCGATCTTCAGTTGCGCAGCCACAACATCTCCTCGAGGCTGGTGGACGTCGGCTGGCCGTCGGCGCCGAAACCGCCGGGGACGGCGGCGGGCGGCACTCCGCCCTTCGGTGCGTTCTGCGAGCCGCGAACCGAACTCGGGTCGCCCTTTTCGAGCGTGCACGAGGCACCGGTGTTGAACGGCAGCGCCGAGAGGTCCCTGCTGTCGCGGATCTTCGTGCCCCCATAGCCCTTGGTGCACGGCATCGGGTCGAAGAACGTCAGGACCAGCGCGACCTTCCCGGCTTCGCCGTCCACCGCCGCGTCGACGGCGGACACCGCCTTCGGGGTGTTGATCAGCAGCTGCCGCAGGCCGTCGGTGCGCGCGGAGAACACCTGCGACGTGGTGAGCAGGTTCGCCAGCAGGATCGGCAGCCCCGGCTCGTTGTCCCGCAGCAGCCCGGAGAGCTGGGTCGCCGCGTCCGGCGCGGTCGCGATCAGCTTGCGCAGATCACCGTCCGAACGCGACAGCTGCTCGGCGAACTCCTTCGCGTTGCTGCTGAACCGCCGCCACTCCTGCGAGGAGTCGACCTGCGTCTTCAGTACGGTCGAACCGTCGGTGAGCAGCTTCTCCGTCTGCGGCAGATGCGTCGCCGCCTGTTTGGTGAAGTCGGTGGTGGAATCGAGCAGCACCTGCAGGTTCGCGCCGGAACCGCGCAGGGCGTTGTCGAGTTCGTCCACCACGATCCGCAGATCCTCGGTCGGCACGGACGCGGTCAGCGAATCCAGGTCGGTCAGCAGATGCTGCACCGGCAGCGGAACGCTCGTCGCCTCGCGCGGGATGACCGAACCCTCGGCGAGGAACGGCCCGTCCGAGGTCCGCGGCTGCAGGTCGACGAACTGTTCGCCGACCGCGGACCGGTTCGCCACGACGGCCCGCGAGTTCGCCGGGATCCGCGGGGCGTCGTCGTCGATCAGCAGATCCGCTTCCATCCCGCCGGCGGTGAGCCGCAGTTCGCCGACCCGTCCGACGGCGACACCGCGGTAGGTCACCTCGCCGTTGGTGAACAGGCCTCCGCCGTCGGTCAGCGCGAGCTTCACGGTGTACCCGCTCGCTCCGAAGAGCCGGTCGAGGCCCGCGTAGTTGGCCCCGACGAACGCCGTCGTCGCGAGCGCGATGACGACGAACACGATGACCTGGATCCGGATGCGCGCGGTGAGCATCAGCTACCTCCGGACGACGGCAGCGGGAGGGTGGGCAGTCCCGGCGGGACGCCTTCGCCCGGTGGCGGGAGGGTGACGCCGGGGCCGGGGATGAGCGAGGCGTAGACGTTCAGGTAGTCGCCCTTGATCCCGTCGAGGACGGCGTCGGTGAACGGGAACGTCGGCAGGATCTCCAGCGACTGCGGCAGGCTCTGGCCCGCGTCCGCGAGCCGCTTGAGGATCGGGGCGAGCGCGGTCAGGTCGGCGACCAGGTCGTCGCGGCTCTTCTTGATGACGTCGACACCCACACCGGAGAGCTGGTCCAGCGACTGCAGCATCGAGACCAGCTGACCGCGCTGGTCGGAAAGGCTCTTGAGCCCCGGGGTGAGGTCGGTGAGCGCGCCTTCGACCTGCTTCTTCCGGTTGGCCAGCGTCGTCGAGAGCCGGTTGAGCCCGTCGAGCGCCGAAGTGATCTCCGACCGGTGCGAGTCCAGGTTGGACACCAGCTGTTCCACAGTGGACAGGAACGAGCGGATCTCCTCCTCGTTGCCGTCCATCACCTTCGACAGCTCACGGTTGATCGTCTGCAGCTGGCCGATCCCGCCGCCGTTGAGCAGCAGGGACAGCGCGCCGAAGATCTCCTCGAACTCCGGGTTGCGGTTCGTGCTCGCCACCGGGATCACCGCGCCGTTGCCCAGCCTGCCTTCGGCCTTGGCCGCGCTCGGGGCGAGTTCGATGAACTTCTCGCCGAGCAGGCTGGACTGCCGCAACCGCGCGATGGCGTTGGCGGGGAGGACGACGTCGCCGTTGACCGCCAGGACGGTCTCCGCGGTCCAGCCGTCCTCGCCGAGCCGGATCGTCTCGACCCGTCCGACCGGGACGTCGCCGACCTTGACCGCGGCCTGCGGGACCAGGTCGAGTACGTCGGCGAACCGCACGGTCAGCCGGAACGGGTGGTCGCCGATGTCGGCACCGCCGGGCAGCGGCAGGTCGTAGACGCCCTTGAAGTCGCCCGAGCAGCCGGTGAGCGCGACACAGCACGCGGCGAACACGGCGATCGCCCGTTTCGCGGTCATCTGCGTCCCCCTTGGCCGGTGTAGGTCTCGCCGGAGACCGGCAGTGGGAGCGGGGCGTAGTCGAGCAGGAGCCCGCGTCCCTGCAGCTTCCCGGTCTTCGGATCCACGGCGTTGAGCGCGTTCGTGACCGCCAGCGGGATCGTGTCGAGGATCTCCGCCAGCGCGGTGCGTTTGCCGACCAGCGTCCCGGTGGTCACCGCCAGCTTGTCCACATTGGACTTGATCAGCGCGCGGTTGTCCTTGATGAACTTCTGGATGTCCGCGAGCGCGCTGCCGAGTCCGTTGAGCGCGCGGGAGAGTTCGGTCTTGTTCTGCGCCAGCGTCCCGGTCACCGAGGCGAGCTGCTTGTTGACCTCGCTGACGTTCCGGTCGTTGGTCGCCAGCATCGAGGTGAACCGCTGCAGTTCGTCGACGGTGGCGAACAGGTTCTCCGAGTTGCCCGAAAGCGTCCTGGCCAGGTCGGCGAAATTGCGCACCGATTCGTTGAACGGCTTGCCGTTGCCCTGCAGGTTCTTCGCGCCGGTGCGCAGCAGTTCCGAAAGCGCGCCGTCGGCGTTCGCGCCCTTGGGGCCGAGTGCCTTGGCGAGGGTGTCGAGGCTGGTGTAGAGCTGGTCGAGTTCCACCGGGGTCCCGGTGCGCTCCACCGGGATCACCGCCCCGTCGTCCAGGCGGTTCCCGGCGCGGGTGAGCTTGGTGAACTGGACGTACCGGTCGGCCACCACACTCGGCGCGACCACGAGGACGTTGGTGTCGACCGCGATCGGCGTCGAACCGTCGACGGTCAGCACGACCTTGACCCGTTCTCCTTCCGGGGCCACCGATTCGACCTGGCCGACCCGGACGCCGAGCACCCGGACGTCCGATCCACTGTAGACACCGACCGTGCGCGAGAAGTACACGGTGACGCGGTCGAGCCCGCTGCCGGAGAAGATCCACCAGAGGCCGCCGACGACGGCCAGCGCGAGGACGAGCGCGAGGGTGACGAACCTGCTGGTCACCGGCCACCTCCCGGAATCGGCGGGGTGCAGGGATCCCGGTTCTCGGGGATGAGCCCGCACAGGTAGCTGTCCACCCAGCGCCCGTTGCCGAGCGAGTTGTTCACCACGCGGAAGTACGGCGCGGCGAGGTCGAGGCTCTTGGCGAGATTGTCGTTCTGCCGCTGCAGGATGTCGGTCACCTCTCCGAGCTGGCTGAGCGCGCCGCCGAGCTGGTCCTTGTTGTCCGCCACCAGCCCCGAGAGCTGGGTGGCGAGCTCCTGGGAGCCGGTGAGCAGGTCGTGGATCGCCTGGCGCCGGTTGTCCAATTCGGTCAGCAGGAGGTTGCCGTCCGAGAGGAGCTTGGCGAAGTCGTCGTTCGAATCCGCGAGCGTGGTGGTGAGGCCGTGGGCGTTCGAGAGCAGGCTGGCGAGTTCGTTGTCCCTCGAGGACACCGTCTTCGACAGCGACGTCAGCCCTTCCAGCGCCTTGCGGATGTGCTCGGGCGAGTTCTTGAAGGTGTCGCTGAGCGTCGTGAAGCTTTCCGCGAGCTGATCGGTGTCGATCGCGCCCGCGGTGTCGGCCAGCCCGTTGAACGCCTCGGTGACGTCGTACGGCGTCACGGTCCGGGTGCGCGGGATGACCTGCTTCGGGTTCTGCACCGTCTCGCCGGTCGGGCGCAGCGCGAGGAACTTCCGGCCCAGCAAGGTCTTGATCTTGATCTCGGCGGCGGTCTTGTCGCCGACCCACGCGTCCTTGACGCGGAAGGTGACCACGACGTGGTCTTCGGCGAGTTCGACGTCGTCGACCGTGCCGACCTTGATCCCGGCGATCCGTACCTCGTCGTCGGCCTGCAAGCCGGCGGCCTCGGAGAATTCGGCCGTGTAGGTGGTTCCGGAACCGATGATCGGGAGATCCTCGTAGTTCATCGTCGCGGTCAGCAACCCCGCCGCGACGACGCTGCCGACGAGACCGATGACGATCGGGTTCCGTTCCTTGAAGGGTTTCACGACGTGCACCTCTCCGCCGTCGCCGGGACCCCGCGGGGAGGGTCGCTCCGCAGTACGGCCGAGCACAGGTAGAAGTTCATCCAGGACCCGTAGGAGTTGATCCGCCCCAGTTCGGCGAGCTTGCCCGGGAGCACGGTGAGGGCGCCTTCGACGTCCGCCTTGCCGCCCACGATCTGCTTGGAGAGCAGATCGATGCCCTCGATGCTGTCCTTGAGCGGTTTCCTGCCCTGTTCGAGCAGCCCCGCCGTGGCGGTGGTGAGGTCGGCGAGCCCGGAGACCGCCTCGCCGATCTCGACCCGGTCACCGGCCAGGCCGGAGACCAGCTCCCGCAGCGTGGAGACCAAAGTGGACAGAGCGTCGCCCTTGCCGTTGATGGTCTTCAGCACGGTGTCCAGGTTCGTGATCACCTCACCGATCACCTTGTCGCGGCCGGCGAGGGTGGTGGTCAGCGATCCCGTGTGCGCCAGCAGGCTTTCCACCGTGCCGCCTTCGCCCTGCAGTACCTGGACGATCTCGCCGGAGAGCTGGTTGACGTCCTTGGGGGACAACGCCTGGAACAGTGGTTTGAAGCCGTTGAACAGTTCCGTGAGGTCCAGCGCCGGGGTCGTGCGTTCCAGCGGGATCTCCGCGCCGGGCTCCAGGAACCCGCCGGTGCCCTTGCCGCGTTCGAGCGCGATGTAGCGCTGCCCGACCATGTTGCGGTACTTGATCACCGCGCTCACGTCGGCGGGCAGTCTGCGCTGGGAGTCGAGTGTGAACTTGACGCGGGCCAGGCTGTGGTCGGCGATCTCGAGTTCCTCGATCTGGCCGACGCGGACCCCGGAGATCCGGACGTCGTCGCCGACGTTCAGCGAGGTCGCGTCGAGGAATTTCGCGCTGTAGGTCTTGGTGTCGCCGAGACCGGTGTTGGTGATGGACACCGCCAGCAGCACCGTGGCCAGCGTCGTGACGACGACGAAGATCAGCCCCTTGATCAGCGGGCTCACGAAGTTCCTCATCGCAGGGTCACCTCCGTGCCGCGGTAGAGCGGGCCGACGAGCACGCTGCCCCAGGCGGGGACCTGGGCGGGCGGGACGCCGATCGACGGCGCCACCAGCGTGGAGATCAGTTCCCGTTCCTGCGGCGAGTTCGCCAGACCGAGGTCGCCCTGCTCGCCGGGGAGGGCGGCGCTCGATTCCTTGCCGGTCACTTCGATCCCCGGGCTCATCAGACCGTTCGACGGATAGCACCGCGGTTCGCCGGTGGCGTTGTACACGGGATCGTCCTTACCTGGCACGTACTTCCCGCTCGGCTGGGTGACGGTGATCTCCGCGTGCAGGCCCGGTTGGCCGGTGCCGGCCCCCAGTACCTTGTCCATCTGCGGCTTCAGCTTGGCGAGCGCGTCGAGGGTGCAGGCGAAACTCGGCGAGTACTTCGCGCCGATCTCCAGCGGTGCCCGGCTGTCGGCGGCGAGCGCGATGATGTTGGCGCGGTTGTTGGTCAGGAACGTCGTGACGTGCTGGGAGGACGACGTCACCTGCTGGTACACCGTCGCCAGTTCGGCGCGTTTCTCCTGGACGGTGTCGAGCGTGACGGCCGAGGCGCTCAGCGCGTCGAGCAGATCCGGCGCGATGTCGCCGTACAGCTTCGAAACCGTCGCCAGGTCACGGATGTTGTCGTTCAGTGTCGGAAGGTTCGGGTTGAACTTCTGGAGGTAGTCGGCCGCGGTGGCCAGGGTGTCGCCGATCTTCTCGCCCCGGCCCTCCAGCGCGGTGGCGACGGTGGTCAACGTGGTGGCGAGCTTCTGCGGCTGCACCGCTTTGAGCAGCGGCAACAGATTGTCGAAGACCCGCTCCAGCTCGATCGCGTTGGCCGAGCGGTCCTGCGTGATCACGTCACCCGAGGCCAGGGGGCCCGCGGCCGTCCCGTCCGGAATGGACAGTTGCACGTACCGCTCACCGAACAACGTCTTCGGCACCAGCAGCGCGGAAACGTCCTTCGGTAACTGGGAGACCTTGCCGGGCTCCATGGCCAGGTCGATCTCCGCGCCACCCGGGGTCGCGCGGACGTCGCGGATCTCCCCGACCACCACGCCGCGTGCCTTGACCTGGCCGCCTTGGCGCAACTGGTTACCGACGCGGTCCGCCTGCAGCGTCACCGGGACCGACGTGACGAAATCCTTCTGATAGATCTTGATCGACAGCAGCACGAGGGCGGACATCACCACGAGGAACAGCACCCCGGCCGTCCTGACCCCGGCCTTGCGCAGCCCGCGCCGGCTCATCCGGCCACCTGCACCGTCGTGGTCGCGCCCCAGATCGCGAGGCTGAGGAAGAAGTCCAGCACGCTGACCGCCACGATCGCCGTCCGCACGCCGCGGCCGACCGCGACGCCGACACCCGCCGGTCCGCCGCTCGCGCGGAAACCGTAGTAACAGTGGGCGAGCACGATCACGACACTGAACACCAGCACCTTGCCGAACGACCAGAGCACGTCGCCGGGTGGCAGGAACAGCAGGAAATAATGGTCGTAGGTGCCCGCGGACTGGCCGTAGAACCAGACGGTGATCTGGCGCGAGGCGAGATACGAGGTCAGCAGGCCGATGGCGTACAGCGGGATGACCGCGAGGAAGCCCGCGATGATCCGGGTGGTCACCAGGTACGGGACGCTGGGGATGCCCATCACTTCCAGCGCGTCGATCTCTTCGGAGATCCGCATCGCGCCGAGTTGCGCGGTGAACCCGCAGCCGACGGTGGCCGACAAGGCGAGGCCCGCGACCAGCGGCGCGATCTCCCGCGTGTTGAAGTAGGCCGAGACGAATCCGGCGAAGGCCGAGGTGCCGACCTGGTTGAGCGCCGAATATCCCTGGAGCCCGACGACCGTGCCGGTGAACACGGTCATCCCGATCATCACGCCGATCGTGCCGCCGATGACCGCGAGCGCGCCGCTGCCGAAGCTGACCTCGGCCAGCAAGCGGGTGATCTCGCGGAGGTAGCGGTGCAGCGCGCGCGGAACCCAGGCGAGCGCCTTGAGGAAGAAGAGGATCTGGTCGCCGAGGGTGTCCAGGAAACCGAAGCGGCGGTCCACCGCTTCACGGACCCGCGTGGCGCGAGTGGGGGAGGTCGTCGTCGCCATCAGCTGCCCTTCGCCGGGACGAGCTGCAGATAAAGCGTCGTCAGCACCAGGTTCAACAGGAACAGGAGCAGGAACGTGATGACCACGGATTGGTTCACCGCGTCACCGACACCTTTCGGGCCGCCTTTCGGATTGAGCCCGCGATAAGACGCGACGATCGCCGCGACGAAACCGAAGATGACCGCCTTGATCTCACTGATCCAGAGGTCGGGCAGTTGTGCCAGAGCGGAGAAACTGGCGAGATACGCACCCGGTGTCCCGTTCTGCATGATGACATTGAAGAAATAACCGCCGAGGACGCCGACCACGCTGACCATTCCATTGAGGAATGCGGCGACGCCCATCGCGGCGAGCACCCGCGGCACGATCAGGCGCTGGATCGGGGAGACCCCGAGCACCTCCATCGCGTCGATCTCCTCGCGGATCGTGCGGGAACCGAGGTCCGCGCACATCGCCGACCCGCCGGCACCCGCGATCAGCAACGCGGTCACGATCGGGCTGGCCTGCTGGATGATCGCGAGAACACTGGCCGCGCCGGTGAAGGACTGCGCGCCGATCTGCGCGGTCAGCGAACCGATGTGCAGCGCGATCACCGCGCCGAACGGGATCGCGACCAGCGCCGTCGGCAGGATCGACACACTCGCGATGAACCAGAACTGCTGGATCAGTTCGCGGGCCTGGAACGGCCGCCGGAAAGTCAGGCGGACGACATCGAGGCCGAGTGAGTAAAGCCTGCCGGTCTCCCGGAGCGCACCAGCTCCGGGAAATGAGGGTGCGTTCGTCCGGACGCCCACGCCGACCCTCCAGTTTTCCGGGCACGGCGAATACACCCCAGGTTGCGCAATTCCTTTGCTCCGAATGGCGGAACGGAATCGTTGAAAAGGGTCAACGGGGTGTTACCGTGCGGTTTCCTACTGGTCGGTACGCTAATGATGCGCCTGCTTGGTGACAAGAACTTCGGTGTGATCAAGACATCACGTCCTGGTAACCGGTGAATTCTTGTCCCTTTGTGACAAAGGCGGGCGGGGATCTTGTCGGTTCTTTCGTGTTCGGGGGTGGCGGGGTGTGTTGAGGGTGAGTGGTCTGTCAGGTACTCACCCTCAGAGCACTAGCGGCTCTCGATCGAGCCTCGAGTCCTCCGTCGCGTGACCGGTGGGGCCGCGCCCGGGGACTTCGAGACCGAGCGCTGGTGTCACAGCCGTCCCACTGCCACCAGGGATCACATCGGGGGGTAGTGAAGGACTCCTTTACTACCCTCAGAGTAGGAAAAGAGGCCTTCGCAACCAGAAGAAGGCCCACGCGGAAACGACCGCGCCCCGCTCCACGATCGACTTACCCCAATGCCGCCCCTGCCACTTCCGAGATCCGACTCAACGGTCACGGCGCCCCAAGGCACCTGAAGTACGTGAAGGCCCCCTTCACGCGGGTCAGCCCCGGGAGCGTCGGTCTGCCCCGGACGCCCGCCTCGACTCCCCGTCCGGATGCTATGAACGGCTCGTTACTTGCAAAATTTGCAAGTAACGAGCCGTTCATAGCACGCCCGACCGCGCTCCGGCGGCGCTCAGCGGGCCAGCTCGGCCACCAGTTCGTACGAGCGGACCCGGTCCGCTTGGTCGTGCACCATGGTCGTGATCATCAGCTCGTTCGCGCCCGAATCCGCCAGCAGCGTCTCCAGTCCCTTGTGGACGGTCTCCGGCGAGCCGATGATGCTGCTCGAGAACCGGTCCTCGACGAACATCCGCTCGATGTCGGTGTACGGGTAGGCCGCGGCCTCCTCGGGCGTCGGCAGCGGGATCGGGCGGCCCTTGCGGAGGCTGAGGAACGTCAGCCCGCTGGGGCCGGCCAGGTAGTGGGCGCGTTCGTCGGTCTCCGCCGCCACCACGGAGACGCCGAGCATCACGTACGGCTCGTCGAGGACGTCCGACGGTTTGAACGCGTCGCGGTACAGGGCGACGGCGGGCAGGGTGTTCTCGGCGCTGAAGTGGTGCGCGAAGGAGAACGGCAGGCCGAGTTCGCCGGCCATCCGCGCGCTGAAGCCGCTCGAACCGAGCAGCCACACCGGCGGCTTGTTGCCCTCGGCGGTCACGGCGTTGACGGCGCGCTGGTCGGAATGCTCGAAGTAGGCGAGCAGCTCCGCGAACTGCTGCGGGAAGTTCTCCGCGGTGAGCCCGCCGGGGCCGCGCAGCGCCAGGGCGGTCCGCTGGTCGGTGCCGGGGGCGCGGCCGATGCCGAGGTCGATCCGCCCGGGGTGGAACGCCTCCAGGGTGCCGAACTGTTCGGCGACCACCAGCGGCGCGTGGTTCGGCAGCATGACCCCGCCGGAGCCGACCCGGATCCGTTCGGTGGCGGCCGCGACCTGGCCGATCATCACGGCGGTCGCGGAACTCGCGATACCTGGCATGTTGTGGTGCTCGGCGAGCCAGTAGCGGTGATAGCCGAGTTCCTCGGTCCGGCGGGCGAGGTCGAGGGTGTTGCGCAGCGAGTCGCTCACGCCGCCTCCGGCCACGACGGGCGAGAGGTCGAGCACGGACAGCGGGATGTCAGGCAAAGAGGTCACGCATCGGTACAACGCGCCGGCCCCTCGATCCCTTCCCGTGACGCCGGGCACCTGTCAGGTGACCGGAATTCGCCGGCCCCACGACACGCCACATCCGCCTTGCCTCTCGATAACCGACGGGATGGACCCGGTACCCGCGAACTTCGTCCGTTTCCACGGTACGGTTGCCGCCTGATACGGCTGTGGGAAAACCACTGAAAAGAAAGGATTGAGGGTGCCGCGTCCGGAGCGACCTTTGGACCCCGGGGACGATCCGTTGCTGGAGTTCGCCGCCGATCTCCGGCGATTGCGGGAGAAGGCCGGAAATCCGACGTACCGGGAGCTGGGCAGACGCGCCCACTACTCGGCCGGCACCCTGTCCGAAGCCGCCGGCGGGAAGAAGATGCCCAGCTTGGCGGTGACCTTGGCCTACGTCCGGGCGTGCGACGGGCCCGAGGTGGAGTGGGAAGCCCGGTGGCATGACGTGACCGAGCGGACGCGCCTCGGAGTCGGTGATTCACCGGTTGTCCCGGCCAATGGGGAATCGGCCCCATATATCGGACTGGCCGCATTCGGAGCGGATGACGCGAGCCGATTCTTCGGTCGCGAACGACTTGTCGAAAAACTGGTCACGAGGCTTTCGGGGCAACGTTTTCTCGCGGTTCTGGGCGCTTCCGGTTCGGGTAAGTCGTCCTTGCTCCGTGCCGGGATGCTGCCCGCCGTGGCCAAGGAGTCCGTCACACTCCTGATGACCCCCGGTTCACGCCCGCTGCAGGAGTGCGCCGTCCAGTTCGGTGCCGCGCTCGGGCTCGCGGCAGGCGGCCTGCTCACCGAGTTCACCGAACATCCGCGCAACCTCGGCCTGGCCGCCCGTCAGCTGGTCGCCGACCGCGACGGCGACGTCGTGCTGGTCGTGGACCAGTTCGAAGAGGTCTTCACGCTCTGCCAGGACGCCGACGAGCGGGCGGCCTTCCTGTCCGCGCTGGTCACCGCGACGACGGAGCCGGAAAGCCGCACCAAGGTCGTACTCGGCATCCGCACCGACTTCTACACCCACTGCGCGCGGCATCCGGAACTGGTCGAGGCCATGCAGGACGCGCAGATCCTCGTCGGCCCGATGAGCACCGAAGAGCTGCGGCAGGCCATCTCGCGGCCGGCGATCGACGCCGGATACCGCGTCGAGAACGCGCTCGTCTCCCGGCTGGTCGCCGACGCGACCGGGCAGGCCGGCGTGCTGCCGCTGCTCTCGCACGCGCTGCTGGAGACCTGGCGCCGCCGCCATGGCAACACCCTCACGCTCACCGGCTACGAGTCCACCGGCGGGATCGAGCGGTCGGTCGCGCAGACCTCCGAGCACACCTTCACCGCGCTGAGCGAACGCCAGCAGCGGCTGGCGCACCAGATCTTCCTCCGGATGACCGCGCTCGGCGAAGGCACCGAAGACACGAAGCGCCGCATCACCCGCGACGAGGTCGACGCCGACGACCCGGACGTCGCCACCGTGCTGGACAGGCTGGCGTCGTCGCGGCTGGTCACCCTCGACGACAACGGCATCGAGATCGCGCACGAAGCCCTGATCCGCGGCTGGCCGCGTCTGCGCGAGTGGCTCGCCGAGGATCGCGAGGGTCTGCGCGTGCATCGCCAGCTCACCGAGGCGACCGACGCGTGGGAATCGGTCGGTCACGACGACGGCTGGGTCTATCGCGGCGCGCGGCTCGCCATCGCCAGGGAATGGGCGGACGAGCACGACACCGCGCTGTCGCAGCGCGAACGCCGGTTCCTCGACGCGAGCGTGGCGATCGAGAACGAGGAACAGACCGCCGCGCGCCGTCGCACCCGGCGGCTGCGGCAGCTGGTCGCGCTCCTGGCCGTGCTGCTGGTGCTGGCGACCGCCGCCACCGTGTACGCGGTCCGCGCCGAACAGACCGCGACCAGTCAGCGCAACAGCGCGCTCGCGCAGAAGGTCGCAGGGCAGGCCATCGAGATGCGGGCGACGAATCCGGCGCTGGCCGCGCAGCTCGCGCTCGCCGCGTACCGCACCGATCCCAGCGTCGAGACCCGGAGCAGTGTGCTCGGGATGTTCGAGTCGCCGTACTCGACCCGCGTCGTCGGACACGGCAACCGCATCAACTCGACCGCCCTGCGCGGCGACGGACGGTTCCTGGTGACCGGAAGCTGGGATCACACGGCGAAGCTCTGGGACATCACGGAAAAGCACCATCCGGTCGAGGTGGCGACGCTCGCCGGGCACACCGCCAACGTCAACTCGGTGGCGTTCAGCTCCGACGGCGGCGCCGTCGCGACCGCCGGTTGGGACAAGACGGCGCGGCTGTGGAACGTGTCGGATCCGGCCAGGCCCGGTCCGGGTGTGGTGGTCGGGGAGCATCCGAGCCGGGTCAACGCGGTCGCGTTCAGCCCGACGGCGGCCGTGCTGGCCACCGCGGACGGCGACGGCACCGTCCGCCTGTTCGACGTCCGCGATCTCGCGAAACCGGTGCTCGTGGCCACCCTCCCCGGGCACGCCGGCAACATCAACGGTCTCGTCTACAGTCCCGACGGCCGGACGCTCGCCTCGACGGGCACCGACACGACGGTCCGGCTGTGGGACGTCGCCGACCCACTCAAGACCAGGCCGCTCGGCGTGGTCACCGGGCATACCGGCATCGTCCACGCGGCCGCGTTCAGCCCGGACGGGCGCACGCTCGCCACGGCGAGCGCGGATCAGACGTCGAGGCTGTGGAACATCGCCGAACCGATGACGCCGGTGCCGCTCGGGACGATGGCCGGGCACAAGGCCATCGTGCGGTCCGTGGCGTTCAGCCCCGACGGGAAGTCGCTGGTCTCGACCGGCTTCGACCGCACCGCGCGGCTGTGGGACATCGCCGATCCGAAGAGCCCGCGCGAGAAACCGTCACTCACCGGGCATACCGCGGCGGTCGTCTGGGCGACGTTCTCCGGTGACGGCCGGACGCTGGCGACCGCGAGCGACGACCAGACGGTCCGGCTGTGGGATCTGCCCGGGCCAGCGATCAGCGGTCCGGCGAAGGCGGCGTGCCGGGCGGTGTTCAGCCCCGACGGGAAGTTGCTCGCCACCGGCAGTCAGGACGGCGTGGTGCGCCTGATCGACGTCGCCGACCGGCGGAATCCGCGCGAACTGGGCAAGATCCCCGGCTTCGCGGACGGCGAGGGCGTCTGCGGTCTCGCGTTCAGCCCGGACGGCCGGACGCTCGCCGTCGGCGCCTGGAACCACACGATGCGCCTGATCGACGTTTCCGATCCGCGGAAACCGGTCGACATGGGCGTCTTCGACCGGCCTGCCGACGAGATCGACGCGGTCGCGTTCAGTGCCGACGGCCGGACGCTGGCGACCGCGGGCACCGACCACACGGTCAAGCTTTGGGACGTCGCGGACATCCGTAAACCGGTCGAACTCGCGACCTTGACCGGCCACGAGGACGACGTCCATTCGATCGCTTTCAGTCCGGACGGCCGCACCCTGCTGAGCGGCGGCTGGGACCACACCGCGCGGCTGTGGGACATCTCGGCGGTGAAGGCGCCGAAGCAGCTCTCGGTGCTGAGCGGGCACTCCGACACCGTGTTCTCGGTGGCCTACAGCCCGGACGGCGAACTCGTCGCGACCGGCAGCGCCGACCGCGCCGCGCGGATCTGGGACGTGTCGAACCCGGCGGCCCCGCGGGAGACCGCACTGCTCGCGGGGCATACCGACAACGTCATCGCGGTGACGTTCAGTGGCGACGGGAAGACTCTCGCGACCGGCAGCTACGACCGTTCCGTGCGACTATGGGATGTCTCCGATCCGGGGTCGGTCCGCGAGTCGGCCAGTCTGACCGAGGACCGCGACCGGGTCTACGCGGTGGCGTTCGCCCCCGACGGGCATACGCTCGCGGGCGCCGTCGCGGATGGCATCGTGCGGCTGTGGGAAACCGGCCCCGAACGGGCCGCCGAACGCATCTGCGCGGCCGTCCACCCGAAGATCACGGCGGCCGAGTGGGAGCAACGCCTGCCAGGCCTCGATTACCGGCCCCCGTGCCCCTGATCACCGCCGATTTCGTTGTTCGGCGTTGTTGTTCGGCGGAAGCGCTGTGACACCGAACAACGAAAAGGCGCTAGAAATGCCCCTGGACGTGCGATACGTCCCTACGACGTTCACTCACCGGGGGTCTGAAGGGCTCCTTCAGGACATTCACCAGTGCCCTGAAGGAGCCCTTCAGCGTATCTACGCCCCCTTACGCATTTAGTCCTCTGGATGCGGTCGTTGCGCGTGCAAGTACCGCGTCCAGAGGACTAAATGCGTAAGAGGGGCGAGTCAGGCGGCCGGGATCCAGTCCGGGTTCGAGGCGAGGACCGTCAGCTGCTGCGTCGCGCGGGTCAGCGCCACGTACAGCACCCGCCGTCCGGTGGACGACTCCGTGATGAGGTCGTTCGGCTCGACCAGGACGACGGCGTCGTACTCGAGGCCCTTGGAGTCCAGGCTGCCGACGACCTTGAGTCGTTCGTCCGCCTCCGCGGCGAGCCAGCCTTCGACCTCGGGCACCCGGTCCATCGCGGTGATGACGCCGACGGTGCCTTCGACCGCGCCCATCAGTTCCTTCACCGCGGCCTGCGTCGCGGCCTCCAGACCGGACGCCTCGACCGGCCGCACCTCCGGCGTGATGCCGGTCTGGCGTACGGCACGCGGCAGTTCGTCGGCCTCGGCGTGCCCGGCGACGACCTTCGCGGCCAGGTCGAAGATCTCCGCCGAGTTCCGGTAGTTGGTGCGCAGGGTGAACCGGCGCCGGGTCGTCTTGAGCCCGAACGCCTGATCGCGTGCCATGGCCGCCTCGGCCGGATCGGGCCAGGAGCTCTGCACCGGGTCGCCCACGACGGTCCAGCTCGCGTACTTGCCGCGCCGTCCGACCATCCGCCACTGCATCGGCGAGAGGTCCTGCGACTCGTCGACGACCACGTGCGAGTACTCGTCGTAGTGCTCGGGCCTGGTCGGGGCGCCGCCGCGTTCCGGGTGGACGTCGATCGTCTGGTGCCCGCGGCGCCGCTTGGGCGGCGGGCCGATCAGGACGCGCAGCTCGTCGAGCAGCGCGATGTCCGCGATGGTCCAGCCGCGGGAACGGTCGGCGAAGTCGGCGGCGAGCATGCTGATCTCGTTGCGGTTGAGCAGGCCCTTCGCCGCGACGGCCAGCCGCTTCTCGGTGCCGAGCCAGCGCAGGATCTGCGCCGGGTACAGGACCGGCCACCACACCACCAGGAACCGGTGGAACTCGATGCGCTCGCCGAGTTCGGTGACGAGCTCGGCCTTGTCGATCTGACGGCCGTCGTCCTTCGCGTGCTGATCCGCCTTGGAGGCCAGCGCGTCGAGCAGCATCTCCGCGGCGCGGATCCGCGACCGGTTCGGCGGCCCGCCCGCCGTGTGGACCTTGCGGCGCACCTTGTCGAGCTCGCGCGAGTTCAGCCGCAGCACCTCGCCGCGGTAGACGATCTTCATCTCCTCGGGCGCTTCCTCGGGGGTGTCCCGCAGGGCCCGCAGCAGGATCTTGCGCATCCGCAGCGAACCCTTGATCGCCGCCAGCGGCGCCGTGTCCTGCCTGGTCGCTTCGAGGCCGTCGAGGACCTCGCCGAGCGCGCGCAGTTCGACGTTCGTCTCGCCCATCGACGGCAGCACTCGCGAGATGTAACTGGTGAACACACCGGACGGACCGATCACCAGGACGCCCGCGCCGCCGAGCTGACGGCGGTGGCGGTAGAGCAGGTACGCCGCGCGGTGCAGCGCGACCGCGGTCTTGCCGGTGCCCGGGCCGCCGGTGATCTCCGTGACCCCGCGCCACGGCGCCCGGATGACCTCGTCCTGCTCCTTCTGGATGGTCGCGACGATGTCGCGCATCTTCTCGCCACGCGACCGGCCGAGCGCGGCCATCAAGGCGCCCTCGCCGACGATCTGCATGTCTTCGGGGACCGCGTCGGCGATGAGGACGTCGTCGTCGACGTCGAGCACGTTCTGCCCGGAGCACCGGATCACCCGGCGCCGGACGACGTCCATCGGCTCTTCGGCGGTCGCCTGGTAGAACGCCGCCGCCGCGGGCGCGCGCCAGTCGGTGACGAGGTTGTCGAACTCGGCGTCGCGGATGCCGAGGCGGCCGACGTAGATGTGGTCGTTGTCGAGATGGTCGAGCCTGCCGAAGACCAGGCCCTCGTACTCCGCGTCGAGGGTCTGCAGGGTCTGGTTGGCGTGGTACACCATCATGTCGCGCTCGAACAGCATCGACGCCTGTTCGAAGATCGCCTCACGCCCCGCGCCATGGCCTATTTCGTAGCCCTTGGTACGCATGGCCTCAGCCTGGGCTCGCAGTTCGGCGAGCCGGGTGTAGACCCTGTCCACATGGGCTTGCTCGATGGCGATCTCGGCCCGTCTGACCCGAGGTTCGGACACGCAACGCTCCTAAACGCTTCTATCGCCTCATGAGGGCGAAGGACGACTCTACGCGAGGTGAGCGGCGGGTTCACCAAGTCCCGCCGAACGTCACGGCGGATGCCGTTGAGGCACGATGCTCCAATGACCAGGATCGTGGCGGGGACCGCGGGCGGCAGGCGGCTGAAGGTCCCGCCGAAGGGCACGAGGCCGACCTCGGAACGCGTGCGGGAAGCACTGTTCAACGCGCTGGAGGTGGCCGGCGAGCTGCAGGGGGCCCAGGTCCTCGACCTTTACGCCGGTTCGGGCGCGCTCGGGCTGGAGGCGCTGTCGCGGGGAGCGGCCGGCGCGCTGTTCGTCGAACACGACCGCCGAGCGGTCGAAGTGCTCAAGGGGAACGTCGCCGCGCTGGGGCTCGGCGGCACGGTCCGGGCCGGGACGGTCGAGTCCGTCGTGGCCGCTCCGGCTCCGGAAACGTTCGACATCGTCCTCGCGGATCCGCCGTACGCCGTCGATTCCACCCGCCTGGGGGAGGTCATGGCCGGGCTCGCGGCGGGCCGGTGGGTCTCGGACGGGACGCTGCTGGTGATCGAACGCGCCGCGCGCGACGGCGAGCCGGACTGGCCGCCGGGCTTCGAGCCGACCCGCACGAAGCGCTACGGCGACACCGCGCTCTACTGGGCCGAATATCAGGTGTGAGACGGCGCACGGATGAACGCGCAGGGGTGCCTTCTCCTTGGTAGCGTCCGCGCCATGCGGCGTGCGGTCTGTCCCGGGTCCTACGACCCGGCCACCAATGGACATCTCGACATCATCGAGCGGGCGGCCAGGCTGTTCGACGAAGTCGTCGTCGCGGTGGGGGTGAACAAGAGCAAGAAAGGCCTGTTCACCACCGAAGAACGGCTGGAAATGCTGAGCGAGATCACCGCGAAGCTGCCGAACGTGCGCGTCGACTCCTGGCAGGGACTCCTGGTCGACTACTGCCGCGAGAACGACATCATCGCGGTCGCGAAGGGACTGCGGTCGGTCAGCGACTTCGACTACGAACTCCAGATGGCGCAGATGAACCGGGAGCTGACCGGGCTCGAAACGCTGCTGATGGCGAACAACCCGGAGTACGGGTTCGTGTCCAGTTCGCTGGTCAAGGAGATCACCGCGCTCGGTGGCGACATCGAGCATCTGGTGCCGCCGATAGTGTTCAAACGCCTGACGGAGAAGTACTCCGACCGAGGTTGACCCGAACGGCCGAAGCCGTTGGTCGGTCAGCGGTGGGCGGCGATGAAGAGTTCATCTCGACGACTTCTGGTGAATACACGATCGGGTTACGGTCCGAAAATGACCAACAAACGATCGCGGATCGCCGGCGCGCTGCTCGTTCTGCTAGTCACCTTCTTCGGGGGGATCGGGGCCGCGCAGGCCGCGGACGCTCCCGTCTCCGTCCAGCAGAACCCGTGCGGTGATCTCACCGGGTTCAAGCACAACTCGCTCTCGTCGCTCCCGGCCGAGGCGACCACGACGTACAACCTCATCCAGAAGGGTGGCCCGTACCCGTATCCGGACAACGACGGGACGGTCTTCTCGAACCGGGAGAACATCCTCCCGAAGTGTGCTTCGGGCTACTACCACGAGTACACGGTCCCGACCCCCGGCTCGTCGAACCGCGGCACGCGCCGCATCGTCACCGGGACCGGCGGCGAGTACTTCTACACCGGAGACCACTACAAGACCTTCTCCGTGATCGACGTCAACGGCGCCCCGGCCCCGAAGTGCGGCGACACCTCGAAGCTGACGAAGGTCGGCTACTCGACGCTTTCCTCGGCCGTGAAGACCGTCGTGGACAAGGCCCGCGGTGGCGCGACCGGTACGGTCTACGAGAACCGCGAAGGTGTGCTCCCGCCCTGCGCCGCCGGGTACTACCAGCTGTTCCCGGTGGGCACGAACGACCGGGTGATCTCCGGCAAGGGCGGCGAGATCGTCTACACCCCGGACCGCTACGTGAGCTTCAAACTCGTGAACCTCGGCGCCTGATCCCTCCCGTGCAACGCCACGTGCCTCCTCGTCCGTGAGATACACCGGAACACGGACGAGGAGGCACGATGCGGTCTGGGGACGAAGCGAGCTTCAGGGAGTTCGCCAGAGACAAGGCGCTACCGCTCAGGCGGACGGCGTACCTGCTCTGCGGCGACTGGCATCTCGCGGAGGATCTGGTCCAAACCGCGCTCATCAAGCTCCACCGGGTCTGGCCGAAGGTCAGCCGGAAGGGGCCCGTCGACAACTACACGAGGCAGATCCTGTTGCGCTGCTGGCTCGACGAACGGCGGCGACCGTGGCGGCGCAAGGAGAACCGCGACGGCGTCGTCCCCGACGAGCCCGCCGCCCCGGCCGACGGTGCCGGGATCTCGGATTCGCTGCTTCGCGCCCTCGCCGAAGTTCCCCCGAAACAGCGCGCCGCCGTCGTGCTGCGCTACTGCGCCGATCTCCCGGCCGCGGAGGTCGCCGTCGCGCTGCGCTGTTCGGAAGGGACGGTCAGGAGCCAGGCCGCGCGAGGGCTCGACGCCCTTCGCGAGGCCCTGCAGGGACAGCACGACGAGGCTGTTCCCGGGAGGAGCGCGTGATGGACGAACTCGAAGACAGGTTGCGGGGGATCAAGCTGGCCGAGCCCCCGCTCGGTTTCGACCCGGACGAGATCGCCACGACGGCGAGGAAACGGCGAAACCTGCGCGCGGTCGTGCTGACGG
>NZ_JACBXD010000099.1 GCF_013870525.1 Amycolatopsis pittospori
ACGACCGGCTGCGGCGGCTGCAAGGACGCTGTCGGCGGAGTCGCGAGATGGCTGGCCGCGCAGTGATCCGGCCACAGGAAACCCGAACGACGCCCACCAAGGAGGACCGCATGAACGCTCGCGGAAAGCGCTGGATCGAGCACTGGGATCCGGAGAACGAGCGGTTCTGGGAGGAGACCGGGAAGAAGGTCGCCCGGCGCAACCTCTGGTTCTCCATCCTGGCCGAGCACATCGGCTTCTCCGTCTGGACACTGTGGTCGGTCATGGTCCTGTTCATGGGGCCGCAGTACGGGTTCTCGCCCGCCGACAAGTTCCTGCTGGTCTCCACGCCGACGTTGATCGGCGCGCTCATGCGGCCGCTCTACACCTTCGCCGTCGCGAGGTTCGGCGGCCGGAACTGGACGATCGTCAGCGCGTTGCTGCTGCTGGCGCCCACGGTGCTGGCGGCCATCGCGATGCAGCCGGGCACCTCGCTCGGCACGTTCCTGCTGATCGCCGCGCTCGGCGGGGTCGGCGGCGGGAACTTCGCGTCGTCGATGACCAACATCAACGCGTTCTACCCGGAGAAGCACAAGGGCTGGGCGCTCGGGCTCAACGCGGGCGGCGGGAACCTCGGCGTGGCGGCGATCCAGCTGATCGGACTGCTGGTCATCGGCACCGTCGGCGCGACCGCGCCGAGGCTGGTGCTCGCCATCTACATCCCGCTGATCGTGCTCGCCGCGACCTGCGCGTACTTCTTCATGGACAACCTCGCCTCGATGAAGGGCGACACCAAGGCGATGCGCGAGGTCGTCAAGGATCCGCACACGTGGGTGATGTCGTTCCTCTACGTCGGCACGTTCGGTTCGTTCATCGGATACAGCTTCGCCTTCGGCCTGGTGTTGCAGAACCAGTTCGGCCGCACCCCGCTGCAGGCGGCCGCGGTGACCTTCCTCGGGCCGCTGCTCGGTTCCTTCTCGCGTCCGACGGGTGGCTGGCTGGCCGACCGGATCGGCGGCGGCAAGGTCACCTTCGTGACGTTCGTCGGGATGGCGGCGGCGACGGTGGTACTGATCCTCGCGTCGACGTCGAACTCGCTGGCGTTGTTCACCGTCGCCTTCATCGTGTTGTTCGTGCTCACCGGTGTCGGCAACGGCTCGACGTACAAGATGATCCCGGCGATCTTCCGGGCCAAGGCGAAGGTCGCGATCAGTGAAGGCGCCGACGAGACGCTGGAAATGCTGAAGGCGCGCAAGCTCTCCGGCGCGCTGATCGGGCTGGCCGGGGCGATCGGCGCCCTCGGCGGGTTGTTCATCAACCTGGCCTTCCGGCAGTCCTTCGCGGATACGAAGAGCGGGGTGCCGGCGTTCGTCGCCTTCCTGGTCTTCTACGGGCTTTGCTTCGCCGTCACGTGGGCGGTGTACCTGCGCAAACAGCAGGCGGAGGTGGCGAGCACCCGAGGTCTGGCGCTCGCCGGGGCGGAGGTCTGATGCGGAAACTCGTCGTCGCGGGACATGGGATGGTCGCGCACCGGCTCGTCGAAGCGGTGCGCGCGGAGGACAAGACGGGCGAGTGGCAGGTGGTGGTCCTCGCCGAGGAGGCGAGGCCCGCGTACGACCGCGTCGCCCTGACGTCCTATGTGGACACCTGGGATCCGGCTGCCCTCGCTCTCGAAGGCGCCGACTACGCCGGGGACGCGCAGGTCGAACTGCGTCTCGGTGACGCGGTGACCTCGGTGGACCGCTCCAGGAAGGTCGTCGTCACCGAGTCCGGGTACGAGCAGTCGTACGACGCGCTCGTCCTCGCGACCGGTTCACGGCCGTTCGTCCCGCCGGTGCCCGGTCACGATCTGCCCGGTTGCTACGTCTACCGGACGATCGAGGACCTCGACGCCATCCGGGAAGCCGCCCAGCGGCCCGGGCGTGGACGGCGTTCGGCGGTCGTCATCGGCGGCGGTCTGCTCGGGCTCGAAGCCGCGAAGGCGTTGCGGGACATGGGACTCTCGCCGCACGTCGTCGAGATGGCGCCGCGCCTGATGCCGCTGCAGGTCGACGAAGGCGGTGGCGGCCTGCTGCGACGGCTGATCACCGACCTCGACGTGACCGTCCACACGGGAACGTCGACCGACGCCATCGAGCCGGACGGCGAACGGTACATCGCGAAACTCGGCAACGGCACCGAACTCGACGTCGACCTGGTCGTGTTCTCCGCCGGGATCCGGCCGCGTGACGACCTCGCCCGCTCGTCCGGACTGGAAGTCGGCGCGCGCGGCGGCATCCTGGTCGACGAGTCGTGCCGGACGTCCGATCCGGCGGTGTACGCGATCGGCGAATGCGCCGCCGTTGCCGGGAAGGTGTACGGCATCGTCGCACCCGGGTACGCGATGGCGGAGATCGTCGCCGCGCAACTGACCGGCGGCGAGGGCACCTTCCCCGAACCCGACATGTCGACGAAGCTCAAGCTCATGGGCGTCGACGTCGCCAGTTTCGGCGACGCGCACGCCGCGACCGAGGGCGCGCTGGAAGTCGCGTTCAACGACGCCGTCGCCGGGACCTACAAGAAACTCGTGGTCTCCGACGACTCGACGACGTTGCTCGGCGGGGTGCTGGTCGGTGACGCGAGCGAGTTCAACACGTTGCGCGCGATGGTCGGACGGCCGTTGCCCGCCGAGCCGGGAGCGATCCTGGCACCGGCCGGTGGTGGTACGGCGGTCGGTGTCGACGCCCTCCCGGACGCCGCGCAGATCTGTTCCTGCAACGCGGTCTCCAAGGGCGCCATCACCCACGCGATCACCGAAGAGGGCTGCGATTCCGTCGCCGAGATCAAGGGCTGCACCCGCGCCGGGACGGCCTGCGGATCGTGCGTCCCGCTGCTGGGCAAACTGCTGACGGCTTGCGGCGTCGAGCAGTCGAAGGCGCTGTGCGAGCACTTCGGCCAGTCGCGCGCGGAGCTGTTCCAGATCCTGCAGGCCACCCGGATCAGCACGTTCAGCGAGATGATCGACCGGTACGGCAGCGGAACCGGCTGCGCGATCTGCAAACCCGCCGTCGCCTCGATCCTGGCCACGCTGGGCAACGGGCACATCCTGGCGGGGGAGCAGGCGACCCTGCAGGACACCAACGACAAGTTCCTCGCGAACCTCCAGCGCAACGGAACCTACTCGGTGGTGCCGCGGATCCCCGGCGGCGAGGTCACGCCGGAGAAGCTCATGGTCATCGCCCAGGTGGCGATGGATTTCGGGCTGTACACCAAGATCACCGGCGGTCAGCGGATCGATCTGTTCGGCGCGACCGTGGACCAGCTTCCGCTGATCTGGCGGCGGCTCGTCGACGCCGGATTCGAGTCCGGGCACGCGTACGGGAAGTCGTTGCGCACGGTGAAGTCCTGCGTCGGTTCGACGTGGTGCCGGTACGGCGTGCAGGACAGCGTCGGGCTCGCGATCGAACTCGAACTGCGCTATCGAGGGCTCCGGTCGCCGCACAAGCTGAAGTCCGCGGTGTCGGGCTGCGCGCGGGAGTGCGCGGAGGCGCGCAGCAAGGACTTCGGCGTCATCGCCACCGACAAGGGCTGGAACCTCTACGTCGGCGGGAACGGCGGCGCGACCCCGCGGCACGCGGATCTGCTGGTGTCCGAAGTGGACACCGAGACGCTGATCCGCACGATCGACCGGTTCCTGATGTTCTACGTCCGCACGGCCGACCGGCTGCAGCGCACCGCGCCGTGGGTCGAGGAGATGGACGGCGGGCTGGACCATCTGCGCGCGGTGATCGTCGACGACGAACTCGGCATCTGCGAAGACCTCGACGCGGCGATGGCCAAGCACGTCGGCGACTACGCGGACGAGTGGCGCGGTGTCCTGGAGGACCCGGAGAAGCTGGCGAAGTTCAGCTCGTTCGTCAACGCGCCGGGAACGCCGGACCCGACGATCTCGTTCCGGACCGAACGCGAGCAGAAGGTACCCGTGCTGCTGGGCATCCCGGAGGTGAAGCGATGACGACGTCGATCGAGCGCACCTGGACCGCGATCTGCGCGGCGGGCGCGGTCCCCGAGTGGTCCGGCGTCGCCGCGCTGCTCGACGACGGCGTGCAGGTGGCGATCTTCCGGCTCCCCGGCGACCAGTGGTACGCACTGTCCAATATGGACCCGATCAGCGGTGCGGCGGTGCTTTCGCGCGGGATCCTCGGTGACGCCGGCGGTGTCCCCGTGGTGGCCTCCCCGGTGTACAAGGAGCGGTTCGATCTGCGGACGGGCGAATGCCTCGACGCCGAGGGTGTCTCGGTCCCGGCGTACCGGGTGCGGGTCTCCGCGGGCGTGGTGGAGGTGGAGGCTTCACCGTGACAGAAGTCCTTCCCTTGGCGGGATTCGTCATCGGTATCACGGCGGCGCGACGGGCTGACGAGCTCGGCGCGCTGTTCGTGCGTAAAGGCGCGACCGTGCGCTACGGCCCGGCGATCCGGATCGTACCGCTCGCCGACGACACCGAACTGCGCTCGGCGACCATGCGCCTGCTGGAGGAACACGTCGACGCCGTCGTCGCGACGACCGGGATCGGCTTCCGCGGCTGGATCGAGGCGGCCGAAGGCTGGGGGCTGGGGGAGGAACTGCTGGACAGGCTGGGGAATTCGTCGCTCCACGCGCGAGGCCCCAAGGCGAAGGGCGCGATCCGCGCTGCCGGGCTTTCGGAGGACTATTCGCCCGCGTCGGAGAGCAACGCCGAGGTGCTGCAGCAACTGCTCGCGTCCGGTGTGGACGGTCAGCGGATCGCGGTCCAGCTGCACGGCGAACCGCTTCCGTTCTTTGTGGACAGTCTGCGCTCGGCCGGGGCCGAGGTGATCGAGGTCCCGGTGTACCGCTGGGTCGGCCCCGCCGATCCGGGGCCGCTCGACAGGCTGCTGGACGCGGTGCTCGACGGCGCGGTGGACGCGCTGCCGTTCACCAGCGCGCCCGCGGTCGCGTCGATGCTGGCGGTGGCCAAGCGGACCGGACGGCTGCCGGGAATCGTGCAGGCACTGGAAAAACGGGTCGTGGTGGCCTGCGTCGGACCGATCACGGCCGCGCCGTTGGCGGCGCTGGGCGTCCCGACGGTGCAACCCGCGCGGTCACGGATCGGTGCGCTCGCGCGGACGGTGTCGGACGCGCTCGAAACCCGCTCGCGGCGGCTGACCGCGGGCGGGCGGAGTATCGAACTGCGGGGTCAGGCGGCACTGGTCGACGGGCAGTGGTGCGACGTCGCGCCCGCGCCGATGGCCCTGCTGAAGGCGCTCGCGGAGTCGCCGGGACGGGTCGTCTCGCGGCGCGAGCTGATCTCCGCGCTGCCCGGTGGCGGCGAGGCGCACGCCGTCGAGACCGCCATCGGCCGCCTGCGCAGCTCCCTGGGCTCGCCGAAACTCGTCCAGACGGTCGTCAAACGGGGATACCGCCTGGCCGTCGACCCGTGACCCCCGCGTTTCGTCCTCTGAATGCGGTCCTTGCGCGTGCAACTACCGCATTCAGAGGACGAAACGCGAGGGAGGGGTCACGGTGTGAAGAGGTCGGTCTTGGTGATGAGGACGTGGTTGCCGTCCGGGCCGGCGTTGGCGAGCACCGCGGCACCGCCCGCGATGAGGACGCGGCCGTCGGCGAGCTTGACGGCGCCGAACTTGGCCCGGCCAATGGTGAGCCCGATCAGTGGTCCCCAGGAACCGGTCGCGGGATCGAAGATCTCCGAGTTCTGGTAGCCGGCGTCGTAACCGCCGTATTCGAGACCGCCGATGGCCAGCACCTTGCCGGAGTTCAGGCGGATCAACCGGAACTCGTCACGCGGGATCTCCATCGAAGCCGCGTCGGCCCATTTCCCGGTCGCAGGGTCGTACCGCTCGGACTCGACGAAACTGAACGGCGGGTAGTTCCAGTTCGTCGGCCCGCCGGTGTGCCCACCGGTGAGCAGCACGGTGCCGTCGGGCAGCGTGACCGCCTGCGCGCCGGCTCGTGGCCGTCCGGATTCGAGCGGGTTCGGCGTACCGATCGAGGAGGTCGGCGTCCAGGTGTCCGCGGCCGGGTCGTAGATCTCGCAGAAGGTCAGCCCGACGAGATCACCGCCGGTTTCGATGATGCCGGAGATGACCAGCACCTTGCCGTCCGGCAGGAGCACGGCGGGGAACGACGCCCTGGCATGGATCATCGGCGCGACGTCGGTCCACGTGCCCGACGCCGGGTCGTAGATCTCCGCGGACGCGATGACCAGGGAGTCGATGACCGGGAGTTCGGTCGCACCGCCCATCACCAGCACCCGGCCGTCCGGCAGCAGCAGCGCGTTGTGGTTGCAACGGCTGGTGTTCATCGACCCGGTCGGGCTCCACGTTCCGGTCGCCGGATCGAAGAGCTCGGCCGAGGCCAGGATGTTGGGCGAGGTCGACGGATGACCGTGGAAGCCGCCCGCCGCCAGCACCTTCCCGTTCGGCAGCACGGTCAGCGTATGCAGGCGACGGCTGGTCGCGAGCGATCCGGTGACCGTCCATTGACCACTGCCCGGGTCGTAGAGCGCGGCGTCGGCGTAGGTCACCGCGCCGCGATTGTTTCCGCCGCCCGCCGCGAGGACCCTCCCGTCCGGCAACAGAACGGGGCCTTCGCACTGGCCGTCCCATTGCCGCGCCCAGGGCAGGTCGCCCGTGGCCGCCCAGCCGCTCGTCGTCTGCGTTTCGGTCTGTGTGCTCATGACCTCGACGGTCACCGTTGTGATCTTCGACGGCAAGCGGTTGCGCGATGGTCTTCCTTTTGGGCGCGGGGAAAGGGGCCGATCGTGCCGCCGTCAGGCCCAGGAGACGCGGTGGTCGGGGAACTCCCGTGCGGCGGCCACGCGGGCAGCCTCCTCCTCGGCCGCCTTCCGGACGGCCGGGCGTTGCCTGTCGAACGCCGTGACGGTGAAGTCCAGCCGCTTCTTGCCGCTCGCCTTGGCGCGCCACACCCCGGCGATCTCGCCGTCGGCCAGCAGGGCGCCGGGACTGCCGAGGATCTTCCACACTTCCTTCTGCCGCGCCTTGTCCGGCACCAGGACCGCCCGGTCCCGCGCCTGGACGAACGGGTCGAGCGGCGGCAGCAGGCGGACCACGTCCGGCTCCGGCGGGTTCTCCAGCAACGCCGTCCGATCCTCCGGCAGGAAGGCCTTCTTGCCGTCGACACGGACCTCGACCAGGCCGTCCGGCCACATCGCGTCGACCCCGGTGCGCGTCGTCCCGACGTAGGTGGCGGCGTCGCCCGGCGCGGCCGGGCCGTTGATCCGCAAGTAGCCCTCGACGATGCGCGTGGCCGCTTCGACGTCCGGCGAGGTCTTGAGCGCGGCACGCTTTTCCAGTGGTGCCAACGTCGCCGGCGTCGCGCCCGCTTCCAGCCGGACCCCGGCGTGGATCGTCGCCACCCGCATCAACTGCTCGTAGATGTGCACGACACCGCAGCCGCGGCAGGCGTACGAGAGGCCGTCGGGGATCAGTTTCGTGATCGCGCCGCTCACCGTTCCCTTGGTCTGGACGCCGGTGACGACCTTGCGGATCGCCTTCGCGGCGGTGAACAGAGCGTCCATCGCGGACATTCCGGCGTCCTCGACCTGCTTGCGCTGCCAGAGGATCCGGGCCATCGCGTCCTTCTCGTCGAGCGGGACGAGGGCGGCCCGGATCCCGTCCAGTTCGGCGCGACGGTGGAAATGCGGGGCGCCGCGATGCGTCCAGGCGAGGACGAACCGCGGGTCTTCCCACACTCCCGGCGTCACGTCGCCGTCGATCCGGGCGGCGAGACCCAGCAACGCGGTGTCACGCACGGAATCCTGCAGGCCGAGGTCGAATACGGCCGCTTTGGCCGCGTCCGTCTCCTCGCGGTGCAGACCGTGCGCCGCGATCCGGTACGCCAGTACCTGCTCGCGATCGACCTCGAGCACGAGTCCTCCTTAAAGCGCGTAATCGAACGTGTACGACACGGTCGGCCCGCCGACGAGGCCCGTGGTGGTGCCGGACCCGGTGATCCCGGCGAGTTCACCCGTTCCGGAGCCCTCGACCACCGAGAACTTCGACGCGACGCCCTTCGTGTCGAAGCCGGTGTCGTGCTTGATCACGAAGCTGCCCTTGCGTCCGTCCACACTTCCCTCGATGCGTTCGAAGCCCGGCGCGGTCGTCCCGCCGCCGTCGTAGCCCTCACCCTCGTAGTACAGCAGGTAGTCGACGATCGACTCGCCTTCGATCAGCCCGTTGTACCCGAGCGTGGCGTGCGCGTAGGCGACGCGCGGCCCGCCGTCGGTACCGCTGACGATGTTCTCTTCCCAGTTCTTCGTGGCGAACGTGTTCATGGGACTCACCCTGACAGGCAAACCTGTCAGATCATGTCAGGTTTTTCGGCGATACTGGATTCATGCGCGCGAGCAGACTCCTGTCGGTCCTCCTCCTGCTGCAGAACCGCGGCCGGATGACGGCCGACGAACTGGCGGCCGAGCTGGAGGTGTCCGTCCGGACGGTCTACCGCGACGTCGAGGCCCTGTCGGCGGCCGGCGTGCCGGTGTACGCCGATCGAGGGCGTTCGGGCGGATATCAGCTGGTCGACGGCTACCGGACGCGGCTGACCGGGCTGACCGAAGAGGAGGCGCAATCGCTTTCGCTGGCCGGCCTGCCCGGCGCGGCCGCCGAACTCGGACTGGGCACCGTCCTCGCCGCCGCGCAGCTCAAACTGCACGCCGCCATGCCCGCGGAGCTCCGCGCCGGGGCGAGCAAGGTCTCCGACCGCTTCTACCTGGACGTCCCGGGATGGCATCGCGGGATCGAGAGCCTGCCGCGGCTGTCCGAACTGGCCGACGCGGTGTGGCACGCGCGGCGGATCAAGGTCCGGTACGAGCGCTGGGGGCAGAAGAAGGTCGAGCGCGTGCTCGATCCGCTCGGCCTGATCCTCAAGGCGGGGAACTGGTATCTCGCGGCGCGATGCGACGGGAACGATCGGACGTACCGCGTCTCGCGGATCGAGGAGCTCGAAGATCTCGGCGAGAGCTTCGTGCGGCCGTCCGACTTCGACCTCGCGCGCTACTGGCAGGAGTGGTCGGAGCAGTTCGAAAAGCGGATGTACCCGCGGATGGCACGGGTCCGCCTGAACGAGTTCGCCCGCATACTCCTACCGTTCTATCTGGGCGCGGTCGGCGCGCGGGCCTTGGGGGAAGCGGTCGCGGGCGGCGCCGAGCCCGGCGAGGACGACTGGCTGGAGATGGACCTGCCGGTCGAACCGGGAGAATCGGCCGTCGGCGAACTGCTGCGGTTCGGCGGGAACCTCGAAGTGCTCGAACCGGCGGATCTGCGTGAGCGGCTGGCGGAGGAGATCAGGAAGATGGGCGCGCGTTATGGCTGACCTCAGCGGCATCACGATCGGGATCACCGCCGAACGGCGGGCCGACGACTTCATCGCCGCGCTGACGCGACACGGCGCGACGGTGCTGCACGCGCCCACCATCCGCATCGTCCCGCTGCCCGACGACACCGAACTGCGCGCGGCGACGGACGCCGTCCTGGCCGAGCCGGTCGGCTTCACCGCCGTCACCACCGGCGCCGGATTCCGCGGCTGGCTTTCGGCGGCCGAGGGCTGGGGGCTGCGGGAGCCGCTACTGGAGCGGCTGGGGAAGTCGCGGATCTTCGTGCGCGGGCCGAAAGCGGCCGGCGCGGTGCGTGGCGCCGGCCTGCGCGAGGAGTTCTCCGCGCCGGAAGAGAGCAACGCGGAACTGTTCGAAGGCCTGCGTGACGCCGGGGTCGGCGGTGCGCGGGTCGCCGTCCAGCTGCACGGGACCCTGCTACCCGAACTCACCGGGCTGCTGCGGGATTCCGGCGCCGACGTCGTCCAGGCTCAGCCCTACCGCTGGCTTTCGCCCGAGGACGTCGAACCTGTGCACGATCTCGTCGAAAGTGTGATCGCCGGGCGGGTGACCGCTCTGGCGTTCACTTCCGCTCCCGCGGCGGCGAACCTTCTCGCGCTGGCGGGGGAGCGTCGCGAGGAACTCCTTGCCGCGCTGCGAGGTCCGGTGCTGTGCGCGTGCGTCGGACCCGTGACCGCGGCGCCGCTCGAAGCCGCCGGAGTGGCGACGGTCCAGCCGGAACGGCAGCGGCTCGGCGCCTTGGTGAAACTGCTCCTCGCGGAACTCGGATAGTGCGCATTCGGCCGTCTTGACGGCGGTTGTCCCCTTTGCAAGGCTCGACATACCGGACGCACGGGAGGGCGGAGGATGTCCGAGTCGGTCACCTTCGTGCGGGCTATGTTGCGCAAGGGATCTTCGGTACTGGGCGCGAGCCCCGCGGACGAAACACCCGACCCCGATTCCGTTCCCGACTGGCGCTACCGCGAGGATTCCGCGGATTCCCTGCTGATGCGCGCGATCCGCTACTCCGCGCTCGGCCCGATCTTCTACCGCGTGGCCGCGTTCCCCAAGGTGTACATCGGCTTCCTCGTCGCGAACGGGTCGGCCGGGATCGTCCCGGTGCTGAGCACGACGATCCTGGCGGTGCTGCTGAACGTCTTCGCCGTCTGGTGGGTGGTGCGGGGACGCGGGATCCGGGCGAAGACGTCCGGGCGGCTGATGTACGCCGACCTCGCGGTGGGCATGGTGTTCACGACGTTCGTCGCCGCGACGGCGCCGACCGCGATCCAGCCGTTCGCCATCGACGTCGCGTGGACGTGGCTGGTCGGCACGGTGGCGTTGTGGACGCTTTCGTTCGGGCTGCCCGCCGCGTGCCTGTTCCTGATCGCGGCCTTCCCGTTCCGGGCTTTCCTGACCTGGGTCGGCGGGCTGCCGATCGACGACCCGCTCGCGGTGAGCCGGTCGGTGGGGTGCATGGTCGCGCTGGTCGTGGCGATGGTGACCACGGCGGGGATCCTGATCCTGTTGGGCGTCGGCACCCGGTTCGCGCTCGGGATCGGGATGCGGCGCGGGCAACGGGCCGAACGGCTGCGGACCCAGCGCGTCATGCACGACAGTGTGCTGCAGACCTTGGAGGCGATGGGGCTCGAAGCGCCTGACGACGGTTCCGCCGCCCCGGAACGACTCGCGGAGATGCGCGCGACGGCGCGCGCTCAGGCCGCCGAACTGCGACGTGAGCTGATCGGCCCGGACGCGCCGTCGGCCCGCGGGCTCGCGGCGGACCTCGCCGAGGTCGCCACCGAAATGGCGCGCGACGGCCTTCGCACCCAACTCGTCGCCGCCGAGACCGAAGAGGACTACCGGCTCTCACACGCGCGCCGCACCGCCATCCGCGACGCCGTCCGTGAAGCGCTCCGAAACACCGTGAAGCACGCCGGGACGAAGCAGGTCGTGCTTCGCGTCGAAGAGCGCGAAGGCGGCATCGCGGTCATCGCGCGGGATCAAGGGACCGGTTTCAGCATGCTCGACCGGCCGCCGGGATTCGGGATCAGCCAATCGATCATGGCGCGGCTGGCGGAGGTCGGCGGGCGGGGGACCATCGACTCGCATCCCGGGCGTGGGACGCGGGTGACGCTCTGGGTGCCGCACTGAGCGGCGCTTCTTGGTCGCCGGTAAGTCCGTGAAGGCCTCCTTCCCTACCGTCAAAGTAGGGAAGGAGGCCTTCACGGACTTACCGCGTGGGGGACCGGCCAAAGTGATAGCAAAGGTCCCTTGCTCTCTTTTCGCAGGTCGGGGCGCTCAGTCCTCCTCGGCGGGAGTTTCCCCGCTCTCGGCCTGTCGCAGTGCTTCGCGTCCGGCGGCCTCTTCGCTGAGCCCCCGGCGCCAGTACCCGGTGAAGCAGATCGCCCGTTTGTCCACGCCGCGCTCCCGCACGAGGTGCCGCCGCGCGAGCTTCACCATGTTCGCTTCGCCGGAAATCCACGCGTAGGCCGTCCCGCCCGGCAGATCGGCCTTGCGCACGGCTTCGAGCACCGCCTCACCCACCGGACCCGAGGCGCGCACCACCCAGTGCAGCTCGACCGTCCCCTGCGTTTCGAAGACCTGCCGGTCTTCGCGATCGCCGATCTCGATGTAGACCAGCGCCCGCGTCCCGGCGGGCAGTGCCTCGACGATCGCGCCGATCGCCGGGATCGCGGTCTCGTCGCCGATGAGCAGCTGCCAGTTCGTTTCCTCGGGAACGTCGTAGAGCCCGTGCGGTCCCAGGAACGCGACCTTGTCGCCCTCCGAAGCGCGCGAAGCCCACGCCGAAGCGGGGCCTTCGTCGCCGTGCAGCACGAAGTCGATGTCGACCTCCTGCACCGACGGCCGCAGCGCGCGCACGGTGTAGGTGCGCATCGGCGGGCGGACGTCGTCGGGCATCGCGAGGTAGGTCTTGTACCAGGAGTACACCTCGTCACCGGCGAGCGGCGCGGGCAGGGCCGGTTCGGACTGGCCGGGCTGCGGGAAGAACACCTTCAGGTACTGGTCGGGCGCCTGGTCTTCCAGCGTCGCCCCCGAGAAGGTCACCCTGCTCATGTGCGGGGTGAGCCGCCGGACGCCGGCCACCTTCGCCTCGATGTAACTCATTAGGCGAGGCTAACCTAAAAAAGTCCGCCTAGGCCAGCGCCGTCGTCGGGATCACGCTGCCACCGGTATTTTCGCAGGTCGACGCGCTGGCCATCGGCCAATACGCCCTCCGCGCGCAGCCGTTCCAGCTGCTCGTGGACCAGATGCGGCGCGGGTGTCCCGTCGGCGCGCAGAATTCGGTGCCAAGGGAGATCGTGACCGTCCTCGCCGAGGATCCGGCCGATCAGCCGCGGCGACGGCGCACCCGAAACCGACGCTATATCCCCATAAGTCGCGACCGAGCCGGCGGGCACGCTCGCGATGACCTCGCGCACCCGCTCGTGCAGTTCGTCATCCATGGGACCACTTTGCCGTGCCGCTGCGAGGTTGTGTCGGCGGGGCGTGGTTCCATCGTGGGCGTGAACGGGCGGCGAACAGCGGCAGGAACCGACGCGCGGCTGGTCCGCACGCCGGTCACCGGCACGCCGTCCTTCCAGTGGGACGCCGGCGCCCGCCGCCTGCTGGCGGCCCCGGACGGCTTTCGCCGGGTCCTCGGTGGCCCAGGTACGGGTAAGACGGCGTTGCTGGCGTCGGCGGCGTCGCGGCGCATCGCCGAAGGCGCGGATCCGGAGAGCGTGCTCATCCTGACCACCTCCCGCAAGGCGGCCGACGTCCTGCGCGCCGACATCACCCACCGCCTCACCACCGATCCGGAAGAGGATCCGCTACCCCGCACCATCCGCGAACCGCTCGTGCGCACAGTGCACTCCTACGCGTACGCGCTGTTGCGTATGGAGGCGCAGGCCGACGAACTCCCGCCACCGCGTCTGCTGGCCGGCGCCGAGCAGGACGTCGTCGTGCGCGAACTGCTCGCCGGCGACCTCGAAGCGGGCGCGCTCGACTGGCCGGAGCAGCTGCGGCCCGCGCTGAACGTCCCCGGTTTCGCCGAGGAACTGCGAGACCTCCTCCTTCGCGCCGCCGAACGCGGGCTCGGCCCGGAAGACCTCGTCGAACTCGGCAGGCGGCGTGACCGCGACGAGTGGATCGCGGCCGGGCGGTTCTGGAGCCAGTACGAAGAGGTCACGCTGCTGCAGGGCGCGGGAGGCAACGCGCTCGGCGTCGCGAGCGCGCCCGCGCTCGACGCGGCGGAGCTCGTCACTTCCGCGCTGCTGGCCCTGGAGGACGACCCCGAGCTGCGCGAACGCGAACAGCGCAGGGTCCGGCACCTGTTCGTCGACGACGCCCAGCACCTCGACCCGTTGCAGACACAGCTCATCCGGCTCATCGGGCACGCGGCCGACGAGTTCGTCGTCGCGGGGGATCCCGATCAGTCCGTGTTCTCCTTCCGTGGCGCGGATCCCCGGCTGTTCGCCGACGCGGATCCCGACGGCGAGCGCACGGTCCTGCTGACCACCGCGCATCGGCTCGCCCCGGTGATCCGCACGGCCGTCACGAAACTCGGCTCCGTGCTGTCCGGTTCGTCGGCGCATCGCAAGCTTCTCGACGCGCCGGACGCCGAGGGCGGGGCCGTGCGTGTCCGCCTGATGCCGACCCCGGCCGCCGAGGCGAGCTGGATCGCCGATCAGCTTCGCCGCGCACATCTCGTCGACGGTGTGCCGTGGTCGGAGATGGCGGTACTCGTCCGGTCGCCCGCCCGGACTTTTCTTGTCCTGCAACGTGCTCTGCGCGCCGCCGGGGTGCCGATCGGTTCGGCCACCGAGGAACTGCCACTCGCGAAACAGCCCGCCGTCCGGCCACTGCTGGCGATGCTGCGGCTCGCGGCGGATCCGGAACTGCTCGACGTCGACCTGGCCGAGATGTTGCTGTCCTCTGCCTTGGGCGGCGCCGATCCCCTTGCCCTGCGCAGGCTCCGGCGCGGTCTGCGACGGCTGGAGCTCGCGGGCGGTGGCCAGCGTTCCAGCGACGAACTGCTGGTGGAAGCCTTGCGCGCCAACGACGTGCTCACCGGTCTCGCGGAGGCCGAGGCGTTGCCGATGCGCCGGGTCGGCGGACTGCTGCACGCGGCGCATCAGGCCGTGGTGCGTGGCGACGGCGTCGAGCAGGTGCTGTGGGATCTGTGGCAGGCCAGCGGTCTCGAACAACGTCAGCTGCGCCTGGTCGATCGCGGTGGATCCCTGGGCTCGCAGGCGGATCGCGATCTCGACGCGATCGTCGCGCTCTTCCACGCGGCCGGTCGCTATGTCGACAGATTGCCGCGGGCGAGTGTCGCCTCTTTCGCGGATTACCTGTCTTCGCAGAACATCGCGGGTGACACGCTGGCACCCGCGGCGTTGAAGAGCGAGGGCGTTTCGCTGCTCACCGCGCACGCGGCGGCCGGCCGCGAATGGACGGTCGTGTCGATCGCCGGTGTGCAGGAGGGCAGCTGGCCGGATCTGCGGCTGCGCGGTTCCGTGCTCGGCGTCGAGCGGCTCGTCGACCTCATGTCCGGTGTCGACGACGAAAAGGTGTCCGCCACCGCGCCGATCCTCGCCGAAGAACGGCGCCTGTTCTATCTCGCCGCGAGTCGTGCGCGGAAGACGTTGCTGGTCAGCGCGGTCGCGGGGGAGGACGAGCAGCCCTCGCGGTTCATCGACGACCTCGAAGAGAACGGCGCGGACGACGGCGGCCTCGACTCGCGGATGAAACCGGCGGGGCGTTCGCTGGTGCTCGCCGAACTCGTCGGCGAACTGCGCGAGGTCGTCTGCGACGAGGCGTGCGAACCGGAAAGACGCAGGCAGGCGTCGCGTCAGCTCGCCAAACTGGCCGCCGCCGGGGTGCCCGGCGCGCATCCGAGCACCTGGTACGGCCTCCTGGAACCCTCCACCGACGAACCCGTGCACCGGCCGGGCGATCTCATCAAGATCTCACCGTCCACTGTGGAGGTTCTGGTCAAATGCCCGCTGCGGTGGCTGATCGAACGCCACGGTGGCAGTGATCCGGCGCAGCTGGCCGCCGTCACCGGGACGCTGGTGCATGGGCTCGCCCAGGCGGTCGCGGGCGGCAGCAGCGACGAGCAGATCCGCGCGGCACTCGACGACGCCTGGGTGCGGGTCGACGCCGGGGCGCCGTGGTTCTCACGGCGCGAGCGTTCGCGGGTCGAGCAGATGCTGCGGAACTTCATCACCTGGCTGGAGTCCAGCCGTAAAGAGCTGATCGAGGCCGGGGTCGAGCAGGACATCGAAGTCGAACTGCCGGTCGGGGACGACGATGTTCGCGTGCTGCTGCGCGGCCGTGTCGACCGGGTCGAGATGGACAAGGACGGCCGCCCGGTCGTCATCGACATCAAGACCGGCAAGGTCCCGATCTCCGCCGCCGACGCCGAACAGCATCCGCAGCTGGCCGCGTATCAGCTGGCCGTGCTGCTCGGCGCGATCGAGGGTGGTTCCAAACCCGGCGGCGCACGGCTGGTCTACGTCGCGAAGTCCAACAACAAGACCGGTTCCACCCAGCGCGAGCAGGCGCCGCTGGACTCCGACGGCGGCAAGCAGTGGCTCGAACTGGTCCGCTCGGCGGCCGGTTCGGCCACCGGGCCCGAGTACCAGGTCACCGAGAACCCGGATTGTGATCGTTGCCCGGCAAGGGGTTGCTGTCCGCTGCGGCCCGAGGGCAGGCAGGTGACCGGGCCTTGATCTCCGAGCTTCAGCGCCGCCAGGTCGAACCCGCCGAAATCGCCCGCGCGCTCGGTCTGCACAGCCCGACCGACGAGCAGGCCGAAGTCATCGCCGCGCCCGTCGAACCGTCGCTCGTGGTCGCCGGTGCCGGCGCGGGCAAGACCGAGACGATGGCCGCGCGCGTGGTGTGGCTGGTCGCCAACAGTGTCGTGCCGCCGGAACAGATCCTCGGCCTCACCTTCACCCGCAAGGCGGCCCGCCAGCTCGGCGAACGCGTCCGCACCCGGCTGCGCCGCCTCGTCGGCTCGGGACTGCTGGACCGGATCGACCCGACCGGCGACCTGCGGATGACGGTGACCGCCGGGGAGCCGACGGTGCTGACCTACCACGCGTACGCCGGGCGGCTGCTGTCCGAACACGGGCTGCGGCTGCCCGTCCAGCCGGGTGTCCGGCTGCTTTCCGAGACGTCTTCGTGGCAGCTTTCGCATCGCGTCGTGTCCACTTGGGACAATGACCTCGACACGGATCGCGTGCCTTCCACGGTGACGGCGCACTTGCTGGCACTGGCCGGGGAACTCGGCGAGCACCTGGTCGAAACCGAACGGCTGGCGCAGTACACGTCCTGGCTGTGCGACGTCATCGAGAACGCCCCACGGGCCAAGGGGCAGCGTGCCTCACTGCCGCAGAAACTGGCCGAAGTCATGACGGCGCAACGATTCCGGCTCGCGCTGCTGCCGTTGGTCGAGGCGTACCACGCGCGGAAGCGGGCGGAAGGCGCACTCGACTTCGCCGATCAGATGTCACTCGCCGCGCAACTCGCCGCCAGCTATCCGGCGGTGGTCGCGGGCGAACGGGAACGCTACGGCGCGGTGCTGCTCGACGAGTATCAGGACACCGGCCACGCCCAGCGGATCCTGCTGCGCTCGCTGTTCGGCGGCGTCGAGCATCCGCCGATGCCGGTGACGGCGGTGGGCGATCCGGCGCAGGCCATCTACGGCTGGCGCGGTGCGAGCGCGGCGAACCTGCCACGTTTCACCACGGACTTCCCCCGGGACAACGGGGAACGGCTAGTCCCGGCACTCGATTTCGGACTGCTGACGAGTTTCCGGAACCCGCCCGAGGTGCTGGAACTCGCCAACGCGATCTCGGAACCGCTGCGGGAGCGCGGACTCGGTGTCGCGCGACTGCGTGCGCTGGAAGGCGCGGGGACGGCCGACATCGCGTCCGCGTTGATGCCGGACATCCGTGCCGAACGCGAGTGGGTGGCGGACGCGGTGGCGAAGCGCTGGTTCGAAACCGTCGAGGAGACCGGAAAACCACCCACAGCCGCGGTCCTCGTACGGAGACGCGCGGATATGGCACCGATCGCGGCCGAGATGCGGGCACGGGGCCTGCCGGTCGAGGTCGTCGGCCTCGGTGGACTGCTGGACGAACCCGAGGTCGCGGATCTGGTCAGCACCTTGCGGGTACTCGCCGATCCGCTCGCGGGCAGTGCCGCCGCCCGGTTGCTGACCGGTGCGCGCTGGCGGATCGCGGCCGCCGACCTCGCCGCGTTGTGGCGCCGCGCGGGGGAGCTTTCCTCACCGGTTCCGCCTTCGGGGAAGTCCGATGTGGACGAACCGGTGCTGGTGACCGAGCGGGTCGAGCAGGCGGGACTCGCCGACGCGATCGACGATCCCGGGACGCCCGAACGCTATTCGCCCGAGGGCTACCGGCGGATCCGGCGAGTCGGTGCGGAGCTTTCGGCGCTGCGCCGTCGTCTCGACCAGTCACTTCCCGAACTGGTCGCCGACGTGGAACGCACGATGCTGCTCGACGTCGAGTCGCTGGCGCGCCCAGGGCCGGCCGGGCGCGCACACTTGGACGCTTTCGCCGACGTCGTCACGGATTTCGCCGAGACCTCGCCGACGGCCACTCTTTTGTCCTTTGTGGACTACCTGAACACGGCCGCGCACGCGGAAGACGGGCTCACCCCCGGCGAAGTGGAGGTCGTCCCGGATCGTGTCCAGGTGCTGACCGTGCACTCGGCCAAGGGGTTGGAATGGCGCATCGTCGCGGTTCCGCATCTGGTCAAGGAGGTCTTCCCCGGCAGGCGGCGTTCGTCGTCGTGGCTGAGGACGTCGACTTCGCTCCCGGCCGCGCTGCGGGGTGACTCGGAGGATCTGCCGGAGCTGCGGGTTTCCGAAGGCTATGACCGCAAGGAAGTCCAGGAAGCGTTGGAGCTGCACGAAGAGGGCTTCGTCGCGCGGGAAGCGGATGAGGAGCGGCGGCTCTGCTATGTCGCGCTGACGCGTTCCGAGCACACGCTGCTGGTTTCCGGGCATTGGTGGAACGAGAGCAGTGCGCGGCCGAAGGGGCCGTCGGAGTTCCTGCTCGAAATCGGTGAAGTGATGCGGGCGGGCTCGATCGGCCGGATCGAGCATTGGGCGGACGAGCCGGAGGCCGAGGGGGAGAATCCGCTGGTCGCCGATTCACGCAGGTCGCGGTGGCCGGTCGATCCCCTGTGGCCGCGCCGCGAGGGCGTCACCAACGGCGTCGACATGGTGCTCGGCGCGATGGAAATCGCCGCGGAAGCCGAGGAAGACTCGGAGGAAGAGGAAGACGATCCGGACGGATGGATCTCCGACACCAAGGTGCTGCTGGAGGAGCGTGCGCGAGCACAGAACCGTGTCCAGCAGGTCGTGCTGCCGCCGCATCTTTCGGTGAGTCAGCTGGTGGAGCTGTCGGCCGATCCGGCGGCGCTGGCCAAACGGCTGCGGCGGCCGCTTCCGGTGCGTCCCAATACTTACGCGCGGCGGGGGACGGCGTTCCACGGCTGGCTGGAGCAGCGGTTCGGCGGTGAGCAGCTGCTGGAGATCGACGATCTGCCGGGGGCGGCGGACGTCGACGAAGCGCCGGATTCCGAGCTGGAGGCGTTGCAGGCGGCGTTCGAGAAGAGCGAGTGGGCGAACCGGGTGCCGCACGCGGTCGAGGTGCCGTTCTCGGCCGATGTCGTGGGCGTGAGCCTGCGCGGGCGGATGGACGCGGTGTTCGCCGATCCCGACGGCGGCTGGACCGTCGTCGATTGGAAGACCGGCGCGGTGCCGGAAAAAGACCGGCTCGCGCCGTTGGCCGTCCAGCTGGCGGCGTACCGGCTGGCTTGGGCCGCGTTGCGGAAGGTCCCGGTGGAGAAGGTGCGGGCGGCCTTCCACTACGTGAAACACGACAAGACCGTCCGCCCGGCGGATCTGCTGGACGCCGAAGGCCTTCGAGACCTCCTGCGTAGCGTCCCGACGATTTAGCGTTCAGTCCTCTGGATGCGGTACTTGCTCGTGCAACTACCGCATCCAGAGGACTGAACGCGGGGGTTTCAGGCGCGGTCGCGGACCTTGAGAGCCCAGGTCACCAGCGGGATCTGCAGCGGAACGCGCGCCCAGAAAGCCGCGCGCAAGGCCTTCGGTGCCTTCCGGCGGTCCGCGTCGGCGGCCATCTTGACGTTCCCCGGCAGCACCACGACGAACAGCAGCGCGGCCGCGAGCCCGCCGAGCCGTCGCGTCTTCGGGTTGGCCACGGCGGCGGCGACCCCCAGCTCCGCGACACCCGAGCCGTAGGTCCACGCCCGAGCCGAGCCGGGAAGCTGCTTCGGGATGATGGCGTCGAACGGTTTCGGCTGGACGAAGTGCAGAACACCGGCCGCGCCGAGCAGGCCGGCGAGGAAGAACGCGGGCCGCTGGGACGGCTTGGAATCCGAAGACATGCCCTGAGCTTCGCATACCGAGCTGAACGCAAGGTTCGTCGGCTATCCTCGGCGACCGTGAGTGACGCGGACCAGGCCGGAGCCTGTGCATGAGGGTTCTCAAGCGATTCCCGGTCCGGCTGAGCGACCGCCCGGACCACGAGCTCGTCGGCGTCATCCGGATGCCGGAACTGACGGTCAGCCCGCTGCGGTCGATCCTCAAACGGATCATCGGCGCGATGCTCGCCCTGCTCGCGACCGTCCTGATCGTCTACCTCGACCGGGACGGCTACCGCGACGCGAACGGCGACGGGCTCAGCTTCCTCGACAGCCTGTACTACGCGACGGTTTCGCTGTCGACCACGGGCTACGGCGACATCGCGCCCGCGACGTCGTCCGCGCGGCTGGTGAACGTCCTGGTGATCACCCCGCTGCGGGTGCTCTTCCTCATCGTCCTGGTCGGTACCACACTCGAAGTGCTCACCGAGCGCTCCCGCCAGGCTTTCAAGATCCAAAAGTGGAGGACGAAGGTGCGTGACCACACGGTCGTCGTCGGATTCGGCACGAAGGGCCGGTCGGCGGTCAACGCGCTGCTCGGGGACGAGAACGTCGAACCCGACCACATCGTCGTCGTCGACACCGACCAGCAGGCCCTCGAAGCGGCCACCTCGCTCGGCCTGGTGACCGTGCACGGTTCGGCCACCCGCGCCGACGTGCTGCGGGTCGCCGGCGTGCAGCGCGCCAAGGCCGTCGTCGTCGCCCCGAACCGGGACGACACCGCGGTGCTGGTGACCTTGACCGCCCGCGAACTGGCACCGAAGGCGCACATCGTGGCGTCGGTGCGGGAGGCGGAGAACGTCCACCTGCTCAAGCAGTCGGGCGCGAACCAGGTCGTGGTGTCGAGCGAGACCGCCGGACGCCTGCTCGGCATGGCGACCTCGACGCCGCTGGTGGTCGACATGGTCGAGGACCTGCTCACCCCCGAGTCCGGTCTCGCGATCGCCGAACGCCCGGTGGAACCGTCCGAAGAGGGCGGTTCGCCCCGGCACCTGCCGGACATCGTGCTGGGCGTCGTCCGCGACGGCGTTCTGTACCGCGTGGACGCTCCGCAGGCCGACGCGATCGAGCCGGGCGACAAGCTGCTGTACATCCGTAAGGTGACCGCCGCGGAGACCATCGAGCGATGAGCACGCGGCGGTAGCAAGGGACCTTTGCTATCACCTTCCACCGACCGGAGGGCTCGCTGTGTTTTGCCGCGAGGTTCTGGGAGCATGGCGTTCGTGCGCAAGCGATCGGACCCTGCCAGAGGGCTCACCCCGGGGTGGAACTCCCTGTCGGTGGCGGCCGGGGTCGGCCTGCTGGTGATCTTCCTGGCCTGGTTCGCCGGGCCGGGTCTGTTCGGGATCTCGAACGACGCTCAAGGCACGACCGTGCAGGCCGAGGTCGTCCAGCCCGCGCCGTGTGCCGGTGGTGGGGCCACCGAGACCGTCAAGTTCGAGTACGGCGGCAAGCCCGTGGAGAGCACCCTGAACGGCTGCGGCCACGGCAAGGGCGAGCGGCTCGAGGTCGTCGTGCCGGAGGGCGGGCCGGGCGACGCCGTCTCGGTGCACGCGGCGGAGGCGGCGGCGGGCGCGAGCGACGCTCGGAGGCCGCTCGGACTGGCCCTTCTGGTGTTCAGCTGCTTCGCTGGCGGGATGTACGTCTTCCTCGTCCTGCGTGGACCGCGGCGGCTCGCGACAGCGTGATCGGACTGTGCCTCGTCACGGCGCGTTGTTCTTCTTAAGGTTCTCGCGACACTTGGGGGTGAGGCGGGGATGGTCGAGCAAGACCGAATCGACGACGGCACCGAATCCGTCGGTGAGCGGCGGAGCCGGCTGCCCCGCGCTCGCGCCCGCGTTTAGTCCTCTGGATGCGGTACTTGCGCGTGCAACGACCGCATCCAGAGGACTAAACGCGTGGGAAGAGCTAGGAGACGGCGCTCGCCGGGGCCGAGAAGGTGTTGCAGTCGGCGATCCGGTTGTTGCTCGCACCCGCCCGCCACCAGGACGCGTAATGCGCGTTCGTCCCGTGGTCCTGGCTGCGCGAGGTGTTGTCGCCTCGGGTCTCCTGGTCGTTCCAGGCCTTGTTGTACATGTCCCGGCTGACCGTGCCGCCCTGGTCGACGTGCGCGCCCAGGAACATCCCGGAGAAGCACTGGGCCTGCAGTTCCTTGCGCCGCGACATCTCCAGCCCGGCGGGGCTGTTCTGGCCGGAGTCGTAGATCTTCTGCCAGGCCGCGTCCATCAGCCCGGCGACCTCCTGCACGTGGTGCCCGTACTCGTGCGCGAAAAGGGCCAGGTAGACGCCGGGGTTGTTGCCGTACTGGTCGGTCTGCAGACCCCGGAACGGCACGTAGAGGTTGTTCTCGCAGTAGTACGCCGCCGTCGCGATGCCCACCTGGATCGTGCCGCATTCGGTCTCGAAGCTGGCACCGGTCGGGAAGTGCAGCGCGGGCGGGGTGAACGGCAGGCGGTAGGCCTCGAGGAACGGGCCCCACGCGTCGTCCAGGCATTTGCCCGCGGCGGTGAAGAACGCTTCGGAGGCCGCCTGGCTGCTCTGCCACTGCGGCAGCGAGCAGACGCGGTTCTGGAGGCCGGCGTTGGGATCCTGGAGGATCGGGTGGTCGCCGAGTTTGAGGATCTTCTGCGGTCCGCTCGGTGACGACGGCGTCCTGGACGGTGACGTCGGGAACGGGTTCGGCGAGGACGAGGGTGACGACGACCCGCTCGGCGGCAGCGCGGCCGGGGACGTCGGGTTCGGCAGGGTCGAATACCCAGCGTTGGCCACGGGGTCCTTGTCGCCACGATTGAGTGAGACGATCGCGACCAAGCCGAGGACCAGCACCGCGACCGCGCCGAGGCAGATGCCGATGATCGCGCCCACGGATCGGCGCGGCGGCGTCGGGAACTGGTGTGGCGCGCCGTGCCACTGGGCAGGGGGCTGGCCGTGCACGGGCGGTGGCTGGACGGCGCCGCGTGGCGGCCACTGGCCGTGGGGCGGTTGCGTCATCAAGTCGGTCCCGGTCGTTCTAGGGGCGAGCCGGGGGTACCCGGCCCGATGTTCAGCATAACGAGCTAACGGCGCACCCTCCCACTGCTCGGCTGCAGAGGGTATCCAGCGTGAGGCGAGCGGTCACCCATCAGTGTCGTCCCCCCAGCTCTGGCTGGGTGTCGGACCCTCTGGAAGAGTGTGCGTAAGCAACGTGAACGGGTAAGGGGCTGTCGCATGACGGAGACCGGCGGACCGTCCGGACCGGAAGGTACCGAGACTCCGAAGCCGCAGGCGGACGGGTCACCCCCGCCGCAGTCGGACGCACCGACGCCGCCGCAGGGTGAAGTGCGGCCGCCATCGGCGCCGCAGCAGCCGGAGCAGCAGTGGCAGTCCCCGTCGGGGGCCGTACCGCCGCCCCCGTTGCCGTCCTATCAGCCGCCGCAGCAGCAGGTTCCGAATTGGAAGGTCGGCCTCGGCAGGCCGGGTGTCATCCCGCTGCGCCCGCTGAACCTGACCGACATCCTCGACGGCGCGGTCACGACCATGCGCCGGTACTGGCGGATGGTGTTCGGCGCCGCCGCCGTGACCGCCGTGCTGACCGCGGCCATCGATCTGATCGGGCTACTGCTGATCGACACGACCGAGGACCTCGAGCGGCTCCGCGATCTCGGTCCGGCGGCCACCGATCAAGAACTGCTGAACCAGATGGTGGACATGCTCGGCGGGTCCTTGGCGGTGAGCTTCGTCAGCCTCCTCGCCACCATGATCGGGACCACGCTGCTCACCGGGTTCCTGACCGTCTTGATGGGCAAGGCCGCACTGGGCAAACCGATCGTCTTCAAGGACGCGGTGAAGGAGGCCGCGGGACGGCTCCTGCCGCTACTCGGGCTGACGGTGCTCTACACGCTGGCGATCATGGTCGCGGCGATCTTCTGCCTGGTGCCCGCGATCATCCCGTTCACCTTCTGGGCGCTGGCCAGCCCGGCGCTGCTGCTGGAACGCGGCACCGTGCGCGAGGCGTTCCGCCGGTCGGTGAAGCTGGTCTCGGGGATGTTCTGGCGGGTCTTCGGGATCCTGCTGCTGGCCGCCGTGATCTCGGCGTTCCTGGCGATGATCATCACGACGCCGTTCAGCTTCAGCGCGTTCCTGTCCATTTTCGGCGATATGGACCAGGTGTACATTCCGTCGACCGGTGACCTGATCCTGCAGTCGGTGGGCACGGTGATCGCGCAGACGATCGTCGGGCCGTTCACCGCGCTGGTCACCGTGATCCTCTACATCGACCAGCGGATGCGCCGCGAGGGCATGGACATCGAGCTGGCCCGCGCGGCCGGCATCACGCCCCCGCCGTCGCCGCAGGCATGGTGACGCGCTTCCTCACGGAGGTCCCGGTCGACATCGACCGGGACACCGCCCGGCTGCGCGCCACCGAGGAACTCTCGGGTTCGGCTTACCAGTCCGCGAAACCGAGCTGGTTGATCGAGGCGTTCAACTGGGTGGCCGAGAACCTGCTGCGGTTCCTCAACACCGTCGATGGCGCCGTGCCCGGCGGGATCTTCGCCGTGGTGCTGCTGGTCGTCGTGCTGATCGTGCTGGTGGTGGTGATCCGGCTGCGGTCGGGTCCGCTGGCGACGGCAGCCAAGAGCGATCGCGCCGTCTTCGCCGGGCAGCGGAAGGAATCCGGCGAACACCGCAAGTCGGCCGAGGACGCCGCCGCGCGGGGTGATTTCGACGAGGCCGTCCGCGAGATCTTCCGTGCGGTGGTGCGGTCCTTGGAGGAGCGCGCGCTGCTCGACGAGAAGTCCGGGCGCACCGCCGACGAGGCCGCGGCCGAGGCGGGACGGCTGCTGCCCGGCGTCGCCGGCTCCCTGAGCGCAGGTGCCCGGCTGTTCGACGATGTCCACTATGGCGGGATCCCGGCGACCGAAGCCGGCTATCGCTCACTGTCCGATTTGGACGAACGCTGCCGTCGTGCCCGGCCTGTCGCGTTGGCGGCCGGATGACGTCGGTTTCGCCCGACGCCCGCCGGATCTGGCGCGGGGTACGGCTCCCGCTCGCGGTCGTCCTCCTGATCGTGCTCACCGGGACGCTGCTCGTCCTCTTTCGCGGCGATCAGACCACCGGCGCGCTCGAACCGGGTTCGTACGAGCCCGGCGGCAGCCGCGCGCTGGCGACGCTGCTGGAACGCGAAGGCGTCGAGATCATCACGGTGCGCACGGCGGCCGAGGCCGACGACGTCGCGGGGAAGGCGACCGTCTTGATCAGTCAGCCCGCCTACGTCCCCGCGCGCACGTTCACCGAACTCCGGCGCATCGCTTCGCATATCGTCCTGGTGCAGCCGAGCGCGGGCACGGTCGACGAGGTCCTTCCCGGTGTGACGGTGAACGGTCAGCTCGAAGTGGAGACCCGCGGCCCCGACTGCCAGGCGGCGGATCCCGTCGCCGCCGGGAGCGCCACCCTGGGCGGCCTGAAGTACACGGCCACCCAGCCGAGGGCGCAGGAATGCTACGGCGGCTCGTATCTCGAAGTACCCGGTCCACAAGCGACGGTCACCGTGCTCGGCGCTCCCGCGCCGCTGACCAACGAATGGCTGGCCGGTGAGGGCAACGCGGCGCTGGCGATGAGAATGCTCGGGAAGCACGATCGGCTCGTCTGGTACCTGCCGACACCGGCTGATCCCTTGCTGGAGAACGAAAAGAAGCCGTTGACCGAACTGATCCCGGCGGGCTGGTCGTACGCGGCTCTGCAGGCGGGCGTCGCGGTGGTGCTGCTGGCACTGTGGCGCTCCAGGAGGCTCGGGCCGGTGGTGACCGAGCCGATCCCGGTGGTGGTGCGCGCGGCCGAGGCCACCGAGGGACGGGCCCGGTTGTATCGAAAGGCGAAGGCCGCCGCGCATGCCGGGGAGACCCTGCGTGAGGCGGCCCGCGCGCGGCTTCGGCCGTTGCTGGGGCTGACCCGCGACGCCGAACCCGCGGCACTGGTGGAATCCGTCGCCGCGCGGACCGGCCGGGCCCCGGCCGAGATCGGCGCGCTGCTGTACGGGGACCCGCCCGCGGACGACACCGCGCTGGTGCGGCTGGCGGACGGACTCGACGTCGTGGAACGAGAGGTGGAGCGGTCTTGAGTATCGAACAGACCGAGCAGTCCGGTGTGGACGGTGCGGCTGAGGCGCGGGCGGCGTTGATCGCCCTGCGTGCCGAGGTCGGGAAGGCCGTCGTGGGCAACGACGCGGCGATCACCGGGCTCATCATCGCGTTGCTGTGCCGGGGGCACGTGCTGCTCGAAGGTGTGCCCGGTGTGGCGAAGACGTTGCTGGTGCGGGCTTTGGCCGCGGCGCTGGATCTGAAGACGACCCGCGTGCAGTTCACGCCGGACCTGATGCCGGGTGATGTCACCGGCTCGATCGTCTACGACGCGCACAGTGGCGAGTTCTCCTTCCGTGAGGGCCCGGTCTTCACGAATCTGTTGCTGGCGGACGAGATCAACCGCACGCCGCCGAAGACGCAGTCGTCGCTGCTGGAGGCGATGGAAGAGCGGCAGGTCTCCAGCGACGGCAAGACCCGGCCGCTGCCCGACCCGTTCATCGTCATCGCGACGCAGAACCCGGTCGAATACGAAGGCACGTACCCGCTTCCCGAGGCGCAGCTGGACCGGTTCCTGCTGAAGCTGACCATGCCGACACCGTCGCGTGAGGACGAATTCGGCATCCTTTCCCGGCACGCGCAGGGTTTCGACCCGCGGAACCTGGCCGCGGC